>CAVYXU010000041.1:0-11976 GCA_963772565.1 uncultured Chloroflexia bacterium
CTGAAGCCGTGCTCGATCAGGCCGCGCTCGGCGCCGACTCGTCCGGCGACGCGGATGAGGGTGGGTCCGAGAAGGGACCCGCGTTGCGCGGCGCGGCTGCGCTCGAGGCCACTGGCGAGAAGATCGATCCCACGCGGCTGGACATCTTCCGCGAGTTCGTGAACTCGCTCGACGCCGAGGGTGATCAGCGCGGCGGAGCCGGCCCGTCCAGCTGAGGCGGGCCCGGGGCATCGACGCCCTGGTCGGTCAGCCGCCGAGGATGGGGCGACCCCGGCGCAGCGCTCGCTCGCGATTGGCCCACAGCCGGAGCCTGAGGCTCCAGAAGTCCTTCACGGCCCGCCAGATCACCGCTGGCCTCGCACCGGTCGGCGACCCGGCCGTGCGGGAGAAGTGAGGCACACCGACCTCCGCGATCGACCGGCGCGCGAGAATGACCTTGATCAGCAGCTCCGCCGAGAAGAAGGCGCCGCCGGATTCAACCCGGACGTTGTCGAGCGCCGATCGCCGGAACAGCTTGGCCGCGCAGTCCACATCGCGGACCCGGAGGCCGAAGAAGATCCGGTTGGCGAGCTTGTAGCTCCGGGCATAGACGATCCGGATCATGGGGTCCGCCCGCCGGATCCGGTAGCCGACGACGACGTCCGGAGCGTCCGGCTCGGTGAGGCGGGTGGTGAGCAGCCCCAGGTCGGCGACCCGGAACTGGCGATCGCCGTCGGTGAACGCGAGGAGCTCGTAGCGCGCCGCCTCGAACCCCGACCTGAGCGCGGCGCCATAGCCTCGGTTGACCGGGTGGTGGACGATGCGCACGACATCCGGGTGAGCGGCGGCCAGGCGGTCGGCGATCTCGGCGGTCCGATCGCGAGAGCCGTCGTCGACGGCGATGATCTCGAATGTCTCGGCCAGCAAGGGCAGCGCCTGGAGCGCCTCCTCGACCAGGCCCTCGAGGTTGGCCTCCTCGTTGTGGGCCGGAAAGAAGTACGAGAGGCGGGGCACCCTTCCGGGTGCCGCCTCCGTGGGGGTTTCGCCGGGCGTCGTCACGAGCTGGTCTCCAGTCGGCCCGTCACGCGATACAGGTTGCCGGGGCGACCGACGGGCTCGATCGCGTAGCGTCTGGCGAGATCCTGCACGTCCAATTCTGTCACGCGCATGACGTACACGGGGCGCCGTCCGAGGTTGGCGTCGATCACGTCGTCGATCTCCCCGAGGTTCAGGTCCAGACGGGTCCGGTCGTCGACCACCCAGACGTCGGGCCTCCGGCCCTCGACCAGCTGGCCGTACCACAGGGGGGTCGAGTACGACCACCACGAGACCACCACCGCATCCGGCTTGAGTGCGGCGAAGGCCTGGTCGAGCCACGACTCGACCCAGGTCTCGCGCGACCGATCGAGGGCGTGCCAGCGGGTCGACAGTGCGGTGAGCGTCGGCACCAGCAGCGCCACCGCCATCGCGATGGCGAGCACCGCCTCCGGCCTCGGACGGCCAGGGATGGTCGGCGGCGCCGGCACATCGTCGCCAGGGTGCTCCCCGGCGACACCGGCGTCCCGGCCGGGTGAGCCCAGCAGACGTCTCATGACGGTATCGGCGAGCACCCCGATCCAGGTCCACGCGAAGAACACGGGCACCAGGTAGTAGCGGTCGATCCGGGCGTTGACGTAGGAGGCGGCGAAGAAGCAGGTGATCGCGGTCGCGGTGATCGAGAGCAGCGCGTATCGGGGCCGGCGGATCGCGGTCGCCAGGATCCCGAACGGGAGCAGCGCGACCAGCGGCCCGAGCTGGGTGGACGCGATGTCCAGCAGCGCCCGCCCCCTCCCCAGCGGGTCGCCCAGGGGTCCGACGACGTCGGCCTGGAACTGCCGGGCCAGGACGATCTCCCAGAAGCCGTTCCACGTCTCGGGATGGCCGTACACGAGCGGCGCCCGCAGGATGCCCGCCCGGAGCGGGAGCTCGAGGTAGAACAGCGCTGCAACGCCCAGGCAGGCCCCCAGGGCCGCGACGATCAGTCCGGGGCGTCCCAGGACCTGCCGGTCGACGACGAGGACGTACAGACCGATTGGCGGGATGAGCAGCGCGGCGAGACCGTGGTTCGCCAGTGCCAGGCCGAACACCGCTGCGGTGACGACGATCGCGCGATCCGCCCGGCGCCGAAGCGAGTCGTCGCCCGGGCTGGCCCGCCAGCGATCGACCAGCGTTGCCCAGCGGATCAGGCCCAGCACGACCGCGACGACCAGCGCGAGATGCAGCGCGTGGACGTCAACGGCAGTCCCGATGCCCCAGACCAGCGGCGTCAGGGCAAACCCGGCCGCGATCGCGACCGCGACGGGCAGTGGCGCGCCGAGGCGCCGGACCACGAAGACCACACCGCCGGTCGCCGCACCCACCAGCACGACCGCCATCAGGTTCATCAGGAACGCAGGGCTGCCCAACGGCTGGAACACGATCGAGAACAGCCAGCCGAGGACGACGAAGGCCGGAAACCCGGTCGGATGCATCGTGCCCAGCGTCGGCAGCACGACCTGCGCCTCACCCGTGTCCCAGGCACCGATCGTGGGCAGCATCGTCGTGCGGATGACCGCCGCGGCCGCGATCCCGGTCAGGGCAGCCGCCAGCGTCGTCCGGTCGACCGCGCGCAGGCGGCCGGCGAAATGGCTACCAGCCAAGGAGCTGGCCCCAGGTGACGCCCCACAGGTTGATCGCCGCGCCGGCAACCACGAGCACGAACGCGGTCATCCGCGGCCGGCCATCGAGGCGCGCGGCACCCAGCGCCACGAGGGGCAGCAGGAACGGGATGAAGTCGAGGGAGAAGCGATAGCCCCACTGGACCCAGCCCTGGCTGAAGTGCGCCAGGTTGAATAGCGCGATCGCGACCACCGCGACGCTGGCGCCCAGGGTCAGCCGGGCGAGTGGTCGCGATCGCAGCGCGAACAGGGCGAGGAACAGGCCGGGCGCGCTGATGATGATGCTGGTTCCGATGTCGATCGGCAGCGCGATCGGGCACTCGCGGTCGAACAGCGAGCGCTGCGCTTCCGGGGTCGTGCACAGGGGGTGTGGGGCACCGAACCCGAGGGTGTCGGGCTTGAGATCGGGCGCGATCACGGGCAAGGCCCCGAACATGATCCCGAGGTTCTGCGGGATGTAGCGGACGTCCTCGACGGCCCAGTCCGGATGGTAGCCCAGCGCGGGATAGCCGTTCGCCTCGAGCTGGTACTGGTAGTCGTAGCCGGGGTGGATCAACGATCCGGTGGTCAGGAACGTGTACAGCAGCAGGACGGCGATCGGCCCGGCGCCGCCGACGGCGGCTGAGGCCGTGCGACGGGGCCACGATCCACCACCACCAACCATCATCAGCCAGGGCGCTGCGAACACGAGCGGGAGGCGGGCCGTCGCCGCCAGCCCGAGCAGGAACCCGGCGATGACCTGGGACCGGTCCAGCGGCCAGATCCCGTCGACAAGCTCGCCTGTGCGGCTCCGGCCCGGCGCTCCCGCCAGCTCCAGCCGGTCCGCCTCGCGGTCCGCCTCGTCCCACGGGTCCTCGGTGCACGCCAGCCGGTCCGCGCCCAGGGAGACACCCACCGCAAGCAGGGCGATGTCGACCGCGACGAGATGGGCGAAGTACCAGGTGCTGCCGACCGCGGCCGACCACCACCAGACGGTGCCGGTCGCGAACAGGACAGTCGTCAGGATCCGGACCGATGTCCGGATCGGCAGCCGGCCGAGCATCCAGTAGGTGATTCCGACCCCAGCCGCCGCCAGCAGGATCCCGACACCCTCCTGGTCCGCGAACAGGCCGAACAGCCATACGAACGGAACCAGCACCAGGGCCGGGAGCGGCGGAAACGGGAGCAGCGCGCGCCCGTCGGGCAGGCCGCTCGCGTCGGTCAGCGGGTAGACGTCCTGGAAGTACCAGTTGCCCGGCTGTCCGGTACCGTCGGGGACCGGGTACGCAAACCAGTCACGCCCGTGCAGGAAGGCGTCCGCCTGCCACACGAAGTGGTTGTACTGGTTCAGGTGGACCGGGTTCGAGATCCCGTAGAGCGCCAGCGCGGCGAGCACGATGAACACCCCGACGACGATCGTCGCGGGGTTGAGACCATGAGTGTCCGGCGAGGGGGTCGTGACGCGACCCTCGGCTATACTCCGCTTCACCTTCAACGCTTGTGTAGGAGGCTCCCCGTGACCGGTTCGGGTTCGGGCGCGCCCGACCGGAACATGCGCGCGGCCCGCACCTCGTGGCGAGGTATCGGCCGGCAGATCCTGATCGTGATGGCGATCGGGCTCGTCTTCCGGTTGATCATGGCATACGGCCTCGAAGGACTCCGCGGATCGGGCTTCGACTCCGACCTGAAGCTGTTCCGCTACTGGGCCTCCAACCTCGGCCAGCTGGGACCGTTCGGGTTCTACGATCGAGGGTTCTTCGCGGACTACACCCCCGGGTACCTGTACGCGCTGTGGCTGGTCGGCGTCATCGGCGGCCTGGTGGGTGGCGTCGGCGACCTGATCAAGATGCCGGCGATCGTGACCGACATCGCGCTGGGCCTGGTCGTCTACCGGATGGCGCTCGACCTCGGGACGACCGAGCGGCGAGCCACGATCGCGGGCGCGATCGTGATCTTCAACCCCATCACCTGGTTCGACTCCACGATCTGGGGCCAGGTCGACTCCTTCGGCACGGTGTTCCTGCTGCTGGCCGTCCGCGAGCTGTGGAAGGGCCGCAGCGAGCGGTCGGCCATCCTCGCCGTGGTCGCCGCCCTGATCAAGCCGCAGCTGGGCATCCTCGTCCCGATCGTCGCGCTGGTCGTGATCCGCCGCGCCGTCTGGCCGGCCGGTGGATGGGGCGATGACGAGCCGCCGGCGCCGTCGGGCACCGCCTGGGAGCGACGGACGACGGGCCCGGTCCGGATCCTCACCACCGCTGTGGCCGGCTTCCTGACCGCGGTCCTGGTGTCGGCGCCGTTCGGATTGTCGGTGGTCTCGTTCAGCACCACCGCACCGTTCGTGGACTCGGCGCTGGTTCGCCTCGTCCTGAGCACCGCCGCCACCTACTCGTTCGTGACCGTGAACGCGTACAACGCCTGGGCGCTGTTCCCGGTCGACGGCGTGAGTCTGGCCTCGTCCGGATCGACGCAGTGGATCCCCGATGCGCCGGTTCCCGATGCCGCCGCGTGGGCGCAGATCGGCGGGCTGCCCGCGGCCCTGGTCGGGGCCCTGCTGCTCCTGGCGATCATCGGGGTGACCTCGTACCTCGTTGCGCGGCGCCCCGACCGGCTGACGATCCTCGTCGGCGTCTCCGTGCTCGCGCTGGCGTTCTTCGCGGTGCCGACCCGGGTGCACGAGCGATACCTGTTCCCGCTGTTCGGTCTCGCGGGCATCCTGATCGCGTTCTCGTGGCGCTGGCGGATCGCCTACGCGGTGGCCGGGGTCGCGACATTCCTCAATATGTACGTCGTGCTCACCACGGTGTACCCGGGCAACCCCGGGATCGCCGACTGGCTGGGCATCGGCGAGGCCGTGCGCTCGTTCTGGGGCGTGGCGATCATCGCGGCGATGCACACCGCCGTACTGCTGTGGGGCATCGCGCAGCTGCGGCCCGCCGCGAGGCGGAGGCTCGCGGCGGAGCGTGTCCGCGGATCGATCGACGACGAGGTGCCGGTCCCGGTCCCCGCGCCGGCAGCCCCGCCCGGCCCGGTCCCGCTGCCCGCGGTTCTGGGGTACCCGGCAGCCTCCGCACAGCCGGTCGCGATCGCTCCGGCCCCGTCGCAGCCGGCCGCCACGTCACGCATCGCTGCGGCCGATGGCGCCTTCGATCCCGCGCCGGTCGTCGTCACGGACCAGTCCCCGCCGCGGCGCCGGCTGCCGGCCTGGTACGACCGCCCATCCCTGTCCGACCTGGGCCTGGTCGGCTGGTTCCGGGCGCGCGTCAACGAGACGCCCGTCCGCCCAGACCGGTCGAAGCGGCTCGCCCACGAAGGCCGCGGCCGGCTCGATCGGCTGGACCTCTGGATCCTGGTCGTGATCGTGGCAGCGGCCATGGGCCTGCGCATGTTCCGGCTCGCAGAGCCCGCGCGGATGCACTTCGACGAGGTCTACCACGCGCGCACGGCCGCCGAGTTTCTCCAGGACTGGCGCTATGGGATCTCCCACCCGATCTACGAATGGACACACCCGCATCTCGCGAAGTACGCGATCGCGGCGGGGATCGTGCTGTTCGCTGGTCACGACGTGGACGCCACGAGCCAGCTCGACGTCAAGGTGCGCGATGCCGCCATCGAGCCGATGCGGCCCGATCTCCTCGCGACCGGCGCTCGCGCCGGCGACCGGGTATGGGTCGTCACCGGGGATGAGCTGGTCGGCTACGACCTGCGGACGCGCGTGGTTGCCGCGCGCTGGTCGGTGCCCGGCGCTTCCGCCGTCGCCTTCGATCCCGACAGCCTCCAGCTGCTGGTGGGCACGGACACGGGCCAGATCCTGACGCTCGATGCGCAGTCGCTCGATGACATCGGCGGGTTCGACGCCGCGTCTCCGCCAGTGTCACTCGTGCCGATCGCCACGCTCGACGGCCCGATCCGTCGCATCGCCGCGTTCGACGCCGGCCAGGCCATCGCCGCGCTGCTGCCCGGCGACACCGTCGCCGTCGTCGACGCCGGCACGGGAACCGAAAACGGCCGGGTCAACCTGCCCGGCGCCTCGGACATGCTCGCCGCCGGCCAGAGCGACGCCGTCGTGGCCACGCCGGCCGACGTCACCGATGCGACGGCCGAGGCCGCCGAGCTGGCGAGCCTCCTGGGCGGCGACCCATCCGACTACGCGCCCGGCCTTGCGCAGGCGGACGCCGACACCGTCGTCCTGCCCGGGACCCTGACGGCCGACGCCCGGGCGAGCCTCCAGGCCGCCATCGACGACGGCCGCCTCGCCGGGATCCGGATCGACAAGGTGCCGGTGCTCGCGGTGGCCGACGCGGGTGGCGTGGACCTGGTGACCGCCCGCGGCACCTCGGCCGCGGCGATCGCCCTCGACGGACCGGCGACCTCCGTCGCGTTCGTCAGTGGCGTCGAAGACGGCACGCAGTTGTATGCGACGACCTCCGATGCGGCGACCGGTGAGCCGCAGGTCGCGATCATCGCGATGTCCGGTGACTCGGCCAAGGACGGCCCGCGCATGACCGCCACGATGCAGATGCCGGGAGCCGTCTCCCGGATCGTCTACGACGAGACGTCCGGGCTGGTGGAGGCGCTCGGGGTGGCGCCAGACGGCACCAGCCCAACGGTGTACGTGATCGAGCCGCACGGCAAGACCGTGTTCGCCGACCACCGGCTCCCGTTCGTCCCGGTCGCCTGGGCCCTCGACAGCAACAAGGACTACCCGACCGACAGCCACGGCGCGATCCTCGTGTTCGCCGCGGACGGCGCGACCGGATCGCTCAACGTCGACGACTACGCCTTCTCCTGGCGGCTGCCGGGCGTCATCCTCGGCGCCCTGTCCGCGGGCCTGCTGTTCCTCCTCACGCGAGTGCTGTTCCGGCGCCGCGAGGTCGGCGTGCTCGTCGGTCTGTTCGCGGTCCTCGATGGGATGTTCTTCGTCCAGAGCCGGATCGCGATGAACGACGTGTACGTGGGGTTCTTCATCCTCGCTGCGTACGTGCTGTTCGCCTGGCTGTGGCTCCAACCGGCGCGGCGGCGATGGCCGTTCTGGGCCGCCATGCCGGCGATCGGCGTCCTGCTCGGCCTCGCGCTGGCCTCGAAGTGGGTTGCCGCCTACGCCATCGGGGCCCTGGGGATCCTGGTCCTCGCCCGCTCCGCACTCGGCCGGCTGGTGCTGATCCTCGGACTGATCGGGCTCACCGGTGTGCTCGGCTGGATGGCGCTCGCCGTGCCGACCGGGAGTGGGGCGAGCGGGGACATCACCTTCGTGCTGATCATGATCGCCCTCACCCTGGGCACGGTCGCGATCAGCGTGTACCACCCGATCGCGTGGTCGGACGACGAGATCCGGCTCGCGGTGGGCGGCCCCCCGATGGTGGGCATCCTGGTGGCCCTCGCAGCCATTGCGCTGGGGCGGGCCAATTCGGCGATTGCCGTGGGTCCGGTGCTCGTGACGCCCATCTCGGCCGCGTTCGTCCTGGTCGTCTCGGGACTTGTCGTCTACGGGGCGTTCCAGCTGGCCGGGCGGCTCGGCTTCGGCCCGATGGCGCCATCGCCGGCGACCGGGGCGATCGCCGGGATCCCGCCCGCTTCCCCGCCCGCGGAGGGCTGGCTGCGCCTGGGCTCGGGGCTCGGGCTCCCGATCGTCTGGATGCTCGGCTCGCTGCTCGTGGTCCCGATCGTGGTCTACGTGATCTCGTACCTGCCGTGGGCTGCGATCGAGGGTCACCAGATCGTCACGGGCTGGCCGCCCGGACACACCGGCCAGACCCTGCTGGACCTCACCGGCGAGATGTATCGCTATCACAACAACCTGACCGCGGCCCACCCGGCGAGCTCGCCGTGGTGGGCCTGGCCGCTCAACCTCAAGCCGGTGTGGTTCTACCAGGGCGGGTTCGCCAAATCGACGGCGGCGTCGATCTACGACGCCGGCAACGTCGTCATCTGGTGGCTGGGCGTCCCAGCGCTCCTGTTCGTCGCCTACCAGGCCTTCCGCCGCCAGAGCCTGGCCCTCGGCCTGATCGTGATCGGGTTCCTGTGTCAGTGGGTCTCCTGGGCGCGGATCGATCGGGCCGCGTTCGAGTACCACTACTACACGAGCCTGCCGTTCGTGATCATGGCCCTGGCGTACCTGGTCGCCGAGGTGTGGCACGGGGCGTCGCGGCGCACTTGGCTGCTGGCGCGGATCGCGGCGGCCCTCGCGCTTCTGGGCCCGGTGATCCTGTGGCTCCTGCGCCTGCCGCTGTGCGCGTTTGCGGGCGTCGACTCCGTCAACGAGGGCTCGGCCGCGTGCCACGGGAACCCGGGCAACCTGGTCGTCACCCCGGCGGCCGCAGCCATGGCGATCATCGTGATCGTGACCCTGGTCGTCCTGGTCAGGCAGCTCATCGATCTCGGGCGGCCGCGTGCGGACGGGCGTCCGCTTGACGGCCGCGACCTCGTGCCGCTGTTGGCGACCGCCGTCGTCGGTGGCGCCCTGCTGGCCCTGTCGCGAGCGCTCCCGTCGACCGATCCGCTGCTCAGCTTCCCGGGGATCGTGCCCGAGCTCATCGCCCTCGTGATCGCCATCCCGCTGGCGCTTGTCGCGGCGCAGGTCGTCACGGCCCGGGACGCGCGCAGGTTCGTGATCGGGCTGGTCTCGGCGGCCGCGATCTGGTTCGTGATCCTGTACCCGAACATCTCGGCGCTGCCGCTGCCGGCCACCCTGGTCAACGCATACCAGGGGATCCTGCCGACATACCTGTACGCGTTCCAGTTCTCGGTCAACACCATCGACCGCAGCGGATCGATCTCGTTCGCGGACCCGCAATTCGTTCTGCTCCTGGCGTTCATCGCGATCGCGTCGGTGGTGGTCGCCTACTCGGCGTGGGCGTGGCGGCAGGCGCTGGGTGAGGAGGCTGCAGATGGGGGCGCCGGTGGGCAGGCTCCCAGCGGCCCGAGGCCCGACGGCCCGGCCACCGAGCCCGAGGGCCCGGGTCCCGAGTCCGGAGCCGGCTGAACCCCGAGCCGGCTGAACACGGGCCACCCGGCCGCGTGTCCCCTCAGGCGGGCTCGGCCCCCTCAACCGCGATGCCGATCGCGCCCTCGGGCTGTTCGGGTCCGGCGGTGCGCGGCGAGGCTGGAACGTCGGCCGAGAAGTGCGCCGGGAGCGAGCCGGCCGCAGCGAGCCGCCGGATCACGAAGCCGTAGTAGTCGTCGACCTTCGCGGTCACCCGCGGCCAGCTGAACTCCTCGGCGCGCAGCACGCCGGCCTCGGACATCGCGCGGGCGAGCTCCGGATCGCGTAGCAGGCGTCCGACCGACAGCGCGATCTGCTTGGGCGTGCGGGGGGCAACGAGCAGGGCCTCCCGACCGCGCCGGACCACGCCCTTGTAGCCGTGGATGTCGGAGGCGACGATCGGCGCACCGGCCGCCATCGCCTCGAGGAGGACGATCCCGAACAATTCGCGGCCGGTGGCGGGTGAGACGTAGACATCGGCGGTCCGGAACAGCTGGTCCCGCTCGTCGTCCGAGACGCGACCCAGGAACTCGACCCCCCGCAAGCGGCGCGTCGCCACGTAGCGTCGTGCCTCGCGCTCCTGCGGCCCGCCGCCGACCAGGAGCAGCCGGCAGTCGCACCCCGTCTTGCGCAGGATCCGGTACGCCTTGAGCATGTCCAGCACGCCCTTGCGCGGCTCGAACCGTCCGACGAACAGAATGTTCCGAGTTCCGTCCTGCCAGCGCGCCAGCGGGACCGCCCGCCGGAACCGGTCGATATCCACTCCGTTGGGGATGACCTTGTAGTCGCCGGGGAAGTAGCGATCGATGAAATGCCGTGCGGCGGCGGACACCGCGATCCGGCCGTGGAGACGCCCTGCATAGCCGCGCAGCGCTCGGCTGCCGAACTCGTATGCCGGCGACCATCCCCCGTAGGCATGGAACGTCGCCACGTTCACGCTCCGGGACTCGCGCAGCAGGACGAGGGACAGGAACGGCACGAATGGCTCGTGGAAGTGGAGCACGTCGAAGCGCTCGCGTTCCAGGACGTCCCGGACCTGGGAGATATACCGGGGCGACAGGGTGATCGTGCCGACCGACCCGTTCGCAGGAACCGAGAATCCCTTGCCCAGGCGGATCACGTCCCCTTCGGACGCGCGCTGGAGGCCGTGGGACGAGGTCAGGATCCGGACGTCGTGGCCGCGCAGGCGCAGGTTCTCGTAGAGGTACCGAACGTGCTGCGTCACGCCGCCGGGCAGGGGGTAGACGTAGGGCGAGACGAGCCCGATCTTCATGATCGCGACACCTCATCCGGCTCGTATCGGGGCGGCCGGAGATTGCCACCCGGATAGCCGTGATTCCGGCCGGTCCCGTCCCGTCGCAGGCGACCGCCCAGCTCCGCGCGGGCATCGCGCCCGTACTTCCGGAGCTGCTCGGCAAACGTTCCCATCTGGCCGACGGTGCCGTGGAAGTCACCGTGGTGACGGCTGGTCCGGGCGAGGATCGCGGCGCGCACGTCCTCCGGCGTCCTGCCCGGGAACGACGTCCACCCAGTGCCGATGTGCTCGGTGGCATGGGCGTCGCTGTTGCCCATCTGGGCGAGCCCGTGCTCGGCCGCGAACTCGACCACGCGGTCATGCCGGTAGCGTCCGAGGGCCGTGGGATTGAAGGTCTCGATGGTGTCGGGACGTGCCGCCGGGTTGTCGCTCGCCAGCAGGCGGCGGAGCAGGAAGCCCTGGGCGCACAGCGGGTACGGCACCAGCGGATGCGCGGGGATCGCCAGGCCACCCTGGTCGTGGACGGCCTCGATCGACCACTTGAGCGCGCGGAGCGGTGGCACTCGCCGCTCGAGGAACAGCGCCAGGAGATGTCCGCCCCGGGTCGAGATCTCCTCGCCGACCACGACCGAGAAGCCGAGCCCGCGGTCCTCGGCCATGCGGCGAGCCGCGAGGGCCGCGTCGATCCGCTCGTGGTCGGCGATCGCGATGATGTCGAGCAGCCCGACCCGCTCCACGTGGTCGAGGATCTCCCCGACGGACGCCGTGCCGTCGGACGCCATCGTGTGGATGTGCAGGTCTGCGCGGCCCGGTCGCGCCTGTGTTTCGCTCGTCATCCTCGCGCCTCCGGTGCGGTGCCGCTTCCGGGGCGCTCCGCGGTCGCGTCCCGGGCCCCTCGACCCACGGGCACGAGATCCGGCCAGATCGGGTGGAAGGCGCCCCACCATTGTTCGGGGCCGTCCGCCAGCAACGACTCGAACGCGGTTGCGATCGCGGCGGTCAGGGCGGCGACCCGCTCGCGCCGGGTTCCGGTCTCGGGCGTCGGCACCTCCAGCAGCCGGCCGATCACTCGCCCGCCGCCCGTCCGT
>CAVYXU010000042.1:0-16374 GCA_963772565.1 uncultured Chloroflexia bacterium
GGCGACGCCGAAGCGCATCGGCGACCGCGGGCGTTGCCATCCCGGTCACCACCGCACGGTCGGGCAGGGCCGGGTCATAGAACGGCTCGGGCTGGACGACGCGGATGTCTGCGCTCTGTCGCCACAGTCGTGGCGTGCGGTCGATCGTGCACGCCACGATCGAGATGATCAGCACGACCAGCCCGATGCTGAACCAGACGGAGCTGAACACCTGGAACAGCTGGAGGCGCTCGAGCGCGTCCACCACGCCGGTTCCGAGCGTGGGGTCGTAGATGCCGTGGAGGCGGGCCATCTCGTTGGCGTAGTCGGTCGGCGAGCGGAACGCGAACCCCGGCAGCTGGCGCAGCGTCATGCCGACCACCGCGAACAGCGCGAGCACGGTGATCTGGAGGACCGCGAAGTTGACGGACGTCAGCAGCCCCCACAGGCCGTCGGCGATCCGGGCCAGCACCCCCGGGACCGGTCGGGCGGTCGGGCGGCGGGCCGCGATGGTGGCGATCGGCCGGCCCTCCTAGGCGCGCGTGACGGCTCGGGCGCTCGCCCCGGCCCCGGCGGAACGTGCGGCGCCCAGCGCCGCGTCGAAATCGGCGCGCAGGTCCGCCTCGTCCTCGAGGCCGACCGAGATCCGCAGCAGCCCCTCGGTGATCCCCGCGGCGGCGAGCGCCGCCGCGTCCAGCGCGCGGTGTGATGATGTCGGCGGATGGACGACCATCGTGTGGACGCTGCCCAGGCTCGCCGTCCGCTCGGGGATCGTGAGGGCGTCGAAGAAGGCTCGACCCGCCTCCCGGCCGCCGGCCAGCTCGATCGACAGCATCGCCCCGCCCGAGTCGAGGATCCGGGTTGCCACCTCCCGTTGCGGGTGGCTCGGCAGGCCCGGGTAGGTCACCCGCGAGACGCCGACCTGCCGCTCGAGCCACGCGGCGAGCGTCGCTGCGGTTGCGGCCTGGCGCTCCACCCGAACGGCGATCGTTGCGATTCCCCGCAGGACGAGGAACGCCGCAAACGGGCCGAGCGTAGCGCCGGTGTCGATCTGCGCCGACCGGACGTGCGCGATCCGCTCGGCGGCCCCGACGACCGCGCCGGCCATCACGTCGGAGTGACCCGAGAGGTACTTGGTCGCCGACTCCATGACCAGGTCGGCCCCGCGCTCGAGCGGCCGGCACACGATCGGGGACGCGAACGTGTTGTCCACGGTGAGCAGCGCGCCGTGCCTGTGGGCGGCCCTTGCGAGCGCAGGGAGATCGGCCAGGACGCAGGTTGGGTTGGCGATCGTCTCGACGTGGAGGACGCGCGTCGGGGTCGAGGCGAGCGCCGCCTCGACGGCCGCAACGTCCGTGGTATCGACGTAGCCGATATCGACGCCCAGGCGCCCGAACGCGGCGATGGCCTGGGAACGAGTCGTGCCGTAGCCGACCTGGCCCACCAGCAGCCGGTCGCCGGCCCGGAGCAGCGACAGGAACGCGGCGTGGATCGCCGCCATCCCGGTGGCCAGCGCGATCCCGGCTTCCGCACCGTGGAGCTCGGCGATGGCATCGCCCAGCGCGGTGACGGTCGGGTTGTCCATCCGGCTGTAGGCGTAGCCGGGCTGCTCGCCGGTCAGGACGGCGGCCAGCTCATCGGCATCGGCGGACGAGAAGGTCGCCGTCTGGTAGATCGGGACCGCCGTCGGCGTCTGGGTCACAGCCGGCACGCGCGACGCAGCACGAATGGCGCGTGTGGAAGGGCCCCGCCGGGGTCGTTCGTCGCTCACCGGCCGATCCTACACCGGGATGCGCCGGACGCCGCCGGACCGCTATCGCGCCGTCGCCGGGGCACGATCGCGGCCTTCGCCGGACCATCAGCGCGTGCAGTCCCCTAGCGGGTCCCCCACTGGTAGCTCTGCTTCATCAGCCGGAGGTACACGAACGTCTCCGTCTCGCGAACGCCGGGGATCTTGCGCAGCTTCTCCGACAGGAATCTGAGCAGCGCCTCGTTGTCCTCGGCAACGGCCTCCACGAGGATGTCGTAGCTCCCGGCCGTGACCACCACGTAGTCGGTCTCCGGGAACGCGGCGATCTCCTCGGCAACCTCGATCAGGCGCGCCGCCTCGCACTTGACGCCGATCATCGCCCACTGCTGGAAGCCGAGCTTGAGCGGATCCGTGACCCCGACAACCTGGAGGATCCCACGCTCGATGAGGCGGTTCGTGCGGGCGCGCACGGCAGCCTCGGAGACCCCGAGATCGGCCGCGATCTGCGTGAACGGGCGCCGTCCATCCTCCTGGAGGTGCTCGATGATCCGCTTGTCGAGGTCGGAGACCTCCCCATTGCGACTGTTGCCGGCGCGTCCCCTTGCCTCGCTCATGCGCGCGGGTTGGCAGCCTGGAGCTGGCGCGGGCTGGTGGTCTCGAGGCTCATGAGCGAGATCGCGCTCCGTCCTGGATTCGCTGGTTGGGGCGGGATGCTAGCACGCCATTCGAGCGTGGACGAGCCCCCCATCCGCCCTCCGCGACACCGCCAGTGGTGGTCGTCAGCCGCCGTCCAGGGCCTCGAGCACCGGGGCCAGCGCCGCCACCGACGTCTCCGTGATCGGGTCGACGACCAGCTGGACGTGGCCGATCCCCTCGCGTGCATAGGCCCGCAACGCCTGTGCGATGACGTCCGGCGGACCCTCGAGCGACGGGACCGCCTGGCGGGGATCCGTATCGCCCATCACGCGACCATGCCCGCCGGCCATCCGGAGCTGGACGGCGACCGTTCGCTCGATGTCCGCCGGGTCCCGGCCGGCGGCGCGAGCCGCCGCATCGACGCGGTCCCGCAGCGGCGCGACGCCCTCGGGACGGTTGCCCGTGTCCGCGTACCACGCGTTCCACGCCTGGACGTACGGGAGCGTCGCGGCGAGCATCCGCGGCCCGCTCGACCCGATCAGGATCGGCGGTCCGCCCGGTCGCTGCGGACGCGGGAGCAGCTCCGCGGCGTGCGCCTCGAAGAACTCCCCCCGGAAGTCGATTGCCCCGGCGGCGAGCAGGGTGCGAACGATCGTGAATGCCTCCTCGAACCGGGTGATCCGGTGGTCGAACGGAGCACCGAGCGCATCGAACTCCGTCGCGTTCCAGCCGGCGCCGAGCCCGAGCACCAGCCGCCCGCCCGAGATCTCGTCCACGGTCGCGGCGAGCTTGGCCAGCATGAACGGCGCGTGGAACGCGCTCGCCGCGACGAGCGGCCCGATCGTGATCCGCTCGGTGGCCTCCGCCAGACCCGCAAGCGTGGTCCAGGCTTCCCACGGCCCGCGGGTCTCGCCCGTCGGGTAGCGGTACAGCAGGTGGTCGCCGACCCAGATCGAGTCGAAGCCGGCCTGTTCGGCCGTCCGCGCGATCGCGCGCAGCTCGGGCCACCGGACCTCGCGCTCGACCTCAGGCAGCTGGATGCCGACCCCGAGGGGGCGGCCGGTTCGTCGGGGGATCATGCCCCCACGCTAGCGCATCGTCGGACTACGATGCGGCCGTGGCTACCCGGTCGCGAATCCCGTCACTGTCGCCGAGCCGCGTCGACCGGCCCCTCAGAGCCGCCGCGCTCGCCGCGCTGCTGCTGGCGATCGCCACCGGCGTCGTGGGAGTCGTCGAAAGTTGGTCGGCCGGGGACCTGGACGGCGCGCCCCTCTATCTCGTCGTCGTGGTCGTGGTCGCGACCCGGTATCGCACGGCAGCGGGGATCGCGACCGCGCTGGCGTCGTTCGGGCTGTACAACCTGCTGTTCATCGACCCGCGCTTCACCCTGGTCGTGGCAAACGCGCGGGAGTGGCTCAACCTGGTCCTGTTCCTGTTCGTGGCCGTCGCCATTGGACGCCTTGCCGGAGCCGGAGCCGACCGAGCCGACGAGGCCGAGACCCGTGCCCGGGAGGCGGCAGCGCTGTACGGGATCACGCGGACGCTCGCGACGATGACCCTTGACGACGCGCTCCCGATCGTCGTCCGCCGGCTTCTCGACGATGCCTCGATGGAGCGGGTCTGGTGCGCGATCGACAGCGGTGGGCTGGACCGGGTCGTCGCCGACACCGGCCACGGCGATCCGGGGCCGGCCCCAGCGCTCGTACGGTCGCTCGCTCCGGGCGGCGGGGAACCGACCTGGCGTCGCACGCATGCGCCGCGAGGGGGGCAGCGGGGTGAGGATCGCCGCGTCGCGACGATCAACCGGTACCGGATCCGCCTGGAGGCGGATGGGCGCCAGATCGGTTCGCTGTGGGCAACGCGCTCCGCCGGCCGTCCGGACCCGTCACGGGCGGCGACCCGCCTGCTTGCGCTGGCCGCCGACCAGCTGGGGCTCGCGATCGGGCGCGAGCGGCTCCGCGAGCAGGCGGTAGCGGCCGAGGTCGCCCGGCGGGATGACGCCCTCAAGAGCGCCCTTGTCGACTCCGTATCCCACGACCTGCGAACGCCGCTGGCAGGGATCCGGGCCGCCGCAGGAACCCTGCTCGACCCCGAGCAGATCCGCTCGCCCGAGGACGTTCGCGGGACCGCTGCGGTGATCGAGGCCGAGACGCAGCGGCTGGACCGGCTTGTCGGAGGGCTGCTGGATCTGTCCCGCATCCAGGCCGGCGCGATCACGCCGAACCTGGAGGCGCTCGATGTCGAAGGCGTCGTGCGGCCGGTCCTGGAGCGGCTGGCTCCGTTGCTGGCCGATCGACCGCTGGAGGTGAGCATTCCCGATGACCTGCCGCCGCTGGCCGGGGACGCCGTGTTCATGGACCAGTGCGTAGCCAACCTCATCGAGAACGTGATCGGCCACACGCCACCGGGGACCGCGCTCGCAATCCGGGCGCGGGCGAACGCGACGGGCGGCATCGAGCTGGTGGTCGAGGACGAGGGTCCCGGCGTCGATCCCGACGTGGCGCGGCACCTGTTCGATCGCTTCTACCGAGCCGGCCGGCCGGGCCGTGCTGGAGCCGGGATGGGCATCGGGCTGTCGATCGTCCGCGGCTTGACGGAGGCCATGGGTGGCACAGTGTCGGCGCGGCGCGGCGCGAACGGTGGCCTCGCCATGCACGTGATCCTGCCGGCCATGCCGCTGCCCGCCGACGATGGGACCGCCACGTGAGCACGGGCCCGCACCTGCTGTACGTCGAGGACGACGCCACGGTCCGGGAGGCCACGTCGTCCAGCCTCCGCGAGCATGGCTTCAGGGTGTCGGCCGCGGCGACCGCCCGCGACGGCCTCGCAGCGTGGGAGGCGGAGCGCGCGGACGTGATCCTGCTCGATCTCGGGCTCCCCGACGCCGACGGCGCGGTCGTGATCCGGCGCGTTCGCCACGAGTCCACCGTCCCGATCCTCGTCATCTCCGCCCGCGGCGAGGAGCGCGACAAGGTCGCCGCCCTCGAGCAGGGCGCCGACGACTACGTCACCAAGCCGTTCGGGCTCGCCGAGCTGCGGGCGCGGATCGCCGCACTGCTGCGACGAGCCGGCGGACCTGACGCCGACGCTTCCGGGCTGGTCAAGGTGGGGCCTCTCACGCTGGATCCCGCGAAACGGATCGTGTCCTGCAACGCGCGTGCACTCGACCTCACGCCTCGCGAGTACGAGCTGCTCAAGACGATGCTCTCGTTCCGCGGGCGCCTGCTGACCCGCGGGCGCCTGCTGCGCGCGGTGTGGGGCAGCGCATACAGCGACGAGGCGCACTACGTTCACGTCTACGTGAGCCGTCTCCGGCGCAAGCTGGACGCCGCCGACCCATCCGGCGAAGCGAGTGGGCTGATCGTCGCCGAGCCGGGCGTCGGGTATCGGATCGGGGGCGGCGAGGCCGATTCTTGAGCGCCTGTTGAGCGGCGCGAGGTCCATGACGGCCGTCCTCCCTTGGAGACGGTGCATACGTTGGATGCGTGGACATGGACATGGATCTCAACGCGCCGGCGTTCGTCACGCCCGACGTGGCTGGTGTCAACGCCAGCGCCGGTGCAGCCTCGGCAACGCTGTCGATCACGATCGTCGTCCGGGATGATGTCCGCCCGCGGGCGGACGACGGCCCGTCGACGCGGCCGATGTTCGAGGTCGACGGCAGCGCACTGCCGCTCCTGCCGCGCGTGCGCCAGGAGCGCTCGATCGCCGACCATCAGCTCCTGGCGGCTGCCGAGCTGATCCGTCGCGGCCTGGCACGGCGCGTCCTGCTGGCAAACGCCGCGGTGGACTCCTCGCTGCCCGAGAATCTGGAGATCCGCGGGGTCGCGATCCACCTCGATCGACTCCCGGACGGGCGAACGCGCGTGACCGCAGGTCCTCCCCGGACGTGACGGCCGGCGGGGACGCGGAAGCACATCGCGCCGGGCCCGCGCGAGCCCCCGGCGATCGCCCGGATCTCCTCCGTGGCCGGCGACCAGGCGATCGCCGGGCGAGGGTGCGCGGAAACGGCTCTCCCTACTTCCACAGCACTGCCCCGGGCATGCTGGTTGCACGGCCGGCCGCGATCGAGTCCCGGCACCCGCTGCAGCGAGGTCTCGACCGTGCCCGTCGGATCGCCCTGGGCCGACCGCTGGCGACGCGGGAGGAGCACGGCGAGCGGCTGTCGAAGATCAAGGCGCTGGCCGTCTTCTCCAGCGACAACCTGTCTTCGGTCGCCTACGCAACGGAGGCGATCCTGTTCACGCTCCTCATCGCAGGGCGCAGCAGCTTCTGGCTCGCGCTGCCGATCAGCGCCCTGATCGTCACGGTGCTCGGCATCATCGTCGTGTCGTACCGGCAGACGATTCGGGGGTATCCGGGTGGCGGCGGCAGCTACATCGTCGCGCGGGAGAATCTGGGCGTGATGGCCGGAGTCATCGCGGCCGGTGCGCTGCTCACGGACTATGTGCTAACGGTCTCCGTGAGCGTCGCCGCCGGCGTGGCCGCGGTCACGTCTGCGTTCCCGGGCTTGATCGGCGACGCCCAGGTTCCGGTGGCCTCGCTGCTCATCGCCGCGGTGACCCTCGTCAACCTACGGGGCGTGCGTGACAGCGCGACGATCTTCGCCGTGCCAACCTACGTGTTCCTGGCATCGATGCTGGCGCTCATCGTTGTCGGCCTGGTGCGGGTTGCCCTTGGCGACATCCCGCACGCGACGGCCCCCAACCCGATCGTGGCCGCCGCGGAGCCGATCAGCCTGCTGCTGCTGATGCGCGCCTTCGCCGACGGGTGCAGTGCGATCACGGGTGTGGAGGCCGTCTCCAACGGGGTCCCGGCATTTCGGGCGCCCGAATGGCGCAACGCCCGGAGCACGCTGACGGCGATGGGGTTCCTGGTGGCTGCCCTGTTCCTTGGTACCAGCCTCCTCGCGCTGATTGCCGGGGCGGCCCCCGACGAGCACGAGACGATCGTGTCGCAGCTGGGTCGAGCGACGTTCGGAACCGGACCGGTCTACTACGTGCTCCAGCTGTCCACCATGGGGATCCTCGTGCTTGCGGCCAACACGGCGTTCGCGGACTTCCCGCGCCTGTCGTCACTGCTTGCGCGCGATGGGCTGATGCCCGCCCGCTTTGCGTTTCGCGGCGAGCGCCTTGCATTCAGCACCGGGATCGTCGCCCTGGCGATCCTCGCCATCGCAGTCCTGGCCGCGTTCGGCGGGCGCGTGGAGGCGCTCATCCCGCTGTACGCGGTTGGCGTGTTCACATCGATCACCCTGTCCCAGGCCGGGATGGTGATCCACTGGCGCCGGACCCGTGAGCCCGGCTGGCGCCGGAGCGTCGCGGTCAACGGCGCCGGCGCGATCGCCACCGGGATCGTCGCCGTGATCTTCGCGATCGCCAAGTTCGCGCTCGGCGCCTGGCTGATCGTGGTGGTGATCCCGATCCTGGTGCTCGCGATGCTGACGCTCGATCGCATCTACCGCCGCAGGCGGCGGGATGTCCTGGTCGGCACCGGCGCCGTGGTGGGAACGCCACGACGCCCCCAGCGCGTGTACGTGCCCGTGTCCGACATCACGCGCGATGTCGTGCACGCCCTCAAGCTCGCACGGACGATGTCGCGCGACGTCCAGGCCATCCACGTCACCGATGACCCCGTTCGGGCCGAGGCGCTCCGGCTGCGGTTCGCAGAGCAGCTCCCGGGCGTGCCCTTGATCGTCGTCGAGTCGCCGTATCGTGAGCTGGTGCGACCGCTCATCCGGTTCCTCGAGGAGCGAGCCGCGCAGACAGCCGACGAGGTCGTGGTCGTCCTGATTCCGGAGTACGTGCCGGTGCGCTGGTGGGAGCGGGTGCTGTACCACGGCAATGGCCGCCCGATCCGGAACGCCCTCCTCGGTGTCCGCAACGTGCTCGTCGCGGACGTTCCCTACCGGCGCCCAGCCTGAGTCGCCAAAGCCCCCCGATCGGCCGGGCGCGGTACGCCGGGCACGTGGATCCTCGCGGCGACGGCCGCGCCCACGAGCAGGCACAATCCATCGCGTGAAGTACGGGATCATCGTGACGTCGGGAGACCCCGGGGCCGTCGCCGGGCACGCTGCCGCGGCCGAAGCCGCGGGCTGGGACGGCGTGTTCACCTATGACGCGATCGCGATCGGTGACGAACCGCTGTACGACCCGTGGGTCACGCTCGCGGCGATGGCCATGCGGACCAGCCGGGTGACGCTGGGCGCGATGGTCTTCGCCCCCTCGCGGCGACGCCCCTGGAAGCTGGCCAAGGAGGCCGCGTCGATCGACATCCTCTCGAATGGGCGCCTCGTCCTGCCGGTCGGGATCGGCGCCCGCGACGACATGGGCTTCGGCAACGTGGGTGAGCCGACGAGTGCGAAGGTGAGGGCCGAGCTCCTGGACGAGACGCTCGCGATCGTCGAGGGGCTGGGCACGGGTGAGCCGTTCGCCTTCGAGGGCGAGCACTACCGCTTCGGGCCGATGACGCTCCAGCCCCCGCCGGTCCAGCGGCCGCGGATCCCGGTCTGGGTGATCGGGGTATGGCCGCATGTGCGCTCGATGCAGCGGACGGTCCGCTGGGACGGGATCGTCGTCCAGGCGCGGGCTGGCGAGGACACCATGACCGACCCGAACACGCTGCGGGACGTGGTCGAGTGGGTGCATCGCGAACGACCGGCGGAGCTTCGTGACCGGCCATTCGAGATCGTCGTGGACGGGGTGACCCCGGCCGCAGACGCGGCCGCGGCGGCCGCGATCGTGCGCGCCCAGGCGGAGGCCGGCGCCACCTGGTGGGTCGAAGCCGACTGGAACGACACCTCCGAGGGCAGGCTTCGGGACCGCATCGAGGCAGGGCCGCCCGGGATCGGGTGACGGCACGCGGTGTCCCGCGGGCGCACAGATCCCGCGCTATCGCCCGAGGTGGGCGGCAAGCCTCCCGCGCCTGATCCAGATCACCATCGCGACCAGGAACCGCGCGATCAGCGTCAGCCCGTAGGTCGTGCACCACACGCAGACCGCGTGGATGACGAACACCTGGAGGGTCAGGAAGTAGATCTCGAAGATCACCCCGATCAGCGACAGCCCGTAGTGGGCGTCGAGCAGGCCGGGACGATCGGACCGGATCCAGGCGATCGCGAGCGCCAGCAGCACCAGCGACAGGGCCACCCCGTAGACGGCCACCGGGACGCCGGCGATCCGGGCGTACTTGCTCTGCGCCACGGTCTCGCAACCATGAAGCGGACCGCAGTACGGAACGCCGCCGCCGAGCTCGACCACCGACAGGTAGATCGCGATGAGCAGGCCGATGACGTCGAGGGTCGCGAGGACCCAGCCCGGGTGGATGCGCCGGAGGCGCGCGATGGTTGTCGTCACGAGGCACAGGCTCCGGCCGGTGCGGCTCGCAGGCACAGTGCCGAACGTCCCGGACGTTCCATGGCCGGTCCCCTCCCGCCCGTGACCGCGTTGCCCACCGCTGCGGCGATCACGATCACTCGGTCTCCTCGACGTCGAGCCGGGCGAGGTCGGCCAGCGCTCCCGACGCTGCGTGGAGGAGGTCCGCGCGATCGACGACCCCGAGCAGGTGTCCCGCGTCGTCAACGACCGGGAGCACCTTGCGACCGTGCACGACCATCTCCTGGGCTGCTTCGGCCAATGTCGTCGATCGGGTCACGACCGGCGCATCGGCGTGCATGAGATCGCCGGCCGTCGCGCTCCCCGATGCGGCGCCACCGGCCCGCATCAACGCGCCCAGGACCCCGGGCCGAGCCGCCGGCTCCACCGAGCGCAGCACGTCGGCGTCGCTGATCACGCCGACCACCCGGCCATCCGCATCCACGACGACGACGCGGTTGAGCCGCGTGGATGCGACCACGTCGACGACCTCGTCAAGCATCGCGTCGGCGCGGACCACCGGCGCATCGGTGCGCATCACGTCGCCCGCCGTTCGCGCGGCGGGGTGTGCGGGCGCCTCGGCCACCAGACGGGGAAAGGCTTCGGCGACGGCGTGAAGGACGTCGGCGCGCGACAGGATCCCGATCAGCCGACCTTCGCCGTCGACGACCGGCAGCCGCTTGAGCCCCTGCTCGGCCATCCGCCGCGTCGCCTGGGCCAGTGACGCATCCGGCGGAAGCGTGGCCGGATCGGGTCGCATGACATCCCGGACGACGCTGTCCGGCAACGCGTCGACAACGCCTGCACGCGCGTCCTCCGGCATCGCCGACAGCAGCTCCATGCGCATCGGCATGCCCCACGCCAGGAGGTCGGTATTCGCGACGATCCCGACCAGCCGGCCATCGCCAGCGACCACGGGCAGCGCCCGGAACTCGCGGCCGACGAGCGCACGCAGCGCATCCCGCACCTGCGCGTCATCGCGCACCGAGATCACGTCGCGACGCATCACGTCGCGGACCTGGAGGTCGAACCGGAGCTGCTCCAGACGCCGGCCGCCGTAGCCGGCGATCGCGACGTCCTCGACCGTGATGATCCCGGAGCCGCTCAGCCCTCGGAGACCCGGGAGCAGACGCTCGACCCGCTCCGGGGCGTCGATCCAGGTCAGGACGACCGGCAGGTCCAGCGAAAGACGAAGGATCGTCGAGGTCTTGATCTTGCTGTTGGCGCCGAACCCGGCGATCCCGCGGGTGACCGTCGCACCGGCGGCACCCTCGCGTCGCAGGTACTCGAGCAGCGCCTGGTACCGCGGCCGATGGCCTTCCTGCTCGCTCTCGCCCAGGAACACCTGCACTCGGACCCCTCGCGCCTGGCCCTTCATCTGGCTGCCTCCATCAGATCGCCCGCCCGAGCAGCGTGCCCGCATACACGCCCACCAGGCACGCTGCGATGCTCAGGGCGACGTTGGTCCCGGCCGCGAGCCACGCCCCGTCCCGGGCGAGTGCCAGCGTCTCCCACGAGAACGTCGAGAACGTGGTGTACGAGCCGAGGAACCCGATCGCGATCATGGGTCGAACCCACGGCGGGGCGGCGATCCGCTCGGTGACGAGCGTGAGGACCAGCCCGATGATCAGCGATCCGCTGGCGTTGATGACGAGCGTCGCCCACGGAAACGAGGCGCTCGATCGCTCGGCGATCCAGCCGCCGAGGATGTAGCGGAGGTTCGCACCGAGGACGGCGCCGATCGAGATCGCGAGATAGGTCAAGTTCGGGCTCCGCGCGGGACCAACATCGGCGGCGCAACCATCACGAGCAGCAGCATCCTTCTCAGGGGAGTTGGTCGGGGCGGTGGGATTCGAACCCACATCCTCGTGCTCCCAAAGCACGTGCGCCACCGTTGCGCCACACCCCGACAGGTTCCACGCCCGGGAAGCACATGTGCCCCGGCCTCCCGGCAGTGGAGACCTAGGCTACACCGCTTGGTCGTCGGCCCGGAACAACCTGCCCGCGGTCACCAGCGAGCTTCGGGCTCTTGTCCCTCCCCTGAAACATCGGCAGGTGCAAGTCCATGCTGATCGCCGATGCTGGGCGAGGCTCCGGTGGCTGCGCACTCTCCCCTGGATCGGTGCCCGGTGCGGATACGCACCGCCTCGATCGTCCCACCATTGACGGCCACGACGGCCGGGTCTAGGGTCGGGCCGGGTCCCCAGCCCCTGGAGGAGATCGAGCGTGTCCGTGTCACGTCGTCAGGCGCATCGCGCCTCGTTGTCCTTTGTGGTCGTCGCGGCCGCGTCGATCCTCGCGCTCATGCCGGCCGGCGCCAGCGCCCGCCAGCCATCGAACATCGGCTCGACGGCCGAGGCGCTGGTGTTCTTTCCCAACCCGGTCGTGACGAGTGGCGACACCACCCTCACCGACCAGAAGGATGCCGACTACGACGCGCTCAACGCCCAGCGGGTGAGCGTCCAGCTGACGGACCTCGATGGATCCGGGTACCTGCGCGGGACGTGGGCGGTCATCTACAGCTCGACCGGAGACCCCGCGTTCTCGACCGACGGGACGTTCGACTACACGCGCCACGACGACCGCTTCGAGCAGGTGATGGCGTACTACTGGGTGACCCAATCGCAGCTCTACATTCGGTCCCTCGGGTTCGGCGTCAGGGCGGGCTGGCCGGGGATCAACGACGACCAGCAGCGGGTCCGGATCAACCAGTGGGGCGTCGACAACTCGTTTGCCACGGACCATCCGAAGGACGAGATGCGCTTCGGCAAGGGCGGGGTCGACGATGCCGAGGACGGCGAGGTGATCCTCCACGAGCTGGGACACCAGATCCACTTCAGCGAGTCGGCGACGTTCTACGCCACGGTCGAGGCCGGCTCGATCGGCGAGGGCTTCGGCGACTACTGGGCGGCGGACGTGAGCGAGATCGTCGCGGGCGTCCAGCCTGACCCGGCCTGCATCGCAGAATGGGACTCGACGAGCTACACCGCCGGGCCTGTTCATTGCCTGCGCCGTCTCGACACGAACCTGATGTACCCGGATGACCTGAATGGTGGCGTCCACCACGACGGCCAGATCTGGTCGCACGCGCTGTGGAACCTGCGGGCTGCGATCGGGCCAGACCATGCCGACACGGCCATCCTGTGGGCGCAGCAGGGCTGGACCGGAACGACGATGCCGGAGCTCGCCCAGCGGATCGTGGACCAGGCCCAGGCGCGGTACGGCGAGGGTGCGGCCGCGCTGGCCGCCTTCCATGACCGAGGGATCCTGTAGGCGCGCGAACCGTCCCGGCATCCCTTCCGATCGGGCCTGATGCCTCTGGCCGTTGGCCGCGGTGATTGCTGGGATCGGCGGCGATCGGGGGGCATTTGACCTGACCGTGCTCGCCGCATCACAGTTCCGGCATGCGTGCCGCCCTCGCTGGCCTGCTTGGGTTCATTGTGCCCGGCGCGGGACACCTGTACCTGGGTCGACGCCGGATGGCGGCGCTGTTCGTGGCACCCGTCGTCCTGCTGGTGGTGGGCGTCCTGTTCATCGTGGCGACGCGCGGGTTCGTCGGGCTGCTCGCGATCGTGGTCACGCCCGGCGTCCTTCCCGCCCTGTTCGTCCTCAACGTGGCGCTGGCCGCGTGGCGGATCCTTGCGGGCGTCGACGCCGCCCGACGGGTGGAGCGGACGCGGCTCGTTGCAGGGTCGCTCGCGGTCGGTCTGGTCGTGTTCGTGGTCGTGCCGCAGGCCATCGCCGGCCAGTACATCTCGTCGACCAGCAACTTCCTCGACTCGATGTTCGCTTCGCAGCCCGATGATTCGACCGACCCGCCGCCCACCGTGGACGCGACGCCGACCGCGACCGCGGCGACCGATGACAACCCGTTCGCGTCACTGGACCTCGGCCCCGGCGAATCGCCGTCGACCGAGCCTTCAGCCGCCGCAACCGGACCGGCTCAAACCCCCAAGCCCAGCGGACCGTTCACCAGCGGGATCGGGACCCTGCCATCGCTCAACGCGTCCATCCCCTGGCCTCGCCCCGGGGCGATCCCCTGGGGCGACGACGGCCGGTTCGACCTGCTGCTCCTGGGATCGGACGCCGGGACCGATCGCTGGAGCCGGCGGATGGACGTCATGCTCCTGGTCGAGATCGACGTGGCCACGGGCAAGGTCGCGATGATCGGGCTGCCGCGCAACCTGGTGAATGCTCCGTTCCCTCCAGGCGCGGCGCGAGACGCGGTCAGCTGCGGCTGCTTCACGAACCTGCTCAACGCGCTGTACGTCGAGGCGACCTCCGGCCACCCCTCGCGCTGGCCGGGGTCCGGCGCGGTGAAGGGGATCGGAGCCGTCCGGTCCGTCGTGTCCGAGCTCACGGGACGGCCCATCGACGCCGTACTGGTGGCGGATTTGTGGGGCGTGATCAAGGTCGTGGATGCGATGGGCGGGATCGACATCAACGTGCCGTCGCCCGTCCACGATGACAACTACCCGGACCCGGTCTGGGGATCGATCGTGCTCAACATCAAGGCCGGCCAGCAGCACATGGACGGCCGGACGGCGCTGGCGTACGCCCGCAGCCGGCACCAGGACTCCGACTATGGACGGATGGCCCGCCAGCAGACGTTCCTGCTCGCCCTCCGGAAGCAGATCGGTCCGGCCACCATCGTCAACGCGCCGGCCCTGTTCTCCGCGGCCAAGGGGTTCGCCTGGACGGACCTGCCCCGCAGCTCGCTGCCGAGCCTGGTCGAGCTGTTCGACAAGGCCGCCCATGCGACCGTCAGGCAGCTGCGGATCGTCCCATCACGCTATCCCGCCTGGCTCACACCGGGCGAGATCACGATGATCCAGGCCGACATCGCGGCGCTGCTCGGGACGGTTCCGCCGCCCTCGCCGTCGCCGTCGGTCGAGCCGTCGCCGTCGGTCGAGCCGTCGCCATCGGTGGACGCTTCGCCGTCGGGATCCGTCTCGCCATCGGCCTCACCAACGGGAAGCCCGGCGCCGAGCGGCTCGTCATCGCCACCGCCATCGTCATCGCCTTCGTCGTCCTCGTCGGCTACGGCCAGCTCGCCGCCCTCGCCCTCGCCCTCGCCAACCCCGTCGCACACCGCGACTCCAAGCCCGAGCCCGAGCCCGACGCCGGCCGCGTCCTCGGCCTCGTAGGTCGCGAAATGGGAGAGACGAGCCCCTAGGTGGCTGGTGTGAAACGCGCGTTCTGACGGGCTGACGGGAGAGCGCGGGCGCAGCTACGATTTTCCCGGCAGGAGCTGCCCGAGCTGATCGCCAGGAGCACACCCGATGTCGCAGGGATCCGCACCCCGCCAGGCCGACCTGTTCCGGGTGCTCGACTCCACCCCGCTGTACGACGCGGTCGCCACCATGGACACGGTCACCCTCGTCCGGTCGGCGATCCGGAGCGTGCTCGGGGTATCGGGCGAGCGGGAGCCTGCCCTGCGGGCGGTCCTCCGGCGCGACGACGACTACCGCTCCGGCGGCAAGCCCGCCGCCGACTGGGACGACGCCGACGCCCGGGCGGCCCTGGTCGATGCCCTCGCCCGTGACGGGGTGGCCGTGCTGGAGGTACTCGAAGGGGAGCCGCTCGCACCACCCCTCGCCGAGGCCGCCGCGCTCCTCGCGACCGTGCTCGGCCAGGATCTCGAGCCGGGACCCGACGGACAGATCCGGATCGCCCGCCGGGTTGCCCCGGACCGCGTGACCAGCACGGTCGATCCCGACACCCGCCACGGCCACAAGACCGAAGCCCGCGGCTTCGACGGGTACAAGGGCCACGTCGCGCTCGACCCAGATGCCGAGCTCGTCACCGCGGTCGCCGTCACGCCGGGCAACGCGGGCGACGCGTCGGTCGTGCAAGCACTGCTCGCCGACGAGCTGGCGGCGACCGCACCGGCCGCTCCGCCGATCGTGTACGGCGACGCGGCGTACGGGACGGGCCCGACCCTCGAGGCGCTCGACGAGGCTGGTGCCGTCAGCCGCCTCAAGGTCCAGCCCGCGACCGGTGTGCCCGGCCACTTCACCAAGGACGACTTCGCCATCGACCTCGCCGCGGGTACGGTCACCTGCCCGGCGGGACGGACGGTCCCGATCCGCGGCCGTGGCGAGTCGTATGCCGAGTTCGGTCGGGCGTGCCGCACGTGTGCCCTCGCCGAGCGCTGCACGACCGCCCCGCGCGGCCGGACGATCCAGATCAACCCGCACGAGGCGCATCTCGCTGCGGGCCGTTTCGCCAGTCGCGATCCCGCCTGGCTGGCCGACTACCGGGCCACCCGACCGAAGGTCGAGCGCAAGCTCGCCCATCTCATGCGCCGCCGACACGGCGGATGACGGGCGAGGGTCCGGGGCCGGCTCAAGGTGGGCGCCGACTTCTCGCTCCTGGCCGCTGCCGTCAACCTGGCGCGGCTCGCCAGGCTCGGGGTCAGTCGATCCGGCGGGACCTGGGCGGTGCGGCCAGGCTGAGCGGGCGTCCAGCGGTCCCAGGCGCACCCAGGCGAGAGGGCGATCGGCACCCGGAACAGGCGCCGATGCATGCGCCCCGTGATTGTCGGCCAGTTCGCGCCCGCGCCTGCCCGTCAGCCCCTCAGAACGCGCGTTTCACACCAGCCACCTAGATCCCCAGCCGCCGGAGCACGGGTGC
>CAVYXU010000043.1:0-21144 GCA_963772565.1 uncultured Chloroflexia bacterium
CTATCTGCAGGCCTGACGGTGCGGTCGGCGGCGAGTCTCGATGCCTCCCCGGAGCGCCAGCCGCTCCCGATTCCGGGCAGCGCGGCCGCCGCCGGCCCGTGTACGCGTTCGATGCGGCGACGGGCGCACCGTCCTGGCCGGCACCGTTCCGGGCGCCGTCGGGCGATGTCGTGCTCATCGGCGCGGTGGCCGATGGCCTGGTGTTCGCCGAGGGCGCCGACGGGATGCTCTACGTGCTCGATGCGGCGACCGGCGCACTGCGGGGAGATCCACTGCCGATCGGGTCATCGTCGACGCCCGACGGCGGCTACGTCGGCGGCGTGTTCTACGCAACAAGCGGCGACCGCAAGGTCCATGCCATCGACGCCGCGACCAACACCGAGATCTGGAGCTTCGGGGTGACCGGCGTTCCCGGGTCTCCGGCCATCGTGGACGGCAGGATCATCGTCGGGACGAGCCTCGGCAAGCTCGAGAGCATCGCCGGCGGCGACGCAACGGTGGCGCCGGGCATCACACCATAGTCGGCGTTCTCGCCGGCCCGCCCCGTTCGCGTTCTCCTTGACCCGCCTCGTTCGAGTCGTCCTTGACCTGCCTCGTTCGCGTTGACGCACATGGCGCATCAAGCCGGCCCCCAGGCTGGGGCTTGCAGCCCGATTAGCTTGCTGTGGGCCCCGATCCGCCAGGCCAGGGTCGCCCTTGATGCACCCGGTGAGTCGCCGCATGGCGCGACGCCCGACGCCGTCACGGATGCGTCACGGCCCGTCATCGAGCCGGCATCGCACCAGCCGAGACTCCGGTTCCTGGATCGGCAAGACGCCGGCACAACCCCAGGAATGGAGGACCCATGAAGCGCTTGATGCTCGCCGTCACCGCGGGACTGCTCGCGATCTCCGCATTCGCCGGACCCGTATCCGCGGGCCGCGACTTCGGCGCCGTGTACGCGAACGACCAGATCTACCGCGTGTTCGGCAACAAGGCCAACGTCCCGGACGGCACCGGGACCGACCCGTTCGCGATCTTCACCAACTCCACCGCTGATTCGCAGTTCGGGGTCGCCGAGTTCGCCCCGGGCCTCATCGGCCACCACGGCGGCCGGTGGGCCATCTACCGCGCGACATGGACGACGGGAGACTCGTCGGTCCGGATCACGAGCTGGTCGCAGCTCGAGTCGTACGCCGCGAGCGGCGACCTTACGCTCACCCGCGATCCACAGGCGGACTTCCGGTGCCCGGTGCTGGGCAATCCCACCGCAATCCCGGGCGCGTGAGCTGACAGCCCCCCACCCCGCATCAACGGGCCGGCCTTCGGGCCGGCCCTTCTTCGTGTCATCGGACCTGGCCGAATGCCGGCGGCGCAGCCGTCCGCCGGTTGTGGCCCCGGGTAGAGTTGGCGCCCATGGAGACGTCCCAGCCGGCCGAGCAGAACGCCGTCACGGGGATCGTCGCCCGGGAGCGGGTCCGGGCCTTCGACCTGGCGGCCGGCCTCGCGGTGCTGTTCATGATCCTCGTGCACATCCTGTGGCACTGGGGTGTCCCCGGAACGTGGACCACGCCGATCGGCGAGGCCATCAGCTACGCCGCCGGGCCCACCGCGGCCCCGGTGTTCGTGTTCCTCATGGGCGCCTCGCTGGGCGCCGCGCGGCGAGCCCCGGCCGGCCCCCTGGTTGCCCGTGGGCTGTGGCTCGTCTTCCTGGGCTACGTCCTCAACTTCCTGCGGGGCGTGATCCCGGCCACGCTCGGGGAGGCCACCGGCGTCATCACCGCCGCCCAGGTTGCCCCGTACACGCAGTGGTGGCTCGCGACCACGGTCGATCTCCACCACGTCATCGGCCTGTCGCTGGTCGTCATCGCGCTCCTGCGCACTCGATCCCGGCCCGGCTGGACCTGGCTGGTCCTGGCCGGCGCGCTCGTGCTGGTGGCGCCGTTCGTCAAAGGGATCACGTTCGGCACTCCCCTGCTGGACGGCCCGCTGACGCCATTCATCGGCGGTGCGCCGAACGTGTACTACGCCGTGGTGCCGTGGCTGGCGTATGCCCTGGCCGGCGCCGTGTTCGGCGATGTCATCGCCCGGAGCCCCGATCGGACCGGCGCGTTCCGTCGCGGCGCCCAGATCGGGCTGGTGCTGCTCGTGATCGGTGGCGTGCTCCTCCTCGTGCAGCGCCCGGGGTTCGACGTCTACACGTACTGGCACCAGCCGCTGTCGTTCGCGGTGCCGATCTTCGGCATCATCCTGCTCTGGCTGGCGCTGTGTGACTGGGTCACCCGGCACGGCCGGGTGGACCGGCACCTGGGCGTCGTCTACGGCTGGAGCCACCGAGTCATCGCGATGTACTTCACGCACTGGGTCATCGTCGGCTGGGGCGCCGGGCTGGTGGGCTTCCGCGCACTCGAGCTCGGACCGGTGCTGCTGGCGATGGCGGCGGCCGTGGTCGCGACCAGCTACCTGTCGCACTACACCGTGCGGCTCGAGTCCAGCTGGTGGGTCCGCGGCGCGGGCGATGGGTCGGCGTCCGAGGTGGCGGTCGAGGTGCCCGCCGCCTGAAGCGTCGATTGGCCCGTGCATGTCCCCGGTCGGGCGAGTGAACGTTTCACGCCGGTCCGATCGTCAGGTGGACATGACGGGTGCGCAGCTGACCCCTATCGTGAGCGACATGGACCTACCCGAGCCGGCGGATGCGCGTCGCTCCCGGACGTTTGACGCGCTGCTGGATCGGCGGGCGCTCGACCATGCCTACCGGGTGGCACGGATCATTCTGCTCGACCCGAGCGACGCGGAGGACGCGACGCACGACGCCGTGATCTCGGCGTGGCGACGGTTCGATCAGCTGCGCGATCCGGACCGGTTCGAGGCCTGGTTCGGGCGCATCCTCGTGAACGCATGTCGCGACCGCCTTCGAGCACGCAGGCGCCTGCCCATCTCGATCGAGACAGTCCCGGTCGGCTCGCTCGACCGTCACGGCGGGCCGGACCCGGGCCATTTCGTTGGTGGGTCGGACGCGCTGCGCGCGGCGCTCCGCCATCTCGGACCGGAGCATCGCGAGGTGATCGCGCTGCGATACGGGGCGGACCTGACCGTCGACCAGATCGCCGAGCGGACGGGCACCCGCCCAGGCACCGTGAAATCCCGACTCCACTACGCGCTGCGCCACCTGCGTGAGAGCGTCGAAGTGACGGACCAGAGGAGCAACCCCCGATGACCACGAACCCGCCCGACCACGATCCCTTCGAGCGCGAGATCCGCTCCGCGCTGGACGACGAAGCTGCCGATCCCGCCCCGGAGCGACTCGTTGCGCGCATCTCACGGTCCCGGGCCGAGATCGGGCAGCCCGCATCCGGGCCCGCGGGGTTGTGGGCACGGATCGCCCGGTGGCAGGTCATGGCGCCGCTCGGTGTCGGGCTGGCGGCCGTGGTCATCGTGGTCATGGCAGGCGGAACGCTGCTTCGACAACCCGTGACGGGCACCGCGACGACGTCGCCCAAATCGAGCGCGGCCCCGGTCGCATCGACGCCACCGGCCACGCCTGTCACCCCGGCGCCGAGCAACCCGATCCTGATCACGCCGTCGCCTGATGCCTCTGCCTCCGCCGGCGTCGTCTCGGCCGTCCCGGCCGACTTCCAGCCGGTGTCGGTCACCTTCGTATCGGCGTCACGCGGCTGGGTGCTCGGAGCTGCGACCTGTGACGGCACGCCGTGTGCGGTGATCGTCCGGACGGCGGACGGCGGGCTGACCTGGACCCGTATCCCGGCCCCCGATGCGCCCGTCGTGGTCAACGGAGCCCCCAGTGGGGTACGCGGTTTGCGCTTCGCCAGCACGCTCGATGGCTGGGCCTTCGGGCCGGACCTGTGGGCGACCCACGACGGCGGCGACACGTGGCACCGCGAAACCCTGCCGGGGGGCGGCACGCCGCAGGTGATGGCCCTCGAGGCGGCCGCAGGAACGGTCCACGTGGCGTACTGGCCCGGTGACGGTCCGCGGATCGCCATCGCGTCGGGACGCGCGAGCGACGATGCGCTGCAGCTCTCCGCCACCACCGTGCAGATCGGCGCGGGACCGGTGCCCCAGACGCAGATCGTGCTCCACGGGACGGCTGGCTGGCTGGTGCAGGTCAACCGCGACGTCGTCGGGGGGGCGCGCCTCGTCGGCAGCGGCTGGCAGGCGTGGGATCCGCCCTGCCTCGGCACCGCCGGACCCGCGTGGCTTGCGGCCTCGAGCGCCGCGAGTCTCGTTGCCGCGTGCGACATCGGGCTGTGGTCGACGCCGGAGGGCGTCCACCTGTTCACGTCGGCGGATGGCGGCGCCACGTTCACGGAGCAGGCCGGCGCACTCCCGATCACGGCCCTCGCCGGGATCACCACCGCGCCCAGCCAGCCGACCATCGTGGCGGCGGGCAATCAGGCGGACGGCTCGGCCGCACTGATCGGCAGGTTCGGCCCCGGGGCGTCGTGGACGGCGGTGGCCATGCTGACGGGCGCCGGCGCATTCTCAGAGCTCGGTTTCACGACCGACGCGCAGGGAGTTGCGATCGCGCAGGCCGCGGACGGAACGATCCAGCTGCTGATGACGCGGGATGGCGGCCGGACCTGGGCGCCCGTCGGGTTCGCCGGCGGGTGACGTCCGGGCAGGATGCCGGCGGCCGGCCCTGTCTCAGCGGCGCAGCCAGATCGCCGTCGACGAGGGCTGGACGGTGCTCGTCACGGTTGCCGCGATCTCGGCGCGGAGCTGCTCCACGTCGACGCTCTGGCGCAGCTGGCCGACGAACGCGGCGACGGCCAGGTCCGCGCCATACCGGGTCCGGTTGAACCGCCGGTCCACGCGGGCCTGGATCCGGCGCCGTAGCGGCTGGAACAGGGCGGCGACGACCAGGGTGGACGCCGCCACCGCCAGCGTGTTCGACTCCGTGATCGAGGACAGCGCGGCCTGGGCGACGAGGATCACGACCGCGAACACGACGCCGAGGACCGCGCTCACCACCGCCCAGCCGATCGTCCGGCTCACGATTCGGTCGATCTCGTACAGGCGGTAGCGGAGGACGGCAATCGCGACCGCCGGCGGGATCGCCCCGTACCCGACGAGCGCGAGGGCCCAGACCTCCGCTCCGACATACGGCCCGGCAGCGATGTCGATGATCACCACCACCCAGAGCACGAGCGCCCCGGTCAGGACCAGGGCCGCGACGAGCCACTTGAGCTGCTGGCGCTCGATCCCACGAGCGCGCCAAAACCTCACCAGCATCGACACGACGCCGCCGATCAGGAGGCTCACCGTCCCGAGGTAGAACAGGCCGAACAGGTCGTCGGGGAACGGGAACAGCGCAAGCGGGTTGTCGAGCGCTCGGCCCAGACCCTCGGGCGCGTAGATGCCGGCGAGATGCGGGCCGGTCGCGCTGACGATGACGCCCGCGGCGGGTACCAGGAAGGATGCACGAACGGCCAGCCCGACCCGGCCACGGGGCAGGCGGCCGGACGGGAAGACGACCGTCAGCGCGTAGTAGAGCCCGAACATGAGCTGGAAGACCCACGTCTCGATCCAGATCAGGAGGAGCGGAAGGCCCCCCGGCAGCGGGCCGCCTGCCTCGACTGCCATGCCGCCGAACGCCCCTGCGGCCGTGCTGACCACGAACACCAGGAGCACGCCCAGGAAGATCCAGCCGATCGGGTTTCGGGGCCGTCGAACCGCGAGCAGCGCCCCCACTGCGCCGTGGAGCGCGGCAATCGCGAGGGTGACGATCGACGTGGGATCCACCAAGAGCGATGGACCCGCCATGGCGACGGAAAGCCCGAGGATGGCGAAGACGGCGACCTTCGCGCCGCGCGCAGGCGAGGCTGCTGCGCCGACCTGGTTGGGCCCACGGGCAATGGCGACCATGCGGGCAGATTGCGCTGCGAACGTTCGCGATACGTTACGGCGCCACGGGCCCACCCGGTCAATGTCGCCGGTTCAGGCGATGACCTCGTACCCCTCGACGACCATGCCACCGTGAAGCGCCTTGAGCGCCGGCTGGAGCGCCTGGTGGACCGGCGACGTTCGCCAGCCCGCGGCGCTGTCGGCGTCCGTGAACCGGAACGCCAGCTGGTATTGGGTCGGGTCGTCCGCCTCCCGCAGCAGATCGAGCCGCACGAAGCCCGGCGATTTCGCCATCGCGGTTCCGTACTCCCCGGTGATGAACCGCTCGAACGCGTCGGCCTGGTCCGTGTCCACGGTGAAGGTGAGATGTCGCTCGATCATCGCCGGGCCTCCGCTCCGATCCCGTCCTGCAGCCTCGTTCGACAGCAGAAGCTGGTGCGACCGCCATTGGTCTTACCAGTTGACCACTATACCAGTCGCCAATAGACTGACCGATGACGTCCCGTTGAGGAGCGACCGCGCGTTGGAACGAGATCTCGATCGCGACGCCCCGGCAATTCCCGGGGCGGAAACCGACGCCAGGGACCGGTACACGGTCATCGGGCGGAGCACGCTGCCCGAGGAGGTCGCGAACCGCCTGCTCGCCCTCATCCGGGCACAGGAGCTGCGACCCGGCGCCAAGCTGCCCGCCGAGCGCAACCTGGCCCAGATGATGGACGTCAGCCGCCCCGTCGTGCGCGAGGCGCTGCGAGCCCTTGCCCTCATGCGGGTCGTCGACATCCGCCCGGGCGACGGGACCTACATCACCTCGCTCGAGCCACAGCAGCTGATCGCGCACCTGGACTTCGTGTTCTCGCGCGACAGCGTCGCGCTCGAACAGCTGCTCGAGGCCCGCCGGGTGGTCGAGGCGGGCAACGCCAGGCTGGCAGCGTCCAGGGTCAGCGACACTGAGCTCGCGGCGATCGAGGGACTCGTCGCCTCGCTGGCGGCGTCGATCGACGAGCCGGACCGGTTCAGCGAGCTGGACATCGACCTCCATGGCGCCGTATGCACAGCCGCCGGGAACTTCCTCCTGTCGCAGTTCATGAGCATCGTCGACGCGCTCGGGAAGGTCAGCCGGGAGCGGACGGGCGGCCTCCGCCGGGTTCGCGAGGCTGCCCTTCGTGACCACCGGCGCATCCTGGCCGCGCTGCGCGCGCACGATCCCGAGGCTGCCGCGCGCGCCATGCTCGGCCACCTCGATCACGTCGAACAGGGGCTGCGGTCGGATCGTGACACGGCCGGTGCCGCCGGGGTGCGCGACGCCGCGGCCGGCCCCTCGCCGATCGCCGCCGGGGGGCCTGCATGAACATCCGGGGCACCCAGACCATCGCCGCGCCGCCCGCGGTCGTGTTTGCCGCCATCTGCGACCCGGACGTGCTGCTGCGCGTCATCCCGGGCTGCCGTGAGATCACGCGCACGGGGGACACGGAGTACCGGGGTCGGATCGCGGTGCGCCTGCCGGGGATCGTGGGCACGTACGCGACGGTCGTCCGGCTCGTCGATGCCGAGGCGCCGTCCACCGGCCGGCTGGAGGGCGAGGTCGAGGGGGCGCTGGGTACGATCAGGGGCAACGCCACCTTCCGGCTGTCCGAGTCGGGGTCGGGAACGACGATCGACTACGACGGCCACGCGGTCATCGGAGGACCGTTGGCGAGGCTCGACTCGCGCTTCGCCGAGGGGATCGTGGGCTCGCTCGTATCGCAGGGACTGCGCAACCTGGACGCAAGCCTGCGGCACGGGGCAGCCGGGGATCCCACAGACGATGCCGCGCGGCGCGAGCACGAGGTGCCGGCGTGACCGTCCGGAGCTATCTCCTCCCACGATCGTTGCCCGAGGCCCTCGACCTGCTCGATCGGTACGGTCCGGAGCTGCTGGTGATCGCCGGCGGCACGGTGGCGATGCCGCTGATCAACGACGGCGTGTCGCTGCCCGAGGTGGTGATGGGCCTGCGGTTCGCGGGACTCGACGGGATCGAGGCGAGGGGAGACACGGTGCGGATCGGGGCGACGACGACGCTGACCCGGCTCCTCGACCAGCCCGCGATCCCGATGCTCCAGGACGCCGCGCGCAACACGGCTGCCTGGTCGGTCCGCAACATGGCGACGGTCGGCGGCAACCTGTTCACGCCGCCGCCGGGCGGCGACATCGCCGTCGCGCTGCTGGCTCTCGACGCGAGCGTGATCCTCGCGAGCTCGCGCGGCGAGCGGGTGATGCCCCTGGCGGACCTGTACACCGGGTTCATGACCAGCGCACTTGCGCCGGACGAGCTGCTCGTGGCCATCGACGTGCCGGTCCCCAGCGGCCGAACCGAGTACATCAAGCTCGGTCGCAAGCTGGCGAACACGCCGGCGGTGGTGACGGTCGCGGTCAACACCACCTGGAGCGCCGGCCGGATCTCCATCGCCCGGATTGCGCTGGGCGCCGTCGGACCCCATCCGCTCCGGGCACGACAGGCCGAGCAGGTCATCGAGGGCACCGGCCTCGGCGCGGACGTGATCGCCGCCGCCGCGACCGCGGCCGCCCAGGGCTGCGAGCCGTTCACGGACGGGATCGCCACGGACTGGTACCGGCGCCGGATGACCGCGCACCTGGTCGCCCGGGCGCTGGCGCAGCTGGCGCAGGGCGCGCCGGGGGAGGGTCGCTAGGGTGCCGTCCACGATCGTCACGTTCGAGCTGGGCGACCGCGAGGTCGAGGTGATGGTCAAGCCGCTGACCACACTCCAGTCGGTCCTGCGCAACCAGCTCGGCATGACGGCGACCAAGGACGGCTGCCGGCAGGGTGGGTGTGGCAGCTGCACGGTGCTCGTCGACGGCGAGCCGATGCTCTCCTGCCTGCTGCCGGTCGAGGATGTTGCCGGCCGGCGGGTGACGACGGTGGAGACCATCACGCCGCCCGAGGGCCTGCACCCGATCCAGCAGGCGTTCATCGACACAGGCGCGTTCCAGTGCGGCTACTGCACGCCGGGCATGGTGATGACATCCAAGGCGCTGCTCGACCGGGATCCGGCACCGGCGCGGGGCGACATCGAACGCGCACTGTCGGGAAACGTCTGCCGGTGCACCGGATACCGCCCGATCGTCGAGGCGGTGGAGGTGGCCGCCGGCACCATCCGCGATGGCGTCGGGCGCGATGGCGCCGAGGAGCCCGCCCGATGACCGACCTCAACGTCGTCGGCAAGTCGGTCGCGCGGAGCGACGGGATCGGGCACGTCACCGGCCGAACGCAGTACTTCGGCGACCATTCGTTCCCGGGGATGCTTCACCTCAAGATGGTCCGCAGCCCGGTCCATCACGCGCTGGTCAAGGGCATCGACCTGAGCGAGGCCCGGCGCGTCCCGGGGTTCGTCCACGCGCTGACCGCCGCGGACGTGCCGCACAACCGGTACACCGTCCTGGGGCTCATCGGCGTGGAGCCCGAGGAGGAGTTCGTTCTGGCCGAGGACCGGGTCCGGTTCAAGGGCGAGGCGATCGTGGCGATCGTTGCCGAGACGGAGGCGGCTGCATACGAGGCCGTCTCCAGGGTCCGCCTCGACCTCGAGGAGCTGCCCGCGGTGTTCGACGTCGAGGAGGCGCTCAAGCCGGACGCGCCGATCGTGACCCACTGGGGCAACAACACGTTCATGTACGAGGGCCATCCCTGCCGGCGTGTCCGGCTGGGTGACGTCGACGCGGCCTTCGAACGAGCCGACCACATCGTCGAGGGCGTGTACAACACGAGCCCGATCGAGCAGGCGCCGCTGGAGACGACCGGGTGCATCGCGGTGCCGGACCCCAGCGGCCGGTTCACGGTGCACACCAACACCCAGGCGATCTACTTCAGCCTCGACAACACGTCGATCATCCTCCAGATCCCCGGCAACCGGCTGCGGTTCGTCGGCGGCACCGTGGGCGGGGGATTCGGTGGCAAGGTGGACGTGATCGTCGAGCCCATCGCCACGCTGGCCGCGATGAAGACGGGCCGCCCCGTCCGCTTCGCATACAGCCGGTCCGAGGAGATGCAGGTGTCCTCCACGCGCAGCGCGTGGCGGATCTACGTCAAGGACGGCGTGACCAGCGACGGGCGGATCATCGCGCGCAAGGTCACGAGCTACGCGGACTCGGGGGCCTACAGCCGCCAGACGCCGTACGCGATCACCAAGCACGCGGCCAACGCCGCGGGTCCGTACGCGATCCCGAACGTGTCCATCGACGCCTATTGCGTGTTCACCAACCGCCAGCCGACCAGCGCCATGCGCGGCTTCGGGGTGACCATGGCGTCGTTCGCGATCGAGGTCCAGATGGACAAGATCGCGGAGCGGGTGGGTCTGGACCCGTGGACGGTCCGGTTCATCAACGCCTATCACGAGGGCGACATCAAGCCCCATCGGAAGCCCGCCGAGGACGTGACCCTGATCGAGACGATGCAGGCTGCCGCCACGCTGGTCGGGCACGACCTCCCGGACGAGCTCCGGGCGATGACGTCGGCACCGCGCGACGCGGCCGATGGGGGCGACCGCTGATGGCGAAGGTTCGGGGGACCGGCATCGCCGCCGTCAACTACCCGACCGGCATGAACCTCGGCGGCGACCCGTCGCAGGCGCTGATCCACGCCACGACCAGCGGATCGTTCGTGGTCTCGCTGTCCGCCACCGACCTGGGCCAGGGGCTGCGAACCGTCATCTCGCAGATCGCCGCGGAGGCCCTGGGCGTCGAGTACGACCAGATCGTGATCGACACCGCGGACACGGATACCGGCCCCCACGACATGGGCACGTTCGCCAGCCGTGCGACGCACCGGGTCGGCAACGCGGTCATCGCGGCCGCCATCGAAGCGCGGGCATCGCTGCTCGAGGTTGCGGCCGAGGAGCTCGAGGCGGCGGTCGACGACCTGGAGATCGATGGCCACGGACACGTGATGGTCAGGGGCGCGCCCGCGCGGGCCGTCAACGTGGCCGACATCGCGTCGATCGCCCAGTTCAAGTACGGCCGCACGATCGCCGGCCGTGGAAGCTTCATGAAGCCGAAGAGCCTCGTGGATCCAGAGACCGGCGCGATGGACCCCGACTCGACCGAGGCGCATGCATGCACGATCGCCGAGGTCGAGGTGGACACGGAGACCGGGATCGTCACGGTGCTCAGCATTCGCAGCGCCTACGAGGTGGGCCGCCAGGTCAACCCGGCGCTCGTCCAGGCGCAGATCACGGGCGGCGCGTGGATGGCCATGTCACACGCCCTGTTCGAGAGCACGGCCCCCTACTATCCGGCGCCGGATCATTCGCCCCGGGACTTCAGCACGTACCTGATGCCCGGATCGATGGAGGTGCCGGAGATCGAGTCCGTGGTGCTCGAGATGCCGTCCTCGAACGGCCCGTACGGGGTCAAGGGCATCGGCGAGATGACGGCGAACTCCCCGATCCCGGCCATCGTCAATGCCATCTATCACGCCACGGGCGTCAGGATCGACGAGCTGCCCGTCACGCCCGAGAAGATCCTGCGCGGCCTCGACGCCAGGGGGCAGGCCGCGTCCTGAGCCACGCACGGAGGATGGAACCGCGATGAGCCAGATCACGACGTGGGACGAGTTCCCGACGGTCGAGTACATCCCCGGCGTCTACCGCCAGGCCGTGTCGGGTGAGAAGACCATGCTCACCCGGATCGTGTATCGAGGCGGGGTCGTGATCCCCGCCCACCATCACGAGGCCGAGCAGATCATGCTCGTCGAGCGCGGCCGGCTGTGGGCAAGGGTCGGGGACGAGGAGGCGGAGGTCGGCCCGGGCTCGTTGCTGGTCATCCCGTCGAACTGGGTCCACGCGTTTCGCCAGCTGGGCGACGAGGACGTGGTGTTCTACGAGAGCTTCGCGCCGATCCGGCTCGAGTACCTGGTCGGCTTCAAGGGGCCTGACCCGTCGCTGGCGATGATGCGCGAGTCCCTGGATACGAAGCGGGGCTGAGGGCCGGCCCGCAAGGGCCATCGCGCGGCGGCGGGGTGTGCCGGCCCGCGAGGGCCATCGCGCGGCGGGGTGTGCCGGGCGCGACCTTGCAGCGCCGCCGGCTGATGCGGCGCGTCAGCCCGGCGCCACCGTGAACGTCCACGTCGTCGACGCAAGCCGATTGCCCGCCCTGTCCGTGATCCCGGTCAGGATCGAGACGCGGTACGTCGTGCTCGGGTACATGTTCAACGCCGGATTGAGCGTTGCCGTCCGCGTGCTCGCGTTGTAGCTCACGCTCGAGCGGACCGTCCAGCCACCCGAGGTGTTGACCAGCTGGATCGAGCTGCCGGACACACCCTTGACGGGCTCGGAGAAGCGGATCCGGATGGTGGTGCCACCGGAGACGCCGGCCGCGTTCGGGCCGGGCGAGCGGCTCACGATCGTCGGCCTGGTCGTGTCCTTCGTCGGCCTCGGGCTCGGCGTCGGGGTCGGTTTCGCCGTCGCGGGTGTCGTCGAGTGCGCGAGAGGGCTCGAGGACGCGTCTGTCGCGGCGCTGCCGGCATCGGAAGGCGTGGCGAGCGGCGCGCGGGAAACGAGGAGCGGCGCGCCCGACATGAGCGCGAGCGTGGTGGGAACCAGGATTCCGATCGCCAACCCTACGATCGCCAACCTGATCAGGCTCGTTCGGTCTTCGAGGATGAGTCCCTCTCCCTTCGATCGGAGCCGACATCGGCGTGCCCGCGCACGAACCTCAAGCGATGCCGCGAGTCTAGCGCTGGCCCGAGGGTCTGGAGGGTCAGCCCACGAGCTCGGCTTGCGCGACGCGCGCCGACGCAGGTCCGGCCGGCTCCGAAGGCGCCATCGGGCCCGGCACCAGCGTGGCATGCGCGGCCAGCCAGGCGCGCGTGCGGGGCGCGCCCTCGCGGGCAGCGGCAAGGGTTCGCGCGAGGTGCCCGAGGTCCGTTGCCCTGTCGATGTCCGGCCAGGGCTCCAGCATGCCCGCCGGAAGGCCCGCTTCGGCCAGCGCGCGGGCCGTGGTAACCAGCGCGGTCTCGTCGCCAAGGCGCGCAGTCTCGAATACCGCCGCAAGCTCGACGCCGGCGGAGCGCCTCCCCGTTCGCAGCCGGTGCCGGACCCGCGGTCCGAGCCGCACGCCGACGAGGTGATAGCCGCCGTCGAGGCTCGGCCCGAGCACCGAGGCATGCCGGCGGAGCGCATCGAGCGCGTCCAGGAGCAGCCCCACCGGCAGCGTCGGGTTGTCGCCACTGACCGCGATCGCGCGGTCCGCCCCGAGACCTGGGCCTCGACGAACCCGTCGGCGATCGCGCCACCCAGGCCGGGCCGCCGCTGGATCACCGTCGACCAGCCGGGGCCGAGCAGCGCGGCCACCGGCTCGGCATCCGCCTGCGCGGGCACGATGGCGATCGTGTCCGCGACGCCTCGGGCCGCCGCACGGATCGCCGGCCCGAGGTCCGCCAGGCACGCCGTCCAGAGCTCGAGGGCGGCCTCCTGGCCGATGTCGGCCGCCAGCCGCGTCTTGGCGTGACCGACGCGCGGGGCCTTGGCCATCAGCGCAATGAGCGGGCGGCGCCGGGTCTCGGTCAGGGCGCACGTGATCATCCGGCGACCGGCCGCGAACGAGGCGCGTGGCGACCCGGAGACCTTGCTCCGGCCTCCGCGCCGGACCCGGAACCGGGCGGGCACCTCGACGACGCGCAGGCCCGGGGTGCGCAGGGCGCGAGCGACGAGCTGGACGGTCCAGCCGAACCCGGCATCGTCGAGATCGAGCGCGGTCAGCGCCGCCCGGCGAATGACCTTGAACGGCGGCAGGTCGTGGACGCGACCGCCCGTGCGCCGGCGCAGCAGCGCGGCGACCAGCATGTTCCCGAGCCGCGCGTGCCATGGCAGCGCACCCCGGTCGGTTCTCCCTGGTGCGCGAGCCCCGAGCACGAGATCCGCATCGTCGAGGGCGGCCAGGAGCACCGGGAGGTCCTCGGCATCGCACGAGCCGTCGCCGTCGAGGAAGGCGATGATCGGATGGTCGACGGCCGCGGCGGCTGCCCCGGTCAGGCAGGCGCGACCATATCCCCGGCGGTCCTCCGTGACGACGATCGCGCCGGCGGCACCAGCGACGTCGGGCGTGCCGTCGTGGGAGCCGCCGTCGACCACATACACGCAGCACGCCCCGGCGGCCAGCAGACCCGACGTCAGCTCGCCGATCGCGACGGCCTCGTCGATCACGGGCACGATGGCCGCGACGCGATGGCGACCGCCACCGGCAAGCACGGTCACGGCGTCGCTCCGGGCTTCGGACCCCACAGGCGGAACCGGCCGTCGTCCACGAGGAGGGGACGATCGGACGCTTCGAGCTGCGCCACGAACGCGGGGCGATCGGCCCAGTGGAAGAAGCCAGTGACGTACGGCCGGCGGTCCACGAGGACGTACGCGGCGGGATCGTCGTACGGCAGCAGCTCCAGCGAGGCGCGGGAGGCGGCGGCGGACGCAAGGCCCCAGTCGACGGAGAGCACGGCGTCGTCGGGGACGGCCGCGGTCACCGACCGCAGCTGGTCGATCGCGGTGGGCCGCTCCCAGAACCCGTGCTCGTAGCTGCTGAACGGAGGGACGGCACCCGCCTGGAACGCCGCAACGAGGGCCGGGACCGCGAGCAGGGCCAGCTGCCACGGCCTCGTGCGATGCCGGACTCGGCGCACGACCCGCCGGCGCCGCGCCTTCGCCAGGAGGGCCAGCAGCCGCCGCCCGCCCAGCGCTGCCGCGACCAGCGCGGGCACGACCAGGAGCAACCCGTACTGCAGCAGGACGTCGTGCTGCGGGCCCTGGTGGCTGAGCAGGTGTGCGACCAGCGGCGGCACGACCAGCAGCAGCCACCGCGGACGCAGCACTCCGAGCCCGCCAAGTCCGGCGACCAGCCACGCGGCGACGATCCACCCCGCCGGGCGGGTGAGTGCCGCGATGACCGTATCCGTCTGGGTGAACAGCGCGTTGACCACACCGATCCCGCCCCCGAGCCACGCGTAGTAGACGTCGGTGTCGTACGTCACGCCCGCCCGGAAGAATGGCTTGACGACGCCGAAGACCGCGACCGCCCAGACCGCGGCCACCCCGATCAGCATCAGCCCCTGGCGGCGCGGCCCGGCGCGCAACCGGCCGGGCGCCCGCGCCGCGACGAGCAGCCCGATCACGGCCACGGGGAACGCCTGGTCCTCCTTCGCCAGGAGCCCAATGAGCGCGGCCACGAACATCAGCGCCGTTCGCCGCGTGAGCCCCGCCCAGCCGGCAAGCAGCACGAACGGCAGCGCGAGAGCCTCGGTATGGAACCCGGCTCGGACCTGCTGCTGCATCACCGGCCAGATCGGGAGCGGCGCCGCCAGCGCCAGGGCAAGCCACACGGCGGCACGACCGCGCCCGAGAACGGCGCGGATGAGCAGGAACGCCGCCGGGGCGGCGGCGCCCAGCGCGGCGGCCTGGAGGAGCGTCAGGACGCGGGCATCGGGCCAGGCGAGCTCGAGGAACGCCGGCACGACCAGCAGCGGCGAGAAGTGCAGGCCCAGGAAGTCACCGGGGTTGAAGCTCGAGTGGAACCCCCGCCCGTGGCCGATCGACCACACCAGCTGCTGGAAGTACGCCTGGTCGAACGCGTTGGTCGCGAGGCCCTCGGCGCGACGCCAGCCCAGCCACGTCATCCAGGCGAACCCGCCGAACCCCGCGGCCACGGCGACGATGAGGGGCAGCGAAGCCGTCAGCGTCGCGATCCGGCGCCGGGCGATCCCCGTGGGCCGCGCCACGGCCGCACTGGTCGCGGAGCGGAGACCGGTCGCCGTCATCCGGCAGGAACGGGCTGACGCATCGCGCGGCGCTCGATTGCGGTCACGTACGGCGGGCCGGCGGTGACGATCCGCGACCTCGCCCCGGTCGCGGCGCGGGTGATCGCCTGTGCCGGCGAGAAGTCCGGCCGCCAGCCGAGGGCGCGCAACGCCTGCGTGTCGAACTCGACCCTCGCGGTGTCGCCGTGCCAGCCGCCAGCCGAGTCCGTATGCCGGCGCTCGACCGCGTCCGGATCGAGGCCCAATGCCGCGATGACCAGGTCGGCCACGCGGTCCACCGTCACCACGCCCTCGGTGCCCACATTGAACACTCCGAACGGGCGCTCCGGAGCGGTCGCGTCGGCGTGCAGGATGGCGCCCGCGACGTCCTCCACCGCCACATACGGCTTCGCCTGGCGCCCGTCGCCCAGGATCTCGAGGCGATCCGGGTCGCGCAGCAGCTTGACCACGAAGTCGTGCACGACACCGTGGTTGGATCGTGGGCCCACGGTGTTGCCGAAGCGGAAGGCGAGCGCCCGCCACCCGTACAGGTGCGCGAACCCGCTCAGGATCGCCTCGCCGGCGAGCTTGCCCGCGGCGTAGTGCGACTGGGGCTGCATCGGCCCGTGCCCCTCGGGGGTGGGCGTCGCGTCAGTCGGCCCGTAGACCACGCCGCTCGACGCATACAGGATCCGCCCGACCCCGTTCCGGCGCATCGCCTCTGCGACGTTCCAGGTGCCGACGATGCAGCCGTCGAGATCCAGCCGCGGATCGGCGTGCCCGCCTGCAATGTCCGTGTTCGCGGCCAGGTGGACCACGAGGTCGATGCCGACCATCGCGTCGGAAAGTGACGGGAGGTCCTCGATCCCGGCCTCGATCGAGCGCAGCCGGCCCGACGCGCGATCGACGCTGAACGGCTCGTCCCAGTCCGGGACCGACGTCGACAGGTCGTCGAACACGACGACGTGGTCGCCGCGTGAGAGCAGCCGCTCCAGGAGCGAGTGGCCGATGAAGCCGGCGCCGCCGGTCACGAGCACCCGGCTCATCGGCCGCCGCCGCCCTTCTCGAGCAGCGCGTACCGGTAGCTCGCGTCCGTCCAGTCCCGCACGAGATCCCACGGCTGGCTGCGAATGAGAGCGGCGAACGACGGCTCATCGAGGACCTCGACCCGGTCCGGGTCGCCCGCCGGGCGTCCGCGACGCAGCGCCTCGAGCTGGGCGGCCAGCCGCATGAGCGTGATCGGGACGGCCGCCCGGACCGACGACCTCGGCTCGGCGATGAACAGTCGCCCGCCGGGACGGAGGACGCGGTGCGCCTCGGCGACCACGCGGTCCGGGAGGTCCACGGTCGCGAGCAGCCGTGCGGACACGACGGCGTCGATGCTCGAGTCCGGGTACGGCAGCGCTGTCGCGTCCCCGAGGTCGAACCGGCAGTTGCCGAGACGCGCCACGTCGCGACGCGACCGCGCCCGCTCCAGCTGCGCAGCGGATCGGTCGAGGCCGATCACCCTCAGGTCGGCGAACCGAGCGGCCAGCCGGCGAGCATAGAATCCCGGGCCGCAGCCGAGCTCGAGCAGCGCAGCGCCCGACCCGGGCCGCCCGCCCGGCCATAGCGCCGTGGCGATGCGCTCGGTGTCGTCGCGGAACAGGTGCTCCCGGCAGAACGCATACACCGCCGGCACCTGGTCGAACAGGCTGGGCAGGCTCGACGCGTCCACGACCGTCGCGTCGAGCGGCCGGTCAACCATGCGGGCGACGCCGGCTCTCGGGCGCACGGCGGATGCGCTGCTGGTCGGAACCGGGCGCACGACAGCTCAAGACCGGGCTCCTCGCCAGGTGGTGCGCCCGCGATGGGCCGGCGGGCGCTGACCACACCCGACCATGCCCCGCCGTGGTGACGCCCTGATGACAGGCACGCCGGGACCTCGGACGCCGACACGAACGCGGACGCGATCGCGATCACGCTGGCGCTGGCGGTCGCGGCAACGACGGTGCGGGAAGGGATCCCGGGGCGACTACCCCGCGGCGGGCAGCTCGATCTCGAACCGGGCGCCACCACCGGGCTCGTTGGCCGCCGTGGCCCGGCCGCCGTGGGCCTCGACGACGGCCCGCACGATCGCCAGCCCGAGCCCGGACGACCCGGTGGCCCGATCACGCGCGGGGTCGGCCTGGTAGAAGCGCTCGAACACGTGAGGAAGGTCCGCAGGCGCAAGACCAGGACCCGAGTCCACGACCGACACCACCACGGAGCTGCCGCCGGCGCGCGCACCGATCCGGATCCAGCCGCCCGCCGGGGTGTGCCGGATGGCGTTGTCGGCGAGCGCCAGGATCACCTGCCGCACCCGATCCGGGTCACCGGACACCGACAGGCCGGTCGCGCCGGACGTGTCGAGCGCCAACCCCGCGGCCGTCACCCGTGCGGCGAGATCCCGCGCGACGGTGCCCAGGAGCGGGTCGATCACCACGATCTCGCGATGCAGCGGCAGCACGCCGGCATCGGCCAGGCTGACGGTCCGCAGGTCGTCAACGATCCGCGCCAGCAGCCGGGACTGATCCCGGATCGTGTCGAGGTGTTTGTCGTCGTGCGGGTACACGCCGTCGAGGACGGCGGACGTCGTGGCGTCGATCACCGCGAGCGGCGTCTTCAGCTCGTGCGCGGCATCCTGGAAGAAGCGCCGCCGGGCGATCTCGGTCGCCTGGAGGTCGGCAGCCATCGCGTCGAACGACCGGCCCAGGGAGCCGATCTCGTCGGTCCGGTCGCCCAGGCCGGAGCGTGCCTCGAGGTCGCCGCGAGCGACCGACGCCGCCGATGCCTCGAGCTTGGCCAGCGGTCCGGCGGTGCGGCTCGCGATCGCAAACCCGACCAGCGACGACACGCCGGCGGCGATGGCGGCCACCACGATCAGGGTCAGCGTCGTCTCCTGCTGGACATCCTGCGCATGGATCCCGGCCATCGGCCCCTGTCCAGCTCCGCGACCGTTGCCTCCCGTCCCGTCCTGTTGCATCGCCGCAAACCCGCGGCCGACGATCGAGGGAGCCGTGATCGCGACCGCGATGGCCGTCAGGACGGCGACCGCGGCGAAGGCGGCCGCCAGACGCAGCCGCAGGCTCACGGCCGGGCACCCCGGTAGCCGACGCCGCGGACGGTCTCCACGTACGGCTCACCGTCGGGTCGGGAACCCAGCTTGTGCCGCAGGTTCTTGATGTGGCTGTCGATGGTCCGGTCGTAGGCGTCGAACGCCTCGCCGAACACCTGCTCGCCCAGCTGCTCGCGGGTCATCGCGAACCCCGGATGGCCGGCCAGCGCGACCAGCAGGTCGAACTCGGCGCGGGTCAGCGCGACGAGCTCCGCGCCCCGGCGAACCTCGCGGGCCCCGTGGTCGACGGACAGGTCGAACCAGGGCTCCGGGCTCGGACCGCCGGGCGACCCTTCGCGCACCGTCGACCCGGCTCCCGGCGCCGCCGTCCGCCGCAGCACCGCGCCCACCCGGGCGACGAGCTCGCGCGGCTCGAACGGCTTGGTGACGTAGTCATCGGCGCCGATCTCCAGCCCCGCGACGCGATCGATCAGGTCATCGCGCGCGGTGAGCATCACCACGGCAGCGCGGCTGCCGGCCCGACGGAGCTCGCGGAGCACCTCGAACCCGGACCGCTTCGGCAGCATCACGTCGAGCACGATCAGGTCCGGGTCGTCGCTGTGCGCGAGCTGCAGCGCTCCGTCGCCGTCGGCGGCGGTACGCACGATGTGCCCATCTCGTTCGAGATAGGCACGGACGACGTCGACGATGTGCGGCTCGTCGTCGACCACCAGGATTTCGAGCCATGTGTCGAGGATGACAGACGACGGCCGGTGGCGTGCCCGGCCGTCGTCTGAGATACCTGTTCCGGCTACGAGCGGCCGGCGCCGTTGGGACCGGTGCCGTCACAGGTCCCGGTGCCGCCGCCGGCGCCGGGTCCCATCCCGCCGCCGTTGCCGGCGCCCCGGCCTGCGCCCTGGCCCGCGCCCTGGCCCGCCGTGCCGATCGCATTCGGACCGGCCCCGACGGCAGCGCCGCGCATGCCGCCCACCGCCGCCTGGTTGACCATCGCCTTCGCCTTGAGGGCGAGCTGGGTCTTGAGCGCGGTGGCCTCATCGGCCGTCAGCGCGCCCGCGGTGACGCGGGCTTCGATGCGCTCGCTCCACTGGGCGATGAACCCGTCGACCAGCACCTGCGGATCCACCTGCTGGCGCTCGGCGATCTGGGCCAGGGTCAGGCCGTCGTGGCGAAGCGCCATGATCTCGGCCTGCGAGAGCCCGAGGACCGCGGGCATGGTGTCACGCGTTCTGACCTGATCGGTCGCCGGTGCCGGGGTGAGTGTCGGGCCCGCGGCCGCAACCGTCGCGACGACCGCGAGGATCGCGAATGCCGCGACCGTAAGCGCGATGGTGAGTCTCTTCATCGTCAGCCTCCTGGCCAATCTCGTGCCGGTGATTCCGGCCACACCGTTTGTGGTGTCGAGATCGATCGTCGCAACGCTGCGTGGAGCGACGATGGAGACTGCGTGGAGGCTTGGGGGGTTCGCGCGGCGCGTCAGACGGGGCAGGCGCCGCCGCGAGCGCGAAGGCGGAACCGCCACATGATCGTTCCGGCCAGCAGCGCCAGCGAGGCGGCCCCGATGACCGGCTGGAGCGGCGCGTAGATCGTCATCGCCCCGCTCGCGCCGAGCAGGACGAGTGCGATCTTGTTGCACACCGGGCAGCCGATCGCCAGGAACGCACCGAAGCTCCCGATCGCGCCCAGCGTGGAGCCGCGGTGCTCGGCTGGGACGACCGCGGCATCCGATACGCCGGCACCGCCGAGCGGACGGGCGGCAGCGGTCGCGGACCGGACGGGCGCGGTGTACGTGGCGCCCACGATCCCCATCAGGGGTGCGGATGCGAGCCAGACCCAGATTGCGAACGGTTCGGGCGGGATCTGGCGTCCGAACACCGGGTTGGGAATGATCGCCGAGACCAGCCCGAACGCGACCAGGGCGATCGCCGTCCAGACGGTCGCCCAGCCCGCGAAACGCAGGTCAAGCCCGAGCCTCGCGACACACTCCCTCACCCTCGCGCCACCTGCACGAGCTCCCGGCCGCTCGCCACCCAGGCCGACATTCCGCCGTCGAGGTTGTCGATATTCGTGTACCCGAGGTCGAGCAGGGTCTGCGAGGCAATCGCGCTCTCTGCCCCGGACCGGCAGTAGACGACGATCGGCGCGGTCTTGTCGGCCGGCAGCTCCGCCGACCGCGACGCCAGGTCCGTGTACGGGATGTACAGGTCGGTGCCGGCGATCTCACCGATGTACGGGGTCTTCACGTTGAGCAGCGTGAAGTCCTTGGTGCCCAGCTTCGAGGCCAGCGTGTCGGAGGTGATGTTGGTCCAGGTGCCGCCGTTGCCCTGGATGACCGTTCCCTGCGAATTGCCTGCGGGGGTCGATGGTGACGACGAGACCGCGATCCCGACGGCGAGCGCGATGACCGCGAGGACCGCACCGCCGATCAGCCATG
>CAVYXU010000044.1:0-9392 GCA_963772565.1 uncultured Chloroflexia bacterium
CCAGCTGCCGCCACAGCTCCCTGGCCAGGTCCGGCGCGGCCGCGTCGGTGAACCCCGGGCGGCGACCACGACGCGTGTCCGCATACAGTGTGAACTGGCTGACGACGAGCGCCTCGCCCTCGACATCGAGCAGCGAGCGGTTGGTCTTGCCGTCGGCGTCCTCGAACATCCGCAGCTCGCAGATCCGGCGTGCAAGGCCATCGGCGGTGGCGGCATCGTCATCGCGACCCACGCCGAGCAGGACGAGCAGCCCAGGTCCGATCGCACCCACGGTCACGTCCCCGACCCGGACCTCGGCCCGACTCACCCGTTGCAGCAGCGCGCGCACCCTGCCCCTACGACGAACGGACGGCCGAGCGGGCCGCGTTCGCGATCGACCGGATGCGCTCGACCTCCCGGGTCATGTCCGGGGCGCGGTAGAGCGCCGATCCGGCCACGATGACGTCCGTCCCGCCGCGCCCGATCACCTCGGCGGTGGCGTCGCGCCCGCCGCCGTCGACCTGGACCTCGCATGCCCCGCCGGGATCCAGCCGCGCGCGAGCCGGTCCCAGCTTCGCTTCGGCGACCTCGGTCATGAACGACTGGCCACCGAACCCGGGCTCGACCGTCATGACCAGCACGATGTCCAGCAGGTCCCGGTAGCCATCGAGCGCCGCGAGTGGCGTGGCCGGCTTGACCGACAGCCCCGCCGAGCGACCGGCGGAGCGAATACGCTCGAGCGCCGGCCGGATCTGCGACTCGGCGACCTCGACGTGGAACGTGATCGAATCGCAGCCCGCATCGAGGAACTGATCGGTCCAGCGGCCCGGCTCCGAAATCATCAGGTGGGCGTCGAAGGGCAAGCCGGTTGCGTGGCGGACCGCCTCAATCGTCTTCCATCCGAAGGTGATGTTGGGGACGAAGTGGCCGTCCATGACATCGAGGTGGATCCGGTCGGCGCCGGCCGCCTCCGCGCGACGGATCTCGTCGCCCAGAGCGCCAAGGTCGCTGTCGAGGATGCTCGCGGCGATCAGCACGCTCGCCGGGCGCCGGCCGCCGGCCGTCACGCCTCCCCCGTCCCGGCCGGCACGGGCTCGAGACTTCGCTCGCCGCGCAGCGCCGCCGCGCTCTCGGTCACGAGGCGATCTCGCCGGCGCTGGACGACGATCGGAGTCGGCTGGCCGGCATGCTCCGCGGCAAGCTGCCCGCAGGCCGCCCCGATCTCCGTGCCCCGGTTGAAACGGATCGTGGTGGCGATGCCGGCCTCGCGCAGGCGTTCGGCGAATCGCTCGACCCTCGGCAGCGGCGACCCGGTCCAGGGCGTGTGGGCCACGGCGTTCATCGGGATCAGGTTGACGTGGGCGAGATCGCCGCGCAGGAGATCCGCGAGCGCATCGGCATCGACGTCCGTGTCGTTGATCCCGTCGATCATGGTGACCTCGTACGTCACCCGTCGCCCGGTCGCCTCGGCGTGGGACCGCGCCGCAGCCACCACCTCTTCGACCGGCCACCGACGGTTGAGCGGCACGAGCACGTCGCGCAGGGAGTTCCGCGCAGCGTGGATGCTGATCGCGAGCGTGAACTGCGGGCCAAGCTCGGTCAGCCGGCGGATGCCGGGAACCACGCCCGACGTGGACACGGTGATGTGGCGTGCACCGAGGCCAAGCCGCTCCGGGTCGTTGAGCGCGGCGATGGCCTCCAGGACACGGTCGAGGTTGAGCAGCGGCTCGCCCATGCCCATGAACACGATATTGGTCAGGTGCTTGCCGTCGGCCGCCAGCCGGCGCGCGGCGTGCCGGACCTGGTCGACGATCTCCGCCGTCTCGAGGTCCCGCTCCATGCCCAGCTCGCCGGTCGCGCAGAACGGGCAGCCGACCGCACAACCGGCCTGCGAGGACACGCACAGCGTGTGCCGTTCGCGACTCGTCTCGCGCGCTGGGAAGTGCATCAGCACCGACTCGATGAGCAGTCCGTCCGACAGGCGGTGGAGCGCCTTCTCCGTCAGCCCGCCGTCCGTGGCGCGGACCTCGCTCTCGACCACCGTGTCGAAGCGAAACGCGTGGTCCAGAACCTCGCGGAGGGGCGCCGGGAGCGTCAGCACGTCGTCGAAATTCGCCGTCTGGCCATGCCACGCGGCATCGAGGACCTGGCGCGCCCGGTAGGCAGGCTCACCACGCGCGGCGAACCACGCGGCGAGATCCCCGGGCGTCACGCCGCCGATGCCCGGGCGTTCGTCGCGGGCTCGCGTGGCGGATGGGGCGGGGCGCAGGCCCTTGAACGGGATGACGACCCGTGGTTCGCTGGTCACCGGTGAATCATGCCATGAGCGCTGCCGGCCACCGCCGTCGGCGTCAGGGCAACGGTGCGCGGCGGCCGCGCAGCCAGTCCGCCGCCGGCATCGAACGCCGCCCCGGTGGGGTGACGGTACCCAGCACCAGGCGCCCGGAGCTCGTGGTCAGCGCGGGCCGCGCGTCGTGACGCACGAGGTGCCCGGGCTCGTCGCCGGGCAGCGACGAGGCGACGGCCGCACCGCCCACGACGAGACGCTCCCCACCGGCGTCGAGGTACGTCCCCGGCCAGGGCTGGTACGCGCGAACGGAGCGCTCGAGCTCCGCGGCCGGGCGGTTCGGGTCGAGGCGCCCGTCCTCCCTGCGGAGCGGACGAGTGAGCGTTGCGCCGACATCTGGCTGAGGGTGCGCCGCCAGCTCGCCGCGCAGCCACGGCCCGAGCGACCGGTCAAGCAGGTCGGCGGCGAGCTCCGCCAGCCGCCGCTCGAGCGCCGGCGCCGTCTCCGTGCCGTCGAGCGGGATCCGGTCCACGCCCACGATCGGCCCCGTGTCGAGGCCCCGATCCATCCGCATCAGCGTCACCCCCGTCTCCCGGTCGCCGGCCAGGATCGTGGCCGGGATCGGCGAGGCGCCGCGATGCCGGGGCAGCAGCGACGGGTGGAGATTGAGCGCGCCGTGCGGCAGGTCGAGCAGCGCCGGCGGCACGATCTGGCCGTAGTCCGCGAGCACGACGAGCGCTGGGGCCAGCGCGATGATCGACGCGACCGCCTCCGGGTCCCGCAGGCGCTCTGGGGTCAGCATCACGCCCGCACGCGGCGCGCTGGACGGGAGATGGCTCCGGGCGCAGGCGTCGTCCGGCGGGCCGAGGCGGGGCGGTCACGATGCCGACGAGCTCGACGTCGGGGTGCGCAGCCAGGCGTCGAAGCACCGGCACGGCGAACGACCCGCTGCCGAGGAACACCGTCCGGACGCGCCCGCCTGCGGCCGTCCGATCGGTCACGCGAGCGCGCTCGTCGCCTCGCGGATCTCCGCACTGTCCTCGTCGTCGTCGCCGCCCTGGCCGACGGCGATCAGCTCGTCCATCGTTTCCAGGTAGTCGATGTACAGCTTGCCGTCGAGGTGGTCCAGCTCGTGCTGGAGGGCGCGCCCGAGCAGGCCGGAACCCGAGACCTTGATCTTCCTGCCGAGCCGGTTCTGGGCGACCACCCAGACCTTCTCGCGCCGGGTGACGTACGCAACGTAGCCCGGGATCGACAGGCAGCCCTCGAGATCCCGATCGTCCCCGTCGCCGCGCACGATCCTGGGGTTCACGAGCTCGTGGAGCTTGCTCTCGACCTCGATCACGCAGGCGCGCACCGGCTCCCCGAGCTGCGGCGCCGCGAGGCCGACGCCGGGCGCCGCGCGCATGGTTGCCGCGAGGTCGTCGAGGAGCTCGTGGAGGTACTTGCCGAAGCTGTCCACGGTCTCGCCCCGGAGGCGGAGGCGAGGATCGCCGAGGAGGACGATGGGTCGAACACTCATGGTCGGGAGAGTATACGGAACGGCCGCCCGGTCCCACGCGGGTCCGGGCGGCCGGGCAGGTTCTACCCGTCAGGCCGAGGGTGCGTGCGGCTCCTCCGCCGCATCGGCGGTCGGCTCGTCGGACGCAGTGCCGTCGGCATTCTCCGCTGCCGGCTCGGTGCGAAGGTCTGCGGCCACGGACTGCGCGCGGCCGGCGACTCGCTGTCCCACGTCCGTCGTCAGATCCGCGGCCCGATGAGCCAGCGGTCCCGCCTTGGTGGCCGCGGACGCGGTCAGCTCGGCCGCCTTGGCGCCGATCTGGCGTGCGACGGGGGCCGCCGCGGTGGCGGCGTCCTGGATCTTCTCACCCACCTGGCCAATCAGCTCGCGCGCCCGGGCGCCCGCCGTCGGGCCATCGCCACCGGCGTCCGCGCCGGCATCGGGGATCGGCTCATCCGGGAGGGCTGCCGCCGTCTCGGGCGGTGTGGTCTCCAGGTCATGGTGTTCGGTCATCAGTGCCTCCTTGCGGGCATGCTGTGGTATCGATCGGGTGCACCCCCATTGTCACAGGCGGGTCGACTCCTGCCAATTGCCGTCCAGCCCCCCGGGCCCGACGGCCGGTCCTCGACGCTCAGAGGAGGCTCTCGGGGTCGACGTCGATGGACCACGGCGCGCCCGGCGGCGGGCTGAGCAGCAGCGCCGGATCCGGGCCGCGGAGCACGACGTTGTACCGCCAGCGATCGGCGCGCCGGGCGACATACGCCGGTGCGGGTCCGACGACCTGGACGGGGAGCGCAAGGTCCCGTGCGCGATCCCGGAGCCGTCCGGCCGTCGCCGTCGCCTCACGTTCGGCGGCCTCGCGGTCCGCGAGCCCGACGCTGAGCTTGATCAGCCGGCCGAACGGCGGTGACCCGAACCGCTCCCGCATCGCCAGCTCTTCGTCGTAGAAGGCGGTGGCATCGCCCTCGACGACGGCGCGGATCGCCCGGTGCTCGGGCCGGTAGGTCTGGATCAGCGCGATCCCCGGTCGGTCGCCCCGGCCCGCGCGGCCCACCGCCTGCGCCAGCAGCTGGTAGGTCCGCTCCGCGGCGCGCTCATCGGGAAGGTTGAGGGCGACGTCCGCGGACACGACCCCGACCAGGGTCACCTCCGGGATGTCGATGCCCTTGGTGACCAGGCTGGTCCCGACGAGGACGTCGAGCCGCCCGTCCGCGAACGCGTCCAGGACCCGCACCGCCGCCCCCCTGCGCTCGACCACGTCACGATCCAGCCTGCCCACCCGCAGCTCCGGGAAGCGTGCGCGCACCTCGCGCTCGATCCGCTCCGTGCCCCCGCCGAGGTAGCGGATACGCGGCGACGAACAGGACGGGCAGCGCACCGCCGACGGCCAGGCGCGGCCACAGTGGTGGCATCGAAGTGTGGTCCCGGCCTGGTGGTACACGAGCGGACGCTCGCAATCGGGGCACGACTGGACGTGACCGCAGTCGCGGCAGATGACCACCGACGCGGTGCCACGGCGGTTGATCACCAGGATGGCGCGATCCCCGTGGTCGCGATCGAGCGCCGCCAGGGCGTCCGCCAGGGCGTCCGAGATGAGGCCGCGGTTGCCGGCGGCAAGCTCGGCTCGCAGGTCGATCGCCGTCACTTGGGGCGCCATCCCCGTGGGCCGCGTCGGGAGCTGCACCCGGCGGTACCGTCCCGCCCGGGCGTGACCGACGCTCTCCACCGATGGGGTGGCGCTGCCGAGCACGACGGCGGCGCCGGCGAGTGCGCCCAGCGCGATCGCCGCGTCACGCGCCTGGTACCGGGGCGTCCGATCGCTCTTGTAGGCGGGATCGTGCTCCTCGTCGACCACGATCAGGCCCACGTCATCGAGCGGCGCCAGCAGGGCCGTCCGCGTCCCGACCACGATGTCCGCCTCACCGGCCCGAACGCGACGCCACTCGTCGGCGCGCTCCCCCTCCCCCAGCCCCGAGTGGAGGACGACCACGCGGACCGGGAGCTCCGCTCGCAGGCGGTCCACGATCGGTGTCGCGAGGGCGATCTCCGGGACCAGCACGACCGCCCGGCGCCCGCCGGCGAGGCATGACACCAGACCCTCGACGTAGATCGCCGTCTTGCCGCCGCCGGTCACCCCGTCCAGGAGGATCGGCGTGGGATCGCGGGACTCGATGGCGGCGCGCACGAGCTCGACGGCCGTCGCCTGCTCCCCCGTGAGCGCAGCCCCGGCTGGTCGCGCGCCGCGCAGTCCCGGCGGACGGCCCGCGAGGGGGCGCCGCGGACGCTCGCGAATCTCGGCTCGCAGGAGGCCCCGGCGGACCAGGCCGGCCAGCGCGCCGGCGCCGAACTGCTCCGCGAGCGGCGGCGCCGCGAGGCCCGAATCGATCGTGGCCCGGGCGTCGGCGATGGCGTCGAGCGCCTCCCGCTGGCGCTGGCCGAGCTGGCGTCCGGCGATCCGGTCGCCAGCTCGCAGGACGGCGACCGCATCCACGCCGGCAGGGGTCAGCCACAGCCGTCGCTCGAACCTGGGCCCCACCGCCGCGCTGACGAGCGTCCAGGTGAGATCCACCAGGTCCTCGGCCGCCAGTGCGTGGAGACGGCGAAGGAGCGCCGCCCGGCCTTCGGGCGTGGCGAGCTCACGGACCGGCCGGGCGCGACCGGTCAGCTCGTCCAGCAGGTCGACCTCCGCGGGCGCCAGCTCCGCGGACTTCGTACCGAGCCGGGCCTCGCCGGCCGGCGTGACCTCGGCGACCAGCTCGAGACGTTCGAGCATGCCCGGGGGGAGCATCGCCCGGATGACCATCGCCAGCGGGGCCAGGTAGCGGTCTGCGAGCACGCCGGCGAACGCCATCGCCAGCGGCGGCAGCAGCGCCCCGTCGCTGCGAACCCGGGCGACGATGGGCCGCAGCTCCCCCCCGGCCGGTGGCGCCCCGGGGCCGACCACCACCCCGATCGCCTGCCGGCCGCCGCGACCGAATGGCACGAGCACGGGCTCACCGGCGGCGAGGTCCCCGATCCCCGCCGGCACGAGGTAGGTGTAGGTTCGCGGTCCGGGCCCGGCGGGCGCGTCGACCGCCACCTCGACCAGCTGCATCCCGCCGTCGGCGGGTGACGCGTCGCGAGGCACGGTCGGGAACACCGGCGTCAGGCGATCCGGATCTGCCGGTCGCCGTTGCGTCGCTTCTCCTGCTCGATGATCGCCTCGATCTCGGCGGCGGTCCGGTCCACCTCGCCGGTCTCGTTGACGACCACTCGGTCGTAGTCGCCCTGTCGCGCCAGCTCGATCGCCGCGTTTCGCTGGCGGATCTCGAGCTCGTCGGCGGTTTCGGTTGCGCGGGATCGCAGGCGCTGGAACAGCGCCTCCAGCGACGGCGGGACGAGGAACACGAGCAGCGCGTCCGGGACGCGGTCCTTGACCACTCGCGCGCCCTGGACGTCGATCTTGAGGATCACGTCATGGCCTTCGGCCAGCGCCCGGGCGACATCGCGACGCGGCGTCCCGTACCAGTTGCCATGCACCTGGTTCGCCTCCAGCAGCTCACCGGCTTCGCGCAACGCCCGGAACTGCTGCTGGCTGACGAACTGGTACGAGACGCCGGGGATCTCGCCTGGCCGGGGCCGTCGCGTGGTGCAGGTGACGACGTAGTGGTAGTCCGGAAGCCGCTCGCGCATCGCCAGCGCCTCGATGATCGTGTCCTTGCCCACACCCGAGGGCCCGCTGATGATCACCAGCAGCGCCCCCGGCGCCCCGAGCAGGACCTCGGGCTCCGTCACGTGACGCCGCCCGGGGCATGCGGCCCGTGCGCTGTCTCCGCACCTCGCAGATCCTCGAGCACGGACTCGAGCGCGTCCGGCAGGGGGGCCTCGGCCCGGACCAGTCGTGCGGACGCGGGCGAGACGAGCTCCAGCCGCCAGGCGTGGAGGAACAACCGCTCGAGCCCGTCGGGGCCCCGGCGCGACGTCCCGGTCCCGTACACGGGGTCGCCCGCGACCGGGTGGCCGAGCGCCGTCAGGTGCACCCGGATCTGGTGCGTGCGCCCGGTGACGAGGTCCAGCTCGAGCAGCGTCCAGCCGGCGAACCGCTCGCGTACGCGGTACCCGGTCACGGCGCGCCGGCCGTTGGACACCACCGCCATTCGCTTGCGGTCCCTGGGGTCACGCCCGATGGGTGCCTCGATCCTGCCCAACGCGGCCGAGACCGAGCCGAGGGCGAGGGCGAGGTACGTCTTGCGCACCCGCCGCGCCTTGAGCTGTGCCATCACCGACGACTGGGCTGCGTCGTTCTTGGCCACGATGAGCAGGCCGGACGTGTCCCGATCGAGCCGGTGGACGATCCCCGGCCTGGCGACCCCGGCGATCCCGCCATACCGGTCCCCCCTGGCCAGCAGCGCATTGACAAGCGTGCCGCGCCAGTGTCCCGGCGCCGGGTGCACCACCAGACCGGCCGGCTTGTCGACGATCAGCAGGTCGTCGTCCTCGTAGACCACCGGCACCTCGATCGTCGGGTCCGGCTCGAGGTGATACGGGATCTCCGGCGGCGGGACCTCGAGCGTGACGGCGCCGCCCCGGACCTCGGAGTTCGCGCGCAGGCGCCGGCCATCGTCATCGACCAGCCGGCCGTCGGAGATCAGGCGCTGGACGAACGATCGCGACAGCCCGGTCCGGTCGGCGACGAACCGGTCGACCCGCCGGACGATCTCGCCCTCGGGGATGACCAGCCGCCTCGGCCCGGGCGGGATCGACGGCGCCACCTGCTCGGGCGGCAGGCCCGGATCCGGATCGTCGAGACCGTCGAATTCGTCGTCGTCCGGCAGCACCTCGACCGTCTCGGGCAGGTCAGGGTCGCCTGGCTCGCGCGGCTCAGCCATCGAGCCTCCACTCGCCGATCCGCGGGAATGCCGCCGTCGCCAGCAGCATGACGATCGCGGTCGAGATGGCGGCGTCGGCCACGTTGTAGGTGTAGAACCGCCAGGCGCCGATCCCCATGTCCACGAAGTCGATCACCGATCCATAGTGCACCCGGTCGATCAGGTTGCCGATCGCTCCGCCCAGCAACAGGCCGAGCGCCAGCGTGACGACCAACCCCCGTCCGGCCCTGGCGTGGTACAGCACGATGAGCCCGGCGACGGCGAGCGACGCGACCGCGAACGCGCCGCCGGATTGCGGCAGCATCCCGAACAGGATCCCGGAGTTGCGCCAGTGGATGATCCGCACCCAGTCACCCAGCACCTCGAACCCCTCGCCCTGCGCAAGGTTCCCGACGACCCACGCCTTGGCCAGCTGATCCGCCGCCACGATCACCGCTGCCAGCACGGCGAACAGCAGCCAGCGCCCGCGCGACGGGCGCGTCCACGGTCGCCCGGGCGCCGGCGCCGCCTCCGACGTGGGTTCGTCCTCGAGCCCGTCCTCGATGCCGCCGCCCGACGCGGACCGATGGATCTCGGGGGTGGTCACCGGTTCAATCGCCTCGTCCGGTGCGGCGGAGGGCGATATGCACCTCGCCCAATTCGAGGCTGACGGTCGCCGTCTGCGCGTCCTCCGGGGGTGTGCTGAGCCGGGTCTCGTCGGCGAGGGTCTCGGCGCTCACGACCTCGAGGTGCGGGGCCACGTCGGGATCGAGGCCGA
>CAVYXU010000045.1:0-20051 GCA_963772565.1 uncultured Chloroflexia bacterium
ATGGCCCTCGTCGTGGAGCTCGACGTCATGCTCGCCCGACGCAAGATGTCGGTGGGTGACTTTGCCACCGCCGTCGGCATCACCCCCGCGAACGTCGCCGTCCTGAAGAACGGGCGCGCCCGGGCCATCCGGTTCACCACCCTGGACTCGATCTGTCGAGTGCTCGATTGCCAGCCGGGTGACATCCTTCGGTGGACACCCGACCCGCCCACCTGGCGGGTTGATGGTGCACCCGGCTCGTCTGCGGATCTACAGCCGCTGATGCCGGCCGAGGGCTGACTCCGGGCGGGCGCGGCGTCCCTACCGCGGGGGCGCCGCGACCCCGGGCTCGGTGACACTGCGCGGGGGCGCCGCTTCCCCGGGCTCGGTGGTCGGCTCGATCGCCGGGTCCGGTCGCGCGTTGACCGGCTCGCCGGACGCCCGGTCCTGGCGGCGACGGAACGACCAGGCGATCGCGATCGTGATCAGCATGAACGTGAGCGACACGGTGTTCGTGATCATGACCGGGCCGTTGCCGATCGAGATCCCGTAGGCCAGCCACAGCACGAACCCCGGCGTGAGCAGGCCGAGATAGCCGAGCGACACGTCCCGGCTGGACCCGGTCTGGAACATGCGCCGGATCTGCATCGTGGGCGCCAGCCCCATGACGAGGCCCCACGCGGTTGCCGCAACGGCGAGGACATCCTCGATCGACATCAGGCCTTCGCCTGCGCCCGCAGCTCGGCCTTGCGCGCCCGCTTGCCGGCCTGGTACTCGGCCAGCGCCTCCGGCGAGTCCACGTCGCCAAGCGTCGGGTGCGACGGGACGACGTCGTCCCAGCCGGCGGGCTTGATCCCGTAGCGCTTGCCCAGCAGCGCGATGATCGTGCCGGCCTTCATCTCGCCGATCCCCGGCAGCGCGATCAGCCGGGCGTGGAGGTTGCGCGCGTCCACGGCCTCGGACCAGATCCGGCTCGCGTCGCCTCCGTATCCGTCGGCGATCGCGGCGCACAGGTCCCGCACCCGCTTGGCCATGTTGCCCGGGAAGCGGTGGAGGGCCGGCGGGGTGCGGAAGGCGGCATCGAGCGCCTCGGGATCCATGGTGGCGATCTTCGCGGCGTCGAGCGACCCGATCCGGCGGCGCAGCTCGAATGGCCCGGCGAAGGCCTTCTGGACGGTGACCTGCTGGTCGAGCGCAAAGCCGATCAGCAGGGCAAGCGGATCGGTTGCGAGCAGCGAATCGGCCTCGGCATTGCCGGTGAACGGGAGCTGGTCGGGCGGCACGGGCGGGCTCATGCACCCATCGTACGGTGTCCCGGGCCGCCGGGCGCCGCCCGACGCTACGATCGCTCGATGCTGCTGGGGATCGATCACCTCGTCATCGCGGTCCGGGACCCGGATGCGGCCGCGGCCGCCATCGAGCGTGACCTCGGGTTGGTGTTCACCGGCGGCGGCCGGCACGACCATGGCGGGACGTTCAACCGGCTCGCCTTCCTCGGCGACAGCTACCTCGAGCTGATCGGCGTGTTCGACCGGGCGATGGTGCTGGCGTCCTCGTTCGCCGTCGGCCGGGCCGCCCTGTCCCTGCTGGACGAGGGCCGGGAAGGGCTGGCGACATTCGCGATCGCGGTCGACGACATCGGCGCGGAGACGGCACGGCTGCGAGCGGCCGGTTCCTCGATCGGGGTGCCCATCGCGGGTCAGCGGATCCGCCCCGACGGCGAGATCGTGCGCTGGATCACCGCGTTCCCGGAGCCCGGACGAGCGGACCGGGAACGGCCCGAGCCGCCGTTCCTGATCGAGCACGAGTACCGCGGTGCCGAGTGGGGCGATGCCGCGATGGCGGAGCGAGCCGCGTTCCGCCACCCGGTGGGCGGGCGCGTCCGGCTCGCCGGGCTGGAGATCCCGGTCGGGGACCCGGTGGTCACCACGGGCGCGTGGGCGTCCACGATTGGTCTGGCGTTCGACGATGACCATCGCGCCCAGGCCGGGGGTCAGGTCATCGAGCTGGGCGGTCAGGCCGCCGGGTCGCCGGCGTCGTCGCTGCCGGCCGTCCACCTGGTCGCGGATGCCGGGACGCCGGCTCTCGATCTAGGCGGCTTCGGTGTTCGGTGGCATCGCCACGAGGCGGCGTCCGGAACCTGAGCTGGTGCTACGCGCCATGCCCGTGGCTCCAGCGCTCCGACGGCCCGCGACCGAGACCACGATCCGGTAGGTGAGCAGGAAGCCGACGGTCACCGCCGACCCGATGTACATCGCCTGCGCCCAGCCCGAACCGCTGTCCGTCCCCGACGCGATGCCGTGGGCCGTCGCGCCGAGGAAGGCGAGGAAGGTCAGGTAGTGGAGCGTCCGCCAGGCGCGCTGCCCGATGTGGCGGCGGACGTAGAAGCTCGCGGTCACGATCACCATCAGGTACAGCGCGACCTGCCCCGCGCCGACGGCCAGCGGCGCGTGCGGCGACATTCCCGGGACCAGGATCTGTGCCAGCGAGAACGGGACGGTCCGGTCGAGGCCCAGGAGGATCCCGTGGATCCCCGCCAGCCCGAGCCCGAACGCCGCCAGGTCCTGGTGGAGCGAGAAGCTGATCGGCCGGTGGGCGATCGCGTCAAGCAGCTTGGTCGACAGCAGCAGCCCGTACACGACCGAGCCCGTCACCGCGAGGTATGCGAGGAATGCGAACAGCCGCTCGAACAGCCAGGGCAGGCTCGCGCTGTTGGTCTCGAGGACCGTGCCGAACCCTCGGATCGCACCGGGCCCCGTCGCACCGGCGACGATCCCGACCGCGACCGCCGCCAGGCCCCAGCGGGCCAGCCCCGTACCGGGATCCAGGCCGCGGAATTTCACGCCAGCCATCGGACCATCCCCGGGGTTGCGCGAAGGTCGCCGTCATCGGTCAGCAGGAGCAGGCCGCGGACGCCGGGCTGGTCGAGCGCCGCGAACGCGCCGGCGCTGCCGCGGATCACCGCGACCTTGGCCCAGGCCTCGGCCTCGCGCGCGGTCGCAGCGAGCACGGTGGCCTGCACGACGTCGGTGTCCGCAGGGCGAAGCACCCGCGGATCGATGAGGTGGTGCGCCCACCGGCCGCCGTGGCTCCATCGGTGGACGCTGGTGCCGGAGGTCGCGATGCCCATGCCGACCGGCGCATCCCGGTCAGGACGGAGATCGAGCACGGCGAGCGTGCTGCCGGGCGTCCGCGGATCCGCGATGCCGATCGGCCAGTGGTCACCGGGGGCGACGCGGACGGCGATGTCGCCGTCGCCGTCGACCATCGCGGACCGGGCCGGTGCGAGCGCGAGGGCGCGGTCGGCGAGCCAGCCTTTGGCGACGCCGTCGAGGTCGAACCGGACGCCCGGCTCGCGGCGTACGACGGCGCCTCGGGGCCGCCGGTCGAGCGACCAGCGACGCGACGCCGAAGCCGGACGGCCATTCCGCGAGTCGCTCACGTCTCGCCCGGTCTCGGCCCGCAGCCGCTCGTCGAGCAGCGAGGCATCGACCAGCCCGTCGGTCAGACCCTCGGCCCGGCGCGCCCAGTCGAGGACGGCGGTCAGGGTCGGGCCTATCGGGACCAGGTGCCCGGGTGCGTCGTTGAGCCGGCTCAGCTCCGAGTCGGCCGAGAAGCGGGTGAGGCGATCGGCCCATGCGGCCACGCGGTCGAGGATCCGGGTCGCGGCGTCCGCCAGCACCGCGGGATCGCCGCGGTCGATGAGGTGGACCGACACGCGGCCGCCCATCATCGGCACCGCGGCGGACACCGGCTCGATCGTGTCGGGCGCCGTCACAGTGGCGCGCATCATGGCGCTGGTGGTCATCTCGGCGTTCCCGACTGGCGGGTCGTCGTCACGACCGTGACACGTGGCGTCGGGGTCGGCGGGATCACGACGGATGCCTGGGGCGGCGCCGTCTGGCCCGGCTGGAGAACGACGACGCGCGTGACATGGACCACCGACTGGGTCGCAACCGCCGAGGCGTCGGCCACGGTCGTGACGTCCGTCATTGTCACCGGCGCCGGGGTCACCGACGGCAGGAGCGCGCTGGTCAACGCGGATGCCGAGGCGATCCCCGCCAGCCCGACGAGGAGGCGCATGGGCTTCGCGTCAGGCTTCGCGCGCGGGATGCGCGCGTCCGGCATGGCGCGAGGAGGTCCGGCCGGGGGGGTTGCCCTCGGGGTGTCGCGGCTCGGGCATCAGTCGTCACCTTCGCGCTCGTTGTCGCCGTCGTCGCCCTGGCGCGACGCGGTGACGGTCCTGGTCACCGTGACGTCCTGCGGCGCCACGGGCGGGGCGACGTAGACCAGGTCAACTTGGAACGTGGGGGCCGCGGGAGCGGCGGCCGTCGCCGCGGCCGGGGCTGCAGGCTGGGCGTCGACCGGGCCCGCGCCCGGAGCCACGCCGGCGACGACAAGGCCCACGGCCAGGGTCAGGGCGGCGACGAGCGAGCCGGCAAATAGCGCGACGCGATGGATCATGGGTGGGGAACCTCTGCGAGGTGGTGGTGCGTGCCTTCAGCATCGCCGCACGCCGTGACGCAGCGGTGAGGCCCGGATGAGAAAGCCCACAGACAAGGCGTCCGGCCCTCGACCGGGCGCCTGTCCACCCGCACAATGCCGACGATGCGTGTCCTGGTGGTCGAAGACGAACCGAAGATGGCGGCCCTGATCAAGCGGGTCCTCGTGGCCGAGCGCCACGTGGTCGACATCGCCCCCGACGGGGTCAGCGCGATGGCGCTCGCCGAGACCGGGCCGCACGACGTCGTGGTGCTCGACCGGATGCTGCCGGACATCGACGGATTCACCGTCCTCCGGCTGCTGCGCGCCAAGGGGATCGCGACCCCCGTTCTGATGCTGACCGCGCTGGGATCGGTCGACGATCGCGTCGCCGGCCTCGACGCCGGCGCCGACGACTACCTCGCCAAGCCGTTTGCGTTCTCGGAGCTGCTCGCCCGGATCCGCGCCCTCTCGCGCCGGCCCGCGACGCCCGCGGACACGCACATGGCCGCCGGCGACCTCGCCCTGGACGAGCTTCGCCATGTCGCGCAGGTGGGCGACCGGACGGTCGACCTCTCCGCCCGCGAGTTCGCGCTGCTGGGCTTCTTCATCCGCCACGCCGGCCAGGTCGTCACGCGCCAGCAGATCCTCGACCAGGTCTGGGGCGCCGAGCCGGACGTCTACTCCAACGTCGTCGACCTGTACGTCTCGTACCTGCGCAAGAAGCTGGGCGAGCTCGACCGCGCCGACCGCCTGCGGACTGTTCGCGGCGTCGGCTACACGCTCCGCGCCGGGGACTGACGTCCGATGGCGATGAGCCCGACCGACCGTCTGCTGCGCGCCACGCGTCGCCGGCTGTTCGTCGTGACCCTGGCCCTGCTCACGCTCCTCGTCGTGGGCGTCGGGGCGGCGACCGCCGTGATGGGCCTCAACGCGCTCGATGCCGATGTGGACCGGGCGCTCGGGACCGCCGTCGACGCGACCGTGGCGTCGCTCTCGGGCGAGCTTCCGGCGAGCGATGAGGGCCAGGAGCCGGACGAGCAGCAGCCGGCGGCGGCGGATACGGTGCTGCTGGTCCTCGACCAGCACGGAGCGGTCGTCCAGAACCGCACCGGCAGCACGCTGCCCGGGCTTCCGGATGCCGGTGCGCTGCCCGCGGCCACGACCGCCGGCCAGGACCTCCGGACGATCCGGGCGGGCGGCCACAGCCTGCGACTGCTGACGGTGCCCCTGACGCACGATGGCACGCTGGTCGGCTTCGTCCAGGGCGGCTTCATCCTCGACCTCCACGACAGCCAGTCGGACAGCCTCGTCCTCGCGGTGATCACCGTGGGTGCGATGGGGCTCGTCGCCGCGGCGCTCATCACGCTGGTCGTGACCGGGCGCGCCCTGGCGCCGATCCGCGACGGCTTCGAGGCGCAGCGCCGGTTCGTCGCGGACGCCTCGCACGAGCTGCGGACCCCCGCGGCTCTGATCCGGGCCAACGCCGAGGTGCTCGAGCGCGAGCGCCTGGTCGCGTCTGACGGGGCGCCGCTCCTGTCCGATGTCATCGCCGAGGCCGATCGCCTGGGCGGCCTGGTGGGCGAGCTGCTCCAGCTGGCTGCATGGGATGAGACGCGGACGACGCTGGCACCCGTCTCGCTGGACGTCGCCGCGCTGGCAGCCGAGGTGGTCCGGGGTGCGAGCGCGCTCGCGGCGGAGCGTGGGGTCCGGCTCGAGCTGGAGGCGCCCCGACCGGTGCCCGCGACCGCGGACCGAGGGCGCCTCGTGCAGCTGCTGCTGATCCTGATCGACAACGCGATCGATCACTCACCGGCCGACCGCGTGGTCGCCGTCCGGGTCGTGGGCGACGGTCGCAACGCAACCATCGACGTGATGGACCAGGGGCCGGGCATCCCGCATGCCGAGCTCGAGCGGATCTTCGAGCCGTTCACGCGCCTGTCCGGTACCACGCGCCACGGCTCCGGCGGGACGGGCCTCGGCCTCTCGATCGCGCGCCGGATCGTCGATGCGCACGGCGGGTCGATCCGCGCATCCGCGCCGTCCGGGGGTGGCGCCCGGTTCACGGTCGTGCTGCCGGCTGAGGGATCTCACAAGCTCCGCACAGGCTGATCACACGGCCGTCGACGACGCTCGACTCACTGGCCCACCAGGGCCCTCGTCTCGAGGAGGTCCGCCATGGCCTACGTCATCGCCGCTCCGTGCGTCGACCAATCCGACCAGGCATGCGTGGACGTGTGCCCCGTCGACTGCATCTGGGGCGACCTGTCCGTCGATCGCAAGATGTACATCGATCCCGAGGGCTGCATCGATTGCGGCTCGTGTGAGACCGCGTGCCCCAACGGGGCGATCATCGCGGCCAACCGGCTGCCCGGCGATCAGGCGGACTTCGCCTGGGTCGATGCGACCTGGTTCTCGGATCCCGCCGCCGCTCGCTCCGTGGTGGACGACCTCGTCCCGGCGGCGTGACGTGGCTGACACCCATGGGCACCGGCGCCCGCCACCCCCGCGCCGGACCGCCGCTGACCAGGTCATTCCCAACGCCACGCTGGTGGAGCGCGAGGACCTGACCGCATCGATCATGCGGCTGCGGCTCCGGCCCGACGCCGGGGCCCCCGCGTTCGAGCCCGGCCAGTACCTCGCCCTCGGCCTTGCCGGCGACGGGCACCTCCTCCAGCGCCCGTATTCGACCGCGTCACCCCGCGGTGAGGACGACGCGCTGGAGTTCCTTGTCCGGCTCGTGCCGGGTGGTGCCCTGACGCCGCGGATGTGGCGGATGGCCGTGGGCGACCGCACCCACCTCGGCCGCCCGAAGGGCCGCTTCGTCGCCGAGCGCGATGATCCCCGCCGACCCCTGTACATCGCCACCGGGACCGGCATCGCGCCCCTGATGGCGATGCTCGAGACCCACCTGCGAGAGCGGGCCGACGGCCCGCCGGATCATCGGCCGATCGTCGTCCACGGGGTCGCCCGCGCCGAGGATCTTGCCTACCGCGACCGGCTGCAGGCCCTGGCGGCGCGGCGCAGGATCGCGTACGTGCCGGCGGTCTCCAGGCCGGACGACCCGCGGAACGCCGGCTGGCGCGGCGCGTCGGGCCGGGTCGATGCGCTGCTTCCGGCCGTCCTCGACGAGCACGCCGCGGATCCGGAGGCATCCGTCGCGTTCGTATGCGGGAACCCGGGCATGGTCGATGCCGTCCGCGCGGTCCTCGCGGCCGAAGGCGTCCCGGCGGACGCCATCCGGTCCGAGGCGTACTGGGCGAGCCGGGCCGCGTGACGTCCGGCGCGGACGCGCACGACTCAGGCGGCGCCCGCGGCCCGCTCCAGGATCGGAGCGGGTGCGTCGAACAGCTCCGGGAACCGGACCGCCAACGCACCAACGGTGGTCAGGAGCACCAGCGCCCCGGAACCGACGAACATGGCCGTGGCGTTGACGTCGACGAGCGCGCCGGCGAGCCCGATCGAGAGCGGCGTGATCCCGAATGACATGAGCATCACGAGGCCCATCACGCGCCCGACCATGCCGGGATCGACGCGCGCCTGGAGCCAGGACATGGCGATGATGTTCGTGTACCCGATCGCGACGCCCATCACGGCCAGCATCACGATCACCCCCGGCAGCCAGTACAGGACACCGACGAGGGCCATCGCGCTGCCGGACACGGCAAGTCCGGCCAGGATGACGCGACCCTGACGATCCAGCCTGACGCTGCCTGCGGCCAGGATCCCGATCAGGGCCCCCACTGCCCACCCGGCCTCCATCAACCCGAGCCCGGTCGGACCGGCGGCAAACCGCTGGCTGGCGAGCCAGGGTGCACCGATCGCGCCGGGACCGCTGAATGAGAAGTTGAGCACGAACGAGATCAGCATCATCGTCCGGATGGCCGGATCGGCGGCGACGTAGCGCAGCCCACCCATGAGGGCAGCCCGGAACCCCTCGGGCGGCTGGGCTGCCGGCGCCGGTGACGCGGCGGCGCGCGACGAGCCGGCATCCGGGACGGCGCCCGCGGACTCGACCGGGCCGGTTGTGGCGGCCCGGGCGGCCGTCGAGATCAGGGCGACGAACACGGCCGCCACCGCGAACGAGACGGCATCCACGGTGAAGGCCGCGCTCGTTCCGGCAATCGCGATCATGACACCGGCCGCCGGCGGTCCGATGATCGCGGACAGCTGGAGCGTTCCCTGGAGCAGGGCGTTCGCCGACGGGAGCCGATCCGAGCTCACCGTTCGCGGCAGGAATGCCTGTTGCGCGGGCATGTAGAGGGCATCGGCGGCGCCGAACAGGACTCCCAGCACCGCGAGCGCCGGGATCGACGCTGCGTCGATGGCGGCGAGCAGGGCGATCGCGCCGACGATGGCCCCGCGCACGAGGTGTGCCGCCAGCATCATCCCGCGCGCGGGCCGGCGGTCCGCGAGCACGCCGAACGGGACGATCAGCAACGCCCGTGGCACCCCGACGGCGATCAGCACGATCCCGAGGGCCAGGCCCGAGCCGGTCAGCGAGATCACGAGCCAGGACAACGCGATCAGGTGGAACTGGTCCCCGACCACGGACACGGCCTCGCTGGCCCACAGGAGGCGGAAGTCGCGGACGGAGAGGGCGCGCAGGATCGAGAGATTCCGCACGCCGGCGATGGCGCTCATTCGAGGACGATCAGGACGCCGTCGCCGTCATCGTCGACCTCGATGACGGGACCGCGGATGCCGGAGCCGAGCGCCTCGCGGACACGGGCCACCTGGTCGCCCGACAGGCCGGGGACGCGGTCCAGGGCGAACCGTCCGACGGCGATGGGCAGCCTGAGGTTGACGACTGGACGGCCGTGGTCGCGGACCTCGATCCGGAGCGTGGTCGCGCCCGGCGCACCCGGCGCTGCGCGTCCGCCCGGTCGCGATCCCGGCGGCGGGTTGTGCCCGAAGCCACCGGGGGGCTCGGCGAACGAAGGGCGACTCGGGCCCTCCGCCTCGAGCGCGGTCAGGAGCGGGGCCGCCTCGTCGGCCGTGAGGCGACCCTCGGCGACGAGGTTGAGGATCTGCTGCAGGGCATCGGCGTCCATCAGAACCACCCTCGGTAGTGCCGCGGTCCGGCGTCGTCGATCGCCGCCAGCCGGCTCGACGCCGTTTCGATGTCGAGCTCACCGCGCTCAAGGGCCCGCAGGATGTCGAGGCGGGCTGCCTCGCCACGATCCGCCTGGCTCTCCGTCCCGGTCACCGAACCCGTGGTCGGCGGAGCGTCGGCGCGGACGAGGTTGGGCGCCGCGGCCGCCTCGGCCACGACCACGCCGGGATCGGCCGGGGGGTTCTGCGGGGACGCCGGCCCGGCATGAGTCGCTGCGTTGACGGGCACCGGCGGGGGTGTGGCAGGTGCCGCGGGACCCTCGCGCAGCCGGACGTCGCCGGACATCGTGCGCACGGTGACGTGCACGCGACCATCGCCCACCACCAGGGTGCGCCGGCCGCGACCGCCTTCTGCGCGGTGCTTGACCGTGGACCGCACGTCGCCGGTCAGCGTCTGCGCCTCGAGGCGGACCTGGCTGCCGGTTGCCAGCTGCACATCGCCGCTGACGGCGTTGATCTTGTGTTCCGGCCCCACGGCCAGGGCAGCCGCGACGTCCACGTCGCCGCTCGTCGTCGACACGCGCAGGCTCGCCAGCTCCGGTGCCCGGATGCGGACATCGCCCGAGACCGAGAGCACCGTGGCCTCGATGCGAGTCGGGCTGTCGATCGTGATGTCCCCGGACATCGATTCCGCGGCCACCTCGCCGCCCTCGATCCGGAGCCGGAGGTCTCCCGACGCCGAGGCCCAGCGGCTGCCGGCGCCGATCCCGGACGCGTCGACATCCCCGCTCAGCGTCCGCACGCTGACCCGCGCGGTGCGCGGCACCTCGATGTCCAGGTCCGCCGTTCCCCGGGTGGCGATGCGCAGGGGTCCCAGCCGAAAGTCGGCGACCGCGTCCTTGATCCGCACGCCGTCGGCGAACGGCTCGATCACGATGTGGTCGTCGATGGCCTCGCCGTCACGGGTCCGCACGACGACACGGTCCGTATCCGCTCCCCGCAGGCGCAGCTCGTTGGACGTGAGCGAGACCTCGACGGCGCCGCCCGGTGCCAGCGGGATCTCGCGGATCGCGCGATCGCTGCTCGTCGTCTCGGTCACGATCCTGCTCCACCGAGCGCCCGGATCGCCGCCGCGGCGTCCTCGGCGCTCAGCTCGTGGCGCGACAGGCGCTCGAGGATCTCGCGCCGTCCGGCGGCGGGGTCATCTCCATCGGGCGTCGTGCCCTCGGCGGCCGGCGCCGGATCCGCCTCGTCGCGCGGCCCGAAGCCGAGGGCCCTGACGAGCGCCTCGACCCGGGCCCGCACGGTCGGGTAGCTGATGCTGAGCTCGCGCTCCATGTCCCGCAGGTTGCCGCGGCTGCGGAGGAAGCTCTCCAGCAGCGACGTCTGCTCGCGGGTCAGGTGGCCGAACCGGCCGACGCCGAACTCGCCCTCGATCGTGGTGCCACATTCGCCGCAGCGCAGTCGGGTGACGAGCAGCTCGTGCGTGCAGACGGGACAGGTGGCGATGACGTCGTGTGCCATGGTTGGTCTCGGCCTCGTTGGTTCGTTCGTGTCTACAGGTGCGCTTCGGGCGACGGTCAGGCGAGCCTGGCCCAGCGGCCCTGGGACCAGCTGTCGTCGGCGCCGGCGATCCGATCCGCGGGGCGGCCGTGAAGCTCGTGCCCGGTCGGCAAGACGGCGTCCCCGCCGTTCGCCGCCAGAGCCGCCGGCGCCAGGATCCGGGCGGCGAGCCGCTCGATCAGGCCTGCGGGGCGCTGCCCGTTCAGGGCGATGGTCGTTGCCCGGTTCGTTCCGATCATTGGTGGTCCCTCCGCGACCGCAATGCCGGCCGCTTGTTTCTGCTTGTTTGTCTGTGCTTCGCTATTTCTAATAGCAGCTTGCTCTTTTGTCAATACCTAATTTCTAAATAGTCTCTTCGCAGCCACGATCATGAACATCTGGTCGACGTCGTCGTTTGCGACGGCGACGGTGGCGAGCTCGGGGCAGCGGGCTTGGTATGGTGGGTGCGCTCACGCGACCAGCACCGGTTCCGGTCGCACGCGGACGGGGAGGCGCAGTGACGGACTCGAGCGGCGTGGCGCTTGCCACGCAGGGACTCGCCAAGCGGTATGGACACCGGGTCGCCCTCGACGGGCTGGACCTCCGGGTGCCGACCGGCGTCGTCTACGGGTTCCTGGGACCCAACGGCGCGGGCAAGACGACCACGATGCGGATCCTCACCGGCCTGATCCACGCGGACGCCGGTCAGGTTGAGCTGCTGGGTCGCCCGTACCAGCGGCGCGACCGTCAGCGGCTGTTCGAGATCGGCTCGCTGATCGAATCGCCCTCGTTCTACCCCTTCCTGTCCGGGCGCGAGAACCTCCGGTCACTCGCGGCAGCGGGCGCACCCGTCCCGCGCGGGCGGATCGACGAGCTGCTGACCCTGGTCAACCTTCGCGATCGCGCCGGCGACAAGGTGTCCGGGTACTCGCTGGGGATGAAGCAGCGGCTGGGGATCGCGGGCGCGCTGCTCAGCGATCCGAAGCTGCTGCTGCTCGATGAGCCGGCGAACGGGCTCGACCCGGCCGGGATCGTGGGCATGCGAGACACGCTCCGCCGCCTCGCCGCGGCGGGCAAGACCGTGTTCGTGTCCAGCCACATCCTGTCCGAGGTCCAGGTGCTGGCCGACGTGGTGGGGATCATCGCGCGTGGCCGGCTGGTCCGCGAGGGAACCATCGAGTCCCTGCTGCGCGAGGAGGGTGCCGTCCGGATCCGCGTCGGCGCAGACGAGGTGGTCACGGCCGCCCCCGTCATCGAGCGCGTCGCTGGCGCGGGCACGGTCGAGCTGGAGGGCGGCCCCGAGTCGGGCTGGCTGGCGGTCAGGATCGACCCGAACCGATCCGCCGAGCTCAACCGGGCGCTCGCCGAAAACGGTGTGTACGCCTCGCGAATCGAGGGTGGGACCACGCTCGAGTCGCTGTTCCTGGACCTGACCGGGTCCGGTCCCGACGTCGGGACCGGTTCGGACGGATCTGCGCAGCCACCGCCCGTCACCTGGGACTCGGATCCCGGCCGCAGGCCCGAGCCCACGGGGTGGTCGTCATGAGGCTGTTCCGCTCCAACCTGCGCAAGCTGATCCGGCGCCCGGCGACGTGGGTGACCTTCCTGCTGCTGGCGGGGTTGCTGGTGCTGATCTTCGTGGCCGTAGGGGCGACGTCGGGACAGGTCGCGGACCCGGAGGCCCGGGCCCAGTCGAAGCTGCTGGTCACGTTCCCGGGCGCCTACCGGTTCATCCTGTCGTTCATCCTCGGGCTGGGCGGGCTGCTGGCGGTCACCTACGGGGCCGCGATTGCCGGCTCCGAATGGTCCTGGGGAACGCTCAAGGCCGCCGTGGCGCGTGGTGAGAGCCGCACGCGGTACACGCTGCTCGGTTACGGCGGGGTGGTCACCTTCGCGATCCTCGGGATCGTCGCCACGTTCCTCGTGGGTGTGGCCGCGGCGGCCCTCGGGGCCATCGCTGCCGGCGTCCCGCTGGACGGCATGGGTGACAGCGCGGCCCTCGGCGACCTGCCCGAGCTGTTCCTCCGCGGCTCGCTGGGGATCGGCATGAACGTGGCGCTCGGCTACGCGATCGCGACCATCGCCCGCAGCCAGCTCGCCGGCATCGGGGTCGGCATCGGGCTGTACTTCGGGGAGCAGTTCGCGGGCATCTTCCTGCGCGATTGGGTCCGCTGGCTGCCGTTCGATGCCGCGAGCGCGCTCATCTCGACGGGCAGCCTGGGCGTCGAGGGCGGCCAGCGCACCGGGACGGGGCCGCTCGACGCCAACACGGCCGTGATCGTGGTCGTCGCGTGGCTGATCGGGGCGCTCCTGGTGTCGTCGCTGTGGACGGAGCGGGCGGAGATCAGCGGGTAGTTCCGGCCCCTCGAGCCGCCGTCATCACGCCGGGCTGCGCCTCGCGATCGGCGCCACGCGGGCACTCGTCACGCGGGCAAGATCGGTCGCCGCGATCTCGATCTCGAGGCCGCGCCGCCCGGCCGACACGTGGATCGTGGCGTGGTCCATCGCCGACGCATCCAGCGCGATCGGCAGCGCCCGCCGGGTCCCCAGCGGGCTGATCCCGCCCAGCACGTAGCCGGTGGCCTTCTCCGCCTCGGTGGCGGTCGCGACCGACGCCCGTCGCCCACCGAGCGCGGCGGCGACGGCCTTGAGATCGACGTCGGAATCCGCCGGCACGATCGCCAGCGACAGCCGCTCGTCGACGCTGACGACGATCGTCTTGAACACCCGTGCCGCGTCGATGCCAAGCGCCGCGACCGCCTCGAGCGCATAGCCCCGGCCGCCCGCCTGCACCGTTGACCTGGCATCGTGCGCATATTCATGCAGCCGATACGCAACCCCGGCCCGCCTTGCGACCTCCGTCGCCCGCGTCTCCTGTGCGCCCATGCGTGGCATTGTCGGGTATGCTCGGCCCCGTCCGGCGGTTGCCGCCGCCCTGGCCGTCTCGCGAGGGCGCCGCGCCGGGCAATGCAGGCCCGCCGCCCGCCGCCAGCGGACGCCAACGGAGAACACGAACAGCCTTGCAATTCGAAGAGCTGGGGCTCTCCGCCGACCTCCTGCGCACCGTCGCCGAGGAAGGCTACACGGAGCCGACACCCGTCCAGGAGCGGGCGATCCCCCTGGTCCTGGCCGGCAAGGACGTCCTGGCCGCCGCCCAGACGGGCACCGGCAAGACGGCCGCCTTCACGCTTCCGATCCTGGACCGGCTGAGAGGCAAGGCCAACTCGTCCTTCTCACCGGCGCGCCACCCGGTCCGCTGCCTGGTGATCACCCCGACCCGCGAGCTCGCGGTGCAGGTCGCGGACTCCGTCAAGACCTACGGACGCCACGTCCCGCTCCGGTCCGCGGTCGTGTACGGCGGCGTGCCGCTCGACCCCCAGATCAAGGAGCTCCGCGCCGGGGTCGAGATCCTGGTCGCCACGCCGGGCCGGCTCCTGGACCTGGTGGGGCAGCGCGCGGCCAACCTCGCCCAAGTTGAGATCCTCGTCCTCGATGAGGGGGACCGGATGCTGGACATGGGCTTCATGCCCGACATCCGCCGCATCCTCGACCTGATCCCCGCCCGTCAGCAGACGCTGCTGTTCTCGGCGACGTTCTCGGACGACATCAAGCGCCTCGCGGGATCGATCCTCAACAACCCCGAGACGATCGAGGTGTCGCGCCACGGGACGGCCGCCGAGACCGTTCGCCAGATGGTCTACCCCGTGGACCGCGACCGGAAGGAAGAGCTGCTCGCCCACCTCATCATCGAGGGCGACTGGCGCCAGGTCCTGGTATTCACGCGGACCAAGATCGCCGCGTCGCGTCTCGCGTCATGGCTCGACCGGCACCGGGTTGCGGCCACGGCGATCCACTCGGATCGTGCGCAGTCGGATCGGACCAAGGCCCTCGAGGCGTTCAAGGCGGGCGAGATCCGGGTGCTCGTGGCAACCGATGTCGCGGCCCGGGGCCTCGACATCGAGGACCTGCCGCACGTGGTCAACTTCGAGCTGCCCTGGAACCCCGAGGACTACGTCCATCGGATCGGGCGGACCGGTCGGGCCGGTTTGACCGGTGATGCGGTCAGCCTGGTGTGCATCGACGAGGCGGACCTGCTGCGGGGGGTCCAGCGACTGCTCCGGCGCGCAATCCCGTGGACCGTCGAGGAGGGCTTCGTGCCACGCCGCGACGTTGAGGCGCAGCCGCTGCGTGCGCCGCGTGGCGCCGGCGGCCCGTCAAGCGGTGGCCGCGGTCGCGGCGGATCGTCGGGTGGAGAACGCGGCGGACGCCGCCGGACGGGCGTCGCCTAGACCTGGATCCCATGATCCGGCGGCGCGCTTGCGCTCGTGGTGAGCCCGGATGACCGGGTCGGGATCGGTGGCCTACTCGGCGCGAAGGACGTACAGGGGTTCCCGGTAGGCCGCCACGAGCGCGGGCGGCGCAGATCCAAGGCAGGCTGTCAGCGCAACAAGGGTCGCCGCCGACAGGGCGAGTCCGATGTCAGGTGTTGCGCCGGTCTGGACGGCCACCGCGGCGAGGGCCACCGCCGCACCGATGAACGCGCCAAGCGTGGCCATGACGCCCGTCTCGAGCAGGAGGAGCACGCCAATGGTCGACCGAGTTGCGCCTTGGGAGCGACGGAGACCGAACTCTCGACGCCGATCTTGGCCCGAGGCATACACCATCACGGCAACCACGAGCATGCTCGAGCCGAGCGATGCCGCCAGGACGGCGAGGTCGAGCTGACCGACCTCGCTCGCGAGGTCCGCCTGGAGGGCGACGAGTTGGCTCGCTCGCTCAACGAGCGGTGGGCGGGGCGCGGGATCGAGCAATCCAGGCAAGAGGTCGGCGAGCGGCTCGACAGCGGATGACGTCTTCGCCAGAACCAGCAGCTGATAGGGCCCTCCGCTGCTCCTGGCCCCGCGGACCAGGACGTAGGCGTTGAGATTGTCGACGGCGGCACCGGCAGAGATCGCACCGACAACCGCCAGGGCCCCAAGGGATTCATCTTCGACCGTGCCGACGTGGTCGGCAAGCCCGAGCTCGACAGACGCTCGCTCGCCGACGAGCGCCTCGCCGGTCCCGGCCGCACGGCCGCGTACCTGGCGTACAAGCGGTCCGCCGAATAGGTCGCCCCAATACGTAAGGGTGCCGACCGCCGTGCCGGCGTTGCCCGTGCGGGGGTTGCCCAGCGCGGGATTCCGGCCGACGGTACCCGGCTTGGACAGTCCGAGGATCCACTCGACCGAGTCGAGGGCGGCGATGCGCTCGACCACGGCCGGGCCGCCGAGCGTCTGATCAGCGCTGGTCATCGTGATCAACCGAGCGCTCGGTGCTTCGAGGCGGTCCAGAATCGCCCTTCGTGTCACGTCTGTCCGGCCCGAGGTCGCGACAACGGCTGCGGCGGCGAGCGCGGCCACCAGTCCGATCGCCACCCCGCGCGGGAGGTGGCGTCGCAGGGATCCGAGGGCCAGCAGGACAACGCTGGAGACCCGTATCCCGTTGGGCGCCAGGGTCATGTGAGCTCGACCACGCGATCACACGAGCGGGCGACGGCATCGGAATGCGTCACGACGAGGACGCCCGCGCCCGGCCGCTCTGCCGCTGCCCGCAGGCTCGCCAGCACGGCGTCCGCGTTGATGGAGTCGAGGTTGCCGGTCGGCTCATCGGCGAGGATGAGTGAGGGGTTGCGGATGAGGGCGCGACAGACGGCGGCACGCTGGGCCTGTCCTCCGGACACTTCGGCGGGAGGCCGATGTGCGATGTCGCGGATCCGGAACAGCTCCAGAAGCTCGCGTGCTCGCGAGAGGGCTTCCGCGTAGTGCCATCCGGCGTAGATGGCGCCCTCGGCGATGCTCTCCTCCACGGGGATCCCTTCCTGGAGGGCGGCGTCCTGGAAGACGAAGCCGATCTGCGACGCGCGGATTTCGACTCCGTTCCCGGTCCCCAAGGCCGCCGGTCTCGATGTCATTGATGGTGATTCGGCCGTCGCTCGGTGCGAGGAACAAGCCGAACAGGTAGAGGAGCGTCGACTTGCCGCTTCCCGAGCCGCCGCGAATCGCGACGAGCTCGCCGGCATGCACCGCGATGGAGAAGTCGGCCAGCAGCGTACTCGCCGCCTTCGGATACGTGAAGGCGAGGCGCTCGACCCGAAGGACGACCTCACTCATGGCAGGAGGAGCACGTCGCCTTGCTCCACACCGGAGACGATCGCCATGCCACCGTCGGCCACGGCGACCGATACGTCTCGACGCGTCCCGTCGGCGAGCTCGACGAAGGCATGTGAGCCAGCATCCGAGCGAATGGCCGCGACCGGAACCAAGGGCCCGCTCCGGGCAGGCACCAGCGTGAACGTCGCGGTGGCAGCGCCGGTGCCGTCAGGCGGCACCAGTTGCAGGCAGGCCTCCGCGTTGCACAGCGGCTCGGCTGGAACAAGGATGGAGAAGGTGCGGCCCTGCTCGCTGGCGAAGGCCTGCAGGATCAGCGGTCGGTGCTCGCCGTCAGCGAACGCAACGTCCACTTCGATGGGCGGCACCAGCTGGGCGGGAGGGGAGCCCCCGAAATCGACCTCAACCTGCGGCGCCGCGGAGAGGACGTCGAGAAGCGGATCACCGGCCGAAAGCTGCATTCCGGCTGAGATGGCCGCATTCCAGCGGAGTGGGCGTACCAGTGCCTCCGGTGGGACGAACACGATCTCACCAAGCGCCACCGTGTCGGTCGCGGGGAGCCCCAGGTCCCGGTGCCAGCGGCGAACCGCTGTCGCCGTGACTGCGCTGAACGTCGTGAGATCCTCATTCACGCGGTATCCGGCGTCAGACAAGAAGCGCTGGAGGGCGTCGACGTCGCGTCCGACGGCACCCGCAGCCATGGGACGGAATGCCGGGATCACACCGGGTACGAGGATCAAGGGTCGTTCATCGACTTTGAGCAGCACCGTCCCCGCAGGAAGGAAGCCCGACATCGCCACGACCTGCGTCACGAGGCCGGAGACGGTCGAGCGGACGACATCGGTCACGCTCCAGGAGGCCGTCGCGGGCATCGAGAGCTGGCGCCCCAGACTGCCAAGGCCGACGGTGTAGGTCACGGGGCCGGGACTCGACGGCGCATCGACGCCGGCCCGAGTCGCGAGATACCCGCTCGACGTTGCCCCGATGACGACTCCGATTGCAAGGAGGGCCAGCCAGCGAAGTGGGCCGGCAAGGCCCGCGAGCCGGGATCTGACCGGAGCATTTGACGAGGTCACCTGCGGCACGGCGAGTCCGCCGGTGCGGGCCGACCAAGGCCCTTTCCACTGCCACGACGTCTCGGTATGGCGTTCATCGGCACATGTTGAGCCCTGCTACCAATCCATGAACGCGGGCCGCTCAGGAATTTGCGTGCACCGACGTTCGACATCGGGCGTGACCGCGCCGCCACCGGCCTCCATCGTCTTACCCGCGGGATCCCAGAAGCCTCCGCCGTCAATGAACACCTGCTCGGGGGGCGGATCCGGCGTCGCATAGCCGGCGGCTCGAAGGCAACGCACCTGCGCGACGACGTAGATGTACCAGTCTCGAAGCTCATCGGGTCCCAACCGGGGCGGGGGCTTGAGTCGCTTGGGATCGATCGTCCGCTCGCACTCCCGGGTCGCCGCGGCAGCCTCTTGAGCACGCTCGTCCGTCCCCTCGTTCGTGTAGATCGCGCCGTCGGCGACGTCGATCTCGACTGCGAAGCCGCCATCTTCCAGACAGGCCTTGACCGCCAGGAGGTATTCGGCGCGGGTGGTCGCATACGGACTATGCGGGTCGCGCGTGGCCGAAGGGCTCAGGTTCGGTTGGGCGCCGGTGCCGAGGCTACAGCCCCCCGCGAGGAGGGCCGTAACCAGAACAGGCCGGAGAAGGCCTACTGCTCGCACGCTGCGCCGTTTGAGATCTTTTGGTAGTCATACTCGACCGTCCACCAGGTGCTGGTATAGCTGGTCGAGGTGGCGTGGTAGGTCTGGTACGGAGTGCTGTACTGGACGTGGTGGCCGCCGTACCAGTAGACATCGATGACGACGCTTGACTGAGTGTAGATGTAGACGGTCCGCGTCAGAGTGCATGTCTGCGATCCATGATCGTAACCGCCGGAGGCCGTGACGCCTGAGAAGGCGAGAACGAGTGCCAGAAGACTTCCGAGCACCGCGGCGCGCACAACTGCCCTGAAATGCATGCTGTTTCCCCCAAGCTGCAGCCATGGGAGGGCGGGTGGTCGCAGCGGCACATCGACGGCGGTCCGGGCCGGATCTCGTCGCGCAACGTGGCACCTGGGCTCCCTCCCGATCGAGTCGTTCTTCCAGACTGCGACGCTCCTTTCGATGGAGGGGTTCTATGCCTTCGACACCATAGGAGCCGGCCGGACCCGACGTCTAGTGGGGATAACCCTATCGGCTGTGGCGTTCGAGTCCCTGGAACTAATCTTAGCCTCGACCAACTGGCAAGCGACGCCGACGATCCGCTTCACGAAGGCGACCGAGATCCTCGACTGGCGGCAGGCGCGTGTCGGGCAACAGCAACTCGAACAGGGCCTCGCGCCGCAGGGATGACTTGGCGAAGGTCGTATGGCGGGCATTGCGAACCTCAACGCGGTTGGCACCCTGGCCGTCAACAATCGGCACATGCGCAAGTGCCTCGAGCTCGAAAGCCGTTGGCCGAACCAGAGTGCTCCGGGAGCTTGGAATTGCCGGCACGAGAAGCCGTTGATTCATCGGGTCACACAGCACGAGTACGGTCTTGGCGCAGTACTCCTCAAGCTGAATTCAGGAGCCCCGGCTATGTAGTGCGGCTCGACTGGGCAAGATCCCGTACTGCTCGTCCGGCGCCTCACTCCACCCTTACACGAAGACGCTGAACGTCACACGCCGCCTATCGCGTCACTCCGTCATGGTACTGGTGTCCACGTCTGCCCACCGTCCTCCGTTCGCGTGACAACGGTCGTTAACGTACACGAAGACTTCCCATTCGGGCAGGTAGCTACGCTGCTGGCTTCAACGCCAG
>CAVYXU010000046.1:0-38737 GCA_963772565.1 uncultured Chloroflexia bacterium
TCGGGGTCGTCGGCGGTATCGGATTCATATTCCGAGCGCCTTGCGCGCCATCTCGAACGACGTGTACACGAGCACGATCACGAACAGCCAGCGCAGGATCCTGACGTCGATGCGATGCGCGATCCGCGACCCCAGCGATGCGCCCAGGAACACGCCCAGCGCGGTCGGACCCGCCACGTACGGGTCGATCTCGCCGCGCAGCAGGTAGATCACGGCGGACGATGTCGCCGTGATGCCGATCATCATGTTGCTGGTCGCCGTCGCCACCCGGAGCGGAACGCCGAGCACGAGGTGCATCACGGGAACCTTGACGATCCCGCCACCGACGCCCAGCAGCGCCGATATCAGGCCCGCCGCGACGGAGCCCACCATGCCTCTCGGCAGGTGATCGACGTGGTATCCCGGCCCTGACAGCCGATCGGCGAGGGTGTCGCCGACGAGCACCTCGGCGTTCGCCGTTGCAGGCGTGGATCCGGGCAATCCGGTGTCGGCCCGATCGGACGACGGCTCGACGGCGACGGGTGACGACGGTTCCCGGCGGCGGAGCATCGACGCCGCGACCCATGCCAGCAGCAGCGCGAACAGGCCGGCGAGCACGCGCTCGTCGAGCAGGAACGCGACCAGCCCGCCCACGAGCGCCCCCGTGGCCGTGAACAGCTCGAGGACCATGCCCAGCCGCAGGTTCGCGACGTGGCGCTGGAGGTAGACACCCGCGGATGCGCTCGACGTCACGATGACCGACACCAGCGACACCGCGACGGCCTCGCGCAGTGGCAGGCCGAATCCGAGCGTCAGCATCGGGACGATCAGCACTCCCCCGCCCAACCCGAGGAGCGATCCGAACAGCCCGGCAGCCGAACCGCCAGCCAGGAGAATCAGGCCCGCGATCATCGGACTGCTGCGGTGGACCGGGCCGCGGCGATCCTCGGGGCGACCCGGGCGAGACCCGTCACCGGGTCAGGGGCGAAGGTGCTGGGGTGCGTAGGGAAGCAGGGCGACGTGGCGCGCGCGCTTGAGGGCCACGGCCAGCTCGCGCTGGTGCGCCGCACACGTTCCGGTCTTGCGCCGGGGCTCGATCTTCGCGCGCTCGGACAGGTACCGACGGAGGCGATTGACCTCCTTGTAGTCGATGATCGCGGTCTTGTCGGCGCAGAACGAGCACACCTTCCGCCGACGGCGGTCGCGGTAGTAGTCGTCGCGCTTCTTCGACTTCGGGGGCATGTCTCAGGTCTCCTGGATGCTGGTGGCGGCGCACGTCCGCCGGAGCGGCGCAAGGCCGCGGGAAGGTGTCAGAACGGGAGGTCGTCGAGGTCGTCGCCGTCGCCGGGGGCACGAGTCGGGCGGACCGGCGCTCCCTGGCCCGCGGCGCCGCCGGCGGATGGGGCGCTGAACGTGCCCTCGGCATCGTCCCGAACGCGGGGGTCGAGATTGATCACGCTGTCCGCGGTGACCTCGAGCGACACCCGCTTCTGGCCGTCGCGCGCCTCGAACTCCCGGGTCTTGAAGCGGCCTTCGACGAACACGCGGTTGCCCTTGTGGAGCTGCTCGGCGGTTCGCTCCGCACGGTCGCCCCACACGGTGACCCGGAACCAGTCGGTCGCCTCGACCCACTCACCGGTCTGCTGGTTCTTGGTGCTCTGGTTGACCGCCACGCTGAACTCGGTCACCGGACGACCGTTGGGCGTGTATCGCATCTCGGGATCACGCCCGAGGTTGCCGATGATCGAGACCTTGGACAACGACGCCATCGCAGGACTCCCTCCTCAGTCGATGGCCGCTGGCGCGGCCTCGCTCTCGGATTCGTCGATCCGCTCGCCGTCCTCGTCGTTCTCCTGGTCCTCGGCGGACGGAAGGTCAGCCTCGGCCGAATCGTCGTCCGAGCTTGCGGCGTCGCGGCGCGACTTGACGGGCCGAGTGGCGCGGGTCACGAGATGGCGAAGGACCTCCTCGGTGATCAGGAGGCTGCGCTCAAGCTCGACGATCGCCTCGGCCGGGGACTCGAACACGATGATGTGGTACGAGCCCTCGCGGTGGCGGTCGATCGGGTACGCGAGCCGGCGGCGGCCCCAGGGCGCCACCTTGACGATCTGGCCACCCGCGGCGACGAGGTAGCGGGTGGTGCGGTCGATGACCGCAGCGACCTTGTCGTCCGGCGCATCCGGCCGGATGACAAGCATGAGTTCATAGCGACGCACGGCGTACAGGACCCCTTCCTATGGGATATGCCCCGCTGGCGGACATGCCGGGCGGAGCCGAAAGGACCGCGGAAGGATAGCACGGGTCCGCTCCCGATCGGCCCCGGGTGTCCCTGCACGGTGCCGAGTGGCCCCGGGGCACTGAGCCGGCGTCGCCACGCAGCGACCGGCACTCTGCCGCCGTCCCGGGCTCCCGTGTATGCTCTCCGCCGTCACACCGTCGCTCTGCCTCGGGGGCTTCGTGCAACTCTCGATTCTCCTCCTCGCCACCGATCCAACCGCCGCGGAAGCCCTGTCCACCGCGCTCATGCGCCCGGGTCACGGCGTGACCGTTGTGTCCCTGCCTGAGGAGCTCATTCGCGACGCATCGGGCCACAGCCTGATCGTCATCGATGAGATCCCGGCGACCACGACCGTGGGCGCCATCATCGCCGAACTCCGCGCCGAGCCGCGGACGGCCGCCCTGCCCGTCCTCGCGGTTGCCCAGACCGACGATGTCGAGGCGCGGATCGCACTGCTCGAGTCCGGCGCGGACGACGTCATCACGAAGCCGTTCGATGCCGCCGAGCTCGAGGCGCGGGTCGAAGCCCTGTCGCTGCGGTACCAGCGGGCGCAGGACGGGCGCTCGGTGGCCAACGCGCCGATCGGCAATCCCCAGGCGCGGCGTGTCGTGACGGTGTTCAGCCCGAAGGGCGGCGTGGGCACCACCACGGTCGCGACCAACCTCGCGCTGCTGGCCGCCGAGCGCCACCAGAACCGGACCGTGATCATCGACTTCGACCTGTCGTTCGGGCAGGTCGCCTCGCACCTGAACCTCCAACCGAAGCAGACGCTGCTGGAGCTGATCCGGGACGACGGGGCCCTCCATGACGCGGAGCTGTTCCGGACGTATGCCGTGCATCACGCGAGCGGGCTCCAGCTCCTCGCGGCCCCGCCGTCACCCGGGTTCGCGCCGCTGTTCACCGGCGAGCACGCGGAGCTGATCATCGCCCGGGCTCTCGAGGCGTACGAGATCGTGATCATCGATGCCGGCGCGGCGCTCGACGAGCGGATGCTGGCGCTGTTCAGCCGCTCCGACGTCGTGATCATCCCGGTGCTGCCGGAGATCCCAGCACTCAACTCGGTCCACCTCCTGCTGGACCAGCTGTCCGAGACCGGGGCGGTCGGGGCAACGACCATGTTCGTGCTCAACAACGCCTTTGCCCGGGACCTGCTGCGACGGGGCGACGTCGAGAGCGCACTGGGCGCCAAGATCACTGCCGACCTGCCGTACGACCCGTTCATCTACCTCAAGGCCGCGAACGAAGGCGTACCGGTTGTCCGTAGCGCACCCAAGACCGCGCCGGCCACGAAGCTCCGGGAGCTGTTCGGGATCGTGTTCGGGACCGAGGACCCCGAGACGCCCCCAGGCAAGGAGCGGAAGGGCCTGTTCGGCCTGCGGCGCTGAGGAACCTCGCGCCAGCCGACCCCGGTCGGCGATCTCCGGATGGCGGTCGCGGGCTCTGTGGAACGCATACGCGGATCGGACGACCTTGACGGCGTCCGCCCGGCGCGTGCCGGTCCGCTTGCGGCTCGGAGACCCAGGATGCGGCACTTGGCACGGGACGTCCTTCGCCAGGCAGCGATCTCGATGGGCGGGCGCTTCGGCACCCCGTCAACCAGGTGCTGTTCGACGACGATTGGAGTAGCGGGTGCTGTCGCTCGTGGAGGTGATCCCGGAGCGGCTTGCGGGATTGCCCGGACCGCCCGGACCGACCTGAGCGCCGGCTGAGACGCGGCGTCACGGCACGGCGCTGGTGCCGAGGTCGGGATTCGAACCCGAACGGGGTTGCCCCCAGCGGTGTTTAAGACCGCAGCGTCTGCCGGTTCCGCCACCTCGGCGTGATGCCCATCGCGGGCTCGGCGCATCGTACGCCGCCAGCCGGCCGGATATCTGTCCCCAGCCCGTCCCCTGCAGCGGTGCTGCCACCCACCGCACCAGGCGGTGGCATCGCGGGATGGGCTCGGAATTCCTGTCACTCACCACGACCCGCGGTGCTAGGCAACGTTCGAGCCATCGGGAGAGGCGCGACGCACCACCACCGTGCGTGCGCGGCAGGGCAACGCACCGGATTGGCGTGGCAGGACTCGGATTACCACCGCCACTGCTGGTGGATGACAGGAGTCAATGCCGTTGCAGGCGTCCGATCCCCTGGCAGCCGTCGATGGCCCGTGGCAGGCGGTGATGCCGCGACGGCCGTCGATTCCCGCAGGATCGAAGAACGGGCCCCAAAGGGCCCGTCCAGGTGCAGATCAGTGGAGGCGACGATCGGATTCGAACCGATGAATAAGGGTTTTGCAGACCCCCGCGTTAGGCCACTTCGCCACGTCGCCGGGAGCCGGCCCGTGGGCCGGCTGTGTTGTCAGGTTGGCTGCCCCTCGAGGATTCGAACCTCGGCTAACGGATCCAAAGTCCGCTGTCCTACCACTAGACGAAGGGGCAGCGGTGCCGGAAGTCGATCTCGTGTATGGGGGGAATGGAGCGGAAGACGGGACTCGAACCCGCGACCCTCACCTTGGCAAGGTGATGCTCTACCAACTGAGCCACTTCCGCTCGATGTGCCGACACGAGGTTGGTGCCGAGAGCCAGATTCGAACTGGCGACACCGCGATTTTCAGTCGCGTGCTCTACCAACTGAGCTATCTCGGCCCGGTCCCGGACTCCCACGGGGGTCCGTCGGCGCGGCGCAGAATACCATGGGCCCCGTTCGAGCGGCAAGGAGAGCAGGCCCCAGCGCCCGACCTACCGGGCCCCGGGCGGCGGCCCGCCGGGCACGCCGAGCGCCGCGCCCTGCGCGGCCGGATCGAGGACCAGCTCGGGGCTCGGGACCGGCGGCTGCCCGGTCAGCTGGCGCAGGCGGTTGATCCGGTCGAGGACCGGAGGATGGGTCGAGAACAGGGACGACTTGCGCCCGCTCACGCCCTTCACCGGGTTCTCGAAGTAGAGGTGCTGCGTCGCCCGGTTGGCGGCCTCCAGCGGCTCGGTGTCGAGCGCGATCTTGGCCAGCGCTCGCTCGAGCCCGGCCGGGTTGCGGGTCAGCTCGACGCCCGAGGCATCGGCCATGTACTCCCGCTGGCGGCTGACCGCCATCTGGACCAGCCGGGCCATGATCGGGGCCAGGATCGCCAGCACGATGGCGATCACGAACACGACCACCTGGAGGCCCCCTCCGCCAGAGTTGCGGTCACGACTCGAGCCGCGCGATCCGCCGCCCCAGAACGTGAACCGCAGGAAGAAGTCGGCCATGAGCGCGATCGACCCGACGAGCACGCCGACCATCAGCGAGAAGCGGATGTCGAAGTTCCTGACGTGCGACAGCTCGTGGGCCATGACGCCCTGCAGCTCCTCGCGATCCAGCTTCTGGAGCAGGCCGATGGTGATCGCCACCGACGCATGGGCCGGGTCACGCCCCGTCGCGAAGGCGTTCGGCGCGGTGTCGTTGATCAGGTAGACCTTCGGCATCGGCACATTGGCCGCGATTGCCATCTCCTGGACCACGTTCATCAGCTGCGGCTGGTCCTGGGCCGTGACCTGCTTGGCCCCCGAGACCGACAGCACCAGCGCGTCGCCGAGGAAGTAGGACAACAGTGACGCCACCAGGCCGACGACGATGGCGAGCGCCGTCGACGGCAGGGCGGCGGCCGGATCTCCGGTGACCGCCCAGCCGATGAACAGGCCCAGGAGCCCCAGCAGGACGATGACGGCGAGTGCAAGAAGGACCGAGTTCCGGCGGTTCGCGCCGATCTGGTCGTAGAAGGTCGCCATTGGGTTCCTCAGCTCGGCGCCAGGCGCCGATCGATCACTTCAGGCTGAGGTCGACGTTCGGAACCTCGGATGCTTCGGGCTCGGCGTCGAAGAACTCGCGCTTGGTGAAGCCCATCGGTCCCGCGATCAGGACCGCCGGGAAGGTCTGGATCGAGTTGTTGAAGTCCAGCACGGTCGCGTTGTAGTGCTGGCGCGAGAAGCTGATCTGGTTCTCCGTCGTGGTCAGCTGCTCCTGGAGGGCGAGGACATTCTGGTTCGCCTTGAGCTCCGGGTAGTTCTCGACCACCGCAAACAGCGAGCGCAGGGTGCCGGTGAGCGCGTTCTCCGCGGCCGCCTGCTCCGCCGGGCCCTTGGCCCCGGCCGCAACCGCGTTGGCGCGAGCCTCGGTGACCTTGGTCAGGACGTCCTGCTCGAACCCCATGTAGCCCTTCACGGCCTGGACGAGGTTCGGGATGAGGTCGTGCCGCCGCTTCAGCTGGACTTCGATCTGGGCGAAGGCCTCGTCGATCCGGTTGCGCCGGGTCACGAGCCCGTTGTACATGCCGACGACGAACAGGACGATGACGACGACGATCGCGATGATGACGATCAGGGTCAGATCCATTCGGTCTCCTCAGAGTGCGCTCGGGCGCCATGCCCTGCGTGCAGCATACCGTGGAGGCCGGACGAGGTTACGGTCGCTCGGCCGAACGAGCCCGGCGATACGGCCCGTCGGAGGATGGTAGGCGGTGGAGGACTCGAACCTCCGGCCTCCTCGGTGTAAACGAGGCGCTCTGACCAGCTGAGCTAACCGCCCGGGGCAACGCGTCTCGGGCTCGAGACAGACGAACGGGCGGCCACCGGCCGCCCGCAGAAGGATCAGGAGTGTGGTGCCCAGGCCGGGACTTGAACCCGGATGAGTTGCCTCATACGCCCCTCAAACGTACGCGTATACCAATTCCGCCACCTGGGCCGGTGCTACCGCCTGCGGGCCGGATTTCCTCACGTTTGGGGGCGTGGTACCGAGGAAGGGACTTGAACCCATACGCCCTTGCGGGCACTAGCTCCTGAAGCTAGCGCGTCTGCCAATTTCGCCACCTCGGCGCGGAGCCGGCACGCGGATCGGGGCGCCCGAAGACTCACCGGTCCGCAGCGAGGCGCCATGCTAGCACATCCCAGAATCGATCGCCCGGGCCCGAGATCAGCCTCGGCGTGATCCCATCCACGCCCCTGACGAGCACGACTTCGTCCGTCCAGGCGAGGGGCAGGATCGGCTGCCGCTCGTTCAGCGCGGTCAGGAGGGCCGTCCACGCAGCCTTGCGCGCGTCCGCTGTGCCCGGGGCGCGGGCCGCCTCGAGCAGCGGGTCGATCGCTGCCTCCTGGTAACCGGAAAGGTTCGATCCGGACGCCCGGACCTGCGTCGACGCGAGCAACGGGTACAGGTCCGGCTCGAGGCCCATCGCGATGTCGACGACCGCGGCACCGAACGACCCCTCGCGCAACCGCGAGGCGAGCTCCGACGCCGGCAGCTCCACCATGTCGATCTGGAGCCCCAACGCCGTCCAGGCATCCCGGACGTAGGCCGCGACGGCCGCGAGCTCGGGATTCGCATCAGCGGGCACGCTGAGCATCTCGATGCGGTACGGATCCTTGGCTCCCGGCGCGTACCAGGCCCCGCTTGTCTTCTTCCAGCCTGCGTCGACGAGCAGCGCGGCCGCATCCTTGCGGCTGTACGCAACGGGCTTCGCGGCCTTCGAGTCGAATGCCCACGAGCTCGGTGGGACGAGCGCATCCGCGAGCGCGGCGTCACCGTCCAGCACGGTCGCCACCAGGGTCTTGCGGTCGATGGCCATCAGCAGCGCCCGCCGGACGCGCGGGTCCCGGAGCTGGCGATGCGCCGGGCGAAGGTCGAGCAGCACCGACGACAGGGTCGTGGTGGGATACCGGACGCTGGAGATGCCGGGCACCGACCCGAGCGCCGCGAGCTGCTCCGGCGGCAACCCGCTCGCCGCGTCGATCTCGCCCGCCCGCAGCGCGTCCGCGAGGGTCGCTGCATCATCGTAGAAGTGCACCTCGATCTGCTCGAGGTACGGAACCGGCCTGGCAGGCGTCGCGATCGGGCCGCTCGATGCAAGGGAGTCCTGCGAGGCCGTCGGGCCGGGATCCTGTGGCGGCATCACCAGCGCGGTCGGTGTGAGCACCGCCTTGGTGGCATCGAGCTCGGTCAGCGCATAGGGGCCGGTTCCCACCGGCTGGAGCGCGAACGGGTCGGTGGCCAGGTCCGCGAACGGGACGGCGGCAAGCAGGTGAAACGGCAGCAGTGGCTGCGTCGCGGCCGCGAGGAAGCCCGCGATCGGGGTCGCAAGGGTGAACCGGACGGTCGTGTCATCGATCGCGCTGACCTCGACCTCCGCCCACGATGAGGAGATGGCTCCCGCGGAATACGGGCTCTTGAGCGCCTCGATCGTGTACACGACGTCGGCCGCGGTCACCGGGACGCCATCCTGCCACGTGGCGTCATCGCGGATATGGAACGTCCAGACCTTGCCCGTGTCGTCGATCGTCCAGGACTTGGCGAGATCGGGCTCGAACGTGTTGTCCGGGCCCAGCCGCACCAGACCGCTGAACACGAGCCCCACCAGCGTCCGTTCGGTTCGCGAGCGAGCCGTCACCGGCGTGATCGACGTCGGCGCTCCCACGATCCCCTCGCGATAGGGAGTCGGAGGTGCGACCGTGGGCTCGGCGGACGATTGCTCGACGCTGCCGACCGGCGCGGCGTCCGGCAGCGACAGCGCACCGCCCAGACCGGCGAGCAGGAGCACGAGAACGGCAACGACCGCGCGATCGCGGCGGGTCATCGTGACATGCGGTAGGTGGAGGCCTTGCCCGGCGTCGCGCCGCGCCCTACTTGACGAACAGGAACGCCGCCAGCGCGAACAGCACGAACAGCGCGAGCAACAGGATCGTGAACTGCCACAGGCGGCGCTCGATCCCCCGTCGGCTGCGGTAGACACCCGAGTCGCCGCCGAACGTGCCGGACAGGCCGGTCCCGCGTGCCTGGAGCAGGATGGCGGCGACGAGACCGACGCTGAGCAGGAGCTGGCCGATGGCCAGGAGGGGGTTCACGAGCTGGCTGACCTCCGAGGTGTGACGGTGCCGGATGGTACCAGACCTTCTCCGCCCGCCTCGGATCCGGTCTGCAGGTCAGCCGGGCCGCAGCAGAGAGCGTCCGGTCATCTCGTCCCATCGCGGCAGGGCCGCGACCTCGAGGATCGTGGGCGCGACGTCGGCCAGCACGCCGTCGGCGAGCGAGCGTCCCGCCAGCGAGCGTCCAGCCGCGAGCAGCGGAACCGGGTTGAGCGAATGGGCGGTCACCGGGTTGCCGTCGCCATCGCGGAGCTCGTCGGCGTTGCCGTGGTCCGCGGTGATGAACAGCGCCACGCCCGGCCCCCCAGGGTCGGCCGTCTCGACCCGCTCGATCGCCGCGACGACGCGCGAGAGACAAGTATCGATGGTCTCGAGCGCCCGGATCGTGGCATCCCACACGCCCGTATGGCCGACCATGTCCGGGTTGGCATAGTTCGCGACGATGAAGTCGAAATCGCCGGACTCGATCGCTGCGACCAGCTCGTCGGTGACGCCCGGGGCGCTCATCTCGGGCTGAAGGTCGTACGTCTTGACCTTCGGCGAGGGCACCAGCCTGCGCACCTCGCCGGGCCACGCGGCCTCGCGTCTGCCGTTGAAGAAGTAGGTCACGTGGGCGTACTTCTCGGTCTCCGCGACATGGAGCTGGCGCCAGCCGGCCCCCGAGAACGCACCCGCGAGCGAGTGTGCCTCTTCAGGCCCGAAGGCCACCTCGACCGGAAGTCCCGATTCGTACTCGGTCAACGTGACGACGAGCAGGTCGGTGGGTGCGGGCTCGCCCCCGGGACCCGTTCGGTCAAACGCGTCGAACGCGGGGTCGGCAAGCGCGTGGGTGAGCTGGCGGGCACGATCGGCTCGGAAGTTGAGGTGGACGATCGGGTCCCGGTCGCGCACCAGGCCGTCGACCCCGTCGATCACCGTGGGCGCCACGAACTCGTCGGTCTCGCCGCGCGCATAGGCGGCTTCGATCGCGGTCTCGGCGGATGGCGCATGTTCCCCCACGCCGTGCACGATGGCGTCGTAGCCGCGCTCGGTCCGGTCCCAGCGCTTGTCCCGGTCCATCGCCCAGTAGCGTCCGCCGACCGAGGCGACGCGCGCGTCCGGGTGGGTGGCGGCCAGCTGCCGCTCGAGGTCGCGCATGAAGCCGAGCGCGGACGACGGGGGCGTGTCCCGCCCGTCGAGCAGCGCATGGACCCGCACCGACGGGACACCCATGCGCGCGGCCAGATCGACCAACGCGAGCAGGTGCCGGTCATTCGCGTGGACGCCGCCCGGTCCGACCAGGCCGACGGTGTGCAATCGGCCGGTCTCTCGTGCGCGTGCACATGCCGCGACCAGCGCGGGTCGATCGAAGAACGACCCGTCGGCGATGGCCGCGTCGATCCGCGGCAGGTCCTGGAGCACCGGCCGCCCTGCGCCCAGGTTGAGGTGGCCGACCTCCGAGTTGCCCATCTGGCCGGCCGGCAGGCCGACGGCGTCCTCGGACGCCCGCAGGACCGAATGCGGCCAGTGCGCGACGAGCCCTCGCCAGGTGGGCATCGCGGCCGCCGCGATCGCATCGGCCGCCGGGTCGTGCCCGATCCCGAACCCGTCGAGGATGACGAGCACGATGGGTCGCGGCCGTTCCCGGCCCGTCGATGCCGTCGCGCCAAGGTCGAGGGTCCTGTCTCGGTCCGCCGTCACGAAGCCAGCCCGCGGGCCGCCGCAGTCAGCCCGGCGCGGGCGGTGATGCCGGCCATCTCATCCGGCTTGAGCGATGCGCCACCGATCAACGCGCCGTCGATGGCCGGCTCGCCGAGGAAGTCTCCGATGTTCGCGGAGGTCACGCTGCCGCCGTAGAGAACGGGCGTCGCCTCAGCCGCCCCGCCCCAGCCGATCGGGCGGAGAGCGGCCCGGATCGCGTCGGCCATGGCCGCCGCGTCGGCGCCGCTCGCGTTGCGTCCCGTTCCGATCGCCCATACCGGCTCGTAGGCGATGACCAGGCCGGCAGCCGCGAGCGCCACCGGGTCGCGACCCTCGAGCGCCCCGCGCAGCTGCGCATCGACGACGGCGGTCTGGCGCCCGGCCTCGCGGTCGGCGAGGACCTCGCCCACGCACAGGATCGGGCGGAGGCCGGCGTCGAGGGCGCGGTCGAGCTTCTTCCCCACCAGCGCATCAGTCTCGTTGAAGTAGGCGCGTCGCTCGGAGTGGCCGAGGATGACCCAGGTCGCGAGACCGGCGAGCATCGGGGCCGAGATCTCGCCGGTGAACGCACCGGCAAGCTCGTGATGGACGTTCTGGGCGCCGACCCCGACATCTTCTCCGGCCAGGGCGTCGCGCACGGTGGCGAGGCTCACGTAGGGTGGACAGATCACCCGGGTCAGGCCGGGTACGCGGGTGCGGGACGCGATGGTCCTCGCGAGGTCGCCGGCATCGGCGGGGGTGGTATTCATCTTCCAGTTGGCGGCAATCACGATCGGGCGCATGCCGCCATGATGCCAGAGGGCCCGGTCCCCTCCCCCGGCCGGTCGGCACCCGCGCAGCAGCCGGGCGGCCCCCGCCGAGTGGCCGGGCGGCCCGGGCGAACGCGCCATGGGTCCCCGGCGAGGCACGCCCCCGAACCCCGATCAGCCGGCATCGCCCGCTCAGGCTTCAGGGCTCGATCAGGCGCTCGCGCTCGATCTTCGCCGCGAGGGGCGCCGCCGTCCGATGCCCTCGTCGTCGTGGAGCGCGAGGCGCTCGAGGCGATCCAGCGCGCGCTGGACGGCGGATCGATGCAGGTCGAGGCGGGCCGCGATCTCCGACATCGACGCCTCGGGCGTGTCGCGACGGGCCTCGGCGACCGCGCGGACGGTGCGCGGCTGCTCTCCCAGGCGGCCGTCGCTGTCCAGGGTCTCGATCGCCGCAAGCTGCCGCCCGGCGGCGGCGACCGACCGCTGGAGGTTCGCGGACTCCGCGTTGAGCACGCGGTTGAGCTCGCCGCGCAGGCTCCGGGCCACGCTCCTCGCCTCGAGCTCCAGGAGCGCTGCGCTGGCCCCGATCCGGCCCAGGAACGCCGCGATCGACTCGTTGCTCTTCCAGGTGACCACACCGTGGCCGCGCCTGACACGCCACGATGCTGGCAGGCCGAGCGACGCCAGCCGTCCGGCGAGCTCCGGCGCCTCGGCCACGGCGACCACGAACTCGAGATGCGCGCGGCCGCCGGCCAGGCTGAGCGAGCCCCGGGAGAGGAACCGGCCACGCAGCCAGGCGAGGCGACAGTGCTCCGCGGCTCCGGGCCAGTCCAGGATCTCGGGCGGCAGCAGCAGCTGGTGGCGCCCGGTTCGAGAGGCACCGTCGGGGGCGTGGCCCCCGAGTCGCAGGGCAAGGCGGGCGACGGCTGCCTCGCGGGTCACCAGCGACGGTCCCAGGCCGGCGATCTCCGCGCGCCGGTCACACGATCGGGAGGGGTCGACGGCGGCGAGCTCTGCCCGCAGGGACAGCACGAGGTCGCGGTCGTTCCGGGACATCGAGCTCGGTCAGGCCGTCCGGTCGCCGGTCGAGACGCTCGGCTGGCGACGGTGGCCGCCCTCGCGCTCCCAGGCCGCGATGATGGCCGATGCGAGCCGGCCCGGGTCGTGATGATGAGCGTTGCCGGGATCGACGAGGTCGTCGAGCACCAGCCGGGGCGCGCGCGCCCGCGCCGGCGGCCACCGCAGCCTGACGTGCTCGCCGAGCCAGCCAGCAGGCGGGCGAGCGTCGAACCGGTTGTTCGCAAGCACGATGTGGGGCAGGTGGTCGGCGCCGTGCCGGGCGAGTGCCTCGAGGTGGTCCGCGAGGTCGAAGCCGCCCGTCTCGCCCGGCTGGGTCGCGACGTTGCACACGAACATGACCAGCGCCCCGGATCCCGCGATGGCCTCGCGGATCCCCGGCACCACGAGCGCGGGCAGCAGGCTCGTGAACAGGCTGCCCGGCCCGATCACGATCAGCTCGGCCTGCGCGATTTCGCTGAGCGCGTCGCCCGTTGGCGCGACGTCCTCGGGTGTGACCCACACCCGGTCGACCCGGTCGGTGAGGGCGATCCGGCTCTGGCCCTCGACCTCGCTGCCGTCGTCGAGCCGCGCATGAAGCGACACGACCGTCCCGGTCGCCGGGACGACCCGGCCGCGGACGGCGAGGACCCGGCTCATCTCGCGTACGGCCTGCTCGAAGTCGCCCTCCTCGAGCTGCACCAGTGCCGCGAGCAGCAGGTTCCCGACCGCGTGGCCGCCGAGGCCGCCGGACGTCGTCTCCGCATCGCGTGAGCGAACCACGGCTGGATCGGAGGCAGTCGCGGGCCCGCGTCCCGGGAAACGGTACTGGAACAGGCGGCCCATGACTGGCTCCGCGTCGGCCAGGGCCACGATGCAGTTGCGGATGTCGCCCACCGCCGGGATCCCGAGCTCGGCGCGCAGCACGCCCGACGAGCCCCCGTCGTCAGCCACCGTGACCACGGCCGTGAGGTTCGACGTGTGCTCCTTGAGCCCGCGCAGCAGCATCGACAGGCCCGTCCCGCCGCCGATGGCGACGATCCGCGGGCCTCGCGCCAGGAAGCGCTTCTGGTAGATGACCTCGACCATCGGCTGATCGCGGTCCCACAGCGCGAACGGGTCGACGAGCGCGCGCACGAGCCGGTAGGCCCCGGCGAGGAACAGCGCAGCGCCCAGCGAGCCCGCGACGATCCCGCGCGCCTGGTACGGCAGGAACTGGAGCGTCAGCACGTCGGCCACCACCCCCACCACACCACGCGGCTGGACATCGACGGTCAGCTGGCGCAGGGCATGGGCGACCCCGAGGGCGAGCAGCAGCAGCCCGCTGAACGAGAGGAGCAGCCACCGCTTGACGCCGATGCCGACGGTCAGCCAGCGGCGCAGGTTCACCGCTCGAGCTCTCGGTGGAACACGGTCACGGCCCCAAAGTCGCGCTCGCGGAGCCAGGTTGCGATCTCCTCCGCGATCACGATCGAGCGATGGAAGCCGCCGGTGCAGCCGATCGCGATCGTCAGGCGGTTCTTGCCCTCCTCGACGTAGGCGGGCACGAGCAGGTCGAGCATGTCCTGGAGCCCGGCGATGAACGCCGAGGCGATCGGCTGGCGCAGCACGTACGCGCGGACCGGTTCGGTGAGCCCGGACTTGGTCCGGAGGCGCTCGATGTAGTACGGGTTGTGCATGAAGCGGACGTCGAGCACGAGGTCGGCCTCGAGCGGGATCCCGAACTTGAACCCGAAGCTGATCAGCTGGATTGCGAGCCGGTCCGACGCCTGGACGTCGCCCAGGCGCGTGAAGATCTGCTCGCGCAGCTCGCGCAGCGAGAGGTCGCTGGTGTCGAGGATGACGTCCGCCTCCGCCCGCACGGGCGCCAGCAGCTCGCGCTCCATCGCGATCGACGCCGCGATCCCGCGCTCGTCGGCGAGCGGATGCCGGTGGCGGGTCTCGGAGAACCGCCGGATCAGCACGTCATCGCGTGCCTCGAGGAACATGATCACCGGCCGGATCGCGCGTCCCTCGAGCGCGCCGCGCATCGCACCGAACGCGAGTGGGACATCGCCGGCGCGCACGTCGAGCACGATCGCGGTCTGCGCGAACCGCAACCGGTCCGACGCCACGAGATCCGCGAGGTCTCGCAGCAGCTCGCCCGGCATGTTGTCGACGACGGTGTAGCCGAGGTCCTCGAACAGCTTGGCCGCCGCTGTCTTGCCGCCTCCCGAGAGCCCGGTGACCACGACGATCTCCTGGGGGGAGCTGCCGCCGACACCGGCACCGTCGGCCGTGTCGTCGGTCAGCTCGTCAGGCGTCCCGGCTGACCCGGACCCGGCCATGGCATCGTCGTCGGTCGGCTCGCCAGGCGTCCCGGCTGGCCCGGACCCGGCCGTGCCGTCGTCCTCGTGGCGCGGCTCAGTGGTCATGTCCGAGCGGCCTCCGCGCTACTTCCCGCTGCGTCGGATCGCGATGATCGTGCCCTCGAACAGCAGGTACATCGTAATGCCCAGCACGAACGGGCTGACGAGGTCGCCGCCCGGGGTGATGGCCGCGGCGAAGATCGAGATGCCGAGGATCGCCATCCGCCGCAGCCCGACCAGGCGCTGGGAGGTGACGATCCCCACCCGTGACAGGCCGTACAACAGGATCGGGAACTCCATGATCAGGCCGAACGCGAGGAACATCGTGGTCACGAAGTCGAAGTACGGCCCAGCCGTGATCAGCGGGTGCAGGTAACCGCTGGAGAACCCCAGCAGGAACGCCGTCGCGAACGGCAGGATCACGTACGCGATCGCGACCCCGATCGCGAAGAAGACGAGCGCGAGCGGGATCCAGGGCTTGATGATTCGCCGCTCGGCGGGCGTCAGGCCGGGCGCCACGAACGCCCACAGCTGGTACAGGATGATCGGCATCGCAACGATCACTCCGAACACGATCGCGACCTTGACGTTGATCACGAACGCGTCGCCCAGGCCGGTGAACTGGAGCTCCTTGTCGGGCAGCGGCGCCACGAGGATGCCGATGATCGGCTCGGCCAGCAGGAACCCGATGACGGAACCCACGGCGACCGCGAGCACCATCCGGACCAGGCGGTCGCGGAGCTCCACGAGGTGGTCGACGAGCGACATCTCCCCGGGCGCCGGCGACGAATCGCCAGGCGCACCCGAGGGCGAAGCGGGATCAGGCGCGGGCGTCAGGCGTGCCGGGACCCCGGCATCGGGGACGGTGTCGGCATCGGCCATCGGCGGATCTGACTGACGAGCTCCGTCGTCTAGACCGACGCCTGCTCTTCCGCGTCTGCCGCGGCCGCCACGGCGACCGGCTCGGTCGCGCTCGCGCTGGGTGGCGCGCTCGGGATCACCGGCGCCGCAGCCGGAGCCGGGGCCGGCTCGGCAGCCGGCGCGGGCGCCACAGCCGGGGCTGGCTCAGCAGCCGGCGCGGGCGCTGCCGGTGCCGCGGCGGCGGGCGGTGCCGGTGCCGCCGGAGCGGTCTCGATGCTCGTTGTCTCCTTGACGTCGGCAGCCGCGCGGCGGAACTCGCGGATGCTCTTGCCAAGCGCAGATCCAACCTCGGGGAGCTTGCCCGGTCCCACGACGATGAGTGCGATGACCAGGACGATGATGAGCTCTGCAGGTCCGATGTTGAACGGCATCTCGAGAGTCGACCTCATGGTTGGTGCGCCTCCCGCGGGCGCGCCCGAGGCGGGTCAGGTTAGCACAGGGAGGCGTTCGGCCCAGACAACGGCGGCTGCCCGGAGGCGCTCACCCGGGTCAGGCGACGCGTCGGGGGGCGGAGGCCCGAGCGCTGCTTGAGCGATCCCCCGCGAGACGTTGACGAGCAGGCCGCCGCCAGGCCGTCCGGCGGCAGGACCACCAACGGCGCGTCCGGAGGCGAGCACCGGCGCGATCTCCCCGCCCTGCGCCCCCACACCGGGCACGAGGAACCCGAGCCCCGGGGCCAGCACGCGGATCGCCGCCAGTTCGGCGGCGGCTGTCGCGCCGACGACCAGCCCGACCGTTCCGCCCGGGCCCCACCCGCCGGCGAGGCGCGCAACACGCGCCCACAGCGGCTCGGCCGGCGCCCCGGACCGCGGGTCCCCGGCCACGCGCAGGCCCTGGAGCTCTGACGCGCCGGGATTGGATGTCCGGCACAGCACGTAGGCGTACCGATCCGCCCGCGCGAGCAGCGGCGCGATGGCCTCCTCGCCGAGGTACGGGCTCACCGTGATCGCGTCCGCGCCGAGGACCTCGAACAGGGCAGTCGCATGGCGTGCCGCCGTGGATCCGATATCGCCGCGCTTCGCGTCCGCGACGAACGGCACGTCCGACGGCACCAGCGACCGGATGCGCTCGAGCGCGGCCAGCCCGGCCGAGCCGTGCGCCTCGAAGAACGCGAGGTTGGGCTTGATCGCGGCGGCAACCGGCAGCGTCACCTCGATGATCAGGCGGGCGAACCGCTCGACGCCCGCGAGCGTCGCCGGAAAGCCCTCGGGGAGCGCCTCGGGGTCGGGGTCCACGCCGACGCACAGGACGGTGCCCGTGGCGGCGCTGCGGGCCGCCAGCCGCTCGAGGTAGGAGGAGCTCATGGGGTCGTCGACGGCGAGGCGACCGGCGTGGCGGTCGGGGGCGCGGGGGTCGCCGGAAGCTGATCGGCGGGAATGAACCAGTCCGGCCGCGAGATCCCGTCGAGACCGGCGCTCGTGGTCAGGTCGAGCGCCGCCTTGGCGGTCCAGGTCGGCGCTGCTCCCTCGAGCTGGATCATGCGCAGGTCGACGATCTGTCCGTCGACGTGGAGGTACGCGATCTCGTCACCCCGGGGCGACCAGGTCGGCGCCCAGGAGCTCCCGTCCGTCGTCAACCGGAGCAGCTCGGCGCCGTCGGCGGCGTCCAGGATGACGATGTCCGTCCCGAACGCGCTGGTCTTGGTCGCGGTCACGTACTTCCCGTCCGGCGACCAGGACGGGTGGAGATAGCCCGGCGCGCTCAACGGGGCCGTTTTCCTCGTGGCCGGGTTGTAGCTGTAGATCCGGGGCGTGCCCTTGGCGCCGTCACGATCGCTCCTGACGTACAGCAGGCGGCCACCGTCCGGGCGCCAGGCGGGGTCCTGGTGTCCCAACGGCGCAACCTGGCCGAGACCCGGGTCCGTGACCTTCTTCGTCGACAGGTTGAGCAGCTTGAGCACGACGCCGCTCCGCGTCGGATCCGGCAGGTCGGTCGCCATCGCGATCGTCTTGCCGTCCGGCGACACGACGGGCTCGCGGATCCAACCCATCCACTTCAGCCGGCCCGACGGGTCGACGAGGCCGTCAAAGATCAGGACCGGATCACCGCCCGTCGCCGCGACCTGCATGATCGACGGGACGTCCATCGCGTAGTTCCTGCCTACCCCGGACACCTTCCAGTAGCCCCGCTCGGTCCGGGACCTGACGAAGTAGACCGACGACCCGTCGGCCGAGAACGAGGGCATCGAATCCTGGCCGCCGGTGGTGAGCTGGCGCGTGGTCCGGCCGCTCTGGAGCCAGATGTTCCCGGCCTTCGCATACACGATGGTGCCGGGGACGTCGGCGAGCGGATCGTCGGGCACGATGACCACGTTGGTCGGGGTCGCCGTCTTGGCGACGCCGCTGGTGTCCCCGGATGCCCCAGGGGCGCCCCCGCCGCCGCCGACGGGGAGCTTGCCGCTGCTGACCGCGAGCGTCGCGTACGCGATGACCAGGAGGCCGACGATCGAAAGGATGGCGGCGATCGGTGCCCCCGCGGGCAGCAGCCCGTAGGGATCGCCGGAACCGCGCAATCCGGGCGTCGATCGCGGCGTGCCGCGCCGCGAGCCGCTCACGATCGACCTCCCGCAACGGGGACGAGGCTGCCCGGACCGACCGCGGTCCCATCGATTCGGCCGGCAGACCGCTCGAGCACCGCGGCAGCACGCGGGTGGGCACCCGAGACCGACACGTCGCGGACCTCGAGCTGGAGCGTCTCCAGCCCGCCGAACGTCCGGCTCGCCAGGCGTGCGACGACATCCACACGATCACCCTCGGAGAGCGTCGTCGCCAGGTCCGGCCGCCCGAACGCGATCCCGTCGAGCACGTCGCGCTCGCGCCGGAGGACAAGCTGGGTGTGGCCGCCATTGGCCGCCCGGACGCGCTGCACGGTCAGGCCCAGGACCGCCACCAGCGGATCCGGATTGCCCGCGCCGCACGGCCCCAGCCGGGCGAGGTCCCGGAACAGCGCGTAATCGACGTACGCCGCGGGGAGGGCGAGGTCCACCGGGAGGATGGTTCGCGGATCGTCGGGGGCCGAGGCCGCCGCGAGATTGAGGAAACGCTCCACGAACTCGTCCCAGCGCTCGACCGGGAGCTCGAAGCCGGCCGCGGCCGCGTGGCCGCCGTGCCGCACGAACAGGTCGCCGCAGGCGGTGAGGGTGGCGGCGAGATCGAGCCGGCCATCGCTCCGGCAGGAGGCGCGGAGCACGGGTCCAATCTCGGTCGCGACGACCGCCGCACGACCCGTCTCGTCCGCAAGCCGGCCGGCGATGAGGCCCAGGATCCCGACCGGCCACGGTCCGCGCACGAGCAGCGCCGGTGCGTCCGCGGCACCGCCGATCAGGATCTGCGGCGCTCCCTCCGCCGGCTGATCGAACAAGGGCTGTTGCCCGGGTGCCTGGCCCGGGTCGGGCAGTCCGAAGGCAGCGCGCGCCTCGGCGATCGCCGTGCGCATGAGGTCTCGCCGCGTGGTGTTGGCCGTCTCGAGCGTCGCTGCAAGGACGTTCGCCTCGTCGGCGGTCTGCGCCAGGAGCAGGTGCGCGGCGTCCAGGGCCTCCCCCACCCGTCCGGCGGCGTTCAGCCGGGGTGCCAGCACGAACCCGACGGTCTCGAGGTCGACCGTGGCCGGCGACACCCGCGCACGGGCGAGCAGCGCGGCGATCCCCGGCCGGGCAGCCGTTCGCATCAGGTCCAGACCGAGCCGCGCGATCGCGCGGTTCTCACCCAGGATCGGCGCCACGTCCGACACCGTCCCGATCGTCGCGAGGTCGGCGAGCTCGAGCGCCTCGGCGTCCGAGCCGAGAAGCTCGGCGAACAGCAGCCGGGCAACCGTGAACGCAACACCGCTGCCCGACAGCTCCGGATCCGGGTACTCCGAGTCCACGCGGTGAGGGTTCACCAGCGCGATGGCTGCGGGCAGCACGTCCGGCAGGCGGTGGTGGTCCGTGATGGCGACGTCGATCCCGCGACCCGCCGCAGCGGCCACCTCGGCAACGCTCGTCGATCCCGTATCGACGGTCACGATGAGCGTGATCCCGGCGGCCCCAGCCGCATCGACCGCCGCCATCGACAGCCCGTGACCTTCTTCGAGCCGCGACGGGACGTAGGGCTCCGTGTCGATGCCCAGGCGGCGAAGCGCCAGGACGAGCTGCGCCAGGCCGGTGAGCCCGTCGGCGTCGAAGTCACCGAACACCATGACCCGCTCGCCCCGCTCGCGAGCGATCCGCATCCGATCGACGAGACGGGCCGCGTCGGGCAGGCGGTGCGGGTCGTGGAGCCCGGCTGCAGCGGGCCCGAGGAAGGCGGCGAGCGCGTCCGGGTCCGCGATTCCGCGGCGCGCCAGGACCGTGGCGGCGACGGTTCCGATCCCATGCTCGCGTGCCGCGGCCCGGAACTCGGGCGTCAGGCGAAGCGGGTCGGGGAACACCCAGCGGTGACGCGGCTCAGTCATCGTCGGCAGCATGCCACGCCCGGCTCAACCGGGCCTTGCGGGCGATGTCGACGGGGGCCGCCGACGGCGCGTGACGGGTTGCGGAGGGATTCGTCCAGCGACGTCGAATGGGTCGGGTCCGGTTCGGTTCCGGTCCGGCCCCGCGATCACGTGGTCGCGCGGCGGCCGGTGCGGGCCGCATGCTCGCGAGCTCGCTTCCGATCCTCCCAGCCGTGCCACACGACGAGGAGCGGGCTCGCGTTGAAGATCGAGGAGTAGGTGCCCGAGATGATGCCCAGCAGGAGGGCCAGGACGAACGTGCCGATCGCCTCGCCGGCGAACAGGAGCAGGGCGAGGAGTGTGATGACGACGGTCAGGCTGGTGGTGATCGAGCGACCGAACGTCTGGAGAACCGAGTGATTGACGATCTGCTCGAACGGCTCGCCGGCGTGCCGGGCACGGTTCTCGCGGACGCGGTCGAACACGACGATCGTGTCGTGGACCGAGAACCCGATGACGGTCAGCATCGCGGTGACGAACAGGCTGTCGATCTGGAGGCCGATGAGGGTCCCCAGGATCGCGAACACGCCGACGACCACGACCACGTCGTGGATCAGGGCGACCAGCGCGGTCACGCCCATCTTGACGTCCCGGAAGCGGTAGGTGATCCAGAGCAGGATCCCGATCGAGCCGACGAGGATCAGCACCAGCGCCTGGGTGATCAGGTCGCTGGACACGACCGCACCGACCGTCGACAGCGAGCGCTGCTCGGCGATGGGACCGAGCTGCTTCTCGAGCGCGATCCGGATCTCACCGAGCCGGCCGCTCGTCGGGAGGCTTGAGTTCCCGGCGGCCGGCACGGCGGTCGGCGATGCGCTTGCCCCGGGCGATGCCCCGGCCGATGCGGACGCGCTCGCTTCGGGCGACGCGGACGGGCTCGGGCTCGGAGACGCCGACGGGGAGGCATCGGGCGATGCGGAGGCCGCCGGCGAGCCGGACGGCGCAATGCTGGGCGAGGCGCCGGCGGACGCCGATTCGGCTGCGGAGGCACCCGCCGTCGCGGAGGCCCCGGCGCTCGCCGATGCGGAGGCGCTCGGGATCGGCGTTGGTGACGGCGGCGGCGGCAGCAGGCCGACCTCCTCGGTGCGGATCTCCATGAATCCGTCGCCGCTCTGGGTCACGGACGCCTCGAGGCCCTGGCTGCTCATCGCGTCCTTGACCTGCTGCGGCGTGACCGCGGGGTCCTCGAACCGGATGGACCACACGGTGCCGCCGGTGAAGTCGATGGCGAACTGGAGCCCGACCTTGCCCCCGGTGATCGGGCCGAGGAGGATGAAGATCAGGCCGGGAACCGTGACGGCCAGGGACAGCGCGAAGAACCACTTGCGCTTCCCGATGATGTCAAACACGCCCGCGCGCCTCTCCTCGAAGGGACCGGCGGCCGGTCGTCGGACGGGCCAGGAACTCGGCGTCCGTGACGCCGTAGAGCCCCGCCTTCCGCGCCCACGGCTGGGCGACGATGATCCGCAGAACCGTGCGGGTGACGGTGATGGCCGTGAACATCGAGACCAGGACGCCGATGATCAGGACCAGGCCGAACCCGCGGATCGTGGACGACCCGAACAGGAACAGGATGGTCGCCGTGATCAGGCTCGACACGTTGGAGTCGAGGATCGAGTTCCAGGCCCGGTTGAAGCCGGCCTCGATGGCCGCGGGCAGGCTCTTCCCGACGCGCAGCTCTTCCTTTGTCCGCTCGAAGATCAGGATGTTGGCGTCGACCGCCATGCCCACCGAGAGCACGAAGCCCGCGATGCCGGCGAGGGTCAGCGTGACCGGGACGAGGCGGAACAGCGCGTACACGACGAGCGCGTAGTACATCAGGGCGCCGCTGGCGACCAGGCCGGGCAACCGGTAGTGGACGACCATGAAGAACACGACCATCAGGACCGCGATCACGCCGGCGAGCAGGCTCTGGCGGAGGAAGGCCTCACCCAGCGTCGGGCTGACCGTCGTGTTGGCCAGCTCCTTGATCTGGAACGGCAGCTGGCCGAACTGGAGGATGGTGACCAGGTTTGTGGCGTCGGCCAGCGGATAGCCACCGATGCCGCCCTGGCTGATCTGGACCTGGCCGCCCGGGATCGCCTCGTTGATCACCGGCGCGCTGATGACCTCACCGTCGAGCACGATCGCGAAGTAGTCGCCGACATGCTTCGACGTGTAGTCCGCGAACAGGTTCTTGCCTTCGTCCTTGAGCACGAAGTCGACCGTCCGCCGGCCCGTCTGGTCGCTGCCGATCGTGGCGCTGGCTACCTGGTCCCCGGAGAACAGCGGCGGGAACACGTTGAGATCGAGCTGCTGTCCCTGGCTCGCCGTGGTCTGACCCAGCGGCACGAAGTCAAGCCGGCCGGTCGTGCCCACCAGGCTCCGGATCTGGTCCACGTTCTGGACGTTCGGCATCTCGATCACGATCCGGTCCGACCCCTGGACCGTCACCTGAGGCTCCGCCACACCGGACTTGTCGATCCGGTTGATGATGATCGTGCGCATGATGTTGAGGTCGTCGCGCGTGGGCACCTTGTCTGCCGCGGGCAGCACCTGGTACTCGACCCGGAGTCCGCCCCGCAGGTCGAGGCCCAGCTTCGTTTCGAGGTAGTTGGTCGTCCCGCTTGCCTGGGTGCCGAGCGAGGGCATCGGCACGCGCGCGAAATCAACCAGCAGGGCAAGCACCCCGATGATCAGGATCAGGAACGGTCCGGCGCGTCGCATCGGGGCGGGATGATACAGGGGTCGGACGGAGCGCGCCGCGCCGACGCGGCGGACGGCCGCTCGAAGTGGCTCCGGTCAGGCATCCAGATGGGCCTTGATCCGCTCCGCCAGCGCGCGACTGATCCCGGGCACGGCGGCGACCTGCTCGACCGGCGCCTCGCGCACCCGCTTCGCCGATCCGAACACCTTGAGCAGCTCGCGCTTGCGCTTGGGACCAACGCCCGGCAGGTCGTCGAAGGCCGATCGCGTGGTCCGCCGGTCGCGCAGCTTGCGGTGGTACGTGATCGCGAACCGGTGAGCCTCGTCGCGCAGCCGCTGGACGAGGTAGAGCGCCTGGGATGTCACCGGGAGCATCACGCTGTCGGGCCGGTCAGGCAGGACGAGCTCCTCGCGCTCCTTGGCCAGTCCGACCAGGGGGAGGTCGCCCAGGCCCAGCTCGTCGAGCACGAGCTTGGCCGCGTTCACCTGGGCGCGGCCGCCATCGACGATGACGAGGTCGGGCATCGCCCAGCGCCGCTCCTCCTCGATCCCCTCCTCTCCTCGCTTGGCGGTCCGGAACCGGCGCCGCAGCACCTCCTGGTGGCTCGCAACGTCGTTGGCGCCCTCCACGGTCCGGATCCTGAACCGCCGGTACTCGCCGGTGCGGGGCCTGCCCTCCTCGAACACGACCATGCTGCCGACCGACTCCCGTCCCTGGAAGTTCGAGATGTCGTAGCACTCGATGCGCATCGGAGGGCCCGGGAGGCCGAGGGCCGCGGCCAGCTCCTCGAGCGCGCCCAGCGTCTTGCCCTGGTCGGCCAGCCAGCGGGCCGCCTCGCGGGCCAGGGACTCGGCCGCGTTTCGTGATGCCAGCTCCATCAGCGCCCGCTTCTCGCCACGCTGCGGGGTACGCAGGCGGACCTGGGAGCCGCGCTTCGCCGTCAGGAACGCCTCCAGGGCCGTCGTGTCGGCGAGCGAGCGCGGGACGAGGACCTCGCGGGGAACGCTCGTCGCCCGCGCGTAGTACTGCTCGAGGAAGCTCTCCAGCACCTCGTCGTCTGCGGTCCCGTGTGGCGCATCGAGGAAGAACACGTCGCGGCCCAGCATCTTGCCGTTGCGCACGACGAACAGCTGCACGGCTGCCTGGTCGTCTTGCCGGGCCAGCGCCACCAGATCGAGCTCGGTTCGGGCGAACGCGGCCATCTTCTGCGATTCCATGGTCCGCTCGATGGCGCGAATCTTGTCGCGGACCGAGGCCGCGCGCTCGTACTGCTGCTGCTCCGACGCGAAGACCATCTCGTGGCGCAGGCCGGCGACCAGCGCATCGGCGTTGCCCTCGAGGAACAGCTCCACCTGCGCGACATCGCGCCGGTAGGCGTCCTTAGAGATCGCCTCGATGCACGGGCCCTGGCAGCGCTTGATGTGGTACAGCAGGCAGGGCCGCTGGAGTGCGCGCGCGCCTTCCCGGATATCGATGGTGCAGGTCCGGAACGGGAACAGCCGCCGGACCAGGTTCATCGCTTCGTCCACCGAGCTGGCCGATGCGTATGGCCCGAAGTAGCGGCTGCCGTCGCTGGTCAGCTTGCGCGTCCGTTCGACGCGCGGGAAGTCATCGGACAGCGTGACCTTGATGTACGGGTAGCTCTTGTCGTCCTTGAGGCGAACGTTGAACCGCGGCCGGAACCGCTTGATCAGGTTCGCCTCGAGCAGCAGCGCCTCGGAGACCGAATCGACCTCGGTGACCTCGACGTCCACCACGCGGTCGATCGCCTGCCGGATCCGGTGGGCGTCTGCGCCGGGAGCCTGACGCTGCCAGTAGCTGCGCACGCGGTGGCGCAGGCTCTGGGCCTTGCCGACGTACAGCACGTCGCCACGGGCATCCTTCATCAGGTACACGCCGGGACGATCGGGCAGGCTGGCGAGTGTGGCGGTGAGCTCCGGGGTCACCCCTCGATTGTGCCGCACCCGCGCCGAATCGCGGGCCCGGGCGCGAACACCGAGCAATCAGCGGTGGCGGCCCGAGCCCCGCCCGGGCGGCTGGTCCGTCAGCGGGATCGCTTCGCCAGGTCCGTCTGCGCGAGGCCTGGGGGCGCGTCGGCGACCCGGAGCATCGCGTAACCGGCGTCGGCGCCGTCCACGACGACCACGAGCCTCCAGCAGCCGGGCGCGAGGGATCGGGCATCGACATTGAGCGCCCAGCGCCCGTCCTGCCAGCGCATGGCGCCGAGATCGGTCGACCCGGCCACGGTGGCGGCGACCACCGGTTCGCATGCCGGCACGTCATCGAGCCTGAGCGTCGGCGCGTATCCGGACGATGCGGTGAGCAGCGCGCCGTCGACGGTGACCTCGACCCTCACCGGGATCGTCCGGCCGTTGGGATGGACCACGAGCTCGCTGTCGCCGGCCATCGGGGCCGACCACGACACGAGCATCTCGTGTGCAGGGGGCGAGACCGTCACGTCGAACGTCGCGCTCGCCGCGTTGCCCGACGCATCGGTTGCCGTACACGTGACCTTCGTGGCGCCGACGGGGAACATCGAGCCCGATGCCGGGTCACATGCGACGACGGGGCCGGGATCCACGTCATCGACGGCCGTCGGGTCGGTCCACGTGACAACCGCACCGTCGGAGCCGGTGGCCTCGACCGAAATGTCCGACGGGACGTCGGTCAGCACGGGCGGGGTGGTGTCGGCTGCAGGAGGCTCGACGACGTCGAGCGTGAACGTGACCGACGTGATCCCGGTAGTCCCGCTCGACGGATTCCGCCCGAACAGGATGGTGTAGGCGTAGCCGGTCCCGACGACATTCGGCGCGGTCATCGTGACGTGCGACGAAATCGACGACCCGAGAGTGGGCGCTCCGATGGATGGGCATGACGTGCCGGCAGCGGGCCAGTCGAGCGGGACGGGACCGAAGCTCCCCGAGGTCGCGCTGACCGATCCGCCGGCCGGCACCACGGTGGTGCCGGGCACGACGGCGATCGTCGAGCCGGGCGCGGCGTGCGAGGAGTCCTGGCAGATGAGCGTGAATGCAACGTCGGCCTCGACGGTCCCACCGGGCGCGACCTCGCCGACATACGCCTCGCCCTGGTCGCCGGCCAGCACGAGATCGCCGTCGGCAGCGACGGTGTCCGCGAACGCGATCGCCGACGCGGCCAGAGAGAGTGCCAGGGCCAGGGCTGCGGCGCGACGGATGTTGCCGGAATGCATCGGAACCTCCAATCGGCGCCGCTCACAATTCCGTGCCCGGTACGCCGCCGAGTACCACGAGCATCGTCGGGCGAGAGGTGCGACGACATGGGCCCGTGGTCCCGAACGGTGCGCGGCTGCGCCCCCCGTCCGTACCGGTGCCGCGAATCACCGCACCCGCGGACGTCTCCACCAGCCCGAGGGCGAACCGCGGCCGATGGGGCCAAGGGCCGGACAGCCGAAGGGCCGGCCACCGGGCCGGCCCTTCGCGTTCTTCCCAGTGGCCGTTGGCTACGGACCGACGATTCGCCCTTCGACGACGGGGGCGACCGGCGAGTTGGCGGTGACGTATTCGATCGCGACCTCGAGCAGGTCGTCACCGGGGTTCTGGACGTTCGTGCCCTGGGCGAACACGGTGTAACCATCACCGCCCGTCAGCATGAAGTCGTTGGTGACAAAGCGCACGGGGTCCGAGGGTCCGATCGGCGTCGCCGGCCCGGCGATGCCGTCCGGAGTCTTCCACATGCCCGTGACCACCGGCGTGGTCCCACTGCAGGTGAAGGTGACCTTGAGACCGGACACCTGCGGGAATTGTCCGGTGGAGATGGCGGAGTCGCAGACCGGCGTGAACCCGTTGATGAACGCCTGCTCGAGCTGCGCGCCCGTCAGCGTCAGGATCACGGTCCGGTTGCCGAACGGCAGCACCGAGAACATCTCGCCCCAGGTGATCTCGCCCGGCTGCTCACCCGCCGTCGGCGTCGCAAACAGCAGGTCCTGGCGCAGGCCTCCGGAGTTCGTGTACGCGGCATCGACACCCGGGTACTTGACCCGCATCGCGTCGGTGACCATGTTGCCCATCGCCGATTCGAACAGCCGGGTCGGCGCCCGCTTGATGTCGATCGTTTGAGTGCCGATGACCTTGTTGCGGAGCACGGCCGTCTGGGCGTTGGCGTCATCGACGATCGCCTTGACGTCGGCACGCGCCGCAACCCCGAGGTTCTTGGCAACACGGGTCGCGGCGCCGGTCCAGATGACGTCACCGCCCTGGACCATCATCTGGAGCACCGAGTAGCTCATCCCGGCGTTGTAGCCCTCCACGATCGGGAACTTCCCGTACTGCAGGTTCGAGATCCGGTGGGTGTGGCCCACGAGCATGGCGTCCACGGTCGTGTCCTGGAGCTGGTCGGCGATCGCGAGGATCGGGCCGTCCCACGGCACGCCGGGCGCGTTGCCGGTGGGGTTGAGGCCGGTCGCCGTGCCCTGGTGGATGACCACGACCTGGACCTTGACGCCCAGCTTGCGCAGCCGTTCCGATTCGGCCTTGATCCGCGGACCCTCATCGAGGAAGGAGAGGCCGGCGGTCGCACCCGCCGAGACCAGCTCGGGCGTGGTGCTCAGGTCGGCGCCGATGACGCCGACCTTGACGCCATTGATCACGAACACCTTGCTCGGCTGGACCCAGTCCGGATGCTTGCCGGTGGCGCTATCGACGATGTTGGTGGCCAGGAACGGGAACTGCGCCCGTGCCTGGTGCATCAGCAGGCGGTCCACGCCGTAGTCGAACTCGTGGTTGCCGTAGGACGTCGCATCCAGCCCCCACGCGTTCTCGACGTCGATCGCCGGCGTGTCCTGGAGCAGGCCGGAGTTCGCGGGCGAGGCGCCCACGTTGTCGCCCGATGCAAGCAGGAGGCCCGGCCCCGGCAGCGACGCGAACTCCTCGTCGAACATCGTTGCGAGGAACGAGGCGCCACCGACGGAGGTGTTGATCCCGTCGAAGGTGAGCGAGCTCGGGTCGAGCTGGCCGTGGAAGTCGGTCAGTCCGACGATCGAGATCGGCTTGATCGAGGGGCCGCCCTTGACCAGCTCGGTCAGGACGCGACCCTCGCTCTGCTGCGGTTCCGGGACGCCGAGCAGGAACGCCAGCGTCGGCGCGAGGTCGATGGTGCGAGCGGTGACCTGGCCCTTGGCGATCCCGGGACCGCCCGCGAGGAAGGTCGCGCGCATGTTGACGTTGGCGGCGAGGTTCTGGACGTCGGGGACGTACCCGTGCTGGCCGAAGAAGTGCGAGGGCGCGATCAGCGTGCCCGGCGTCTCGGCATCGAACTGGTAGGGCGGGTAGGAGAACACGACGAGGTCGCCGGTCCGGGTCGGGTGGGCCATGTCGGCCGTGCTGCCTGGCCCGTTGGGGATATAGCGCGCCTCGGCCTTGGTGAACGCCCGGTCGATGACCTTCCAGCCTTCCGGCTGGCCGTCATGCGTCCAGTCGTTGTGATCCGTGATGGCGAGATATGCGGCCTTGATCTTTGCGACGGTCGCATCGACGTCGGCGGCAGCTACCTGCTCGAAATCGGAGGCCGGATCGCGGCCCGCCACGTTGAGGTAGATCTGGACAGCACCGCCGGCCCAGCACGCCTTCGCCTTGCCGATCGTCTCGCCCGCCGCTGTGCGGCAGTTCGAGGTCTGCGGCTTGGAAAGCAGGCCCAGCTGGACGAGCGGAAGGCTGGCATCGATGGCCAGGAACTGCGGCGCAAACCCGTGGTCCGACGTGACGAACGTCACGGGATTGCCGCCCGCAAGGTTGCGCGCGACGGTGAGCATCCGGTCGGCTTCCATGTAGGCAGCCTTGATGAACCCTTCGCGCTGTGCAACGCGGTTGTCGCGGACACCGTCGAGGTTGACGTCGTCGTAGGCCGGGTTGGCGTCGCCGTTGGGGAGCGTGGGTGACACGAGCCCCATGAACTGGTGGCTGAACTCGTCGGTGGTCGGAACCCCCGCGAGGAGCAGGTCCGGGTGATACGTGTTCATGACGTACTTGAGGATCGGCTCCATGCCGGTCGACCAGTACAGCCCCTGCTGGACGTACGTCTCCTCGCTGGTAACGCCGGCCTCGAGGATCGCGAAGTCGGCCGCGGTCGAGGTCGGGAACGTCTGGGCGACGTACTCGCCGAAATCGCCGCTGAAGCCGGGTTCACCCTGCCATGTCGGCCAGGTGGCGTTGGCGCGGGCGACCGACGTGTGGAACAGGCGGACGCGGGAGAGGTCCGGTGACAGCGTCTCGACCTTGACCAGCATGCCCGCCGTCTTGCCGGCATTCGAGCCGCCCTGGATGGTCACCTTCACGTCGGCCCACTGGCCCTCGGCGAGCGTGCCGACGCTCTCGTTGCCGTCCTTGGACGGCGAGAACAGGACCTCGTCGTAGTTGGTCGAGTGGTCGTTGGTGGAGTCGAAGATGTAGGCGTTGAGGCCGTACTTGTCGGTGCCGAAATCGAGCACCCGGAGGTGCATCTCCTTGGCCGCACTGTACGACTGGGGCACGTTGGACCAACCGGTCGCGTCGACCGGGCTGGCGCCGGCGTAGGGCGCCTGCCCCGCGTAGCCGCCGGGCGTGTCGAACTGGAGGCCGAAGGAGGCGATGAACGTGGGATCGTCGAACAGCACGTCACTGGCGTTGCCGGTGAAGTTGGTCGCGACGCCGCGGCCCGAGAAGAAGGATCGGTAGTCGATCGTGGGACCGTCGATCGTGGCGTTGGCGCCCCCGTCCCATTCGACCTGGGCGACCTTGAGACCGCCGCGCTCTGCGCTCTGGGCGATGGTCTCCGCCTGGAGGATCCCGGGCGCGAAGGCCGACGTGCTGCGCGAGAAGTCGGTGCCGTTGATGTGGAACGTGTTGTTGGTCGATCCGGTCACCGCCGGCCAGGCGCCCGTCGCGAGGCTGTACCAGCCGGCTCCGGTGTTCGGCGGAGCCTCGGTGAGGAGACCGTTGCCCGACGCCGAGGTGCCCTTCTTGAGGAACGATCCCATGGTCGGCATCACGCCCTGGGCCGCGTACTTCGCCACCAGATCCTGACGAATGCCGTCCGAGGCGAAGAACACGGCAGTGTTCGACGGCTGGCCCTTACCCGCCGGTTGGGATGGCTGGCCCTTGCCCGCCGGTTGCTTCGCGGAAACGGGAGCAGCGACCAGCGATGTCAGCAGGGCGATGATCGTGATCAGGAACGTCATCCTGGCGGGCGCGGAACGGGACATGGAGACCTCCTCGACGGACGGGCACACGTGGTCGATGGGGTTGATGCGTCTGCGGCGGACCCAGGCGAGCCAGTGCGCGCGAGATGCGCGCAGCGGCGCTGGCCTGCCATCTGGTCGGGATCATCAGCCACGCGATCAGCGGTCGGACCGCATCGCGCGGGGCGCTGTCCTCCTCCTCGATCGGACTGGGCGGTTAGGTGGGGTGCATGGTAGTCGCCGAGGGAAGCCAAGGGAAGCCCAGACCGGCCGTTTGGTGCGCGAACGCACCGCCGGATCGCGCGTCCCGGAACAGGATGCACCGAGCCCGCTTGTGGCATGGCGCGCGGGCGGACCCCTCGTGGGCCTGGTGAAAGTTCGCGCCAAGCCGAGGATGGCACGCTGCGGCCATGCCGGCTTCCACCCACCCATCCGTGGCCGAACGTCTGGGCCGCCTCGCACCTGACCAGCGCGCCGCGGCGACCGCGCCGCCCGGGCCCGTGCTGTGCGTCGCGCCGGCAGGATCCGGCAAGACGACGACCCTCGTTGCCCGCGTCGCCTGGCTCGTGGACGGGGGCGCGGAACCCGGCGCGATCACCGTGGTCGCATTCAATCGGCGGGCCGCCGAGGAGCTGGGGGCTCGCCTCGACGCTGCGCTCGCGCCGCTGGGGCTCGCCAGCGGCTCCGTGCGCGTGCGGACGTTTCATGCGCTGGGGCGGGAGGTGCTCGCAGAGGCTGGCGTGTCCGTCGATCCGCTGCTCGACCGGGATCGCGTGCTTCGTGACGTGTTTCCGGGGATCGAGGCCGCGGACCGGGGACGCCTCGATCTCGCCTTCTCCCGGCTCAAGCTCGATCTCGGCGTGACTGGCGCCGACGTGGCAGCCGATCCCGCACCCGGGCCGGTCGCTCGCGCGTTCATCGCCTATGAACAGGCCGTCGCGGACAGCGGTGGCGTGGACTTCGACGATCTCGTGGCGCGCGCGCTCCGGCTGCTCGAGGGCGACACCGGCATGCTCGCGCAGTGGCGGGCGCGCTGCGCCCAGCTGCTCGTCGACGAGGCGCAGGACCTGGATCGCTCCCAGCTCCGGCTGGCCCTGCTGCTCAGCGCGCCGGCGAACCGGGTGTTCCTCGTCGGTGATGACGACCAGACCATCTACGGCTGGAGGCTGGCGGACGTGCGACGCGTGCTGGGGCTCGCCGGGGCCCTGCCCGGGCTGCGGCGCGTCGACCTCGAGACGAACTACCGCTGCCCGATCCCCGTCGTTCAGCGGGCCGTACGCCTGGTCGAGCACAACGCCGAGCGGTTCGTCAAACGGATCTCGGCGAAGCCCGGCGCGACCGGCAGGCTGGTGCTGGCGCCCGACGCCTCGGACGACGTGCCGCGCATCACGCGGGCGATGCGCTCCTGGCCCACCGACACGTCGACGCGCGCGGTCCTCGCGCGCACGAACCGGGAGCTGCTGTCGGCGGTGATCGCAGCCGTCGAGCTGGACACCCCGTTCCGCGCACCGGAGATGCCGCTGCCGATCGAGGACTCCAGGCTTGCCGGCCTGCTCGATCGGGCTGCGATGGTCGCCGCCGACCATCCGGCCATGCCCCTGCTCGCGATCCTCGCGGACGTGCGACGTCAGCTCCTCGCGGAGAACGTGGGCTGCGGCGAGGAGGCCGGTGACGACCTCATGTCCCTGCCGGAGCTTGCGACCGCCCTGCTCGGATGGGGCCCGGCCGCAGCGACGCTCGCCGACCTCATCGCTGTGGTCGAGCAGCGGCGACGGCGGCTCGCGGAGCTCCGGCGAGAGGACGCCGCTCTGACGCTGGCGACGGCGCACGGCACGAAGGGCCTGGAGTGGGACCACGTGATCGTCCTCGCGGACGGGTTCCCCGGCCGGCGATCGATCAGCGACGCCGCCGAACCCGAACGCGCGCTCGAAGAGGAACGCCGGCTCGCCTACGTGGCGTGGACGCGCGCGCGCCGCTCGTTGACCCTCCTGTACGACCCCGCGGAGCCATCGCGGTTCCTGCGAGAGGCCTTCGATCCGGAGGAGCTCGGGATCGACGACCGCGCCGCGTAGACTCGTTGCCATCGAACACGGCAGCAGTCGGAGGTCTCAATGCCCACGCGTCCGGACGGCACCGAGCCGCCGATCGCACACGGTTCGGTCTACCTGCGCGCCGCGGAGCGGGACGACATCCCGCGCTTCCTGACCTGGATGAACGACGCCCGGACCACGCGGACGCTGGGGCTCCTGGCCCCGATCTCGAAGGTCTCCGAGGAGCAGTGGTTCGACCGGATGGTCGCCGACCAGGGCAAGACCCACTTCTTCTTCGTGGCCTGCCGCCTCGAGGACGACCGACCGATCGGGACGATCAGCCTGTTCGACCTCGACCTGTTCAACGGGACCGCCGCGCTCGGCATTGCCGTCGGGGAGGTCGCCGAGCGCGGCCGCGGACGCGGTTCGGACATGCTGCGCGCGCTGCTGGCGTTCGGGTTCGGCACCCTGCGCCTGGAGCGCATCTGGCTGGAGGTGTTCGACTTCAACCCGGCGGCACGCCGTCTCTACGAGCAAATCGGCTTTGTCCACGAAGGAACGCTCCGGCATGCGATCTACCGGGAGGGCCGGCATCAGGATGTCCACCGGCTGGCGATGCTGGCCGCGGACTGGCGGGCTGCCCTGGAAGTCGCCGCTCCCGCCGAGCCCGACAGCCCGGACGGCCCGGCAAGGTGAGCCGGCCTGCCGACGCTGGGTCCCCGGGGCGAAGGCTGGGTCCTGATCCAGTTCGTGCTGCTGGCGCTCGTCGCTGCCGCGGGCCTCACCGGTCCGGCGTGGGACGGTTTCGCCCGGACGGTCGTGACACCGATCGGCCTCGTCGCGATGGTCACCGGCGGCGTGCTCGGGGCCTGGGGCCTGACCGGCCTGCGCGACGCCCTGACGCCGCTTCCTCACCCCCGCGACGGGGCGACGCTCGTGGAGTCGGGCGCATACGCTCTCGTCCGTCACCCGATCTACGGCGGCATCGTCATCGGCGCGGCCGGCTACGGGCTGGCCATGTCGTCGCCGCTTGCCATCGCCGGCGCTGCGCTGCTGCTGGCGTTCTTCCGTCTCAAGTCGTCGCGAGAAGAGGCGTGGCTCAGGCACCGCTATCCGGGGTATGCCGCGTATGCCGCCAGGACGCGCCGGATGCTGCCGTTCCTGTACTGACGCCGGGGTTGCGGCGGGCGACCGGGCGTCGTCCTAGTCGGCCATGTCCCGCCGGGCGATCTCCTTCAGCAGCCGGTCGATCGCCTCGAGGAACGGCTCGGTGACCTCCGGCGGGAGCGCGTCGCGGATCGAATCCTTGGGCCCATAGGCGGCGCGCGCCCGGAGGGCGGTCCGGCGAAGGTCTCCCAGCTCCTCGTCGCGCAGCCGGTCCGGCAGGGGCTCGAGGTATGCAAGCCAGCGATCCGAATCGCGAGCACGGGCTGCGTCGACCATGCGATCCCCGGCGCGGGCGGCCAGCAGCGCCGCTTCGTCGATGACGGGACGCTCGTGCCGTGCCGGGCCACGCCGGGCCCGGCCCGGGGCTCCTCGGCCGGCGGTCACGTTCCGGAAGGCGCGGTCGAAGCGGTGCCTGCAGCGGTTTCCGCCGGGCGCACGAGCACGAGCCCCAGCCGCTTGCGCTCCGAGCCGTTGACCAGGATCCGGAACGAGTAGTCGCCGGGCGCCGGGAACGTCAGGTTCCAGAGGTCGATGCTGAACGTGAGGATCGCATCCCGTCCGTCCGGATGCCCCTGCGCGACGAGGCTCCCGGTCGCGCCAGTCACCTCGTGGCCGTCGGGGTCGAGCAGGACGATCCGCAGGTCGTGCTCCCGGTGCGTCTCGGGCGCAGTGACCATCAGCCCGACGACCAGCGCGAGATGCGGGTGGCGCAGCGGGAACGTCCGCCCGCCGATCCGCGTGATCCCGCCGCCGAGCACATGGAACTTGTGGCCCGGCTGGGTCTCGGCCGCGTCGGCCAGAAAGGCGAAGTCAATCTCCGGCATGGGATCATCGTAGACCGGCCGGCCCGCGACCGCGACTCGGTCGTTCAACCGATACGTCTACCGCTCGCCCGCCGACGGGACGGCGGCCACGCGCTTTCTCGACGGTGTGGCTGCGGCAGCCGCGGATCGCCGCGCGCCGCCGACACCAGGGCGGCCCGCCTCGTCCGAGAAGGTCACGTCGCTCAGCGGTACCAGCGGCTCGCCGCGGAGCACGCGGGCCAGATACTCGCCGGTCGCCGAGCCGGCAACGCCGGCGATCTGTTCCGGGGTGCCCTCGGCGACGACCCGGCCCCCGCGGTGGCCGCCGCCCGGTCCGAGGTCGACGATCCAGTCCGCCGTCTTGATCACGTCCAGGTTGTGCTCGATGACGAGCACCGTGTTGCCGCTGTCCACCAGCCGGTGCAGGACCTGGAGGAGCTTGTCGACATCGGCGAAGTGAAGGCCCGTCGTCGGCTCGTCGAGCAGGTAGAGCGTCTTGCCGGTCGCCCTTCGCGAGAGCTCGGTGGCGAGCTTGACACGCTGCGCCTCGCCGCCCGACAGCGTCGTGGCCGGCTGGCCGAGGTGAACGTAGCCGAGCCCGACATCGAACAGCGTCTGGAGCTTGTTGCGAACGTTGGGGACTGCGCTGAAGAACTCGAGCGCCTCCGCGACGGTCATCTCGAGCACGTCCGCGATCGAGCGCCCCTTGTAGTGGATCTCGAGCGCCTCGCGGTTGTAGCGCTTGCCCTTGCACACCTCGCACGGGACGTAGACATCGGGCAGGAACTGCATCTCGATCTTGATGATCCCGTCGCCCTTGCAGTTCTCGCAGCGACCGCCCTTGACGTTGAAGCTGAAGCGGCCGGGCATGTAGCCGCGGACCCGGCTGTCCGGGGTGCCCGCGAACAGCTCCCGGATCGGGCCGAACAGGCCGGTGTAGGTCGCCGGGTTGGAGCGCGGTGTCCGGCCGATGGGGCTCTGGTCGATCTCGACGATCTTGTCGATGTGCTCCACGCCGTCGACGGAATCGTGGGCGCCCACGGCGTTGCGCGAGCCGCTCAGCTCCCGGGCGAGCGCGCGGTAGAGGACCTCGTCGACGAGCGTGCTCTTGCCCGATCCCGAGACGCCGGTCACCGCGATGAACGTGCCCAGCGGGAACCTGACGTCGATGCTGCGCAGGTTGTGCTCCCTGGCCCCGCGAACCACGAGCGCCTTGCCGTTGCCCGGTCGACGCCGGGACGGGACCTCGACCATTCGCTCGCCCCGCAGGAACGCCCCGGTGATCGACCGAGGCTCCGCCAGCAGCTGCTCCAGCGGCCCGTTGGTGATGATCTCGCCGCCGTGCTCGCCCGCCCCCGGGCCGATGTCGATCACCCAGTCCGCGGTCCGGATCGTCTCCTCGTCGTGCTCGACCACGAGCACGGTGTTGCCCAGGTCACGGAGGCGGGTCAGGGTCGCGATCAGCTTGGCGTTGTCCCGCTGGTGCAACCCGATCGAGGGCTCGTCGAGGATGTACAGCACACCCATCAGCGTGGTCCCGATCTGGGTCGCCAGGCGGATCCGCTGCGCCTCGCCGCCCGACAGACTCACGCTGGCCCGGTCCAGCGTGAGGTAGTCCAGGCCGACGTCCACCAGGAACCCGAGCCGGGCGATGATCTCCTTGACCACCTGGCGCGCGATCGTCCGTTCGCGCTCGGTGATCCGGTCCGCGAGCGTGGCCGCCCACTCGAGCCCGTCGGTCACGGACAGGTCCGAGATGACCGCGATGCTGCGGCCGTCCACGGTCACCGCCAGCGCCTCGGGACGAAGCCTGCGGCCCTGGCAGGTGGGACACGGCTTCTGGACCATGAACTTCTCGAGCTCGGTCCGGATGTACTCGGACTCGGTCTCCCTGAACCGCCGTTCGAGGTTGGTCACGACACCCTCGAACGTGGCGACGTAGCTGTTCTCGCCACGCTCATGCCGGTAGCGCACGACGACCTTCTCGTCCTTGGGCGCGTACAACAGGTACTCGAGCGCCTCGGGCGGCAGGTCCTGGACGGGGGTCGCGATGCTCCAGCCGTGCGAGGCGAACACCGCGTCGGTGATCTTCATCCGCCACGAGATCTCGGTGGGCATCTTGTTCCAGGGGGCCAGCGCTCCGGCCTTGACGCTCTTCGACCGGTCCGGGATGACCAGGCGCGGGTCGATGACCAGCTGCGTCCCGAGGCCGGTGCAGGTGGGGCACGCTCCATGGGGCGAGTTGAACGAGAACGACCGGGGCTCGAGCTCGTCGATCGTCGTCCCGTCGTAGGGGCAGCTGTAGCGCTCGCTGTACGGACGCTCCTCGAACTGCGGGGCCTCACCGTCGCGCGGAACGGGAGCGACGACCATCACCCCCTCGCCCAGCCGGAGCGCCGTCTCGATCGAGTCGGCCAGCCGCGTGGCGTCCGGGTCCGGCTGTGGCTGTCCCGTCTCCGGGTCGAGCGGGTGGCCCGCGGCGTCTCGCGCCCAGCCCTCGGGGGCGTCGGCCCGCCGGACGACGTAGCGATCGACGACGACCTCGATCGTGTGCCGCTTGTACTTGTCGAGCGTGGGCGCCTCGGCGAGGTCGTACTGGACGCCGTCGACGCGGACACGCACGAAGCCCTGCTTGCGGGCGGCCTCGAACACCCGGTCGCCCTCGGTCTTGCGATCCTTGACCAGCGGGCCGAGGACGAGAAGACGGGTTCCCTCGGGAAGCGCGAGCACCTGGTCCACGATCTGCTGCACGGTCTGGCGCTCGATCTCGCGACCGCAGGTCGGGCAGTGCGGGTGCCCGATGCGGGCGAACAGCAGCCGCAGGTAGTCGTAGATCTCGGTCACCGTCCCGACCGTGGACCGCGGGTTCTTCGACGCCCCCTTCTGGTCGATCGAGATCGCCGGCGACAGGCCGTCGATCTGGTCGACGTCGGGCTTGTCCATCTGGCCCAGGAACTGCCGGGCGTACGCGGACAGGCTCTCGACGTACCGCCGCTGGCCCTCCGCGTAGATCGTGTCGAACGCGAGGCTGCTCTTGCCGCTGCCGGACAGGCCCGTGATCACCACCAGCCGGTCGCGCGGGAACGCGACATCGACGTTCTTGAGGTTGTGTTCGCGCGCGCCGCGCACGACGATCTGATCCTGGGGCACGGGCGAAGTGTAGCGGAACCCTGGCAAACAGAACACGTGTTCACCAAGTGGGCGCGTCACGCTCTGCGCTCGATCGCCGCGGTCCGCGCACCGGGCGGAACGCTGCCAGGGCGCGGCAGCCGATGACGTAGGCTCCGCGCGGGTCGGAGCCTTCACGCGTCCGGTGCCCACATCGGTCGAACGTCATCCGGGAGGTGGCATCCATGGACTGGTTCCTGTTCGTCGTCCAGTGGCTTCACGTGCTGCTGGGGATCACCTGGTTCGGTGCGTCGCTCACGGCGAACCTGATCTTCATCCCCGCGCTGATGCGCCTGCCGCTGGACCGCCAGCGCGAGGTTGCCGGCTACTACGGGGAACGGGCGGAGAAGGTGATCAACATCGCCGCGATGGGCGTGATCCTGCTGGGGATCCTGCGCGGGACCGTGTTCGGGCAGATCAAGAGCCTCGATGCCCTGACGACGACCTACGGGATCACCTGGCTGGTCGGGCTCGTGGTCGCCACGGGCCTGTTCATCTGGGGCAAGCGGGTCCTGGAGCCGGCGATCGACCGCATGAACGCGATCCCGGTCTCGGAGGCGTTCCAGCCCGACGGCAGCCCGAGCCCCGCGATGGCCGCAGCGATCAATACGCTGAAGCGGATGAGCGGCATGGAGCTGCTTGCCTTCGCGGTCATCCTGACCTGCATGATCCTGATGCGCTTCGGCTACTGACCCGCGCTCAGGATGCAGCCGGCGTCACCGACTCCTGGCAGATCTTCCAGGATCCCGCCTCGCGGACCAGGCGGACGGACTCGTCGAGCGGGACGTCCTGGCCGTACGCCGCGAGACCCGACAGCAGCGCGTCGATCTGGTCGTCGGTCATGGTCGTGCCCTGCGACGCGAGCAGCTGCTTGACGATCGGGCGCATCGCATCCGCGTCGAAGGTGACGCCGATGTCGCCGCTGACCGGCACGAGTGCGACGTCACCGTCCACGACCGCATCGCCGATCTTGAGCTTCGAGACGTCGAGCTGGACCGCGTCGACCAGCGCCTGGGTGTCGAGACCGGCGAGCAGGTCGCTGCCGAGCCCTGCGGGCATGCCGAGCTGCTGTCGGATCAGGTCCTCCTGACCCGCGCAGGCGAGCGCCTGGAGGCCGGCGACGTCCTTGGCCGCCGCCCTGTCGAGCGCGGTCGAGACCACCGCGGCGGGACCTTCGGCGCCCGGTCCGGTTGTGCCGCAGCCGGCCGCGACGAGGACGACGAGCGCGACCAGCGCCCGCCCCGCGAGGCGCCGGGGCCATGGACCGCGGGTGCGCCCGGCGACCATCGACATCATGGCCACAGGGTACCGCGGGGCGTGCCTCTTCAATACCCGCGGGCGCGC
>CAVYXU010000047.1:0-6597 GCA_963772565.1 uncultured Chloroflexia bacterium
GAAACCGCCGATGATGATCGCCGATCCGGCATTGAGCCCACGGATCACCCGAGGCGTGAGACGGGCGCGCAGGCCGGAAACGAGCCCGGTGAGGAGCAGCCACCAGGCAGCCGAGCCGAGGAACACGCCGACAACCACGCTACCGGCGCCGGCGAGGCCGCTGCTGCCGGCGCCGATGCTCGAGCGGTGCCGCGATCGCGAACCCGATCGCCAGCCCGCGTGCGAACGGCGCGACGTCCATCATGTGCCCGCCGGCTCACTCGCTCCGGGCGACAGGACGAGCCCCTCGTCGGCACGGACGAGCAGCTCGTCGATCACAACCTCGTCATCGCGATCGAGCGCCGTCGACAGCCGCACCGTCCATTCGCCGGGCATTGGCACGCTGACCGGCTCGACCGTGAGATTGAGCACGACCCGCAGCCGCGCATCCTCGAGCCCGCGGTCGTAGACGAGGGTGCCGTCCGGCGCGGGACATGGCATCCACGTTCCCTCTCGGAGCGCTGCCTCGCTGCGACGGAGACGCAGCAGCCGGCGGTGGAGGGCGAGCATCGACCGGTCGTCGGACCGTTGCGCACCGACGCTCACGTGCCCGGCGTCGGCGGCCATCGGGAGCCACGGCATGCCGGTCGTGAAGCCGGCGTTCGGGCCCGGCCCCCATGGCATCGGGGAGCGCTGCGGGTCCCGGCCATCCACATCCACGACGCGTTCAGGCGGGACGCAGACATCCGGCAGCCCAAGCTCATCGCCGTAGTACAGCGTCGGGGTCCCTCGCAGCGTGAGCAGGAGCATCGCGGCGACCCGGGCCTGGCGCGGCCCGACCCGGCTGGCGATCCGTGGCTGGTCGTGATTTCCCAGCACCCAGCTGGGCCACCCGCCGTCGGGCAGCGCGGCCTCGTACTCTCGGATGGCCGTTGCAATCGAGGCAGCGTCCCAGGACACCGAGACGAGCCCGAAGTTGAACGGCAGCTGGATACCCCGGCCGTCGTCGCCGTAGTAGCGCGCGAGCTGCTTCGGGGGCAGGTACAGCTCGCCGATGAGCAGCCGCTCGCCGTGGGCATCGGCCACGTCCCGAAGGGCGCTCAGGTACCCCTGGATCGCCGGGCCGTCGCCGTGCCCGAGCGCGTTGCGCGGGTCGCCGCCCCCTGTCGCGGGACCGGGACCGACGGGTCCGTCGCGCCACGGCCAGTCGTCCTTGGCGATCATCCACAGGACGTCGATGCGGAAGCCGTCGATGCCGCGCGAGAACCAGAACCGGAGCACATCCAGCATCGCCGCTCGCACCCCCGGATTGCGCCAGTCGAGGTCGGGCTGGTCCGGCAGGAACGAGTGGTACCAGTACTCACCGGTTGCCTCGTCCAGCGTCCACGCCGGCCCGCCGAACTGGGCGAGCATGTCGTTGGGGGGGCCGCCGTCCTCGGCGGGAGCTCGCCACACGTACCAGTCGCGGTTGGGCGCCTGCCGATCTGCGCGTGCCACACGGAACCAGGGGTGGTCCGAGGACGTGTGGTTGGGAACGAAGTCGAGCACGACCCGGAGCCCGAGGCGATGCGCCTCCGCCACCAGGCGGTCGAGGTCGGCGAGCGTTCCGAACAGCGGATCCACGTCGCGGTAGTCGGACACGTCGTAACCGAAGTCGCGCATCGGCGAACGGAACACCGGCGATATCCAGACGACGTCGACGCCCAGCCAGGCGAGGTAGTCCAGACGCGAGGTGATGCCGGGCAGATCACCAACCCCGTCGCCGTCCGTGTCCTGAAACGAGCGTGGGTAGATCTGGTAGATCGAGGCCGTCACCCACCACGGCCCGGCGGTGTGAGCCACGACGGCGGGCGGCTCAGGTCGAGGGCGAGGGCGCGGGAGTCGTCGGCGCAGCGCTGGGCTTTGGGGTGGGGGTCGGGCTGGGCTTTGGCGCGCTGCCGCCCGTGCCGACCATCAGCACCCCGTTGACGGTCGAGTAGTGCGAGTAGTAGGTCGTCTGCCGGATGACCTTTCCGTCCGCGTCCTTGACGGTGACCGTGCGCCAGACGTCTTTGCCGTCCGTCGGGTACTCGACGCGCTTGGAGGTGCCCTTGCGCAGGCTGCTCGTGTACTCGATGGTGTCCTTGGCCGGGCGCACGTTCTTCACGATCGCGTCAGCGATATGCACGGTCCGACCAGTCGGGACGCTGTACAGCACGAATTCAACGTAGCCTCTGTTGCCGACCCGGGTGTTGATCCCACGGATGAGCACCGGGTACTCGGTGTCATTGGTGAAGCTCATCGTCTGCTTTGACCCTGAGGCCGAGATGAACACGGTGGCGTCGAGCCCGAGCGGGTACCGCGAGATGTAGTAGTAGTGGTTGCGCCGCGCGTCCATCTTCATGCCGGCGTTGAGCGCGGCGTTGAACAGCGTCGTGGAGCAGGAGCAGATGCCGCCGGCCAGGGCGCCCTGGGGCTCGGTCTTGCCGTTGATGATGGCGCCGCCGTCCTTGTATCCCTTCTCGCGGGTGACCTCACCGATGGCGTCCCAGAAGTCGAAGGTCGCGCCGGGCTCGAGGACATACCCGTTGATGAGCTTCGATGGGATCCAGATGTTGGCCCCGAAGCCGTTGTTCACGTAGACCGGGAAGTACGTCTTGTGGTGCCCGATCGCCTGCATCTTGGGAGCCAGCGCGTCGGCCTCGTCCGTGCTCAGGGTGGGCGCGGTGACGGAGACCACGGGCTGGACCACCGGGTCGGGCTGGCCGGCCTGGCGAGCCATTAGCGCCGCTACCACGAGGGCCCGTGTCGCCGCGACGTCCATCTCGCGGCCGTCGACGCTCGGGGTCCCGACGAGGACGTGGCTGCCGCTGAGCTTGAACGTCGCGCTCTTCGCCGCCTGGTTGACGTCCTTGGCGACCGCATCGAGGAGCGGGTCGATGCCCGAGACATCGAGGGAGGGTGTGAGCTTCCCGTCCGCGCCTGCCGTATAGGACACGAGCTTCTGCAGCTCGGTCGACGGGATCGTCCAGTGGTCTTCGCCGCGGGTCAGCACCAGGTCTGCGGCCATCCGCTCCCCGGCGGCCTGCGCGGCGGTCGCGGCGGCAGTGGTGATGGTGGGCTCGCGCGCAACGACGGACGCCTCGACTCGGATCTCAGCCGGGGCGTCCGCGCGGACGATCCTGGCCTCAAGATCGGCGAGGAGTGCCGCCCGGTCGACCATGCGCCCGGCGCGGGACTGGGACAACGTGAAGGTGCCGTCAGGGTTCGTGGTCACGGACGCGTCGACCGGCTCGACATCGAAGTTCCCGGCCGCCGATGCGACGGCGTCGGCGAGCTTCTGGTGGTCGTACGTGACGACAGGCTCGATCTCGATGCCATGGAGCGCCGCCTGCGGGACACCGATCAGGTCCGCGAATGCCTCACCGCGGCGGCCGGCGGCCATGGCTGACGCGAGCATGCTGTCGACATCCGCCCGGCGGCCGATCTCCGCATACCCGATGGTGACATCGGAGTCGGGACCGGCGATGTCCACGCGTCCGTCGGCGAGCGTTGCATACCGGTCCCCGAGCGCAGTGCGCGCGGCGGCTTCCGAGAGCCCCGAGAGATCCAGGTCGCCAACGTGAACCCCGGGCAGGATGCGGCCCGAGTATTGCTGCCCGTACGCGAACAGCACACCGCTGCCGACGCCGACGACGAGGGCGACACCGAGCAGGAAGGCCACGCCGAAGCGAAGCCAGACCGACCTGCGGCGGGGCACGGCCGGCGTCTCGGCCGGGGTAGCAGGCGGGGTCTCGGCCGGGGCAGCAGGCGGCGTCTCGGCCGGGGTAGCAGGCAGGGTCTCGGGCTCGGTCGTCATTGGTTCGCCGGATCGTAGCAAGTGGACGCGTGGATCGCGAGCAACCGCGATCGTGCGGCAGTCATGCCTTGAATGTCGACCCCCCATCCGGCGCCGTTCGACGGCGACCTTTGGCGTAGACCTGGATGTGGCCCGCGGTCACGCGTTGCGGGGCAGGACGACGACACGGCGATTCGGCTCCTCGCCGATCGACTGCGTCCCGACGCCTTCGTGATCGCGCAGTGCGAGGTGCACCCAGCGGCGCTCGAGGGCAGGCATCGGCTCAAGCTGGAGCATCTTGCCGGTTTCGAGGACCCGTTCGGCGGCGCGCTGTGCGAGCTCCGCCAGCTGCCGCTCGCGCCGTCCCCGGTAGTCCTCGACGTCGACCAGCACCCGCGTCCATTGACCCGTACGCCGGGAAAGCATCAGGTTCACGAGGTGCTGGAGCGCCGACAGGCGCTCGCCCTTGCGTCCGATCAGCGACCCGAGCGCCTCGCGGTCGGCTCCGTCGCCGACGACGTTGAGGCGGCTGGTCTCACCTTCGCGGACCTCGACGCTGACGCCCTCGAAGCCGAGGTGCGCCATGAGGGTCTCGAGGATCTCCCGCCCGGCGGCCAGCGCTTCGGGGGTTGCCTCCGCGGCCTCGAGCTCGGCTCGCTCCATCGCAAGCGAACCACGGGCCGTGGTGAGCTGGGCCATCTCGGCGGGGGTGAGCTCCGTGCTCCCCCGGGAGGGGCGGTCGTCGCGTCGCGGGGCTCGATCCCCATCACGGCGGGGGCCGCGATCGTCGCGTCTCGGGCCGCGATCGTCGCGTCTCGGGCCTCGATCGCCGCGATCGCCGCGTGGCGGGCGATCAGTGGCCGGGCGATCAGTGGCCGGGCGATCAGTGGCCGGGCGATCAGTGGCCGGGCGATCAGCGGCCGGGCGATCAGCGGCCGCGCGGTCGCCCTCAGGGCTCGCCTCACGTTGCGGCGTGCGTTCCGCAGCGCGACGAATGCCCCGGTCACCGCGGTCCTCGCGCCGAGGACCGCGATCGCGATCGAACCCCCCATCCTCGTGAGGCGCCGGCGCGGGAAGCGGCGTCGCCTCGGCCGCGGCGCGCTTGGGAGCCGCACCACCAAGGGCGCTGCGCGGTGCCGCCACGATCCGGGCAGGCTCGGCGCCCATGCCCAGCACGCCGCGGCTGCCCGGAGTCAGGATCTCGAAGTCCAGGTCCGCGAGTCCGACGCCGAACGCTTCGCAGGCTCCCTTGATCGCCTCCTCGACAGACTTGCCGGTGAACTCCTGGTATTCGCTCATGTCAGCGTCGTCTCCCTCGTCGGCCGCCCCGCGTTCGGTTGGGCCGAATCGTCGACCTCGCCTTGATGTCGCGGTCGACAGATTTTGCGCGTTCCGCCGCGCTCGTGGATTGACCGGGTGCGGGCGGCTTGGCGGTTGGGATCTGGACCGGGAACCGCGGCGTGTGACCGCGCGCAAACGCCGGGTAAAAGCCGAAAATCGGGAACATCCCACCCCAGCCGATGATCAGGTACTGCTGGATGATCTGGATGATCGTTGCCGTGATCCAGTACAGGAACAGGCCGGCCGGCAGGAAGCCGCCGTACACGATCGAGATCAGCGGCAGGAAGTAGGCCATCTGCCGCTGGACCTTCGTGTTCTGGTCGTCGTTCTTGGGGTCCGTGACCGGGAGCGTCATCCGTGACGCGACCAGCTGAACGAGCGACGACACGATCGCGAGGATGCTGATCCCGAAGCCGGCCACGGCCAGGCCCGTGGTCACGGGCTCGGCAAGGCTCCAGTTGATCCCCAGCGCGGTGGGGGTGAGGCATGGGTTGGTGACGTGGCCGGCGGCACTGAACAGCGCCTGCGGCGCGCAATCGAGCTTGAACAACTGGACGCCGAACACGTTCAGCATGGGGTTGACGTCGTGGTTGGTCAGCCCCTGGTTGAACACCGAGTACATCGGGATCAGGAGCCCGAACTGCAGGATGATCGGCAGGCAACCCTGCGCGGGATTGACGCCGCGCTGCTTGTAGAACTCCTGCACGGCCGCCTGCGACTTGACCCGGTCGCCCTTGTATTTCCGCTGGAGCTCCTTGACCTCCGGCTGCAGCAGCTGCATCTGCCGGGTTCCGACCAGCTGCTTCCGGTACAGCGGGATCACCGCGATCCGGATCAGGATCGTCAGCAGGATGATCGCGATGATGATGCTCCCGGTCACCTGGTCGAGGATCACCAGCGTGACGAACAGCAGCTGGAAGATCGGCGTGAACGCCCACGCCAGCAGGTCGACGGGGTTGGCGCCCGGGCTCGATGGGTTCAGCGGGCCCTGGCTCAGGATCGGCGACGGCGTGGGCGAGCCGCCGGAACCGGCAGGGGCGGCGACGCACGCGGACACAAACAGGGCAACGCCGATGATCAGCAGCAGCGGCGCCAGCCGGGCGATCAGGCTCTGGAGGCGGGTCACGCGGTGTTCTCGCTCCTCAGCGAACGGGGTCGTAGCCGCCAGGGTTCCACGGGTGGCAGCGGGCGATGCGCCGGGCACCCATCCAGCTCCCGCGGAGCAGGCCGTACTTCCGGATTGCCTGTTCCGTGTAGCGCGAGCACGTCGGTTCGAAGCGGCACCCGGACGGGAGCCATGCGAACAGGACTCGATAGACGCGGATCAGCCCCACACCGATCGAGACCCCGACGCGACTCATGACGTTGATTGACCTCCGAGCACGCCCCCCGAACGGAGGACCCGGCGCAGTGCGCCGACCAGAGCGTCCTGGTCGGCCACGACGAGGGCGGGCCGGGCG
>CAVYXU010000048.1:0-5477 GCA_963772565.1 uncultured Chloroflexia bacterium
AGCACCGCAGGGATTTGCGGCGGTGCGATGGTCAGATGGTCGGGGCGGAGCCTGTAACCCGCCCGGGGACGGGCTGTGATGTTGCTGTGAGCGGGAGGTGAACCACGAACGTCGCGCCGCCGCCGGGTGTCGGCTCATGCCACAGCTCGCCTCCGTGGGCCGCGATGATCGAGGTGGCGATCGAGAGGCCGAGGCCGGTGCCGCCGCTGTCACGGGATCGACCTGGATCCGCGCGGTAGAAGCGGTCGAAGACGCGCGGGCCGTGGATCGGATCCACGCCGGGGCCGCGGTCGGCGACGCGCAGCTCCGCGAACCCGACATCGCGCCCGACGGTGACCTCGAGGGGTGCGGTCGGCGGGGTGTGGACGCGTACGTTGGCGAGCACGTTGCCGACCACCTGCCGCAGTCGGTCCTCGTCGCCGGTGACGAGGACACCGGGCTCGATGGCCGCGTCGATCTGGCGCTGGGGCTGGAGAGCACGCGCGTCGGCGACCGCGTCATCGACGATTCGAGTCAGGCTCACGGGATCGCGGCGGAGCGGCCGGCCCTGATCGAGCCGCGCGAGGAGGAGCAGGTCGTCGACCAGCGTGCTCATCCGGCGACCCTCGGTCCCGATCCGGTCCATCGCGATCTCGAGGGCAGCCGGATCCCCGAGGCCGCCCGCGTGGAACAGGTCCGCATAGCCGAGGATCGCCGTCAGCGGCGTTCGCAGCTCGTGCGACGCGTCGGCGACGAAGCGGCGGAGCTGGACCTCCGAGCCGGCCTTGGCCTCGAGCGCCGCCTCTTGCTCCGCGAAGCTCGACTGGATCTGGTCGAGCATCGTGTCGAACGCCGTGCCCAGGCGCCCGACCTCGGTATCGTCGTGGGGGATCCCGGCCCGATGCGACAGGTCACCGGCCGTGATCTGCTCAGCGGTCCGCGAGATCCGCTCGAGCGGCAGCAGGCCGCGCCGGACGACGATCCAGGCCACCGCCAGCAGCGCGGCCATGGCCAGGGCGCCGACCAGGACCAGGCTGCGAATGAGCGTCTGGATCGCATCCTCGACGCCGTTGAGCGGGGCGGCGACCGCAAACACCAGGTTCTGACGACCGTGCTCGATGAGGACGCGGTAGCGCGTCGCGCCGTCCTGCGCCGGCAGCTCGGCCACGGTGTCGAAGGCCGCAGGGGGGAGGCCGGCGGGGTACACGCGGAGCGCCGGCAGCGGATCGGGATCGCCGGCGAACCCGGACGGGAGCGACTGCACGATGCGACCCTGACGGTCGAGTCGCATCAGGGCGAGGCGGCGCCCCGTCAGGTCGTCGGTCGCGACGGTCGCCGCGATGCGCTCGAGCCGGTTGACGTCCGTGCCGACCGATCGAAGCTCGCGGTCCACCCGGTCCACCAGCGATGCGCGGGTGAGTCCCACCACCAGCGCCCCGGCGGCGATCAGCGCCACGGCCAGCATCAGGCCGAGCGAGACGAGCAGCCGGGCGCGCAGCGTCACGGTCTGCGGCCCTTCGCCAGGATGGTGCCCTTCGTCACGACGACGCTCCGTTCGCTCGCAGGACGTAGCCGAACCCGCGGACCGTCTGCAGCAGCCGCGGCTCGGGGTCGTCCAGCTTCCGGCGCAGGTAGCTCACGTACGTTTCGACGACGTTGTCCTCGCCGTTGAAGTCGTACTGCCAGACATGGTCGAGGATCTGCTGCTTGGACAACACGCGCTCCGGGTTGAGCAGGAAGTACCGGAGCAGGCGGAACTCGGTCGGGGAGAGGGCGACCTCGCGTCCCGCCCGCCAGACCTGGTGGCGGTCCTCGTCCATCTCGAGGTCGCGGTAGCGCAGCCGCCCGGCCTCGGCCTCACCGCCGCGCACGCGACGCAGGAGCGCGCCGATCCGCAGCGTGAGCTCTTCGAGCGAGAACGGCTTGGTCACGTAGTCGTCGCCGCCGCGGACGAACCCGGTCACGCGGTCGTCCTCGGTGTCGCGCGCGGACAGGAAGATGACCGGGACGAAGTCGCGCGCGGCGCGCAGCCGGCGGCAGACCTCGAAGCCATCGATGTCCGGGAGCATCACGTCCAGCACGACCAGGTCCGGTGCCGCCGAGGCGGCGGCCTCGAGCGCAGCCAGGCCCGTCGCCGCCGTGGTGACCTGGTAGCCCATGTACCGCAGGGCGGTGGCCAGGAGGTCGGTGATCGTGGGCTCATCGTCGACGACGAGCACGTGGGCGGACGCGGCGTGCATGCGGCCAGTTCACCTCGCGATGCTGAGAGGTCGCTGTGAGTTTGCCGGGACTTGGCGGCGAGGAACTCCCAGACGTCGGGCGAGCGGCCTCCGGGCGTGGGGCGCACCGCGCGACTGGCAGCCGGCTGCCCGCACCGCCCGCCTATGATCGGCGCCATGAGCGACCAGACCTTTCGCGCCTACGTCGTCGACAAGCAGGCTGGCGGGTCATTCAGCCGCGGGCTCCGGGAGATGCGCACGTCGGACCTGCCGCCCGGCGAGGTGACCGTTCGCGTGACCTGGTCGAGCGTGAACTTCAAGGACGGCCTCGCGGCACGCGAGGACGGACGCGTCGCGCGTTCGTACCCGCTCGTGCCCGGCATCGACCTCGCGGGCGAGATCGCCGAATCCGACGACCCGGCGTTCCCGGTGGGGATGGCGGTGCTCGCCAATGGCTACGAGATCGGGACCGCGCGGCACGGTGGCTACGCGGACCTGGCGCGCATCCCGTCCGGCTGGGTCGTGCCGCTCCCCGGCGGGCTGGACGCACGCGACGCGATGGCAATCGGTACCGCCGGGTTCACCGCGGCGATGAGCGTGGCGGCGCTCGAGGTCCACGGCCTTCGCCCGGGCGACGGGCCGGTGCTGGTGACCGGCGCCTCCGGGGGCGTGGGCTCCACCGCGATCGCGATCCTGGCCGCACGCGGGCACGAGGTCTGGGCCGCGACCGGCAAGCCCGACGAGCACGATCGACTGCGGAGCCTCGGCGCGTCGGGCTTCATGACTCGCGACGAGGTCACGGCGCCGGGACGCCCGCTGGACTCCGCCCGGTGGGCCGGGGCTGTCGACACCGTTGGTTCGGCGACCCTGCCCTACGTGCTCCGGACCCTCCGCATCGGCGCGGCGGTCGCGTCGTCGGGCAACGCCAGCGGCGCGGAGCTGAGCACCACCGTGTTCCCGTTCATCCTGCGCGGCGTGTCACTGCTGGGGATGGACTCCGCGAACATGGCGATCGCGCCTCGACGCGCGTTGTGGGGCCGGCTGGCCACCGACCTGCAGCCGAAGGGCATTGATGACGGTGTCACCGAGGTGAATCTCGAGACGCTCGAGCCGGCCCTCGACGCAATCGTCGCCGGCCAGGCCCGCGGCCGCTGGGTGGTCCGGGTCGCGGGCTAGCGATCCGCGGGCGCGTCGAGCTCCCCCCGCAGCTGCGCGACCGCCCGCTCCAACGGCTCTCGTGCGGCGTCCGGTGGATATGGGGCGGCGACCGTCGCCACCTCGAGGTCCAGCTCCCCGGCGGCAACCTGCCGGGCGAGCGCCGCAATGCTCCGGAATGCGTCCAGCGACGTCTCGACGAACGCCCGTCCGGCGTGACCGCCGTGGCCGGGCACGACGATGGTGCGGTCGCCGACGAGACCGAGCATCGCCTCGGTGGTGGCCGGCCAGTCCATGGGGTAGCCGTCGCCGAAGTACGGCGTCGCCCCGTTCTCGAGCAGATCGCCCGCACACACCACGTCGGCATCGGCAACCGTGATCACGATGTCGTTGTCGGTGTGACCTCGGCCGAGGTACGCAAGCTCGACCGCCCGGCTGCCGAGCTCGACCGTCGCGCGCTCGACGAACGTCCGGTCCGGCGGGTCGAGCTCGACCTCGGCGAGCTCTGCGGCCATCGCCGGAATCTCCGCGCTGATCGCTGCGCGGTGCGCCGCGCCCAACTGCTCGATCATGGTCACGCAGCGCTCGTGGCCCCAGATCGGCACGGGCCGGAACACGCGGTTGCCGAACACGTGGTCGTAGTGGCCGTGCGTGTTGACCACGACGCTGACCCGTGGCGCGCCCAGCGCCCGCAGGTCGTCGATGATCTCGCGCGCCTGGCCGTAGGTCGATCGGGTGTCGATGAGCAGAGCCTCGTCGCCATCGATCACGGCCACGATGTTCTGGTCGTAGAAGCGATAGCGCCGCACGAACACGCGGTCGCCGATCTCCGTCCAGGGGCCTGCCATCACCGGATCGTAGCGGCCGGCCGCGGCAGGGTCTACGCTGATGTCGGAGGTGCGAACCACCGATGACGACGATCCCGGAGATTGCGGAAAGCCCGAGCGTCCCCAGCGAGGCGACGGCGCGGATGCCCGACGGCACGATCCTGCGCACGCTGACGTGGCGGACCGACGCGGCGCCGTGGGCGCAGGCGCTGGTCATCCACGGGCTGGGCGAGCACGGCGGGCTCTACGGACCCGTCGCCCGTCCGTTGACCGCAGCGGGCATCGAGGTCCACGCGTACGACGCTCGCGGGTTCGGGGGGTCGGCGGGGCCGCGCGCCTACGTCGACCGATGGAGCCAGTACCACGATGACCTCGAGGTCCGGATCGGTGCGCTTCGCGATGCCGCGCCCGGGCTGCCGTTGATCCTGTACGGGCACTCGATGGGCGGCCTCGTTGCGCTCGGGTACGTCCTGGGCGACGTGCCGCAGGCGCTGCCGGACCTGCTGGTGCTGTCGGCGCCCGGGATCGACTCCAGCGTCCCCGTCTGGCGGCGCCGGCTGGCCGCACTGCTGACCAACGTCGTGCCCCGGATGCGGCTCGCAAATGGCCTCGCGCATGACGGCCTGTCGCGGGATCCCGAGGTCCGCGCACGGTCCGACGCCGATCCGCTGTGCCAGTCCAGGTCGTCCGTGCGACTGGGGGCGGAGGCGTTTGCGGAGCAGGACCGAATCAAGGCGGCGCTGCGGCGGCTGACCACCATGCCGATCCCGACGTACGTGTTCCACGGATCGGACGACCCGATCGTCCCCGTGGCCGCGACCGAGACTCTCGAGGGCATCGGCGGGGTTACTCGCCGTGTCCACGAGGGCCTGCGCCACGAGTGCCATCACGAGCCGGAGCACGAGGACGTCCTGGCCGAGGTGGTCGCCTGGATCCGCGAGAATGCGCCCGCGGGGGTCGACGCCGTCGCGGTGTAGACTGCGGCCACAACAGAAGATTCGCCTCCGGGGAGCGCCCAGCGCGCTGAGAGTGTGGCTTCGCCACAGACCCGCGGAACCTGATCCGGTTCGTACCGGTGTAGGAAGCAGGCCCGCACGCGCCGACACCGTCCCCGGTCCCCGGGGGCGGTGATTTGATGCCAGGAGGCACCGACGCGATCGTGATGCTCAGCTCCCGTACCCGTGGCACCGGCATCCTTCCGTTCGCCCTTGCGGCTGCTCTCGCAGTTGCCGGGTGCGGATCGTCTGGGGCGACCGGATTGCCCGGTGCGTCGGCAACCGCCGCGCCGCCGCCGTCC
>CAVYXU010000049.1:0-32906 GCA_963772565.1 uncultured Chloroflexia bacterium
TGCTGTGCGAGGCCGTCGCCATCGTCGACCGGGGCAGGATGGTCGTCGGTGGCCCGGTGCGCGAGGTGCGCCGCTCCACGGGCAGGCGGCTGATCCGCATCTCGGTCTCGGGCGATCATCGTCTGCCATGGCTCAGCGAGGTGCCCGGATCGCGGATCATCCAGGCCGGCATGGACCGCTCCTCGGTGGAGCTCGATGCGGGGGTTGAGCCGGAGTCGGTGCTGCTGGCCGCCGTCGCCGCCGGCGCCGGCGTCCTCCATTTCGAGGTCGCGGATCCGACGCTGGAGCAGGTGTTCATCGACCACGTCGGACATCCGCCCGAGGATGAGCTCCACCTTGCGCCGGGCGGCCCGGATGCAGCCGCGTCCCACACCGGGGACGCGGCATGAGTAGCCCTATGTCAACCGCACGGTCAAGCGGCGGGGACGAGGAGCACCTGTTGCAGCCGGTGGTGCCGGGCCGGGTCGTAGGCGACGCCGTCCTGCCAGCACCGCCAGATCACGTGGATCCAGGCCCGGGCCAGGATCCGGACCGCGTGGGGATGCGTCTTGCCGCGGGCACGGGCACGGGCGTAGAGGTCGGCGGCCCAGGCGTTCGCATGGCGGCTGTCCTGAGCGAAGTCGACGATCGCGTCCCGCAGCTTCTTGTCGCACGCGTAGCGGAAGGTCACGGCGCGATGCTGGCCCGACTGCCGCGTGGACGGCGTCGCCCCGGCCAGGCAGGCCAGCGACTCGGGCGTCGGGAAGCGTGCCCGGCAGTCGCCGATCTCGGCCAGCAGGGCAGCGGCCCGCACGCGGCCCGAGCGGGGCAGGCTCGTGAACACGTGCCCGTCCGGATGGGCCAGGAGCTGCTCGACGATCCGGGCGTCGAGGGCCGCCACCTGGTCGCGGACCGCGGCGATCGCCCGGACGTACGCCAGGGTCACCGCGGCCATGGGCTCCGAGGTATCGCCCACGAGGGCCGCTGGCGCCGATGCCAGCCGGGCATGCAGCTCGGTGCCGGTTCGCCGGCCGGAGTAGCCCTGGGCGGCGAGCCAGTGATCGAGCCGGCGCGGGCCCAGCCAGGCCGCACGCTCGGCCGATGGGAAGCGCAACAGGAAGGCCTGCGCGATGTCGGAGGCGAGGTCGGCGAACAGGTCCACGGCGCCCGGGAACACGAGCGCCAGGTGCGCCTCGAGCTGCTGAACGAGCGACACCCGGGTCTGCACCAGGTCCTTGCGCGCCCGCACCGTGGCGCGCAGCGCGACCGTCCGCGGAGCGTCCGGCTGGAGCGGCCGCAGGCGATGCCCGTCCGTGCGCAGGGCGTCGGCGAGAATGAGTGCATCGGCGCGGTCGTCCTTGTTGCCCGCCAGACCGTGACGGGTCCGGAGCGCCTTGACATGCCGGCTCGCGATGACCACGACTCGCCGGTCGCCGCCGAGCAGCGCATCGATGACCGGGCCGTCCGGTCGCTCGATGGCCACCCCGTCGACGTCTTTGAGGCGCCGAACCAGGTCACGCAGGCCGGCGTCGGTGTGCGCCACCTCGAAGCGGGACACGACCCCACCCCGATCGTCCACCACGCACACCGCGTGGCGGTCCTTCGCCCAGTCGATACCGGCGTACCGGCGGATACCATCCATGCGTGCCTCCTCGCTGTTGCCGCAGCCTGGGGGCACCCTCACGTGACGGGACGCGTCCGCCGGTCGCTCACTGATCGGCGCTCGATGGCGCGCAGCCCTATCGCGGCTCGGCACGTCCCGGCCCGCCGGACCCCGCGGTACTCACGCTGGCCGTCAAGCGGCGAGCGGCGCGGGCGGTGGTCCGACGGTCACCGGGTGCATCAACGGTTGGCGACCGCTGACATAGCCATGGTGCAGCAGTGAGCGGCGAGCGCGACACCGCCGGTACGGCGCGACGGGACGCCGGCCTGGGCAACATCGGGCTGGTCGCGCGCCGGGAGTACGCGGAGCGCGTCCGCGCCCGGGCATTCGTGTTCTCGACGGTGCTGCTCGCTGGCCTGGCGGTGATGATCGCGCTCATCCCGCTGGCGGTCCGGTTCGTCGACCAGGTCACGGTGACCCGGATCGCCGTCGTCGCGGACGACCAGGCGCTGGGCGATCGCGCCGCGTCGGTGATGGACGGCTTCCTGAACGCGCGGCTCGATCCCGGCGCCGCCGCGCCGCGCCGCTTCGAGTTCGAGCGCCAGGACGACGCCGTTGCTGCGGCTGCCGCGGTCCGGGAAGGCGCGCTGGCGGGAGCCGTCCTGATCTCACGAGCATCCGATGGCGGCCTCGGCTTCCGGGTCCTGACGGTCGGCGCGCTGAGCCAGGATCGCGCGCAGCTGCTCCAGATCGGCGCCTTTGCCGTCGGCATCCTCGACTGGACCGCGACGCAGCCGCCCAGCGACCACGCGTTCGTCGCGCCGACGTTCACCGTTGTCGATCCGGGCGCCGCCGCGGGCGCCGGTGGCGAGGGCACGATCGATACCGCCGAATACGCGAGCCGCAGGATCGTGGGCATCGTGTTCGTTGTCCTGTCGTTCCTCACCCTCGTGTTCTACGGGCTGTGGGTTGCCGCCGGCGTGGTCGCCGAAAAGGCCAGCCGGGTGATGGAGCTGCTCATCTCGGCGGCCACCGCGCCCCAGCTGGTGCTGGGCAAGATCCTCGGGATCGGCCTGTCGGGGCTGACCCAGGTGCTGCTCGTGCTGGCGCCGGCCATGGCGGCGCTGCTCCTCTCGGGCCGGATCGGCAATGCGCTGTTGGGCGAGGACCCGACCTCCGCCTCGTCGCTGGCCGGGTTGTCACCCGGTCTCCTGGCCGCGTTCCTGGTCTACTTCGTCCTCGGTTTTGCGCTCTACGCCGCGCTGTACGCCGGTGCCGGCTCGCTGCTCAGTCGCGCCGAGGATCTCCAGATCGTCGCACTGCCCCTGTCGATCCCGGCCATCGCCGGCTACCTTCCCGCCGTGCTGGCGCTCAGCGGTGGCAGCTCGTGGTTCATCAGGATCGCGTCGTACGTCCCCATCTGGAGCCCGTTCGTGATGCTCTCGCGGCTGTCGGTCGGTCGGGTGGAGCCATGGGAGCTGGCGCTGTCGATCGGGCTGCTGCTGGCAACGGTGCCGCTCGCGATGTGGTTCGCGATCCGGGTCTTTCGTGCCGGCGTCCTGATGTACGGGCAGCCGCCCGGCCTGCGCGCGTTCGCACGTGCGGTGCGCGGGTAGGGGACCTGCTCGCCCCGACCGGTCTCGCGACCCGGCGGACGCCGGACGCCTATTCGCCAGGATCGTCGTCGAACGGTAGGCGGCGGAACAGCGCGAGCACGGGCGCGGTGCCCGTCGAAGCCTCCGTGTCGACCCCCCCGTGTCCGGTCGCGTCGCCCGGCGCTTCGGTGTCGCCGGGGCTGGCGCCGGTGGCGGGCCGGCCATCGACCTCGGGTTCGGCCAGGATGGACCGCCACAGCGTGCTGCGGACGCCTGGCAGGTACGGGCTCGACCTGCGACGAGCAAGGACGCCGGCGATGCCCTGGGCCACCACCGCCTCGTATAGTGCCCGGCCCTCGCCCGCGATCGCGGGCACCATCACCACCTCGTCTCCGGGGCGCAGGACGGCGCGCAGGTGCTGGCGTCGCGTCTCGAGCGGCAGGTTGAGCAGCCACCGGCCGTCGAGGTGAAGGATGTCGAACACCAGGAACGCCACCGGGCGCCCGGGTCGGCCGCTCAGACGCTCGCGCAGCGCCTGGTCGTCGGCCTGCCCCTGTCCATCGACGAGGACGAGCTCGCCGTCGAGCACCGCCGAGCGCGCTGCCAGCCGGACGGCCAGCCCGGCGAGCTCCGGCAACCGCTCGACCAGCTCCAGCCCGTTGGGGTCCACGATCCGCACGTCGCCGTCGCCCGCCTGGTCCGCCGGTCCGACGAAGGCAAGCACCCGGTGGCCACCCCAGGTTGGTTCGAACAGGAAGTCGGGGGAGTCGAAGGCGTCCGTCGCGGGCGTGGGCCACATGGGGGCCACGCCGCCGGGTCGCGGGAGGGCCGGCTCGAGCCGGAGAGAGAGCTGCTCGGCCATGCCACGCGATGGTAGCCCGTCCTCCCGCGGTGGACCTCGGGCGGCGTTTGCCGGCCGCGGGCGACCGTGCGTCCGAATGGGGTCTGACGCGCGGGCCCGCCACCTGACGGCTGGCCGGTCTGCTCGGGGTGTCCTGCACGTGCATGGCGCCAGTCGCGGGTACGTGCGTCCGCGGCTGCCGACACGGCAAGCAGCCCGCTCGTCACCACAGCTTGTCGATGTTTCCGCTGTACAGGAGAACCCTCGCGCCCCGGAATGCGTCGCGCGCCGCGATGGCGGCCGGACTGAAGAATGAACCGAGCGCCACCTTGTCGAACTCAGGCAGGTCGCTGGGGAACGGTTCATCGGGCGTCCCCCCAATCAGGACCGTCCCTGGCAGCGTCTGCCACCCACACTCCTCGTAGAACGATCGGAGAGGCCGGTCGCAGGTGAACAGGCCAAGGTCGACCCCGAGTTCCTGCATCGCGCGTCGTGCGTGGGAGACGAGCAGCCGACCATGGCCTTGCCCGCGCCGGGCCATGGGCGTCACGACCGTGGCGAGCCCAGCGGCGGAGAACATTCGGCCCGCATGGTCGATCTCCTTGAACAGCAGATCGAGGGCGGACAGGACGCGGTCTCCATCCACGAGCAGCATTGACAACGGCCGCAGGGCCGCGTCGTGGATGGGGGCAAGGCTGCCGCGCTCGGCGGGGGTGTCGGATGGCCACGCCTGCTCCTGCATGGCACGCACCTGTCGTCGGAATGGATCAGGGGTCGCGGCCTCTGCGAACGAGATGACATGCGGCATGCCCATATCTTCTGGCAGATCTTGCCATGGCCCTGCTCGGCGTCGCCATCGTCGGCAAGGTCCTGGGCTGCGCCATCGGGGCCCGCCTCGGCGGGCTCGACATCCACGACTCGGGCCTGGTGGGCCTGGGCATGGTGGGTCGCGGGGAGGTCGCGCTCGTCGCCGCCACGGTCGGGCTCCATGCGGGTGACGAGACCACGACGCTCGCCGCGGCCGCCGGTGGCACCGCCGCGATGTTCACCGCCTGGGCCTACCCGGTCTACGGTCGTCCCGACCCCGGTGGTCGTCATCGACCGGATGAAGATCGACCGATCCGCTGGGCGCGATCTCGGTCCACGGCGTGGCCGGCGTGTGGGGGCTGCTCGCGGTCGGCCTGTTCGACACCGTCGACGGCAGCGGGCTCCTCGTCGGGGGCGGGATCGACCAGTTCGTCGCGCAGGCAATCGGCGTGGTGGCGATCATCACCTGGACGTTCCTGACGTCGTCGGCCGTGTTCTGGACGATCAAGCTGACCGTGGGGCTGCGCGTCTCGGCGGCCGACGAGATCGCCGGGCTCGACCGGATCGAGCACGGCGCGCAGGCATACCCGGAGTTCATGGAGCGGCTCGCGGATCCGGAGGTGCTCGATCCCGTGGCCTGAGCCATCCCGGGTTCTTCCGCAATCTCGCTCCGAAATCACCGGCCCCCGCGATCGCGGGGGCCGGAAGGATTCCATGGACCGGGCCCTCGACCGCCGCGCCCGCCGATCGTCGTCGCGCCCTGCCCTCGACCGGCGTACAGTCGCGATCAGATGTCCACCCACCACACCGCAACCGACGCGGGTATCCCGTTCCTGATCGTGCACGGCTCGCATCGCGAGGTCGGTCGCCAGGTCGGCGCGGCGACCGCCGATGTCCTTCGGCAGGCGGTTGCGTTCGACGACGACCTTCCCGCCGACCGGACCCGTGACGAACAGCTCGCGCTCGCGAATGCCTACCGCGATGCGACGCTGCACGCGACGCCGTGGCTGGTGGACGAGATCGACGGTGCGGCCGAGGGCGCGCGAGTCGATCCCGTCGCCCTGTTCGCCGCCTCGATCGAGGAAATCTGGTCGATACGCCCATCGCAGGCGACCGCCGGTTCGGTGGTGGACGGCCGCTGCACGGATCTGGTCGCGGGACCCCCGGCGACCGCCGACGGTCATGTCTGGGTGGCCCACAACAACGACCTCTCGCCCGCGTCGGAGTCCTCGATCATCGCCATCGAGTGGCGGGTGCCCGGGGAGCCGGTCGTGTTCTCGCTCGGGATCGGACCGTGGATCAGCGTGGGGTGGAACGCAGCCGGCCTGTCGCTGACCGGCAACGAGCTGTCGCCCAACGACGAGCGGGTCGGGATCCCGCGCCTGCTGATGGTCCGTGAGCAGCTGACCGCGACGTCGCTGGACGAGGCAGTCGCGATGACGCTGCGGCCCGACCGAGCGTCCTCGTACAACACCGTGCTCGCGCACCGCGACGGGCGGGTGGTCAACGTTGAGGGATCGGCCAGCGATGCCGAGCTGAGCGGGTTGACGGACAGCGGGACGCTCGCCCATACGAACCACTACGCGTGCGAACGGATGCTCCACTACGAGGGCGATCCCGCCTACGCGCGGCGCTCCGCGGTTCGGCTGCGGCGAGCGCTGGAGCTGCTGGACGGCCCGGACGGAATGGGGCCCGCACCCCGCACCATCGCGCCGGAGACGCTCCTTGCCGCACTGTCGGACCATTCGACAGCACCCTCGATCTGCCGCCACGACGTCGGCGCGGATACCTCCACGACCGCATTCTGGTGCCTCGCCGACGTCACGGCAGGCGAGATCCGGTACGGCCGCGGGCAGCCCTGCCGCGGAGCTGAGGCACGCTTCAGGTTCAGCTGAGGGGCCTACCACGGGCTCCGGCGCTCACCGGGTTGTTATCCCTCGCATACCTGCCAGGTTTACCGGGCCGGAAAGGCGGCGCCTTGAGGCACGTCTTCGCCGCCGCGCCGAGCGCAGCGAGCGTGTCGCGAGCTCGGCCCCCCAACCATCTTCGATCCTGACGCGCGCGATGAGCGGTGTCAGTGCGCTCGGTAAACGTGGTGGGCATACGGCGGCGGGCATCCGCCATCGCGGCGACCCGCCCGCGGGCGCGTGACCCGCCCGCCATCTCGGCGACCGGCCCGCCGGCACGTGACCCCGAGCCCTACGCGGAAGCCGCCGCCTCCAGCGACGCGTCCTCGACACCCTCGAGGCGGACGATCCCGGGCACCGATCGGGCCAGGAAGTCGAGCACGAGTCCGGTCTGGCGGACCCGCTCCTCGATGTCGTAGGAGGCGTGCCCCGTGGCGTACGTGTACACCTGCGGTTCGACGCCGCGCGCCCGCAGGCGCTCGACGTAGTTCCACACCTGGCGGATCGGGCAGCGGCTGTCGTTCTCGCCGGCGAGGATCAGCAGCGGTGCGCGGACGTTGTCGGCGTAGGTGATCGGATTGCGCTCGACGAACAGGCGCGGTGCCGTCTCGGGCGACCCGCCGAACAGCGCACGATCGAGCGCCTGAAGAGTGGGGGACTCGTCCTCGTAGGCTGCGACGTAGTCGGCCACCGGGACGCCGCCGATGCCGGCGACCCAGCGCTCGGGGTGGCGCCCCAGGCCCAGCAGCGTGATGTAGCCGCCCCAGGACCAGCCGGCGAGCACCGCTCGCGACGGGTCGGCCATCCCTTGCGCCACAAGATCGTCGAGCCCGGCGAGGACGTCCTCGAGCTCGAGGAAGCCGACGTTTCCGGGGAGCGCGTCGCGCCACGCCTGGCCGTAGCCCTCCGACCCGCGGTAGTTGACCATCGCGACCAGGAACCCGGCATCCACGTGGGCCTGGACGTCGGGCGACCAGCGATCCATGTCGGTCGACTGCGGTCCACCGTGCACCCGCATCATCACCGGGTGCGGCCCAGGGCCCTCGGGTTGGACGAGGAACCCGTGGACCTGCTGGCCGTGCGGGTTGCTGAACCACCAGCTCTCGAACGGCCGGCCCGCCGGGGCCGCGGGTCCTTCGGCGACCAGCAGCGGCGTTGACGACCCGACCTCCAGCAGCATCGCCGGATGCTCGCCGGCATGGACCCGGTACCACACGGAGCCGTCGGGGCGAACGGCGGCCGCAGTGATCGACCCCAGGACCGTGTCGAGCGTCTGGATCCGGCCGTCTGCCAGGTCGTACCGGTGAAGCCGGTGGCGACCCTCGACCAGCTGCTGGAGCAGCAGCGCCGAGCCGTCCGGCCACCAGCCCACAGGCTCGACGGGCCCCTTCAAGTCGAGCGTGAGGTCGACGATGTCACCGCTCTCCGTGTCCCACAGTGCCGGCCGCCGATCGCCCGTGCGCTCGTGCGTGATCGCCATCCGTCGGTCGCCCGCGACTGGCGAAAAGCCGAACCCGGCGAGCTCCAGCCCCAGGTCCCGCAGCTCGCGACGCGTCTCGCCGGTCTCGGCGTCGATCGCGCGCAGCGACGGGTGCAGGACGTCGCCGTCCTCCATGATCTCGAGCACGACGACGGCGTCGTCGGCTGACAGCGCGTTACGGTCCACCGACGCGATCACACCCCAGCCACCGGCAAGCCGCACGGGCTGGCGGTGCTCGTGGATCCGGCGCGCGGCCGCTCCGTTCACGGAGGTCCATACCGAGAACCCATCGGCCGAGCTCACCACGGCGACCGACCGGGATCGGCCGATCGCCAGCCCCTCGGACCAGCCCTTTGGCAGCCCTTCGATCAGCGGCTCGGGCGCGACGTCCTCATCGAACGGCGCGATGACGAAGGTGCCCGTCTCGTCGCCCGTCTCGTCGCGGAACCAGATCACGCTCGTGCCGTCACGAGTCGGCCGCCCCTCGGTGACGCCGACCGGGTCACGCGTGACCTGACGACGGCGCCCGGTCGCGCGGTCCCACGTGTGGAGCTGGTAGCTCCCGCTCTCGGTGGAGGCGAGCACGATCCTGTCGGGCGCCTCCGCTGACCACGACGGAAACGACAGGACGGGCGCGCGGAAGCGGCGCTCCCACAAGGGAAGATTCGACATGGCGGCAGGGTAGCGCGCGCGGGGGCTGGTCGTTCGGGTCATCGACCCACGACGCTCCGCGCCCAGCGCAACAGCCGCACGGACGGGAGCTCATCGAGCTCGGCGAACGGGACCCACGCCGGCATGTCGGTCGATTCGTCAGCCTCGTGTCGAAGCTCGCCGCCAGTGACGGTCGCTCGATACAGGATCCCGACCGCGTGGATCCGGTCACCGCCCTTGGTCTCCGCAGGCTCGAGCACGATCGACCGGACTGCGACGAGGCTACCGACCCGGGCGGCGAGACCGGTCTCCTCGGCGACCTCGCGGACGACGCCTTCGATCGGGTCCTCCCCGAACCGGAGCCCGCCGCCGGGCAGGGTCCACAGGCCTGCCCCGGGCGTCTCGGCGGAGATGCGGACGAGGAGTGCCCGGCCATCGGACTCGATCCACGCATAGGCCGCCAGGCGCACCCGCTGGACGATCGGGCCCACCGGGATCAGGAGGTGCGTGCGCAGCGGCTCCGCCGTCTGGGCGCTGCCTTGACCGATGGCGGCTTCGCTGCCGGCGGCCGGGACGCCAGCGCCACGTCGTCCACGATGCCCACGACCAGGGTCCGGACGGGTGCATCCTTCGCATCCAGGATCTGGCGCGCGGAGTTGCCCTCGTCCATCAGCAGCACCGTCTCGCCCGGGCCCGCGCCGACGGTATCCACGGCGATCAGGTACCCGCCGGCATCGCCGAGCTCCGGATCCAGCAGGTCGCACAGCAGCAGCTTGCGGCCGTCGAAGATCGGCACGTTGATCGTCGAGACCACCGTCGCGACCACCCGCGCGAGCTTCATGGCGCGCGCTTTCCGCGTGGCGCGCGCTTTCCGCGTGGCGCGCGCTCCCCGTCGGTCGCGACCGCGTCAACGATGCCCACGATCGCATGGTCGACCGGCACGAACGGCTCCGCCAGGGCGAGCGATGCCTCGCGCGCCGCAACGATGTACACGAGCTCCCCGGGTCCGGCCATCTGGACAGCGTCCGCGGCCACGACCGGCGATCCCTCAGCCTGCTGTCGTCGGTCGAGCGGCTGCACGATCAGGAGCGGGACGCCTTCGAGCCCGGGCGCCTTGGTCGAGGCGACGACCGTGCCGATGACGCGCGCGAGCTGCATCTCAGGCGTCCTCTCGAGCTGCGATCCGGACGCGGAACCGTGAATCGGCCTGGAGGTTCTCGCGCATCTCGCCGTGGAGCTGCGGGATGACGCGGGCGATCGAGCGTGCCGTGGCGCCGATCCGGGCGCGGCCCAGCTCGACCGCCGCCTCGACGTCCGCCACGCCGCCGCCGAACAGCAGATACGCCTTGCCGCCGATCCCGTCGGCGAGGCGAAGCTCGAGCAGCCGCACGTGCGCGCCCTTCACCCCGGCGTCGGCAGCGTCGATGATCGCCGCCACCGTCTGTGTCTCGATGATGCCCAGCGCCTCGCCCACGGCCGGGCGCCGGGTGCCGCGGATCGCGGCCACGACCTGCGGATGGACGTCCGCGAGCAGGACCAGATCGACGATCGAGGGTCCGCCGACGGCACGGCCTGCCTCGAGCGCCTCCTCGACATCGGCCACCGCCCCACCCACGAGCACCAGGTACTTGCCCGGGTGGACGGTGCCGGCATAGAGGACGTCGATGGGGGACCGCTTGGCCATCGCGTCGCCGGTCTCGATCCCGACCGCGATCGAGTCGAGCTCCAGCAGGGCGATGGCCGGCTGCATGGTCAGACGATCCGGAGCGCGCCGACGACGGTGATCCGCCGCTCGCGCGAGAACGTGCGCGGCCGCGTCAGGCCGTCGCCGGTGGGGGAGGCGATCGAGAACGACGAGAAGCCTTCGCCACCCTCGCCGAGCCCCGCGAAGTTGGGTCCGTTGGCCACGAAGATGCTGCAGTTCATCGCGCGGGCCATCCGCGTGATGGTGTCGACGTTGGTCGAGTGGATCGACGCGGTGTGGCGGAACCCGTGCTCGACGCGCACCGCGAGGTCGATCGCCTGGTCGACGGTCCCGACCCGCACCACCGGGAGCACCGGCATCATCTGCTCGGTCCAAACCAGGCTGTGGTCCCGTGGGACCTCGGCGATCAGCAGCCGGGGCTCAGGCTCCGCGCTGACCCCGATCTCGGCCAGGATCTTCGCCGCGTCACGGCCGATCCAGGCGGGGTTGATCACGCCGGGCTTGCCCGGCTCCCCCAGCTCCCGGAAGATCACCCGCTCCAGGCGCCGGAACTCGTGCTCCTTGAGCAGGTAGGCGCCGTTCTGGGTCATCGACCGGATCAGGCGGTCCGCGACCGAATCGACGACGAGCACGACCTTCTCATCGGTGCAGATGATGTTGTTGTCGAACGACGCACCGCGCACGATGTCGCGGCCCGCCCGCTCCACGTCTGCCGTCTGGTCGACGACCGCAGGCGGGTTGCCCGGGCCGGCCGTGATCGCGCGCTTGTCGGTCCGCAGCGCCTCGCGGACGACGCCCGGGCCACCGGTCACCAGCAGGACGCGGACGCCGGGGTGGCTCATCAGGGCGCGGGCGCTGTCGATCGTCGGCTCCGCGATCGCGGTGACGAGGTCCGACGGGCCTCCCGCGCCCACGATCGCGCGGTTGATCAGCCGGATGGTCTCCGCGGAGCTGCGCTTCGCGTTGGGGTGCGCGTTGAACACGACGGCGTTGCCCGCGGACACGATGCTGATCGTGTTGTTGATCACCGTGGAGGTCGGGTTGGTGACCGGCGTGATGGCCGCCACGACGCCGAACGGCGCGAACTCGGTGACCATCATCCCGAGGCTCCCGGTCACAGCCTCGACCTCGAGGTCCTCGGGGCCGGCGGCCTTCGTCGCCACCAGGCGGTTCTTGACGACCTTGTCCTCGTACCGTCCCAGGTGCGTCTCGTGGTGAGCCATCCGGGCCAGCTGCTCGGCGTTGTCGAGCATCGACTGGCGGATCGCCTCGATGATCATGCGCCGCCCGTCGAGGCCCATCGACTGGAACTCGCGGAACGCGCCAGTGGCCGCCGCGACCGCCTCGTCGATCGTGGCGTGGATCCCGTCACCCAGCTCCATGGACGCGGCGGCGAGCTCGGCCTCGGCGCGCAGCGCCGTGCCGACGCGGCCGTCGGAGGCGGCATCGATCCGTCGCCGCACGCGCTCGATGATCTCCTGGATGTCGCGCTCGCTGAGGTCGCTCATCGGCTACTTCCGGTAGATCTCACGACCGCCGACCTCCCAGGTGTCGACGATGGCCATGATCACGGCGTCGCACGGGCGATCCTTGGTCATCTCTGTCTGGCGGGCCGAGCTGCCGGTCGCGTACAGGACGACCTCGCCCACGCCGGCGCCGACGGCGTCGGCGGCGACGACATAGCCGCCGGCCTCGTGGTTGTCGGTGTCGAGCTGGCGCACGAGGAGCAGCTTCCAGCCCTCGATCAATGGTTCCTTGCGGCTGGAGACGACGGTCCCGGCCACCCGTCCAAGGAGCATGGCTTCCTCCCGGGTCAGGGCCGCGATCGTGCTGCGACCGCGGCCCGTGCTGCGAACGTCAGTCGTCGCCCTTCTCGCCCTTCGCCTGGTCGGCGCGACCGAGCGGCAGCACGAGGTCCACGTTGCTGTGCGGCCGCGCGATGACGTGGCTGGTGACCACCTCGCCGACCTTCGTGGCAGCCCGGACGCCGGCCTCGACCGCCGCCTTGACCGCGGCGACGTCGCCGCGCACGACCGCCGTCACGTAGCCGCCGCCGGTCTTCTCGTAGCTCACGAGCTCGACCTTGGCAGCCTTGACCATCGCGTCGGACGCCTCGACCATCGCGGCGAACCCGCGAGCCTCGATCATCCCCAGTGCTTCAGCCATTGATCCTCTCCTTCGCCGATCTGGTTGCCGGTGTTGTGGATGGGTTTCAGCTCTTTGCCTCGCGACCCTCGAGGCCCTCGATGGCGGCGAGCGCCGCGCGCCAGCCGACGTCGATGTCCCGCTCCTCGCCGCCGAGGTAGATGCGGCCCATCGATCCGAACGTGCGGACCTCGAGGATGTTGATGTGGGCCGCCTTCTCCGCCTCGTTCGCCGCGAGGGCGGCGTAGGCCGCCGGCTCGAGCTCGAGGACGTACAGCGTCTCGCCCGGGATCAGCATCTGGCCATGGCGCGTCCGGTTGATCAGCTGCGCCTGGTGGTCGTCGATGCGGCGGATGATCTGGCTGGACAGCACCCGGGGCTTGATCCGGTCGTTCTCCTCGAGCCCGATCTCGCGCAGGATCGCGGCACCCGCGGCGCGAACCTCCGCCTGTGACGGGGAGTGGATCTCGAGCATCCCGTAGAACCGCTCGATGATCTGCATCCCCGGCTTGACCGAGGTCGACTTGAGGGCGATGTCCGTCAGGCGGTTGATCTCGATCCCGGGCGACACCTCGATCGACAGCGAGGCGTCGCCGGCGAGCGGCAGGAACCCCTGTGCGACCGTCCCCAGGAACGCCGCGTACTGCGCCTGGAGGCTGTCGAGGAAGACATAGGCGCGAAGGTCAATATTGCTCACGCGCTCCCCTCTCTCCTGTGACGATCTTGACCCCGGCGGAGGCCCCGATGCGGGTGGCGCCGGCGGCGATCATGTCCTGGACATCCTCGGCGGTGCGGATCCCGCCCGAGGCCTTGACGCCCATCCGCGAGCCCACGGCCTCGCGCATCAGGGCGACGTCGAACACGGTCGCGCCACCCGATGCGTAGCCGGTGGAGGTCTTGACGAAGTCGGCCTTCGCCTCCTTCGCGAGGTGACAGGCGATGACCTTCTCCTCGTCGGTGAGGAGCGCGGTCTCGATGATCACCTTGTTGAGGGCACCGGACTCATGACAGGCGTCCGACACGCGGTCGATGTCCTCGCGGACGGCGTCGAGCATGCCGCTCTTGAGCGCGCCGATGTTGATCACCATGTCGATCTCGCGCGCCCCATCGCGGACCGCCCGGCGCGCCTCCATGGCCTTGATCTCGGTCGTGGCGGCCCCGAACGGGAACCCGATCACGGATGCGACCGCGACACTGCTCCCGCGCACCCTGTCGGCGGCGCGGCGGATCCAGGTCGGGTTGATGCACACGGCCGCGAACTGGTGCTCGACCGCCTCGTCGCACAGCCGGTCGATGTCCGCGGCCGTGGCGTCGGGGCGGAGGAGGGTGTGGTCGATGTAGCGCGCGAGGTCCCGCGGCACGTCGCTGCCCCGACCCCGATAGGCGATCCGCGTCGCGCCGTTGGTGACGACATCACGCACCTTGTCCGGCGAGTGGGCCGCGCATGACCCGCCGCAGTTGACGCACGTCTCGCCGCCCGGCGAGAACGTGGCGAGCACCTCGCGCGTGATCGTCTCGATCAGCAGGTCCCGGTCATCGATCGTCGTCATCGTGTCCCAACCCCGCTGCCGTCCTTCAGATGCTGCCGCTCGATGGCGGTGATCTTGTCCACGCGCGCCGCGTGACGGCCCGGCCCCCAGGGGGTGGCCAGCCACTCGGTCACGATGTCGAGCGCGAGCCCGGGGCCAACGAGGCGCGCCCCGAGGGTCAGCACGTTGGCGTGATTGTGCTCGCGGCTGTTGCGCGCCGTCGACAGGTCGTAGCACATCGCGGCGCGGACACCGGGCACCTTGTTCGCAGCCATGCACGAGCCGATCCCGGCGCCATCGACGACGATCCCGGCCGTGCAGGTCCCGTCGGCGACCAGGCGCGCAACGGCGAGCGCGAAATCCGGGTAATCGACGGCATCCTCGCTGCCGGTGCCGCAGTCGTGGACCGCGTGGCCGCGCTCGGTGAGCAGCTGCCGGATCTGATCCTTGAGCCGGTAGCCGCCGTGGTCCGCGCCGACGGCGATGGTCGCCCTGCCCGGGTCCGCCGTTGTTCCGATGCTCGCGGCCGCGTCAGGCGCTGCTGTTCCGGCCGGCGGCTGGTAGACGGCGTTGACGATCCGCCGGACGACGTCCCGGACCTCCTGGTCCGTGGGCGTGGGACGGTGCTCAGCCATGGGCCACCAGCCAGTCCGCGGTGCTCTCGTCGGTGATCAGCGTGTTCACGCAGCCGGCGCGGATCGCGGCGAGCGCAATCGGTCCACGGCCCGGTCCGGCCGCGAGCCCGATGGTGTGGTCCTTGACGGCGAGCTCGACGAGGGGCAGGCCGACGGTACGGTCATCCAGATCGGGCAGCGCGATGCGGCCGTCGGGTGCGAGGAACCGGCCGAGGATGTCGCCGACCGCCCCGGCCTCGTTCAGGCGCTCGCGGTCCGCGGGCCCCACGAACCCGGACTCGACGAGGACGCTCTCGGGCGTCGGGACGCCGAGGCTGAACACCGCGAAGGGGGCGCGCCGCGCGGCCTCGAGCGTGTCGCCCACGGACGGGTCTGCCTCGAGCGCGAGCCGCAGCCCGGCGGACCCGACGATCGCGGGTGCCGGCATCAGCATGATCGAGGCGCCGCTGGTGGCCCCGAACCGGTCGACGATCTCGCCGGCACGGGTCGGCGTCGCCGATCGCGACGTGGCGCCGTTGAGCTGCACGATCTCCGTCGCCGTCGTCCAGCCGGGTTCGAGGGCACGGGATAGCTCGAGCATCGTCCTGCCCCACGACACGCCGATCGAGCCCGTCGGCCTGATCTCCGCGAGATATCCGGCCGCGGCGCGCGCAACGGCTTCCCGGGCAACGACGGTCGCGGCCTCGGCAGCGCCCTTCGTGACGCCAGGACCGGTGCCCGCGTCGGCGACGATTGCGGCCCGCAGGCCGAACCGCGCGACGAGCTGCTCCTCGATCTCGACCAGCCGGGCGGCCGGGTGGACGATCTCGATCCGCACGATCGATTCTCGGACTGCCCGGTCCAGCAGCCGGCCGACCTTGAACCGGCTGAGGCCGAGGCGCGCTCCGATCTCTTCCTGGGTGAGCGCCATGCCGTAGTACATCCGCGCCACGCGAACGAGCAGGCGCGGATCCGGGGCGCCACGAACCGGCGCTGCCGCGGTCGTCACGGGCGCCATGAATTGCTCATGCGTAGAGAACATCGCTCATATGTGCAGATTGAATGCTAGGCGCCACCGTGACCGGTGTCAACGGGGTTCGCGCCGGCGGGTGCGGGCCGGGCATGGTTGCCGCGGGCCGGGCAGGGTTGCCGCAGGCTGCCGCGAGGCAGTAGCCTCCGGCCATGACCACCCAAAGCCGGCGGGTTGCCACGCGGTGATCGTCGTCGCGGGCGAAGCCCTGGTCGACCTGATCGTGTTCCCGGATGGGCGCCTGGTTCCGACCCCAGGCGGCGGGCCGTACAACACCGCCCGCGCGGTCGCCCGGCTCGGGGTCCCGGTGTCGTGGATCGGCGGGCTGTCGTCCGATCAATTCGGGCGGATGCTGGAGACGGGTCTCTCCGGCGACGGGGTCTCGCTCGACCTCGTGCAGCGGACGGAGCTCCCGACGACGCTTGCGCTGGCGGAGCTCGACGAGCATCGTGCCGCCACGTATCGCTTCTACGTCGAGGGGACGTCCGCACCGGTCGTGACGTTCGCGCCGCTGGCGACCGGCCTGCCTTCGGGCACGCGCGCCGTCCACCTCGGCACCCTGGGATTCGTGCTCGAGCCGATGGCCTCGACGCTCGAGGCGCTGGCGTCCTCGCTGCCCGACGACGTGATCCTGATGGTCGACCCGAACTGCCGGCCGTCGATCACGACCGATCCGGGCGCATACCGGGCACGGGTGGCGCGCGTGCTGGAGCGGACCGACGTGGTCAAGGTCAGCGCCGACGACCTCGCCTACCTCCAGCCTGGCGTCCCGCTGGCCGAGGCCATCGCCCGCCTGGCCGGGGCCAGCGACCGGATCGTGCTGCTCACCGACGGGGGCCGGTCGGTCACCGTCCATGCGGCCGGCACGAACCACGTGGTGGCGGTTCCACCGGTTCGTGTCGTGGACACCGTCGGCGCGGGCGACACCTTTGGCGGTGCCTTCCTGGCGTCGATCGTCCACGCCGGCCTGCGACGGAGCGATCTCCATGACGCCGGGGCCGCGCTCGACGCGACCCGGTTCGCCGTTCGGGCGTCCGCGATGGCCTGCGAGCGCGCTGGCGCCGATCCGCCGACGCTGGCCGAGCTCGGGGGCTGGACGCCGGCAGGCTCGTCGTAGCCCATATCGGTCCAGCGGGGGCGAGCGACGAGGCCGTGGAGCGGATGTCGCTCCCGGACCGGGGCCTCTGTGGATGAAATCGTGGTCCACAATGGGGCGATGGAGGGCGAGCTTTCCGTTCCAGCGCCCGCACCCCCTGACCTCGGGTTCGCCGAGTTCCAGCGGATCTACGGTCCGATCCGGGCATTGTCGCCAGCCGAGGCCGCCGCCCTGTTCGCCGGCGCGCCGTTTTCCTGGTGGGTGGCCGGTGGCTGGTCAGCGGAGCTCGGAGCCGTTCCGCGACGGTTCCACGAGGATCTCGAGGTCGCCGTGCCCCGGCGCGACCTTCCGGCGTTGCGCGACTGGCTGCGCGACTACCACCTGTGGGATACGCACCAGGCCGCGCTTCGCCTTGTCACGCCCGATCTGATCCTCCCCGTCGATCACGAACAGCTGTGGATGCGACGCGACGCGTACTCGCCATGGTTGCTGGACCTGATGCTCACGCCCGTTGACGGCGGGACCTGGTTCTACAAGCGAGACCAGCGGGTGTCACGACCCATCGAGTCCGTCATCCGGGCCGGTGCTGACGGCATCCCAAATCAGCGCCCTGAGATCACACTGCTGTTCAAGGCACGGCGGCGCTGGGAGAAGGACGAGCTGGACTTCGCCGCGGTTGTTCCTGAGCTCGATGCGTCCGACCGCGCCTGGCTCCGCGATGCGATCGCGCTCACCGAGCCGGCACGCCATCCCTGGCTCGCGCGGCTCGGCTGATCCCACGACGTCGCGCCGCATTGCCGGGGCTATGCTGGTGCTTGCGGGAGCTGGCGTGCTCGCCATTGCCCGCTGAGCATGCCCAACGCACTGAGGTCCCGAATGCTCCGACTGACCCTCGGCTACAAGGCGTCTGCCGAACAGTTCCCGCCGCGGCGGCTGCTCGATCTCGCGGTCGCGGCCGAGCAGGCGGGGTTCGACTCGGTCTGGACCAGCGACCACTTCCAGCCCTGGCGGCACACGAACGGCCACGCCCCCAACGCGCTGGTGTGGCTGGGCGCCGCGACCCAGGCGACGCACCGGGTCACCCTGGGCACGAGCGTCCTGACCCCCTCGTTCCGGTACAACCCCGCGATCATCGCCCAGGCGTTCGCCACCCTGGCCTGCCTCGCTCCGGGGCGGGTGATCCTGGGCGTCGGGCACCGGGGAGTCGATGAACGAGGTGCCCGGTGGGTGTCGACTGGCCCGAGCAGAAGGAGCGGTTCGCGCGGCTCAAGGAGGCGGTGACCCTGATCGGGCAGCTCTGGCGCGAGGAGTTCGTCGACTTCAAGGGCCAGTTCTTCCGCACCCACGAGGCGACGATCTACGACCGCCCGGACACCCCCGTGCCGATCTACATCGCGGCCTCCGGTCCCGCCGCGGCGCGCCTGGCCGGGCGGATCGCGGACGGCTTCATCTGCACCAGCGGCAAGGGCGCCGAGCTGTACACCGAGACCCTGCTGCCGGCACTCGCCGAGGGTGCCGCCAAGGCGGACCGCGATCCTGCCGCGATGGACAAGATGATCGAGATGAAGGTCAGCTTCGACACGGACCGCGCGCGGGCGATGGAGGACACCAAGGAGTGGTCGGCGCTGGCGCTGCCGGGCGAGATGAAGGTCGGCGTCCACGACCCGCGCCAGATGGAGATCCTCGCCAAGCACGCCGAGCCGTACGCCCATACGCGGTGGCTGGTGTCCGACGATCCCGACGAGCACATCGAACAGATCGCCCCCTACCTCGGCTACGGGCTCAACCATCTCGTGTTCCACTTCCCGGGCAACGACCAGGAGGCGGCCATCGAGCGCTACGGCCGGGTCATCCTGCCGAGGCTTCGCGAGCGCTTCGGCTGATCCCGCAGCTGGCCGCTCGTCCGGCCGCCGGCGCTGGTGCCCACGATGGTCCGCATTCGCCTGCTGTTCGTGCTCAACGGTGCCGAGATCGCCGTGCTCGGTCCGTTCGCCTCGGTGATCCTTGCGGGCCGCGGGTTCAGCCCGGCCTCGATCGGGCTCGTCACGGCACTCACCTCGGTCGCATTCATCGTGTCGGTCTCGGTATGGGGCCACCTGGGCGACGTCGTGCTCGGGCGTTCTCGTGCGCTCAGCCTGTCGATCCTCCTGGCAGCGGGACTGCTGGTGCTGTTCCTGCTCCCGCTGCCGCCGATCATGGTGGGTGCCGCATACGTCGCGTATGCGGCCTGCTACGGCGCCGCGGGGCCCTTGTCCGATGCGCTGGCGGTCAACGCCATGCGTGATCCCGGCCCGCGAGTACGGGCGGGTCCGCAGTGGGTCGAGCGCGGCGTTCACGGTCGCGGCGGTTGCCTTCGGGCTGCTGTACGGGACGTTCGGGTACTGGCCGGCCGGGCGTCATGTTCCTCGTGCTGGCGGTCGCGATTGCGCTGGTTGCTCGCGGCGTCCCGGACCTGGGACGCGCGCAGCTCACGGCACACCGACGCGGCGGCGCGATTCGCGAGGCGCTCGCGGTCGACCCGGCCATGCCACGGATCCTGCTCGCGGTCGGCCTGGCCCACGTCGGGGTGTTCGCCGGGTTCACGTTCCTTTCCCTGCGGATCGTCGAGCTCGGTGGTGGCGCCCCCGAGGTTGCGCTGTCCTCCGCGGTCGCGGCCGCGGCCGAGGTCGGCGCGATGGTCGCCGCCAGCCGCGATGGTGCCGCGGATCGGGATCAGGGGATTGTTCGTGGCGTCCGTGGCGCTGTACGTCGTGGCATTCCTGCTATGGGCGGTGCTCGGGTCGGTGCCGGCCATCGTCGCCTCGCGGCTGATCTCGGGCGCCGGGTTCGCCGGTCTCTGGATCGCGAGCGTGATGACCGTCCAGCAGCTGCTCCCGCCGCGCCTGCAGGGTTCGGGTCAGGCGCTGATCTCGATCACCACGGCCGGGGCTGCGGCGTTCCTCGCAAACATTGCAGGGCGGACTCCTCTACGCAGGCGGTGGGCCGCTCGTCCTGTTCGGCATCTCCGCCCTGCTCGCCGTGGCCGGCGCCGTGGTGGGTTGGCGCTACCTCCCGGCCAGGGGCTCGCGGCGATGGCGTCGAGCCGACGTTCCGCTTGGAGACGGCGGCAGCCTCCGGGATTGACCCGAGGTCTGTGTGCGGCGCCGGACGGACCGGCGCCCGCGTGACGCACGGCCCGTGGCCGGCGCACGGTGGGGGCCTAGAATTCCCCAGTCGACGCATTCTGCCGGGGTGGCCCGGCGACCCTGGAGCCCATGGTGCACAGCGACACGCCCCCCTCGGCTGACGCGGCCCCCGCCGGCCAGCCCGCGGTCCGGGCGATCGACCTGGTCAAGGCCTTCGGCCCGTTGCGCGCGGTCGACGGCGTGTCGTTCGACCTCGCTCCCGGACGGATCTACGGCCTGCTCGGACCGAACGGCTCCGGCAAGACGACGCTCATCCGGCTCCTGACCGGGATGACGCGCGCGACCTCCGGCCACGCTGAGGTGCTCGGCGTCCGGATGCCGTCGCGGCCCAACCTCAGCCGGATCGGGTACATGACCCAGAGCGACGGGATCTATCCGGCGCTCACGGTCGGCGAGAACGCGCAATTCTTCGCGGCCGTCTACGGGGTCGAGGGCGACGCGCCGGTGGTCGAGGCGCTCGCGCTGGTCAACCTGGCCGATCGAACCGGGTCGATCGCGGGCACGCTCTCGGGCGGTCAGCGCAGGCGGCTGTCGCTCGCCTGCGCCCTCGTGCATCGCCCGGCCATCCTGTTCCTGGACGAGCCGACCGTGGGCATCGACCCGCTGCTCCGGGTCGAGTTCTGGGCCCACTTCCGGAACCTTGCCGCGGACGGCATCACCCTCGTCGTGTCGAGCCACGTGATGGACGAAGCGGACCGCTGCGACGAGCTGCTGTTCATGCGCGCCGGCCGGGTCATCGGGCGCGGCACCGGCCGCGACCTGCGGGCCTCGGCGGGCACGGACGACCTCGAGCAGGCGTTCCTCCACTTCGCCGGCGAGCGGGAGGTCGTGCGATGAACCCCCGACGACTTCTGGCCTTGTTCCGGCGCGTGGTCCAGGAGATCCGGCGCGACCGCCCGTCGCTGGCCCTCCTGTTCATCGCCCCCGTCCTGATGACCGGGCTGCTCACCTTCATCCTGCGCGAGGGCGACACGCCCGCCGTCAACGTCGCGGTCGTCGACACCGGGTTTTCCGCGTCCAGCTTCATCCAGAACCTCCAGCTGAGCCTCGCTGCCGACGGCGGAACGGTGACCGAGGTGCCGGACGAGGCCGCCGCCCGGGCCGCCGTCGTGGACGGGACGGCATCGATCGGGATCATCCCGCAGGCGGGCCAGGCCGTCGGCGGGACCATCACGCTGATCACCGACGGACTCGATCCGTTCGCGGAGGCCACGCAGGTCGGCATCGTGAGCAAGGCGCTCATCGGCGTGATGGCCGCAGGCGGCATGCCGGCGATCGAGCACGTCACGGTGTACGGGACGCCCAGCGCCGACCCGATCGCGCCGTACGCGCCGGCGATCATCGGGTTCTTCGTCTACTTCTTCGTGTACATCCTGACCGGGGTGAGCTTCCTGCGTGAACGGACCGGTGGCACCCTGGAACGCCTGATGGCGACCCCGGTGACGAGGGGCGAGGTCGTCGCCGGGTACACGCTGGGGTTCGCACTGTTCGCGACGATCCAGGTCGCGATCCTGCTCACCTGGACGCTGGGGACGGTGCACGTCGCCGCGATCGGGCCGCTGCCGGCGTTCTCGATCGGCCTCGGGGTCGAGCTGGCGGGCAGCCCGCTGGTCGCGTTCCTGGTCGTCCTGCTGGTCGCCATCGGCGCCGTCAGCCTGGGCATCTTCCTGTCGACGTTCGCCCGGACCGAGCTCCAGATCGTGCAGTTCATCCCGCTCGTGATCGTCCCCCAGTTCCTCCTGTCCGGGATCCTGATCCCGATCAGCGGCCTGCCCGGGGTGCTCCAGCCGCTAGCCTCGGTGATGCCCGTCACGTATGCCGTGGACGGCCTGCGCCAGGTGCTGATCCGCGGAGCGGATCTGGCGACGCCCGAGCTGCAGCTCGACCTCGGGGTCCTCGCGCTGATCGCGTTGTTCTTCGCGGTGATCGCGTCGCTCACCATCCGCCGCGACGTGGCGTGAGGCGGACCTCGCCGGGGGTGGTCCGCGCTGGGTACGCTATCGGGATGATCCCCGTCGACGCGGCCGCCGAGGCTGCCCTGGCTCGCGACCCCTCGGCGCTGCGGGACGCGCTGGTCGCCATCGATCCGGTCGCACGCGCGGACCCGGCTGCCGTGCGCGTGGTGCATGCGCCCGGGCGCGTCAACCTGATCGGCGAGCACACCGACTACAACGAGGGGTACGTGCTCCCGGTGGCGATCGATCTCGGTATCTCGATCGCCCTCGTGCCGACCGACGACGGCCGCGTGGAGCTGACGCTGGCGGCGACGGGCGAGACCGGCGTGTTCGACGTCGACGGAGTGGGGGAGCGCCGGGGCTCGTGGCTCGACTACGTGGCCGGGATGGCCTGGGCGCTCCGGGAGGCGGGATGCGGCCCCCGAGGCTTCCGTGGTCTGCTCGCTTCGAACCTGCCCCAGGCCGCCGGGCTGTCCTCGTCGGCGGCGATCGAGGTCGTTGCCGCGTGGGCGCTGTCGGGCGGGGACCGGCCGCCGCTCGATCCGATGCGACTGGTGCACGTCGTCCAACGCTCGGAGAACGGCTACATCGGGCTCAACAACGGGATCATGGACCAGTTCGCATGCATCTTCGGGGAGACGGATCGAGCGCTCCTGCTCGACTGCCGGTCGCTCGAGCACCGGTCCGTGCCGCTGCCACTGGACGAGGTTGCGCTGGTCGCCTGCCACTCCGGTTCACCGCGCAAGCTCGAGGCGTCGGCGTACAACGAGCGCCGGGCGCAGTGTGAGTCGGCCGTCGCGGCGATCGCGGCGATGGAGCCGGGCGTGACCGCCCTGCGCGACGTCACGCCCTCGATGCTCGACGCGGTCCGGGACCGGCTGGACCCGGTCGCCGCCCGCCGTGCCGAGCACATCGTCAACGAGAACCAGCGGGTGCTCGACGCGATCGCCGCGTTCGAGGCCGGCGATCTCGAGACCGTCGGGCGCCTGTTCTACGCGAGCCATGCGTCGCTCCGCGACCTGTACGAGGTGAGCAGCCCGGAGCTCGACGCGCTGGTCGAGATCGCGCGGGCGACCCCGGGCGTCATCGGTGCCCGGCTGACCGGGGCGGGCTTTGGCGGCTGCACGATCAACCTCGTCCGGCGCGACGCGGTCGACGCCCTGCGCGACGCGGTGCTGCGCGAATACCCGGCGCGGACCGGCCTCATGCCGCGGGTGTTCGCGGTCGAGGCGTCGGCGGGTGCGCGGAGGTTGGCCTGACGGTCGCCCGCCCGGATCCGACATGCCGGAGACGATGGTCCCGTTGACGGGTCTCCGTCCGCCTCGCACAGTGACGGGCGCCTCCATGCTGCACATCCTTCCTCCCTCACGTCTCGTCGGTCGCGTCCTGGTGCTCGCGGCCGCCGTCGCTGCGTGCGCGGGGAGCCCCGGGGCGCCGATAAGCACCCCGGCCACGTCCATGGGGATACCCATCGCGACCGCGACGGCCGCCACCAATGCGTGCCCCTCGTCCGCGGCTCAGGCCGACGCCATCGGGGAGCTTGCCCGCCGCGGGCCGGACGCCGGTGCCTGGGTCGGGATGAACCTCGACTGGGGGTCGCAGACCGTGGCCGACGTCGAACGGGAGCTCGGCGCCCCGCCGGCAGACGTGGTCAGCTTCGTGTCGTTCCCGCTCGCCGGCGGCGACGAGGCCAACCTCGACGCGGCGGCCGCCCAGGCCGCAAACGCGGGTGCGGTCCTCGTCGTCACGCTCGAGCCGTGGGGCGGGCTGGCCACCGTCACCGACGACGCCGCGGCGGCCCTGGCGAGCCGCCTGGCGGGCTACGGCCGCGAACGCGTACCGACGATCGTGCGATTCGCCCACGAGATGAACGGGACCTGGTACCCGTGGGGCCAGGATCCGGCGGCCTATGTCGCAGCGTTCCGTCGGGTCGCGGACGCTGTCCATGCCGGCTCCCCGACGTCCGCGATGCTGTGGGCGCCGAACCAGGGCGACGGCTACCCGTACGCCGGCGGCAAGTACGGGGCTACGCCCGGAAGCCCCGCCGCTTCGGCCCTCGACACCAACGGCGACGGGATGCTGGACGCCGCCGACGATCCGTACGCGCCGTACTGGCCCGGAGCGGCATCCGTGGACTGGGTCGGCATGAGCCTCTACTTCTGGGGCCTGGAGTACCCATGGGGCGAGAACGAGCTCCCGCCCGCCGGCGCGTTCGCGGGCCTGATGAACGGATCGGGCTCCGTCCCCGACTTCTACGCCGGCTACGCGGAGCAGTTCTCCAAGCCCCTCGCGATCGTGGAGACCGCCGCGTTCTACCGTCCCGGCGGCGGGGGCGCGGGAGAGTCGGAGATCAAGTCGGCGTGGCTCGCCCAGGTGTTCGGCGCGGCGACGCTGGCTCACTTTCCCCGACTCCGGATGGTCAACTGGTTCGAGTGGCGCAAGAACGAGGCCGAGGTGAACGCGGTCGTGGACTGGCGAATCGCGGCGGATCCGACGCTTCGAGCGGCCTTCCTGGCTGCGCTGGGAGACGGGTTCACGCTCGGCCCAGCGGTTCCGGACGCCGTCCCGGGAGCTGGCTGCGGCGGCTGACCCTCAGGCTCGCTCGAGCTCGAACAGGCGGGCCTCGAAGTCGCCGCGGATCACCCGGATGCCCTCGTGCATCCGGACCCCGGCAACCTGCGGCTCGCGCGGCTCGATGCCAGGCCCACGGCAATCAGCTCGTAGCCGGCGCGGTCCAGCACGCCGTCGGACGTGCTGATACGGTGGCCACCGACGTCCACGAGGCCGGCCAGGAGACAGCTGCGATGGGAGCCCCGATCCGTGCCAACTGACCCGGCTTCGCGGCCGGACGATGGGGCGCTCAGCTCCCTCGACGACGAGCCGCACCGCAGGTTCAACGCCCTGACCGGCGAATGGGTGCTCGTCTCGGCAGGCCGGACACGCCGCCCGTGGCAGGGGGCCGAGGAGCCCGAACCGCCCGAGCAGCGGCCCGCCTTCGACCCGGACTGCTACCTGTGCCCCGGAAACACGCGCGTCAACGGGGCCGTCAACCTGGCGTACGACCGGACGTTCGTGTTCACCAACGACTTCGCGGCATTGCGGCCGGACACATCCGCGGCGCGACTGGGCGATGGCCTGTTCCGTGCTGAGGGAACGCGCGGAACGTGTCGCGTCGTGTGCTTCTCGCCCCGCCACGACCTGACGCTGGCAGGCATGTCGGACGCCGAGATCCGGGGTGTCATCGACGTCTGGGCCGAACAGACCACCGACCTCGGCCGCGACTTCCGCTGGGTCCAGGTGTTCGAGAACCGGGGTGAGGCGATGGGCGCCTCGAACCCGCACCCGCACGGCCAGATCTGGTCGGGCGACGCGCTGCCGGTGGAGGCGGCCCGCGAGGACGACGCCCAGGCGCGATACCTCGCCGAGCATCAGCGCCGCCTGCTCGAGGACTACGCGGCCGCCGAGCGTGATGGCCCAAGGGTGGTCACCGCGGCCGAGGGCTGGCTCGCGGTCGTCCCGTTCTGGGCCGCGTGGCCCTTCGAGGTCCTGCTCGTCCCCACCTTCCCGGCCGCCAGGCTGGCCGATGTCGATGACCGGCACCGGGACGGGTTGGCAGCGGTCCTGCGCGACCTGACGCGCCGCTATGACGCGTTGTTCGGGCGCCCGTTTCCGTACTCGATGGGGTGGCACCAGGCGCCGTTCGGGGGTGCCGGCACCGCGCACTGGCAGGTGCACGCGCACTTCTACCCGCCGCTGCTCCGGGCCACCGTGCGCAAGTTCATGGTCGGGTACGAGCTGCTGGCCGAGCCCCAGCGGGACCTGACGGCGGAGGAGGCCGCCGAACGTCTGCGAGCGGTGGTGCCGTCGGCGTAGGGCCGGCCCTCCTCGACGCCCGTCCGCGATCGTCGCCCGCGGCCCCGATCCGGCCGAGGACACCCGGTACGATGGGTTCCTACTCGGCTCGGAGGCTTCCATGCAGCTGTGGGGCGGTCGGTTCGGCGAGGGGCCGGACGCGCGAATGGCGGACTTCACGCGCTCGCTTGAGGTCGACGCGGTGCTCGCGCTGGACGACATCGCCGGCTCGATCGCGCACGTCCGCGGGCTTGGACGAGCCGGGCTGCTGACCGAGGACGAGGTCGCGGTCCTCGAGCGCGGGCTGGTCGGGCTGCGCGAGGACGTGGAGGCCGGGGCGATCGCCTGGGACCCCGCCCTCGAGGACGTCCATATGAACCTGGAGACGCTGCTGACCGAGCGCGTCGGCAGCGTGGGCGGCAAGCTCCACACCGGGCGTTCGCGCAACGACCAGGTGGCCACGGACCTGCGGCTGTGGACCCGCCGGGCGGTGGATCGGCTCGCAGCCGGGATCGTGGAGCTGGAACGCGCGCTGGTGGACCTCGCGGAGCGCGAGGGCGATGCCGTGTTGCCCGGCACGACCCACATCCAGCCGGCGCAGCCGGTCCTGTTCGCCCATCACCTGCTCGCCTACGTCGAGATGCTCGAGCGGGACCGAGGCCGCCTGGCGGATGCGCGCCGGCGGCTCAACGTCTCGCCGCTCGGCGCCGGGGCGCTGGCCGGTGCCGGGTACCCGCTCGATCGCGAGACCACCGCGACGGAGCTGGGCTTCGACGGGGTGACCGCCAACTCGCTCGACGCCGTCTCGGACCGCGACTTCGTGGTCGAGGTGCTTGCGGCGGTGGCGCTCTCGATGGTGCACCTCAGCCGGCTGGCCGAGGAGATCACCTGGTGGTCGAGCCCGAGGTTCGGGTTCGTGCACGTCGCGGACGCGTTCTCCACGGGCTCATCGATGATGCCCAACAAGAAGAACCCCGATCCCGCGGAGCTGGTCCGGGGACGGGCCGCGGGCGTGATCGGCGCGCTCACCGGCATGCTCGCGCTGCTCAAGGGGCTGCCGCTCGCCTATCAGCGCGACCTCCAGGAGGACAAGCCGCCGCTGTTCGCGGCCGTGTCGACCCTCGATGCATCGCTGGGCGTGATGGCCGGCCTGATGGAGACCCTGGTGGTCGACCGATTGCGGATGCAGGCCGCCGCGGAGGAGGGCTATACGACGGCGACCGCGCTCGCCGACGCGCTGGTCATGCGCGGAGTCCCGTTCCGGGCCGCCCACCACATCGTCGGGGGGCTGGTCGGGGGCGCCGAAGCGGAAGGCGTTGCCACGCTCGCCGCGCTGCCCGACGAGGCGTTCAAGGCCGCGCTGGACGGCAGCGACGACCCGGTCGCGCAGGGCCTCCGCCGCGAGCGGGGGATCGTGGCGCGTCTCAGGGCCGCAGCGACGATCGAGGGAGCGCTGGCGGGCGCCGACGTCACCGGTGGGACCGCGCCCTCGCGGGTGGCTGCCGCGCTGGCTGAGGCGAAAGCCCGGCTCGAGGGCTGACCCGCAACCGCTCGGGCGTGGGTCGGAGACGCAGCGGGATCAGATCTCGAGCGTGGTCGCGATCGCGAGGTCGCGTACGAGGTGCGGATCGCGCGCCCAGGCACGCGCGAGGATCACGTGCAGCTCCGCGGATGCGCGGCCGTGGGGCAGCTCGATCGTGGGCAGTGCGACATCGGGCACGGTCCCGGCGATCTCGATCACCTGGTCCGACGAAAGCTCCATCGCCGGCGCCGCGACCGCGGACCAGGGAACGATCGTCTCGTCGAAGCCGCCGGAGACCGTGGACTCGACCTTGACCCGGAGCTCCATGCGGATCTCCCGGAGCCGCATCGCCGCCGACGGCCGGAGGGTCAGGCTGCCGCGGAACGGCTGACCCGGGACCAGCGGAACGGGCTCGATATGGATGGAGCCGGCGACACCGCCCGCCTGCGCGTCCGCAGCCTCGAACAGCGCGAACTCACCCACGTGGACGACACCCGCGCGCAGCAGCGCGGTCGGCTGGAGGATCCGGACCGGCACCTCGATCGAGCTGTCGCGCCCGCCCTGGATGTCCAGCTTGGCCTCGACGGTCCAGGACACGCCCGCGACGTCCGCCTCGAGCGTGGCCGGGCCGAGACCAGGGACGGGAAGCTGGAAATCGTGGGTGCGGGTCTCGCCGGGGGCGAGGCGCACGGGAGCCTCCGCGAGCACGGGAACCCGCGGCAGCTCCACCCGGCCGGTGCGCGTCTCCGTGTGCGTGTGACCTTCGCTGTCCGTGGTCGTCACGTGGTACTTCCAGTGCTCCTCGCCGCGCAGCGTGACGACGAGCCCGCGCGCATCGACCGAGTGGCGGGCGACGAGCGTCACGTGTCCATCGACAAGGCGTCCCGGCAGCAGCCGGTCGTTCGAGAGCTCGAGTCGCCATGCGACGCCGCCGTTCTCCCCTTCCCAGGACCTGGTCATGTCCGCGTGAACCTCGCCTGCTTGACTGTTCGCCACAACGATCCTACGTCGCCGACCCGGGGCATATCGGTCATACGCCGTAGCCCGGCAGACGGACTGGACCGGCACATCGGTCGGCCGACCGATGACGACGCGCCTCGCGTCGGCCACCGTGGTGATCCGGCGCCACAACGGCGCACGAAACCGAGGTCAGCAGATGGCGAAGTACATGGACGTTCACGACGGATTCTTCGGGGTCACCGGCGACCAGCTCCGCGAAGCTCACGATCGCGATCTCGCGATCGAGGGTGACGAGGGCGTGCACTTCGAGCGCGCCTGGATGGATCCGGAGCTGGGCAAGGTGTTCTGCCTCGCGACCGGCCCGTCGAAGGAGGCCGTGATGCGGGTCCACGAGCGCGCGGGCCACCCGACCGCCAACGTCTTCGCGCTCACGGTGGAGGTGTAGTCATGAGCACGCGTCCCATCCCCCGGCGGTTGCCGGGACGTTTCGTCAGGTTCGCCGTTGCGGCGGCGCTGGCTGCCACGTCACTCGGCGCGGGCACCGCGCTCGCGACGCCGGGCGGTCAGTCCACGTTCGCAGCGACCCGCGCCGCCACGGCCGCGTTCCACGATCTCGCGACGGCCGAGGCGGCCGGCTACGGCCTGTTCCCCGGCTGCTTCGCCCATCCCGAGGGCGGCATGGGCATCCACTACGTCGACTTCTCGAGCGTCGCCGATGGCACGGTGGACCCGCTCAAGCCCGAGGCGCTCGTCTACGAGCCGCTGGCCGACGGGACGATGAAGCTGGTTGCGGTGGAGTGGGTCGTGATCGCGGACAGCTGGACCGGGGCCCAGCCACCCACCGTGTTCGGGCATCCGCTCGACTTCGTGACTTCACCGAACGAGTTCGGTCTGCCCCCGTTCTACGAGCTCCACGCCTGGCTGTGGCAGCCGAACCCGCTGGGCATGTTCAACGAGTGGAATCCGAAGGTGAGCTGCGCCTACGCCGGCTGACGTCCGACGCGCAACCCGAACGGTCGGCGCTCAGCGATGGGCGCCGACCGTCCGTGCGCCCGGGGCGCTGACGCCCGTCGCCCAGGCGGCAATCTCCGCCCGGCGGGCTACGCCGAGCTTGGCCAGGATGTGCTCGACATGTGAGCCCACCGTCCGCACCGACAGCGACAGCTCGTCGGCGATCGAGGCGTTGGTCATGCCCTCGGCGACCAGCCGTGCGACCTCGAACTCACGCGCCGTGAGTGGCCGCCAGGGTGCGACCTCGGCGCCGCGCGACCGAGCGAGCGCCAGGAGCTCGTCCGCGCGGGCGAGCAGTGGCGGGCTGGCGAGGTGCTCGGCCCGCTCGCGAACGTCGCGCAGAACATGGAGCGCCTCGCCGGCCCGGTTCGCGCGCAGCAGGCAGGCCGCCAGGTCGAGGCGCGCCCAGGTTGCCTCCCAGGCCCGGCCTCGAGCGGTCCAGCCACCGAAGGCCGATTCGAGCAGCACCCGGGCTGATGTCGTGGCACCCGACGTGAGGCGAACAAGCCCCTCGGCGTGGTCGAGGGCCGGACGCGCGATGGCGTCCCAGCCGGCGAGATGTGCCGTGACCTGCTCGAGCCAGCGTTCGGCATCGACGGGACGGCGAGCGGCGAGCAGGGATCGCGTGCCGGTCGCAACGAGCGGGATCAGGAGCGCTCGTTCGCCGGTCTGGGCCGCGAGGGCCATGCCCTCTTCGCACAGGCCGACGGCCGCGTCAGGGTCGCCCGCGATGAGGTCCGTCTCGGCAAGGCCCCAGAGGGGAGTCAGCAGGAACTGAATCTCCCCCATGCGGCGTCCTGCATCGAGGGACTCACGGAACCACCGACGCGCCTCGTCGAGCCGGCCGCGCCCCAGGGCCACGAGCCCGATCACATCAAGCGAGCCGACGACCCCGCGCTGGCAACCGCGATCGACGAGCTCGTGACGCGCCCGTTCGTCGGCGGCGTCCCAGTCACCGGCCGCCCAGTCGAGGATCGCGGTGGTCGTCGACATCATCTGGCGGCAGTGCGACTGTTCAATCGCGTCGGCGTACTGCATCCCCTCGCGAATGGCGAGCCGCGCCGCCTCGTGGTCCATGAGCCGGGCGGCGAGGATCGCGAGGTTGCGATAGCCCGTCACTCCCACCAATTCGAAGCCCGCGTCGCGGGCCTCCCGGGCCGCGTGCATGCCATCGCGAAGGCCGTTCTCGAAGCGCCCGCCGACGATATCGATCCGCGCCAAGAGCAGGTCGGTTTCGAGGATGGTCTCGTGGTCCCCGAGCGATTCAGCGATCGCCCGCGCCTCGCGGGCATCGCCGCGAGCGGCCTGGAGATCGGACTCGAAGAACCAGTCACCGGCCCGCGTGCAGAGGAGGCTGGCCCGGACGCGCTCACGTTCCGGGGTCGCCGGCAGGTTCGCGACCTCCTCGAGCGCCCGGTCGGCATACGCGCGCGTGTCGCTGGCCGGCGCCCCATCGCGTGCCTCGAGCACGGACATGCCGACGAGCATCGCGGCCGCCTCCAGTGGCAAACCCGCCTCGACGTAGAGCTCGCGGGCGCGTGTCGCCGCCGACGCGGATTCCTCGTTTCGTTCGATCGCAGATGCCGCGTCGGCGAACCGATCGTAGAGGTCGGCCTGGTCGCGGATCGGAAGGTCGGCCGGCATGTTCGCGATCGCCCGCTGGTAGAGCTCGTAGGCCTCCTGGCGTGCCGAGACCTGGCTCGCCGCTCGGGCGGCGCTCACCGCGGCGCGGTAGGCCTGGTGACGGAGGCCGGCCTGCTCGTAATGGCGGGAGGCATGGACGACGCTCGACGCCTCGAGCGTCATGACGAACTCCGCCGCCTGGGCGTGGAAGCGGCGCAGCTGCGATGGCGGAACCGAGCCGTAGACGGCGTCTCGCAACAGCTGGTGCCGAAAGTCGTAGTAGCCGCGGTCGATGTAGGCGAACGGATAGAGGATCGCCGCCCGGACGAGCTCGTCGATGGCTGGCTCGAGGTCGGCCAGCGGCCGGCCGACGATCCCGGAGATGACCTCCGGAGTGAAGCATCGCCCGACGACCGCCCCTGCGCGGGCGACCGCCCTGGCGTCCACCGACAGCCGGGCCAGCCGGGCCAGCACGCTATCGCCGATCGTGTCCGGGACACGCGCGTCGCGGATCCTCCGTCCGTCGTGCCGCGCGTCGTCGTCGAGGGCGGCCAGGAGCTCCTCGATATGCAGCGGGATGCCGTTGGTTCGCTCGTAGACCGCTTCGACGACATCGCGTGGCGCCGGCAGCTCGCCGCCCAGAAGCAGCGTCGTCACGATGCCGGTCTGGTCGAGGTCGAGCGGTCGCAGCCGGACCTCCTCGGCGTGACGCTGGCTCAGGAGGCGCGCCCGCCACTCGCGGTGGATCGTGTCGGGTGGGAATTCGTCGGCCCGGTAGCCGCCGATGAGCAGCAGCGGGTGGGCCACGGCATGCCGCGCCAGCTCGCCGATCACCTCGAGGCTGAGCTCGTCGGTCCAGTGGAGATCGTCGAAGATCAGCGCGGTCGGCCGGTCGATCGCCTCGAGGATCCGGTCCGCGGCCGAGCGCACGATCAGCCGTCGCGACCCCAGCGCATCGCCCTGGTGCTGGCCGTCGATCGCCAGCAGGTCGTCCGACAGGCTCCCGAACGCCTCGTTGCCACGCATGCCGGTCGCCATCTCCCGGATCGATGCGAGCGGCACCTGCCGGTCCTGGGGCGCGACCGCTCCGCCGTCGACCCGGAGGCCGGCAGCCTCGGCCCTCCGGATTCCGGCCCGGAGCAGCCGCGTCTTGCCGACGCCGGCCTGGCCGGAAAGGAAGATCGATCGACCGTGGCCGCGACCGGCCTCGCCGATCAGCCCGTCGAGAAGCCCGAGCAGCTCATCGCGGCCGACGAGGATCGGACTCAGGAGGGGACGCACCTGGCTCATCTCTGTGGAGTGTACGACCGTGCCACGAGATCGCATCGGGAGAACGACCGATGCGCCCTCCTTCGTCCTGCCGGCGAGCACGGGCCCGTCGGCCCTACCCGTTGCGCGCTGTCGCGCTACGATCGCTCGAACGTCCGGAGGCCGCCATGCTCACGCTCGACACCATCCGCGAGGCGCCCAAGGCGCTGCTCCACGACCATCTCGACGGCGGTCTCCGCCCCTCCACCGTCGTGGATCTCGCCCGCGAGTACGGCTACCGCGACCTGCCCACCGAGGACGTGGACGCGCTGGGGGCGTGGTTCCGCCGCGGCGCGGACCGCAAGTCCCTGGAGCTGTACCTCGAGACGTTCCAGCACACGGTCGGCGTGCTCCAGGACCGGGACGCCATCATCCGCGTGTCGGCCGAGTGCGTCGAGGACCTGGCCGCGGACGGGATCGTCTATGCAGAGGTGCGGTACGCGCCAGAGCTGTCAGTCGAGAAGGGCCTGACCCTGGACGAGGTGGTCGAGGCCAACCTCGAGGGGAT
>CAVYXU010000050.1:0-17138 GCA_963772565.1 uncultured Chloroflexia bacterium
GTCCCCGTCCCTGAGGCGCCCAGGGTCCGCGAACCGCGAGGCTGCTCCGTGGCGCGTCCTTCGACCGGATCGCCGATCATGGCAACCGTGATGACGACGGTGACCGGATGACGATGGCCGACAGTGGGGCGCGCGAGCCCGCCTGGACCGCGACCGGCCCGGAGAGCGCTCCGGCCATCGTGTTCATCCATGGGACCCTGCTGACCCGCGCCCAGTGGGAGCCGCAGGTGCGCCGGCTCTCGAAGGAGTTCCGCTGTATCGCGATCGACCTGCCCGCGCACGGGGCGCTGGCTGCCGAACCGTTCTCGCTCGAGGGGGCGGCAGTCGCCGTGGCGGCTGCGATTGACGCGGAGGCTCCCCGCCGCCGCGCCGTGCTCGTCGGGCTGTCCCTGGGCGGCTATGTCGCGATCGAGGCGGCGGTGCGGTTCCCCGATCGCGTCAACGGCCTCGTGCTTGCCGGGTGCTCCGCAGAGCCGGTGGGGCCGACGGCGGCGCTGATGCGCTTCCTGGCCGCGATCCTCGAGCACGTCCCGAGCGGCGTCCTTCGCCCGCTGGCCGTTGCGGGCTTCCGCGTTCGCTACCGTCGCGCCGTCGCCGCGCCGATCCTCGCGGGCGGCCTCTGGTTCGCGGGCGGCGCCGGCGCGGTCCGGGCGCTCATCGGGCGGCGCTTCCTCGACCGGCTTGGCCGGCTGTGGGTCCCGGTCCTGGTCCTCAACGGCGCCCTCGACCCGGTGTTCGGGCCCGGAGGCGAGGTCTGGTCGGCGAGCTGCCGTCAGGGTCGCCGGGCCGTGATGCCCTGGGCAGGGCATCTGTCCAACCTCGACCGACCGGCATCGTTCGCGGCGCAGGTCGCCGGCTTCGCGCGGGACGCGGAACCCGGGACCTGATCGCCGCCCGGACACCGGCACGGCCGGGTCCTCAGGACCCCCCGGTATACTGGCCCGACCGCCTACCCGTCCGAGAGGTTCGATGCGCGTCCGCAAAGCTGTCTTCCCCGCCGCCGGCTGGGGCACCCGTTTCCTGCCCGCCACGAAGGCGCAGCCGAAGGAGATGCTGCCCCTGGTCGACAAGCCGGTCATCCAGTACGCGGTCGAGGAGGCCGTGGCCGCGGGGATCGAGCAGGTCATCATCGTCACCTCGTCCCAGAAGCGGGCGATCGAGGACCATTTCGACCTCAACTACGAGCTTGAGCACCTGCTCGAGGAGAAGGGGGACATCGAGAAGCTCCGGCAGGTGCGGCATATCAGCGACCTCGCGCAGATCGCGTACATCCGCCAGAAGGAGCAGCTCGGGCTGGGTCACGCGGTCCTGATGGCCAAGGACCTGATCGGACACGAGCCGTTTGCCGTGATCCTGCCCGATGACGTCGTGATCGCAGACCGGCCGTGCATCGGACAGCTGATCCATGTCTACCACCAGGTGCATGGATCGGTCGTCGCCGTGATGGAGGTCCCCGCCGACGAGACGCGCCGCTACGGCGTGATCGGCGGTGAGCGGATGACCGAGGGGCCAGACCAGGACCGGACCTACCGCGTCACGTCGATCGTCGAGAAGCCCGAGCCCGAGGCCGCGCCATCCAACATGGCGGTCATCGGGCGCTACGTCCTGACGCCCAAGATCTTCGACAAGCTCGAGCAGACGCAGCGAGGCAGCGGAGGCGAGATCCAGCTGACCGATGCGATCCAGGCGCTGATGGAGGAGCAGGGCGTCTACGGGTACGCCTTCGAGGGCGAACGCTACGACGCCGGTACCACGATGGGCTGGCTGAAGGCGTCCGTCGAGATCGCCCTGACGCGGCCGGACACGGGCTCGGAGTTCCGGGAGTACCTGGCCACGCTCGACATCTGATCGGCCCGGCGGCGATGCCGAGGTGCTGTAGGATGCCCGCGGTCCTTACACCGACGAACGCCCCATGGAGATGACCAGACCGTGACCGAGATCGGGAGCATCCTCGGCGGGCGATACCGTCTGCTGGAGCTTCTCGGACAGGGCGGCATGGCCCGCATCTATCGCGCGCGCGACGCGCAGCTCGAGCGCGACGTTGCCGTCAAGCTGCTGCGCTCCGAGTTCGGGCGCGACCCCGACTTCCTGTCCAGGTTCCGTGACGAGGCCCGGGCGGCCGCGTCGCTGAGCCACCCCAACATCGTCGCCGTTCACGACTTCGGCGAGGACGACTCCGGGCCGTACATCGTGATGGAGCTGGTCGAGGGCCAGGACCTCGCGTCGATCATCCGCGAGTCCGGTCCCCTGGCCCCGCGCCAGGCCGCGCGCGTGTGCGCGGAGGTCGGCAAGGCGCTCCACGCCGCGCACGTGCGCGGGATCGTGCACCGCGACGTGAAGCCGTCGAACGTGCTCGTCGGGCGTGATGGCCGGGTCAAGGTGGCGGATTTCGGGATCGCCAGGGCGCTCGCCGAATCGCAGCTCACGCTGCCGGGCACGACGATGGGGTCGGTGCACTACTTCAGCCCGGAGCAGGCGCGCGGCGAGTCGGCGACCGTGGCCTCGGACATCTACGCCCTGGGCATCGTCCTGTTCGAGTCGCTGACCGGTCAGCGCCCGTTCTCCGGGGATGGATCGGCCGCCGTTGCCCTTGCCCGGCTCACGACGACGCCGCCCCGACCCTCGGCCCTCCGGCCGGGCACCCCCCCGGCGCTGGACACGATCGTGTTGCGCGCGATGGCGCTCGATCCGGAGCAGCGCTACACCTCGGCCGCCGCGATGGCGAGCGCGCTCGAGGGGTTCCTTGGGGCTCCCGGAACGCCGCCGGCCGCGGTAGCGCCGGTTGGTGCCGCGCAGACCGTCGCCTCCGCGTCCGCCCGCCCGAACCCTCCGGTGCCGTACCCGCCAGAGGCCTATGCCCGCGGCAACGGCCCATCGCCCGTGTCGACGCGCGGCACGCCACCGCCACCTCCGGTCCGCGACGATGAGGATGGTGACCGCAGCTCGGGCCTGTGGGCGTGGGTCGCAGGCGCGCTCGGGATCGCGATCCTCGCGATCGTCGGCTTCCTCATCTTCCAGCTGCTCGCCGGTGGTGGCACGCCCACGCCAAGCGCATCGCCGAGCCTCGTCACGGTCCCCTCGTTCGTCAACCTCACGTACGCCGATGCCGAGGTCATGGCCGCGGACCTGGGGCTGACCGTGGTGCGAGCCGCATCCGAGGAGCGGACCGACGTGGCACCGGACACGGTGCTGTCCCAGGATCCCGCCGAGGGCGCCAGCGTCACCGTCGATACGGAGATCAAGCTGACCGTCGCGCGAGGCAAGGTGTCGGCGGCCGTCCCGGACCTGCGCGGCAAGCTTGAATCGGAGGCATTGCAGCTGGTCGTCACCGAGGGACTCGGCGTGGGCACGCGTACTGAGGCATTCGACCCGTTCGTGCCGGCCGGCGCCGTCGTCAGCCAGAGCCCCGGCCCGGGCATCCTCGTGACCCCGGGCACCCCGGTCGACTACGTGGTCTCGAAGGGTCCGGAGCCGTCGCCCAGCCCGACCGAGTCGCCGTCGCCCACGCCATCGCCCAGCCCGTCGCTGTCAGCCGACCCCGTCGCCGTCGCCCAGCCCGTCGCCCAGCCCGACCCCGTCGCCCAGCCCGTCGCCGTCGCCCAGCCCGTCGCCGTCGCCCAGCGACGCGTCGCCCTCGGCCACCTAAGTCCCGCGCCGGCGATCACCCGGACCGTCGGACGGATCAGCGCGTCAGCTGTCGAGCTCGCCCCACAGCGACCATCCACCACGCGAGGGGACCGGGTTTGCGGGGTGTTCCGGATCCCTCCGGGCGCGCTTACGTGGAGGCCCGTCCCGTCGACGTTCGAGCTCGTCGACTGGAACGAACGTTCGATGGGCGCGACCGCCGCCATCGCGACCCGCCGCTGCGGCGCCGGCCGCGCCCGGCTCCGATGGCAGCTCGTCAATGACCGCCGCCGCTGCCGTCCAGCAGGGGCGCATCTCGGTGCCTCGAAGGGCGGTGCGGCGAGGGTCCAGGCCGCACAGTCCAAGGCCGTTTGCCACGCCTCGCCGGAAGTGACGGCACGTCGCGCACGACGTGGTCGAGCGACGGCAGACCCAGCACCGGGAGGTCTCGGGCTGCGGGGTTCCGCAATGCGGACAACGCCAGAGCGGCATGGTCGGATCGTCAGCTGCGCCCGACGTCGCTGTCGAGCGCCGTGTGCCGCTCACCGGGCTGGCGGGGCGGCGCGGCCGGGCCGGCGCGGCCGGGCCGGCCCCCTACTTGACCGTCAGCACCTTTCGGTCGGTCCCGGTTCCGTCCTCGGCCGTGGTGATCAGGACCGTGGCCAGGCCCGACCCCGGCATCGCGCCCTTCGGGATCTGGGTCGAGAAGCTTGCCGTCCCGTCGGCGTTCGTCATCATCTCGGCCGAGACGATCGCCTCCAGCCCGGGCACGCTGATCGTGAACAGCGCCGTGGCGCCGCCCAGCCGCCGCCCATCCGAGCCGGTGACGACCACGGTGTACGTGGCATCCCGCGGCAGCTTCGAGGCGGTGAACTGGTACACGTTCCCGGTCAGCGACACGACCAGCTTGCCCGAGCCCTTGCGCACGTTGAGGACGGTGCTCTCCGCGTTGCCCGCGGGATCGGTCGCCGTGATCGTGATGCTGTTGACGCCCGCCGCGACGGCGATCGTGACCGAGAACAGGCCGTCGGCGTCGGCCTGGGCGCTCGCGGTCGCGGCGTTCGCATCGTTCCTCGCCAGAATCGAGCTGCGCGCCTGCGTCTTGCCCTTGATCGTGACCGTGGCCTTGGTGACCGCCGCGTTGTCCTTGGGCGAGGTGATGGTGACCTTCGGCTTCGCCTGGTCCAGCACCCAGGTGACGACCGTCGATCGTTCGCTCTCGCCAGACGGCCCCAGGATCGAGGCCTGGATGTCGTTACGTCCGCTGGTCAGAGTGACGCCCGGGATCAGGAGGGCGGCGGTGCGGCCGACCGGGACCTCGGCGATGATCGCGGCCGGGGTGTCCGTGAGCGTGTCCCACAGCCGGACGGTGTAGCCCACGCGGCCGATCACGTCGGGCGGGACGTTGACGGTGATGTCGACCGTCTCGATGTTGGTGTATGGCTCGTCCGGGGCGCGGATCGACGGCGAGCCACTGATGGCCGGCAATGGCGTGGGCGACGGGCTGCTGACCACACTGCCGACCTTGCCCACGAAGTCCCCGAAGCCGGCGACGGCGTCAGACACGAACGGGCCAACCCGACCGCTGCCGGCCCACACGATCGTGGCACCCAGCACGACGATCGAGAACGCGAGCAGCGCCTTGACCGACGTCGGCAGCCCCTCGCGCCGCTCGATCCGGCGATGGCGCGCGAGTCGCGTCGGTGATGGCGCGACGGCGCGCACCTTGACCGGCGCCTTGCGACCGCTCGAGGGGGGACGGGGGCGGACCTGCGGAGGACGTCCTCCACGACGGGAATCCATCGGGGCCGATTGTTGCACGAAGCGCGCAACGGCCCGGTCGCCCGCAGGCCAGCCTCGGGCTGATGCCCCCCGGACGTCCGGCGCAGGCAGGCGCTAGCGACGTCGCGCGTGGTGCCTGAGCGCACCTGCTGGTACCCCGGGTGTCGGCTCTGGTCCTGCCCCGGTGGTACCCTGCGCTGCGTCGAGGCACCGCCTGTCCCTGCGGGCGCCGACCAGACGAGGGAGGGTTTGGAACCCCGCGACCGACGGCCGATCCGCCCAATGCCGGGTGATCGCGGCTCATGGAGCCACGGGCCGATCGCCCGCGTCCAGACGCGCCCTTCCGACGCTGATGACGCGCCGGCGATCGACGAGTCCTTCGCACCCCCCACGCCGTTCGGGATGCCCCACCGATCCCCCACGGGGCCGGGCATGCGCCCGATGGGCCCCGGGTCAGTTCGAGGGCAGATGCGGATGCCGCGGACCGGGTTCGGCCTGCCGAGCATCCGGCGCAACGTGTGCCCGCACTTCTACCTGACCGGACCCCGTGGCGCCATCCCCATCCAGGCGCCACACCTGCTCAAGGGACTGCTGCGTCAGCCCGCCAACGTGTCGCGCTGCCAGCTTCGCGGCGGTGTCCACATGGACCAGGGCTTCGTGAACGACGTGTGCCTCACCCCTCGCTTCAACCAGTGCGTCTTCTACGAGGACGAGCTGACGAAGGAGTGAGCACGCTCGATACGGCGGCCCCGTCGCCGGCGACTGCCGAGCTGTCGTACGCAGCGGCCCTGCGCGCGATCGAGGACCGCGGCCGCTTCGGGATCCGGCTGGGCCTCGGGCGCGTCAGAGCCATGCTCCGCGCGGTCGACGATCCGCAGCTGGCCGTGCGCGGCGCCCTCGTCGCCGGCACCAACGGCAAGGGAAGCGTGATCGCGCTGGCCGCCTCGGCGCTCCGGGCGGCGGGCTACCGCGTGGCTGAGACACCCAAGCCACACCTCGTCAGCTATCGCGAGCGGATCGTGGTGGATGGCCGCCCGATCGACCCCGATTCGTTTGCTCGCCTCGTGGCCCGGGTCCTGCCCGTCGCCGACCGGATCACCAGCCGCCTCGGTCCGCCGACCGAGTTCGAGCTGCTGACCGCGGTCATGTTCCTGTACTTCGCGGAGGCGGCTCCGGATGTCGCGCTCGTCGAGGTCGGTCTCGGTGGACGTCTCGACGCGACCCACGTGTGGGACGGCGGCGTCGCGGTGGTCACCAACGTGGACCTCGACCACACCGATCGACTGGGCTCCACCGTCGTGGCGATCGCGCGCGAGAAGGCGGCCATCATCGAGCGCGGCGATGTCGCGGTGACCGGTGCCAATGGCGATGCGCTGGCGGTGATCCGGCGGCGATGCGCGCGCCTCGGCACGCCCCTGACCGTCGCGCACGAGGCGCGCGTCGTCGGATGGACCCGGGACACGCTCGATGTCGCATTGCCCCGCCTGGGCCGCGTGGCGGTCTCGCTGCGCGGACGCCACCAGGCAGCCAACGTCGCGGTCGCCGATGCGCTCCTCGACGCGCTCGAAACGGCGGGCATCGCCCGGGTTTCGGCGGATGACCGGCGGCGGGGCTACGCCACGGTCCGCTGGCCGGGGCGCCTGGAGCTGCTCGAAGTGCCGCGCCGCGACGGCACCATCCGCGAGGTGCTGCTCGACGGAGCGCACAATCCGGCCGGCGGCGCCTCGCTGGCGGTCGCGCTGGACGATCTGCGACCGCTGCTCGCCGGCGGGCGCGACACGATCCCGCCGCCGATCACGCTGGTCTGGGCAGCCATGCGCGACAAGGACGTCACGGGCGTCCTCAAGGCGGTCGCCGGAGCGAGCTCGCTCGCCGGCGCCCACATCCTGTGCACCACCGTCGGGCTGCCGCGCGCCATGCCCGGCCCGGACCTTGCCGATGCCTGGCGGGCGGCGTTGCCGGGCGCCCGTGTGAGCGTCGAGGGAAGCATCGACGAGGCGATGGACCACGCGTTGGAGACCACCACCGGGCCGATCGTGGTCGCCGGGTCGCTGTACCTCGTCGGGGCCGTGCGGTCGCGGCTCGTCGACGATCCCCTGCTGCGCGATCCGGTGGCGGCATGAGCGCCCGCGAGCGACCGGATCCTCGCGGCGTCGTGCCCAAGGGGCCGGACGCCGGCGGCGGCGCGGCCACGCCGTCCTTCGCCCTGCCGTCCGGTGCCTCGGACGGGCTTCCGGGCACGCCGCGGCCGACGGCCATCGGCCCCCGAACATTCGAGTGGGGCTCCCGGACGTACGTCATGGGGATCCTCAACCTCACGCCCGACTCGTTCTCGGGCGACGGGCTGCTGGGCGCGGATCCCGCCTCGGGCTCAGCCGGGCGCAGGGACCCGCTGGACGCCGCCGTCGCCCGGGCACGCGCGATGGTGGACCAGGGCGCGGACGTGCTCGATTTCGGGGGTGCCTCCAGCCGGCCCGGTCACGGCGATGTCCCGGTTGACGAGGAGATCGGCCGCGTGGTGCCCGTCATCCGTGCCGTCGCGGCTGCGCTGCCCACGATCCCGATCTCGATCGACACGACGAGCCCCCTCGTCGCGGAAGCTGCGCTCGACGCTGGCGCCCACCTGCTCAACGATGTCTGGGGCGTACGGGACGACCCGGCGATGATCCGGCTTGCAGCCGCACGGCGGGTCCCGATCGTCCTGATGCACAATCGCCCGCAGGCCCGATACCGCAACCTCGTTGCGGAGGTGCTGGCGGACCTCGAGCGGGCACTCGAGCGAGCACTGGCGGCCGGCGTGGCGTGGGGCGATCTCCTCGTCGATCCGGGGTTCGGCTTCGGCAAGACTCCGGACCACAACATCGCGCTCCTGGAGCAGCTCGGGGCGTTCCGGGCGCTCGGCCGCCCGATCCTCCTCGGTACCTCGCGCAAGAGCACGCTGGGCAAGCTCCTGGACCTGCCGCCGGACCAGCGGGTCGAGGCGACGGTGGCGACCACCGCGCTTGCCGCTGCCGCGGGCGCCGACATGGTGCGGGTCCACGACGTGTGCCCCAACGTTCGGGCCGCCCGGATCGCCGATGCCATCGCGCGCGGATGGCGGCCCAAAGACTGGTCCGGAGGCGCGACAGCGTGAGCGACCGCATCGTGCTCGATTCGATGGTCTTCCACGGCACCCACGGGGTCTACCCGGAGGAGCAGCTCTCGCCGCAGCCGTTCGAGGTCGACGTGGAGCTCTCGCTCAACCTCCAGCCGGCGGGCCTCAACGACGATCTTGAGCAGACCGTCGACTACGCGCGCGTGTTCGATGTCTGCCGCCAGATCGTCGAGTCGACCCGGTTCAACCTGATCGAGGCGATCGCGGAGGCGATCGCGCACGAGATCCTCAGCGGGTTCCCGGTCCAGGAGGTGACGGTCCGGGTTCGCAAGCCGAAGGTCAAGCTCGGCGGACAGCTCCGCTCCGCGGGCGTGGAGGTCCGTCGGCGCCGTCCGGCCTGAGCCGGCGCCCGGGCCGGACGGGCGCCGGAACCTGAACGACGACCTGACGGCTCGCGACGGGGCGGGGCGCCAGTCCCGGGCTACAGGTTGCCGGGGCGCGTCCCGAGCGTCACGCTCAGCTGGATCGAGCTCCCGTTGCGCAGGACGGTGAGCTGGATCGTCTCTCCCGGCGCGAACTGGACCAGCAGCGCGTCAAGCGGGTGCTCACCATCGATCTTCGTGTCGTTGAGCGACACGATGATGTCGCCTTCCTGCAGGCCGGCCTTGGCTGCGGGGCTGTCCGCGACGACGGCCGTATCGGCGCCATTGGCGGTCACCAGGGCACCCGCATCGACGGGCAGGTTGTCGTCCTTCATGAGCTGGAGGGTGATCGATTCGAACCGGATCCCGATCCACGGTCGCGACAGCGCCTCGCCCTTGACCGCCTGGTCCATGATCGGCCGCGCGATGTCGATCGGGATCGCAAACCCGATCCCGCTGGAGTCGGTCGCCACGGCCGTGTTGATCCCGACCACCGCGCCGCTGGCATCGGCGAGCGGGCCACCCGAGTTGCCGGGGTTGATCGCCGCATCCGTCTGGATCAGGTTGTTGATCCGGCTTCCGCCGCTGACCGAGATGTCACGTCCCTTGCCGGACACGATCCCGCTCGTGACCGAGAACGAGTAGAGACCCAGCGGGCTGCCGATCGCGACCACCAGCTGGCCGATCTTGAGGCCGTCCGAGTGCCCGATCGGCGCCGTCGGCAACCCCGTCTGGTCGACCTTGACGATGGCGAGGTCGGTGAGCGTGTCGATGCCGTAGACGCGGCCGTCGAACTTGCGCCCGTCCTTGAGCTCGACCGTCAGGCTGGTGGCCCCGGAGACCACGTGCCGGTTGGTGAGGATCCAGCCGTTGGCGTCGTAGATGACGCCCGAGCCGATGCCCTCGGTCGGGACGTTCCCGAACGGATCGCTGCTCTGGCCTTCGACCGTGATCTTGACCACGGCCGGGCTCACCTTGGCCGCGACGTCGATCACCGCCGACGACTCGTCGATCGTGACCGGTGTCGTGTCGCCGGTCGTCGTTCCGAGACCTGTGGTGGCCGGCGCAACCGTGCGGTCGAAGGCGCCGTTGAGGTCGAGCACGACCACCGTGCCGCTGGAGGCGAGCACCGCCGACAGCATGGATGCCGCAAGGATCGTGCCCACCCCGGGGCCGCCGCGTCGCCGCGGCTGGGCCGGCCCGGGTACCTGGACCGGTGGCGGAGGCGTGACCCCACCGCTCGAGGCGGGCGGACCCCACGGGGCCCCCGATGCATAGGCCGGCGCCGGGCCGTGTTCCGGCGGGGCCGGCTCGTCCCACTGGCTGGCCGGTGGCTGCGTGCCGGGGGCGGCCCATGCCCAGCGGGTGTCGGGACGGGGATCGGGCGCCGGTGCGTATCGCGGTACCTCGACGCGCTGGGTCTCGTCGAGGGGATCACCGGCGTCGTTGCCGGGGGTGCCGGTCGGGGTCTGGTCGTCGTTCATTGCGGGGGCGGACTTCCCTGTGGTTCGGTTTGCGGTTCGGCCTCGGGCCGATCCGGGGTTGTGATCAAGGGTGCGGGTTGCGGGTTCATCCCCGACCCGGTGTTCGGTGAAGAATCGTCCATATTCGCCGTTCCCGCCAGCCGGCCGCTTCGCGGCGCCGGCACGTCGCCGGTCTCTCGGGGGTCGCGGGGCAGCGTGACGACGAAACGGGACCCCCGGCCCACCCGGCTCTCCACCGCGATCGTTCCGTGGTGCATGTCGACGATCGACTTGACGATCGCGAGCCCGAGCCCTGACCCGGTGCTGCGCGCCTCGTTCGCCTCCGACCCGCGATAGAAGCGGTCGAAGATCCGCGGCAGCTCGGCCGCGTCGATCCCGACACCGGTGTCCTCGACCTCGATCCGCGCGCCACCGTCGGCCTCCGCCCGGGCCGACACCCGGACCTCGCCGCCCCGGTGGGTGAACTTGAGGGCGTTGCCGACCAGGTTCGTCACGACCTGGCCGACCCGTGGGGCGTCGTGCCGGATGCGCAGCGGACGGTCGGGGAGCGTGGCAGAAAGCCCGATCCCCCGGCGCTCCGCGGATGCCAGCTGCTGCTCGACGGCGGACTCGACGGTGCCCCGCACATCATCCGGCCGCAGCTCGAGCAGCACCAGGCCGGAGTCGAGCTTGGACAGGTCGAGCAGGTTCTGGGCGAGCCAGTCCAGGCGGTCGAGCTGGACCGCTGACGAGTCCAGGAACTCGGTCCGGGCCGACCCGTCCGTCCCGGCCGGGCCCTGGAGGAGCTCGATGAACGTTCGCATCGCGGCGATCGGCGTGCGCAGCTCGTGGCTCACGTCGGCCAGGAAATCGCGGCTGAGATCGCGGTCGCGCCGGATGATCTCGACGCTCTCCTCGAGTCGGTCCGCCATGGCGTTGAACTGGCGCGACAGGGCCCGGAGCTCGAGCGTGCCGGAGGACAGCTCATCCGAGGGCACGCGGGACGCAAAATCACCTTCCGCGAGGCGCCGGGACGCCTCGGTCAGGCGCGTGAGCGGGGTCGTGAACCGGTGCGCGATGACCGCGGCGAGGAGCACCGCAACGAGCACCGCCATCGAGGCCATCACGAGCAGCAGCCCGGCGATCGCGGCAAGGGTGCTCGCGCGGCTCGTGTACGGGTTGGACAGCGTCACCACCATCCCCCAGTCGCGGACCGGGTTGGTGGTCGCGAACTCCCAGCGTGCGGTCGGGATCCCGGGGTCGCGGGCCTGGCCCCGAGCCGGGTTTGCGCTGAGCGGCACGTCGAAGCCCAGGCCGGGGGCGGGATCGACCACGGGCACGCCGTCGGTGTCCTGGTGAGCGACCCCGAACCGGAGGCTGATGTCCGCCTGGGCCACGGTATTCGCGAGCAGGGTCAGGAGGCCCTTGTCGACGAGCAGGGTGCCGACTGCAGGGTTGAGCGCGGGCTGTCGCTGGCCGCCGACCGTCACCTCGGCGACGACCGCGTTCTGGCCGATCTCGTTCTCGATGAACCGGTCGAGCAGCGCCGCGGTCGCCCCGGCGCGCACCCGCAGGCTCTGCTCCTCCTGCTGCCGGAAGTAGTCGTCCAGCCGGTTGACGACGACCGGCGCGACGAGGGCCAGGGTGAGCGCGACCAGGCCGACGAAGGCGATCGTGAGCCGGCTCTGGAACGACCGCGGGACGGACGGCCGGTGGGGGCGTACCTCGCCGTCCGGCGCGCGGACGTCGGCCACGGTCAGTGCTCGGCGAACTGGTATCCGGCGCCCCGGACCGTGAGCACGAACTGCGGCACCGACGGGTCATCCTCGATCTTGTCGCGCAGGTGGCTCACGTGGACGTTGATGGTCTTCTCGTCCTGGTCGAGCGCCTCGTAGTCGCGCAGCAGCTCCAGCAGCTCGCGCCGGCTGAACACGCGGCCGGGGCGGCTGGCGAGGTGGCGCAGGATCTCGAACTCCGTCGCCGTGAGCGAGATCCGCCGGTTTCCCCGCTGGACACGACGACGCTCGAGATCGATGACGAGGTCCCCGTGCCGGATCACGCGCCCGCCGGCTGCGTTGGAGAGGTCGCCGTACGCCCGGCGCAGCAGCGCCCGGATCCGGCTCATCAGCTCCCGCAGCGCAAACGGCTTGGTCACGTAGTCATCCGCGCCGAGCTCCAGCCCGACGACCTTGTCGAACTCGTCGCCGCGAGCGGTGAGGAACAGCACGGGCGCCTTCGAGCCGACCGCGCGGAGCCGGCGGAGAACCTCGAAGCCGTCGATGCCGGGCAGCCGGACGTCGAGCAGGATGAGGTCGGGCGCCTGGCTGGTGGCGAACTCCAGCCCCTCCTCACCGGACCTGGCGACCGCGACGTCGTATCCCTCCTGCTGGAGGGCGTACTGGATGCCTCGCGCGACCGCGAACTCGTCTTCGACGATCAGGATGGTGGCTGCCACGGCTGGCCGATGCTACACCGGGCCACCCGATGAGGGCCTGGACGGACGGCGGGAATGGGAACGAAGGGCCGCGTATGGTAGCCTCGGGCGCGCACGTTGCGATGGGCGGGAGCAGCCCGCCGCGCGCGGCGCCGCCCCCCAACCGGGCCGGAGCGCCGCCACCAGAGAGGTTTCAACCACGATGTCCGCCCGCCCCAGCCTCGCGGCCGCCAGCCGGTCCGTGACCGGCAAGGCCGTCGCCCACCTTCGCCGCCAGGGTCAGCTCCCGGCCGTCGTGTACGGCCATGGCACGGCGAGCGAGACGCTCACGCTCGACGCCCACGACTTCGATCAGCTTCGTCGCCACGTTGGTGCATCGACGCTCGTGGACCTCGCCGTCGACGGCGGCAAGACACGACCGGTGCTCGTGCAGAACGTCCAGGTGCACCGGATCAGCCGCCAGCCGATCCACGTCGATCTGTTCGCGGTCCGGATGACCGAGGAGCTCACCGTCGAGGTGCCGCTCATCGGCCTCGGCATGGCGCCCGCGGTCGACAATGGCGGCACGCTCGTCCACCCGGTGTCGACGGTCAAGGTCCGTGCCCTGCCCGCCAACCTGCCGGAGTCGCTCAGCTATGACCTCGGACGGCTCGACAGCTACGAGGCGACGATCACCGCGGCGGATCTCGTTGCGCCCGACGGCGTCACGATCCAGGCCGACCCCGCGGACGTCATCGCCCGTGTCCTGCCCCCGCGCGTCGAGGAGGCCCCGGTCGTTGCCGAGGTCGAGGGCGAGCTGCCCGAGGACGAGGCTGCGGACGCAGAGGCGCCCGCGGAGGACGCAGCCGCCGAGTAAGACCGGCCGGGCTCGCGACCTCCGTTCAGCGGGGCCCCGACCGAGGCTCCGCTCCGCTCGACCGACTTCGGACCGCCCGCCTGCCGCCGGCTCAGTGGCCGCCGGGTCGCCGGCGAGCCGTCGCGTACGAGATCGGCAGCTCGAGCCGCAGCTCGTCCGCCGACAGGTCCCGCAGCCGGCGGAGCAGGTCCTCGCGAAGCCGCTCGCGCTGCGCCGGCTCGAGCGAGCCGAACAGGTCCTCCTCGTCAAACCGGACGAGGAACTCGAGGAAGGATTCAGGCGTGAACTGGTGCGCCAGGACCTCCGGGCGGGCGCGCGCCTCGACGTAGCCAGCCCGCCTGAGCCGAGCGACGACGACATCAGCAGACGGCGGGTCGCCGTGCCCGCCGTCACCGTCCCGTCCCGGCAGGCCGACGGAGGCGAGCGCCTCATCGAAAGCCTGATCGGCCGCAAACGGAGCCTCCGATCGCAGCCAGTTCAGGTACGCCAGCCGCCCGCCCGGCCGGAGCACCCGTCGCGCCTCGCGAAGCGCACGGTACGGCGACGGGACAAGCTGGAGGACGAATGAGGTGACCACCAGGTCAACGGAAGCGTCGTCCAGCCCCAGGCTCTCGGCGGTCGCCTGGCGCAACCGGATCCGGTCCCGATCGCGGCCTCTGAGCCCGGCGCGGGTGCGCTCGGCGATCCGGAGCATGCCCGCTGACGCATCCACGGCCTCCACCACCACGTCGGGCCAGCGCTCGACGGCGGCGGCGGCCAGGGCGCCCGTGCCGCACCCGACATCCACCACGGACCGTGCGCCGGCCAGAACGTCCGTCTCGATCTCATCGAGCAGCCGCAGGGTGGCCGATCGGTGGACCGGCGACCACCATGTGGCGTACCCGTCCGCGATCCGGTCATATCGGGCTTCCTGGTCGGTCATCGGCCCATGGTGCCATGCCGGAAACAGGTCCTTCGGCCCCCCGTCCCGGTCCGCGGGCCGCTGTCCGTCCGCAGCCCCACGTCAGATGCTCGTGAACGTGCAGCATCGGGTCCCGCGCCGAGCTCCCGGCTGAGGTCGGCCTGCGGGCCCGAAAGGAGCCGACATCGTGAAACGGATCCTGCTCGCCTACGACGGCGGTGAGCCCGCCCGACGTGCGCTGGAGCAGACCATCGACCTCGCCCGCCAGTTCGGCGCCGAGGTGGGCGTCATCAGCGTCGTTCCTGCGCAGCGCGGTCCCGTGTCCACCGATCCCCGCGACGATCGCGGCGTGCATGCGGCGGAGCTGGTCGAGGCCCGCGGTCTCCTGCGCGAGGCCGGCATCGAGCCAGAGCTCCTCGAGCCCGGCGGGGACCCGGCCAGGATGATCGAGCGCGTCGCCGCCGAGCGCGGGTACGACACGATCGTCGTCGGCACCCGCGGCCTCGGGTTCCTCTCGCGGCTCGTGCAGGGCAGCGTCTCCGAGCATGTCGTGACGCACGCGAACGCGACGGTGGTCGTCGCCCGCTGATGCACACCTATCGCCGCGCGCCCGGCAGGGCGATCCACGAAGACCGCCCCGGCGGCGGAACCACAGCCCTTCCCTGGAGGCATGTCACATGAGTCTTGCGATCCGGCCCGCCGTCGTGCGGGAGCCGCTCCAGGGATTGTCGAGGCCCGTGCTCGACGCGTTGCGGAGCGGGGTCGGGCCGGCGCCGATCATGCGCCGCGGGATCACCTTGCTCGCCGATCCGGTCCTGAACAAGGATTCCGCGTTCACGGAGGAGGAGCGCGACTCGCTCGGCCTCCGGGGCCTCCTCCCGCCGCGGGTGATGGACATCGGCGACCAGGTCGTGCTCGAGCTCGAGCACGTGCGGCAGAAGGCCGATGACCTCGAGCGGTACATCGGGCTCGCGGCACTCCAGGACCGGAACGAGACGCTGTTCCACCGGGTTCTGCTCGAGCACCTCGATGAGCTGCTCCCGATCGTGTACACGCCGACGGTCGGCCGTGCGTGCCAGGAGTTCAGCCACCAGTACCGTCGCCCTCGCGGCGTCTGGATCACCCCCGATGACATCGGCCGGGTGTCACAGATCCTGCGCCACGCGGCGCGAGACGAGATCCGCCTGATCGTGGTGACCGACAACGAGCGGATCCTCGGTCTCGGCGACCAGGGAGCCGGCGGCATGCCGATCCCGGTCGGCAAGCTCGCCCTGTACTCGGCCGCGGCCGGGATCCACCCGGGGCTCACCCTGCCCGTTTCCCTCGATGTGGGGACGGACCGCAAGGAGCTCCTGGCGGATCCGCTGTACGTGGGATGGCGCCATCCACGGCTCCGTGGTGCTGCCTACGACGAGGTCGTCGAGGCGTTCGTGGCGGGCGTTCGCGAGGTCCATCCGCGTGCCGTGCTCCAGTGGGAGGACTTCAAGCAGCACAACGCGATCCGCCTGCTCGAGCGCTACCGGCAGTGGGTGTGCAGCTTCAACGACGACATCCAGGGCACGGCGGCGATCGCCGTCGCGGCCATCCTCGCGGCCCTGCGCGCCAGCGGTGGGTCGCTGGTGGGTACCCGCATCGCGCTGGCCGGCGCCGGCGCGGCGGGCACCGGGATCGCCCGGCTGCTGCGGATCGCGATGATCGACGCGGGAGCGAGCCCGGACGACGCACGAACTGCGATCGCTGTGCTCGATTCGCACGGGCTGCTCGTCGAAGGCCGGCCGGAGCTGGACGACGACAAGCGCGATGCGGCCATGCCGCGGGCGTTCGTGGAGTCGCTGGGCATCAGCCCCGATGGCCCGCACGATCTCCACGAGCTGGTCAGCGCCTTCCGCCCTCACGTCCTGCTGGGCACGACCGGCATCGGCGGCGCCTTCGACGAGGCCTCGATCCGGGCGATGGCCGCTGCCCACGAGCGCCCGATCATCCTGCCGCTCTCGAACCCGACCGCGAATACCGAGGCAACGCCGGCGGATGTGCTCGCCTGGACTGACGGACGGGCGATCGTCGCGACCGGCAGCCCGTTCCCACCGGTTGTGGTCGACGGGATCGCTCGCGTGATCCCGCAGGCCAACAACGCCTACGTGTTTCCCGGCATCGGGCTCGGCGCCATCGTGTCCGAGGCGCGGATCCTGCCCGAGTCGGCGTTCCTCGTGGCGGCGCATCGACTCGCCGACCTCGCCGCCCCCTCGGCCGGGGCAGGTGTCGCTCTGTTCCCACCGATCATCGAGCTGCGATCGGTGGCCAGGGAGATCGCGATCGCGGTCGTCGCCCACCTCGGCGAGCTCGGTGTGGGTCGCCGGTTCCAGCCCGACGCGATCCCGGCCGCCGTCGATGCAGCGATGTGGCGACCCGGCTACGTCCCCTACGAGGCCGTCTGAGACCGATCTTCGCCACGTCGGCGCCGGGGCTGACCGAGCGCCTCCCCGCAGATGCTCAGGCGCCCGTGTTCCAGCCGGCGATCGGGTCGCCGCCTCGCGGCCGCGGTCCGAACCGGCGGAACAGCCA
>CAVYXU010000051.1:0-23905 GCA_963772565.1 uncultured Chloroflexia bacterium
CTGCGCGGCGCCACCGTTGAGCGCCCCGGCGACCGCCACGGGGTCGAGGCCGGCCTTCAGCGCCAGGACCATCCCCTCGGCGACACCGAGATACGCCCCCGACAGGACGACCTGGTTGACCGCCTTGACGGCCTGACCGCTGCCGGCCGGGCCGAAGTGGGTGATCGTCTTGCCCATCGCGGCGAGGATGGGCTGGGCGCGTTCGACGTCGGCCGGCTCGCCGCCCACGAAGATCGTGAGGGTGGCGTGCTTTGCGCCCTCGGAGCCGCCGGAGACGGGTGCATCGACGAAGCCGACGCCCTGCGTGGCGAGTCGCGCGGCGAAGTCCGTGGTCGCCGGGGGCGAGATCGTGGAGCAATCGATCACGAGGCCGCCGCGCGCGATCCCCGATGCGACGCCATCCGTGCCGAACAGCACGGCGTCAACGTCCGGGGTGTCCGAGACGCAGGTCACCACGACGTCGACCGCCCGGGCCACGTCGGCGGGCGTCGGCGCCTCGACCGCACCCAGCGCCAGCAGATCGGTCGCACGACCGGGAGTGCGGTTCCAGACGGTTACCTCGAACTCCGCCCGACGGAGGTTTGCGGCCATCGCGGCACCCATCGTGCCCATGCCCACGAATCCGACTCGTTCCACGGCGTCAACCTCCTGCGTTCAATCGAGGGTACTGGGGCGGGCGGTCGGGCGCGCGCCGTCGCTGCGCAAGGCGTGTCGCGCGGTCGGTGAGCCGGCCCGCTCGCAGATTGGTGCGATATGGGCTCTCGGCTCTTGACCTCGATGGCGGTTCGACCGACAGTCGCGCTGCAATCCGGCACCGCAGCGCGCGGCCCGTCGAGTGGGCGCCCGGCAACCGGCCGGGGCGCGTCAACCCGGGGGTGACTGAGCCATGAACCGACTGCCCGCCCTCCTTGCGTCCGCGGTCCTCCTGTGCACCGCCTGCGGGAGCGGCACGCCGTCGTCCGCGACCGGCTCCCCCGGCTCGACGCCATCGGCGACGCCTCCGGCCTCCGTGGATGCGACCGTGTCGCCGGGCCCGGCTGGGCCGGCCGAGGTCTCGGTCGTGAAGGCGGACGTCCAGCGCGAGGCTGCAGATCCAGGACAGGCCGGCCGTGCTGCGGAAGCCCTCAACGCGTTCGGCCTGGACCTGTACGGCCGCCTGGCCGCGACGCCCGGAAACCTGGTGATGTCACCGGCCAGCATCGCGATCGCGCTGTCGATGGCAAGGGCCGGAGCACGAGGAGCGACCGCGACCGAGATGGACGCGGTCCTCCATGACCTCGGCTCCGATTCGTACGCCGAAGCGATCAACGCACTCGACGCCGCGCTCACCGCGCGGAGCGGAACGTTCCCGGATTCCTCGGGGACCGACCACGACGTCAGCCTCCAAATCGCGAACGCCCTCTTTGCCCAGCGTGGCATGATCGTCGATCCGGCCTTCCTCGATGCGATGGCCGGCCGGTTCGGCGCCGGCGTCAACCTGGTCGACTACGCCGCGGATACCGAGGCCGCACGCCTGGCCATCAACGCCTGGGTCGCCGAGCACACCGAGGATCGGATCCCGCACATCCTGAGCCCGGGAGACCTTTCGAGCGCGACCCGCCTGGCGCTGGCCAACGCGATCTACCTCAAGGCCGCGTGGCTCAACCCGTTCCAGGTCGACGCTACGGTGCCGGCGTCGTTCACGCTCGCCGACGGATCGTCCGTCAACGTCCCGACGATGCGCACGATCGAAAGCCTGCCGTACGCGGACGGCGACGGCTGGGCCGCCGTCGAGCTGCCGTACATCGGCAACGAGCTTGCCATGCTGGTGATCGTTCCCGACGACATTGCTGCGTTCGAGGCGGCGTTCGATTCGGCCACCCTGGGCGGGATCGTTACGGCGCTCGGCGATCCGATGGTGGACCTGTGGATGCCGCGGTTCGACATCGAATCCCGATTCGACCTCGGCAGCCTCCTGGCGGCGCTCGGGATGCCGACCGCGTTCAGTCCTGCGGCCGACTTCAGCGGCATCACGACCGATGAAGCGCTGTCCATCTCCAAGGTGATCCACCAGGCAAACATCACCGTGGACGAGGCCGGGACCGAGGCCGCGGCCGCAACGATCATCGGCATGGACACCACCGGCGCGCCGGGGGAGCTCGTCGAGCTCAAGGTCGACCGCCCGTTCATCGTCGTGCTGCGGGATCGCCTGACGGGAGCAGTCGTGTTCATGGCCCGGGTGGCGGACCCGTCGGTGACGCGCTGATCACGGGCCGGCACGGATCGGTTGTCGGCGGGAAGTGCACTTCCTGATCCGGCCCGATCCCCGGGCGGCCGTCCGGGAATTCACCGAAGCCGGCGCAGCGACTCCCCCGGCGACCGACGCGCTCGCCTCCAGATTTCATCACGGCCCCCCGAGCCCCGCGGCGCGGAGGGTCGTGATCGTGTGGCTCGTTGCCGAGCTACGGGCGCCGCTCCTCCTTGGTGACCACGACCTCGTCGACCTCGTCCTTGTTCCTGCTATCGACGGCGCCGATCGTTGCGCCGGTGGTCGCGCCAACCGCGCCTCCGATGACCGCACCGACAGGGCCGCCCACGACGGCACCGACAACTGCTCCGCCGACAGCTCCAGTAACGGCGCCGCCCGCCTCCTCGTCGCCGTGCTCCGGGTTGCGCGTCACGTAGGTCTTGTCGGTGGTCCTGGCGGCGCTGTCCTCGGTGACAACCTCGTTGCCGATGATCCTGGTCATGGTGTGCTCCCGCGCCTGCGGCGCGAACCCGGGCCGCGCATGGCTGCACCGATCCCGGACTCTGGTGCCAATGTCGTCTTCTGGCACGGCTGTGTCATGACCGAACGTCATGCTGGCGGTGTTCGGAGCCGACCCATCGGGCTAAGTGAAGTTCACCAAGGCGGGCACTGGCATGGGCCATGCGGGCGCCACCGTCTCGACTGTGACTCGCAACACCAACAGCCCAACGATGGGGCCCTCACCCCGTCAACAACCTGATCGGGAACTGGACCTAGGCGCGAAACCGGCCCCGGCCGAAGTAGCCCAGGACGAACAGCACGATGAGAACGATGACGACGATTCCGACAATGCCCATGGAGTAACCACCAGCTGCTGGGGACCTGGTGGCCGAGTGCCGCAACGCGACCTTCGCCACCGACCCAGTCCAAAGGTGGACGCACGGGACGGTGGTGTCATGACGTCCCGTCATGTCCGATCGCGTCATGTGCTTGCGCCGGGCTCTTGGCGAGACCGCCACCCCTGCAATGGCCGTCCGCCTCGCGGCGTAGCGCACCAGGTCAGGCGCTTCCGCACCAGGCGAGGACCATCCCGCATCGTCACAGAGCCAAGGCTTGTCCTCGGTTCGCTGGAATCGGCGGGTCGCCAGGCGCTCCCGTGTCCGCTGCGGCCCGCGACACGCCCGCCACGCCCGCCACGCCGGTCATCCCAATGCTGCCTCGTCGCAGGTCCCTCGTCCCGGGCGCGGCGCACGACGCGGATCGCGCCGATCGCCTCAGCCGGCGGCCTCCAGCGGGACCTCACCGCCGGTCGCCTGGACGGCGAACTGCGTCCGGTAGAGCTCGTCATAGAGCCCGCCGGCGGCGAGCAGCTGCGCGTGGGTGCCGCGCTCGACGACCCGGCCCTCGGCGATGACGAGGATCTGGTCCGCCTGGCGGATCGTCGAGAGCCGGTGGGCGATGACGATCGAGGTGCGCCCGGCAAGCGCGGTCCGCAGGGCTTTCTGCACGGCGACCTCGGACTCCGAGTCGAGGTGGGCGGTCGCCTCGTCGAGGACGACGATGTGGGGCGCCTTGAGCAGCAGCCGCGCGATCGCGATCCGCTGCTTCTCCCCGCCCGAGAGCCGATACCCGCGATCGCCGACAACCGTGTCGAGGCCATCGGGCAGGGTGCTGACGAAGGGCAGGATCTGGGCGGCGCGGAGCGCGTCGAGGAGGTCCGCGTCGGACGCGCCGGGCCGCGCGTACAGGAGGTTCGCCCGGATCGTGTCGTGGAACAGGTGTGCGTCCTGGGTGACGACGCCGATCATCTCGCGCAGCGAGTCGAAGGTCGCGTCGCGCGTGTCGAGCCCGTTGATCCGGACAGCCCCGGCGCGGACGTCGTAGAGGCGCGGCACGAGCTGGCTGATCGTCGTCTTCCCCGCGCCGGACGGGCCGACGAGGGCGACGAGCTCGCCGGGCCGGGCGATGAACGAGACGTCGTGGAGGACCTGGCTCGACGGCGCCTGGTCGAGCGCCGCGACCGACTCGAGGGACGCCAGCGAGACCTCCGAGGCCGTGGGATAGCTGAAGTCGACGTGCTCGAACTCGACGCTCGCCGGTCCGCGGGGGACGTCGGTCGCGTCCGGGCGCTCCGCCACCAGCGGCTTCAGGTCGAGCACCTCGAAGATGCGGTCGAACGACACGAGCGCGGTCATGATGCTGACCTGCACGTTGGACAGCGACGTCAGCGGCCCGTACAGGCGATTGAGGTATGCCGCGAGGGCCACGACCGTGCCGACCTGCAGCTCGCCCTGGACCGCCAGCATGCCGCCCACGCCGTAGACGAGCGCGGTCGCGATCGATGCCGTCAGCAACAGTGACGCCATGAAGACCGCCGTGAACATGGCCTGCGTCACGCCGATGTCGCGCACCCGCCCGGCCTTGGCCTCGAAGCTGTGGATCTCCCGGAGCGGCTGGCCGAAGAGACGCACGAGCAGCGCGCCGGCCACGTTGAACCGCTCGGTCATGGTCGAGGTCATGGCCGCGTTCAGGTTGTAGCTCTCCCGCGTGATTGCCTGGATGCGTTTTCCCACCCAGCGCGCCGGCAGCACGAACATCGGGAACAGCACGAGCGCGAGCACCGTGATCTGCCAACTCAGGAGGGCCATCGCCAGCAGCGTCACGACCACGGTGATGGCGTTGCCCACGACCGACGACAGGGTGTTCGTGAACGCGCTCTGAGCATCGAGGACGTCGCTGTTGAGGCGGCTCACGAGCGCACCGGTCTGGGTCCGGGTGAAGAACGCGACGGGCATGCGCTGGAAGTGCGTGAATACCTGGGCGCGCATGTCGAAGATGAGCCCCTCACCCACCCGCGCCGAGATCCACCGCTCGACCAGTGAGAGGACCGCATCGAAGACCGCGAGCCCGACAAGGAGCAGGGCGAGCCCGACGATCAGGTTCGAGTCGCCCGGCAGGATGCCGTGGTCGATGATCGTGGCGTACACCAGCGGATTGGCCGCGCCCACCGCGGCATCGATGACGATCAGCACCAGGAACACGACGAGCAGCCGCCGGTAGGGGGCGGCGAAGCGGCCGATGCGGCGCACCAGCCCCGGTGACAGGTGCTGGGAGCGCACCGACTCGTCGCGACGGAACGAGCGCATGAGGTGCCATCCGCCCATGCCGCTGCCACCCAGCATGCTCATCGGGCGCGACCTCGCGCGAGCCGGGCCGGATGCGAGGCCGGGCGCGCGGCCGGATGCGAGGCCAGATGCGGTCCGCCCCCCGGTCCGGGGTCACGCCCTTCGGCGGGCTCGACGGCCAGGTCGCGGAGCAGGCGCAGCAGGACCGCCCGATCCGCCGGGTCGAGCCGTCCGAACGCCTGCTCGGCGCTCTCCCGCCGCGCGACCTCCAGCCGGTCGAGGAGGAGCCGGCCGCCGGCCGTCAGCGCGACCAGCGTCGAGCGACGGTCCTCGGGATCAGGATGGCGGGCAACCAGCCCGGCGGCCTCGACGCCATCGACAAGGTCGGTGACCGTGCGCGGCACGACCGCCAGGTGCTCGGCGATGGTCGCCATCCGCAGCGGCCCGTCGGCAAGGAGGCGGACCACTCGCGACTGCGCGCGCGAGAGGCCGAGCGGTGCGAGCGCCACGCTCGTGCCTCGATGGAGGCGGCGGACGACCTGGCCCAGGAGGTCGGCAATCTCGAGCGTGGGCTCGATCTCGACCCGGGCGGGCGCAACCGTTGCGCGGGCGGGCGCAATCGTTGCGGTGGTGTTCGTCGGCGACACATGCGGAGGTTACCTCACAATGAGGAACCTCACGCACGTGATGCCTGCTGGTGGAGCGCCGCGCGGTCAGCAATCGGAGCCCATGCCTCCGCCTGTCGCGGCTGGCGATCGTGCACTGGCTGATCGGCAGCACGCAGGAGCGACACGCGCGGGAGCAGGCGACGGGGTAGAGTCGCGTCCAGGCTCGCCCGTCCGACCGGACACCCAACCCGTGCGTCGCCAGGGGGATCCATGCAATTGCTGTTCGGCGTCCTCGGGACCAACCCCACAGCGGGTTCGGTCTTCGACCGTCTTGCGGCGCTGACTGCGGAGTCCAACCCCGGCATCCGGACCGAGGTGGAGACGGCGCCGGGGCTGCGGGTCGGCCGTCACGTCCGTTCGTTCGGTCGCTGGGACGATGCCGGTACCGACCTGACGCTGATCCTTGACGGTGAGATCCGCTCGATCGACGGACGGGACACCACCGGGCACGGAACCACCGAGCCCGAGCTGGCCGAGGTTGCCGGGCTCTATCGCCGGCTCGGCACCGGGGTCTGGAAGCGCCTGGAGGGGTCGTTCCGCCTGCTCATCCGGGACGGTCGGACGATCCGTATCGGGTTCGATGTCGCAGGTGCCCGGGCGCTCTACTGGTGGGCCTGTGGCGGCGTCCTCGCATTCCACTCCCAGCTCCTGGACCTGGCGCCCACGTATCCGGGCGAGCTCGCCGAGGATGCGGCCGGCGTGGCCGGCTTCCTCGCTCACGGGTACTACCCGTTCAGCACGACCGCGTTCGAGGGCATCGGAATGGCCGGCGCGGGCCAGTACCTCGAGGCAGAGCTCGAGGAGGACGGTGTCCGGGCCGCCATCCACGACCACTTCCGCTTCGTCCCGGCTGCCGAGCCGGACGCGCGGCCGATCGAGACGCTGGCCGACGAGCTGAATGACCTGCTGACGGCCGGGATCGCGCGCTCCTGGAGGTCGGCCGAGCGACCGGTGGTGCCGTTGAGCGGCGGCGTGGACTCCCGGTACATCGCGGCCGAGCTCGTGCGCCTGTCGGGCGACCCGGCCCAGGTGGAGACGATCACGTGGGGCGAGCACCGGGCCCGTCCAGGCAGCGACGGCGTCGTGGCGCCGAAGGTCGCGGCGGCTCTCGGGGTGCCGAACACCTGGCACGAGAAGCCGCAGGTCCACACGAATGAATCGCTGGGACGGTCCATCTATCTCAGCAGCGGCGAGAGCGACGCCGCGATCTCCTACCCCGGCAACCACCTGCTCTACGAGCGGCTCGTGGCCGATCCCGGCTACCGGTCGATGTTTCGGGGAGATCAGCTGTTCGGCGAGGCGCACCAGCTGATGACCCACCGGGCGGTCTTCGCTGCATCGGGGCTCTCACGGATCCGTCTCGATCCCGTCTACCGCCGGCTGCTGGACCCCGGGCTCGTCGGGCGAATGGCGGACGCACAGGACGCACTCCTCGAGCGCGTGCTCACCGGTCTCGCGGCCACCACGCCGCAGGCCAAGCTGTACGAGCTCAAGTACGCGACCACGTGGCGGCGCGAGCTGAGCCCCAACAACACGGTCAAGCACATGCACCTGGAGGTCCATACCCCGCTTTTCGGGCGGGCGACGCTCGAATGGGTGCGTGGACTCCCGGACTCGTTCCGCGCGGACAAGCGCGTGTTCCGGGTGGCCATCGCCCGCCGCTTCCCGGAGCTGTCCAGGATCCCCTTCGCGACGTGCAGCAACCTCCCGGATTGGAGCCGTCGCGCCCGTACGGATCCGTCGCTGGCGCGCGCCTTCCGGGAGTGGTGCGAGCAACCTGGCTGGCTGCACTCGATCGGCGCCGACAGCCGGGTCATCGCGGCGCTCTCCGAGCTCGAGGCGGCGGCACGCAGCCAGCGGGCCGGCGGGTCCGACCCTGGCGATGGGCGCCCCACCGCACGGCAGCGGCTGAACCAGCGCCTCCGCGACGCCTCGCGGACGACGCGGCCGGGCCGCCTCGTCCGCGAGTGGACGATGGAGCGGCGCGCGATCGGGGACCATTCGATGTACGCCCGGTTGTCGCGGCTGGCCGTCGTCCACGGGCTCATCGGGCACGCCCGCGCGCGCCATGCGCAGGGCCGCCCTGCCGGCCGATAACCCTGCCGGCCGTTGACCGCGCCGGCCGTTGGTTTCCGCCGGAATGGTGCGTCCGCGCACCGCTCGCAACCGTTCGCACTAACCGCTCCGCGAAGGCATTCGCCCTGGGGGCGGTTCTGTGGTTGTGGCGCGCCCGGCGGGACTCGAACCCACGGCCTTCAGGTCCGCAACCTGACGCTCTATCCACTGAGCTACGGGCGCACGATGTGTGGCGGAGAGGGAGGGATTCGAACCCTCGGAGCAGGTTACCCCACTCGGCGGTTTAGCAAACCGCTGCACTAGACCGCTATGCGACCTCTCCGCGCTCGGGACCGGCTCGGACGACCGGGGGTCACCGCGCGCGGAGGATACCAGAGCCGCGACGGTGAAGATATCCGGCGCCCATCCGGCAGCCCGCCAGAGCGCGGCTTGGATCGCCGGACCACGAGGGGGCTCGAATTGACTTCCGCACGCTCCGGGGCTAGCGTACCTGCACCGATGTGCGCCATCTATCTCTTTAGCTGCCCGGCATGACCGACCCCGGAGACTGAGACCCGGGATTGCGGGTCGTGCCGGGTGAGCAGAGGTCCTGGACCTCTGCTTTTTTGTTCCCTCGCGACGATCTCCTCGAGGAATCCTGACCAGCATGTTCGTGGTGATGCGAACCGGAGCCACAGAGGCCGAGGTCAACGGGGTGAAGAGCCTCATCCTGTCCGAAGGCCTGACGCCGTTCGAGAACGCCGGCGGCGACCGCGTCAACGCTGGCACGGACCGCGTCGTCATCGCGGTCGTCGGCGAGATCGGGGGACGCCGGCCGCAGCTGATGGCGCGCCTCGAGACGACCGCCGGCGTGACGGCGGTCACGCCGATATCGAAGCCCTACAAGCTCGTGTCCCGCGAGTTTCACCCCGAGGACACCGTGATCCGGGTGCTGGACGCGGTGATCGGCGACGGCACGCTGACGGTGATGGCCGGCCCGTGCTCCATCGAGAGCCGCGAGCAGCTGATGGAGACGGTCGACTTCGTCGCCGCGCACGGGGCCACGATCATCCGCGGCGGCGCGTTCAAGCCCCGGACCAGCCCCTACAGCTTCCAGGGGCTGGGCGTCGAGGGCCTGCGCTACCTCGCAGAGGCGCGCGAGCGGACCGGGCTGCCGGTGATCACCGAGGTGATGGAGCCGAGCCAGGTCGACATCGTGTCCGAGTACGCCGACATCCTCCAGATCGGCACCCGCAACATGCAGAACTTCTCGCTGCTGCTCGCGTGCGGGCGCGCCGGCCGTCCGGTGATGCTCAAGCGGGGGTTCGGGGCGACGATCGAGGAGTGGCTGATGGCCGCGGAGTACATCGCCTCGGCCGGCAACTCGCAGATCATCCTGTGCGAGCGCGGGATCCGGACGTTCGAGACGTACAGCCGCAACACGATGGACCTGACCGCGGTCCCGCTGGCCCACCACTTCACGCACCTGCCCGTGATCGTGGACCCGTCGCACGCGACCGGACGGCGGTGGTTGGTCAAGCCGCTCGCCATCGGCGGCGTGGCGGTTGGCGCGGACGGGATCATGGTCGAGGTCCACCCGCGACCGGACGAGGCGCTGTCGGACGCAGAGCAGCAGCTGGACTTCCCCGCCTTCGAAGCGATGATGGGTGCCGTCGTCGGCGTCCACGAGCACGTCCGCGACCTCCACGGCGACCTGAACGCGGCCGCGACCCGCAGCGGCCAGGACTGACCGTGGCAGCCAGGCCGGCGGGCGTCGTGCCCGAGGAGAACCGTTCCAAGCACCCGACGAGTGATGCGGCGGACGACGGGCCGGTCGACGCGATCGTCGTCCGGCCGGCGGCGCGGCTGCGGGGGCGCCCGGAGCTGCCTGGGGACAAGTCGATCTCGCACCGCGCGCTTCTGCTCGCGCTGGTCGCCGAGGGTGAGAGCCGGATCGAGTCCGCCGGGGACGGCCAGGACATCCGGTCCACCGCCGCGATCGTCGCGGCGCTGGGCGCCCGCGTGGAGCGCGTCGCCGAGGCGGCCGGGCGCGTGGACTACCGGGTCATGTCACCGGGCGGTGACGCGCTGACCGAGCCCGACGGGCTGCTCGACTGTGGCAACTCCGGGACGACGACCCGGCTGGTGGCGGGGCTGCTCGCCGGCCGGCCGCTGTTCGCGATCCTCGACGGTGATGCCTCGCTCCGCCGACGTCCGATGGGCCGCATCGTGGAGCCGCTGCGCGCGATGGGCGCCACGTTCGGCGGCCGCGACGGCGCAACGCTGCTCCCGCTCGCGATCTCCGGGCGGGCGACGCTGTCACCCATCGAGTACGAGACACACGTTCCCAGCGCGCAGGTGAAGTCGGCGATCCTGCTGGCGGCGCTCGCCGCGGACGGCGAGACGCGCGTGACGGAGTCGGTGGCCACGCGCGACCACACCGAGCGGATGCTCCGCGCCCGCGGTGTCGGAGTCGCCGAGGCGACCGATGCCCGCGGCCGGCACGTCGTCCGCCTGGTGGGGCCGGCCACCGTCTCGGCCGTCGCGGAGACCGTGCCGGCTGATCCATCTGCAGCCGCGTTCTGGCTGGTCGCGGCCTCGATCCACCCCGACGCGGAGCTGTCGCTCGAGGGGGTGAGCACGAACCCGACTCGGCGTGCCATCATCGACATCCTCAGGCGCATGGGTGCCGACATCGAGGAGCGCGAACGCCCGGGTCCCGGTGGCTCGGCGGGCGAGCCCCTTGCCGACCTCATCGTGCGCTCCAGCGGGCTCCGGGCCGTCGACCTGTCCCCGACGGACGTCGCGATGGCGATCGACGAGATCCCGATCCTGGCGCTCGCCGCGACCGTCGCGGACGGAACGACCCGGATCCGGGGTGTCGGAGAGCTCAGGAACAAGGAATCGGACCGCGTCGCGGGGATCGCGCAAGGGCTCACGGCGCTCGGCGCGCAGGTGCGCATCGAGGGCGACGAGATCCAGATCGACGGTGGGCGACGCCTCGGCGGCGCCACCACCGAGACCTACGACGACCACCGGCTCGCGATGACGTTCGCGATCGCCGGCCTGATCGCCGAGGGCGAGACCATCGTCCGCCGACCCGCGTCGGCGGCGATCTCGTACCCCGGCTTCTTCCAGCAGCTCGAAGGGGTGCGCGCATGACGAAGCGGATCGTCCTCATCGGCCACCCGGTCGCCCATTCGCTGTCCGGGGCGATGCAGCAGGCCGCGTTCGATCATCTCGGCATCGACGTTCGGTATGAGCTGTGGGACCGCGCACCCATCGAGCTGGCCGACGCGATCACCGAGCTGCGGACCGACGAATTCCTGGGCGCCAACGTCACGATCCCGCACAAGGAGCGGGTGGTGCCGATGGTGGACCGGCTCACCGACGAGGCCCACGCGACCGGGGCGGTCAATACGCTCACCCGGGACGGCCGGAAGCTGATCGGGCACAACACGGATGTGGCCGGCTTCAAGGTCGCGCTCGACCAGCTCGTCGGGAAGCAGAAGATGCCCCGCCACGCGGTGGTGCTGGGCGCCGGCGGCGGCGCGCGGGCGGTGGTCTACGGGCTGATCCGCGAGGGCTTCCAGCGGGTGATCGTGTTCAACCGTCACCTGCACCGCGCCGAGGGCCTGGTCAAGCACTTCGGGCGCAGCGCCGCGCACATGGAGCTGCGGGCGATGCCATGGCACGAGTCGATCATCGGGGCCGAGCTGGCCAAGACGAAGGTCCTGGTCAACGCCACGTCGATCGGGCTCGTGGACGACGAGACGCCGGTGGCGGCGGAGGCAATCCCGCAGGACCTGCTGGTCCTCGACCTGATCTACGCCCAGACGCGACTGCTGCGAGACGCGGCTGCGGCCGGCTGCGCCACCGCCGACGGCGAGACGATGCTGCTCCACCAGGGTTCCGCGTCGTTCAGCCTGTGGACCGGCCAGCCGGCACCGCTCGAGGTGATGCAAGTTGCCCTGGCCGATGCGCGCGCCCATGGCCTGCGCTCGGCCGAGGGTGAGCCGGTCGCGACGGCGACGGAACCCGGCGACGATGCGGCCGCCTCCGCGGCCGGCGGCCCGTCCGCCGCCGATGCCTCCGCCGCCGGCTGACCCGGCTCGACACTCGATGGACCGCTTCCGGTTCTCGACCGCCGGCGAGAGTCACGGGCCTATGCTCGGCACGATCGTCGAGGGCGTTCCGGCCGGCCTTGCGCTGTCCGAGGAGGACCTCGCCGTCGACCTCGCACGCCGCCAGCGCGGCTACGGCCGGGGGGCTCGCCAGGCGATCGAAAAGGATCGCGCGCGAATCCTGGCCGGGGTCCGGCACGGGACGACGCTCGGCTCGCCGATCCTGCTCGAGGTCGCCAACCGCGACTGGGAGAACTGGACGCGGGTCATGCAGATCGAGCCGTTGTCAGACGACGAGGCCGCCGAGCTGGCGACCCTGGCCGCAGACGGCGTCAAGCGCGCACAGCCGATCACGCGGGTGCGGCCGGGTCACGCGGACCTCGCCGGAGCGCTCAAGTACGGGTTCACCGACGTCCGCAACGTGCTCGAGCGCTCGTCCGCTCGTGAGACGACGGCCCGGGTGGCGGCGGGTGGCGTCGCACGGGCCTTCCTGCAAGCGCTGGGGATCGAGGTCTGGTCGTTCACGGCCGAGGTGGGCGGGGTCGCCATCGATCCCGCCCGCGCGACCCGGACGCGGGACGAGGCCGACGCCTCGCCGCTGCGCTGCCCGGACCCGGACGCCGAGGAGGCGATGATCGCCCGCATCGACGAGGCGCGGTCGAACGGGGACACGGTCGGTGGCGTGTTCGAGGTGGTCGTCCACGGCGCGCCGATCGGGCTCGGCAGCTACGTCCACTGGGACCGGCGGCTGGATGCGGCGCTCGCGGCGGCCGTGATGAGCATCAACATCGTCAAGGGCGTCGAGCTCGGGCTCGGGTTCGAGCAGACGAAGCGGTTCGGATCGGCGGTCCACGACGTGATCGAGGGCCGGCGCGACGACGGGACGTGGATCCATCGGAGCAACAACGCAGGCGGCCTCACGGGCGGCGTGACGAACGGCGAGCCGATCGTCGTGCGCGGGGCGGTGAAGCCGATCTCGACGCTTGCCCGGCCGCTGCCGACGGCCGACCTGGTGACCGGCAAGCCCGTCGAGACGGCGCACTACGAGCGCAGCGACATCTCGGTGGTCCCGGCGGCCGGCGTGATCGGCGAGGCGATGGTCATGCTCACGCTCGCCCGCTTCGTGCTGGACAAGACCGGTGGCGATTCGATGCCCGAGGTGGAGGACAACCTGCGCCGGTACCGCGAGCGGATCGCGCAGCCGCCCGACGCCCCCGTGGCCGGCGCACAGCCCGGCGTCCGCGCGGATGCCCCGGTCGACGCCGACATGGGCGAGGCCGGGTCCGGCGGGGACGACTGACCGCCCATGGATCTCGTCCTGGTCGGACTCCCCGGAAGCGGCAAGAGCGCCATTGGGCGCCGAATTGCCGCGCGCCACCACGCGACGTTCATCGACCTCGACGACCAGATCGAGCGGGCCGCCGGCCGGACGATCCCGGACATCTTCGAGGCGGACGGCGAGGTCGCGTTCCGGGCGTTCGAGCGCGCCGCCGTCGCCGGCCTCGGGCCTGCGGATCCGGATCGCGAGCTTCGGCGCGTCATCTCGCCCGGGGGCGGCGCGGTCGTCGACCCCCGCAACCGGTGGGCGCTCTACCGCGGACGCGTGCCGGTGTGGCTGGATGTCCGGCCCGAGGTGCTGGCCCAGCGCCTGCGACGATCGCCCACGGTCCGCCCCCTCGTTCGGGGCGGAGATCCGCTCGGGCGGGTCCGCGAGCTGGCGATCGCCCGGGAGTGCTTCTATGCCGCCGCCCATCCCGTCAACGGCGTGGCCGAGATCGCGACCGTGCTGCGCCTCGTCGAGCAGCTGCTCGAGACAGGCCCGGCCGGCGGAGCCACGCTGTTGCGTGCGTCGACGCCGATCGGCGACCTGGTGATCGGCGACGGCATCGCCGCGAACGCGATCGACACGGCGCTGCGCCAGCTGGGCGCACGCCGGGCGGTGGTCGTCAGCGAGCCCGGCGCGTGGTCGGCGTTCGGCGAAGGCGTGGCCGATTCGCTCCGGGCTGCGGGGTGGCCGGTCGAGACCGTGATGCTGCCCGCCGGCGAGGGGGCCAAGCGGCTGCCCGTCATCGAGGAAGCCGGGCGGGAGCTCGCTCGTCGCCGCGTCGAGCGCCGCGAGCCGCTGATCGCCATCGGCGGCGGCGCGCTGGGCGACCCGGCGGGCTTCCTCGCGGCGACATACCTGCGCGGGGTCCCGTGGATCCAGGTCCCGACCACGCTCGTCGCCCAGGTGGATTCGGCCATCGGCGGCAAGACGGGCGTCGATCTGCCCGAGGGCAAGAACCTCCTGGGCGCGTTCCACCAGCCCGCAGCGATCGTGCTCGACGTCGCGGCGCTGCGGTCACTCCCGGAGCGCCAGCTTCGCGCGGCGCTGGGCGAGATCGTCAAGATGGCTGCCCTCGGCGATGAGGCGTTGTTCGCGACGCTGGAGGCCGAGGCAGAGGCGATCGCCCGTGGTGATCCGTCCGCGTTCGAGCGGGGCGTCCTCGCCGAGGTCGTCGAGCGGTCGGCCTGGGCCAAGGTCGAGGTCGTGACCGCGGACGCGCGCGAGGAGGGGGCGGCCGGCGGCCGGATCACGCTCAACCTCGGGCACACGGTCGGACACGCGCTCGAGGCGGCCGACGGGTACGAGACGCTCCTCCACGGGGAGGCGGTCGCGTACGGGGTCCGCGCTGCGGTGCGGATCGGGTCCGTGCTCGGCGTGACGCCGGCGGATCGTGGACGACGGGTCGAGGCGCTGCTCGACCGGCTCGACCTCGGACGCCAGCCGCTCCCCTACCCGGCCGAGACGGTCATCGCCGCGACCGACACCGACAAGAAGCACGCGGGGGGCAGGCTCCGCTGGGTGCTGCCGACGGCCGATGGGGTCGAAGTTCGCGATGACGTCCCGGACGACGTGGTCGCCGACGCCGTGCGCTCGATCCTGGCGGGCGGTGCCGCCGGTGCTGCCGAGACCCGGGCCGGGTCGGGAGCGACCGCATGACCCGGGTGCTCGTGCTCCAGGGTCCGAACATCAACCTGCTGGGAACGCGGGAACCGGAGGTTTACGGGCGCGAGACGCTGGACGAGATCCACGCCGGGATCGCGACCCGGGCAGCCGAGCTTGGCCTCGAGGTGGACTTCTTCCAGTCGAACCACGAGGGCGCCCTGATCGATCGCCTCCATGTCCGCGACTTCGACGCCGCGGTCGTCAACGCCGCCGGCCTGACCCACACCTCGGTCTCGTTACGCGACGCGCTGCTCGCGATCGAGCGGCCGTTCTGGGAGGTCCACCTCTCGGATCCCTGGACGCGGGATGCGTTCCGGCGGGTCAACTTCCTGCACGACATCGCCGCCGGCTCGATCGCGGGGCATGGCGCCCGCGGGTACCACATGGCGCTCGAGGCGATCGCGGAACGGTTCGAGGGGGCGGCATGAGCCGCGATCCCGATGACCCCGGGAAGACACGCGCGTCGCGACCAACGCCGGCGGACCGCGATGCAGCGGCGCTCGAGCTCGCCCGCATCCGCGACCGCATCGACGACCTGGATCAACGGATCGTGGAGCTGCTCAACGAGCGGACGACGCTCGGGCGGGCCGCGGGCCGGGCCAAGTCGCTCGCCGGCCGCCGGGCGATCCACGACCCGGAGCGCGAACGGGAGGTCCTGCTCCGCGTCGCGATGGCCAACCCGGGACCGCTGCCACAGGCGGACCTGATCTCGATCTACCGGAGGATCGTCTCGGTCACGCGCGGGACTGGAGTCGAGGGACCGGGTGCATGACGGTCGATCCCGGGATCGCTGACGCCGGCGGCGAGCTGCTGGTCCCGCTCGTCTCCGGAAGCGCACGGCCGGACCCCCGGATCCTGCCCGCGGCGCCGCTCACCCGCTTCGCGCCAGCGCCGACCGGGCTGCTCCATCTCGGTCACCTGGTCAACGCGCGTGTACACGTGGGGGATCGCGCGGGCGACGGGCGGGCGCGTGATCCTGCGGATCGAGGATCACGACCGGCAGCGCTCGCGTTCCGAGCACGAGACGGCGCTGCTGGACGACCTGGAGCGGCTCGACCTCGTGCCGGACGAGCCGCCGATCAGCGCGTTCCGCAGCGGGCCGTCGGCATATCGACAGTCGGATTCAGGCGAGGCGTATGCAGAGGCGCTCACCCGACTGCGCGAGGCCGGCCTCGTCTACGCGTGCGACTGCACGCGCTCGACGTTCGCGACGTACGAGACCGGGCATGGCCGGGCATGGCGCGGGATCGGGTGCCCGGGCGACTGTCGAACGCGAGGCCTGCCGGAGAACGGCGACGTCGGTATCCGGGTCGCCGTCGGTGCGGGCTCCGAGTCGTGGGTCGACCTGCTGGTCGGACCGACCGCGGACGAACCCGCCGCCAACGGCGACCTGCTGGCACGCGATCGCCTGGGCAACTGGACATACGGGTTCTGCGTGGTCGTGGACGATCTGCGTCACGGGGTGGACCTCGTGATCCGCGGCCGCGACCTGCTCGATGCGACGGCCGCTCAACTGCGGCTGGCGAGGCTGCTGGACCGCGAGGCGCCGCCGCGGTTCCTCCACCACCCCTGGTCCGCCGGGTGTCCGGCCAGAAGCTGTCCAAGTCCGAGGGCGATACGGCCGTCCGCGCGTTCCTCGATGCCGGACGCACGCCGGCCGAGCTGTTCGGGCTGGCGGCGCGGCTGGCGGGGCTGCGCCCGGGAGACGAGCCGATCGAGGCCGCGGCACTGGGATCGCTGTTCGTCGAGGCGTAGTGCGAGCGCTCAGCGCCAGCGACGCTTCGCGATCCGTGCCACGGCCGGTGGCCCATCGACCAGCGCGTCGTGGATCCGGCGCTCGGTGAAGTCGGAGATCGGCGTCGGCAGCGACGCGAGCGGCCAGTACGCGAGCTCCGAGATCTCGGGCGACGACGGGGTCGGCACCAGCTCCCCGCGCCACCGGAACCGGAACACGAAATGGAGCATGGGCCCGAAGTCGTGGCCTGGCTCGAGGTAGACGCCCGTCAGCCGCTCGAGCTCGGCGGTCAGCCCGGTCTCCTCGAGCAGCTCGCGTCGGGCGGTCTCGTCCGGCGCCTCCCCCGGTTCGGCGACGCCGCCGGGGAGCTCCCAGTTCAGACGCCCGTACGTGTGATGGACGAGAAGGACCCGCCCGGAATCGTCGACGATGGCGCACGCGGCGCCGAGCGCGACGCGCGTCGACCTCGGGCTCGTCGTCGTACGTGGAGCCTCGCCCGTCGACAACTCGTCAGGCCTCGGTCCGGTCCTCGATCTCCCAGGCGTGGTCGAGCACGTGCCACGCGATCCGCCTCGCCGCGTAGCGCTGGGTCCATTTGCGGCCGGCGATGGCGGTGCCGTCGGAGGGTGCCTCGAGGACCTCGATGATCGCCGCCCGGACGGCGTCCCGGCTCGCCCCGGATCCGAGCTTGATGCCGATCTGGGCGGCGTACGCGGCTTCCGCATCCGTGACGTGACCGACGATCTTCGTGCGGTCCCGACCGCCGCCACGGGGTCCCTTGCGGAGCTCCTCGGGGCCGACGCCGCGATCTCGTCGAACACGGTCCAGGCGGCCCGGACCAGCGCTCCCAGGCGCCCTGCCTCGGACGGCGTCCGATGGCCGGCGGTCCGCCTCCGCGATGATCGCGGGTGCGCCGAACGCGGTGGTGGCGTTGCCCTCGGCGTGCTCGACGGCCTCGACGGTGACGTCGTCTCGCCGGTCGCGAACGCGAACCCCGCCCCGGCGGGCCACGGCCGCGTACCGGGGCAGCGCGGCGAGCAGGGCCTCGATCGCCATGCGCCTCGTCCTTCCCGCCGCGGGACAGGCCCGGCCAGTCGAGCGCGGAGACGAACGACCTTCTTCGGCGTCGTCTCGACGAGGACGCGGATCGTCTGCGCAGCAGCCATCGGCGGAGTATGACGCGGCTCAGCGAACGACGAGATCGCGAACCTCGAGCATCGCGCCCGGCGTCACCGAGGTCACGTCGAGCACGAGGAAGACCTCGACCGCCTCGGTACCCGGGTACCAGCCGTGCTCGTAGACGTTGAAGAACGGCGGGCGAGACGGGTCGAGGGACCGGACCTGGAGGTGGACGCCCGAGGCGACCGCGAATGCCCGCGTGGACGGGTCGGCGAGCGAGAACCGGGCATCGGACAGGATCCCGTTGGGCAGGATCGCGCGGCCGACATCGATCTCGAGGTGACCGGTCGCGGTGATCGGGTAGTCGTGGGACGCGATCTCGAGCGGGACGGCAGCCGCCGCGGCTGCGGGATCGATCGACGGCAGGGGCGTCGCACAGGCCGATCCGGGCTCGCCGCCCGGGGTGTCGCCACACGGCACGTCGTGATAGCCGCCATTGGGCGCGTACGGTGCAGAGAGCTGGATCTGCGGATGGTCGGTGCACGCGAGGCTGTCCTGGCTGCCGACCCCCAGGCAGCGCACCTCCTGGTCGCGCGTCCCGCCATCGGACAGCGAGAACGTCACCTCGGCGACCGGGAATGATCCCGCCGATGCGTATCGGGCGCCGGCTTGGCGATCGTGACATGCTCGATGTTCGCCCAAGCGAGACCGGCGTCCTCGAGCGCCGCCTCGACGACGGCCTGGCACCGGTCGGGGGCGAACGACAGCGCTTCGCAGTCGGCGGCCGCCATCTGCGCGGGAAGCGACGGACGCGGGGGATGGACTCGCGGCCTGCGCACCGAGAGACGCGGTGACGGCGACGTCCTCGTAGATGACACGCGACGCCGTGGCCGCGATCGCTGCCGACGAGGACGCACAGGTCGTGGTGGCCGTCGGCCAGCGGCGCGCGGGGTTCGATGGTCGTATCGGGCGCCGGCGGGGTGCTGAGCGGCGCGAAGGGATGCGCCGTGTCGTAGACGATGACCGCCGACGCATCGCCGGCGGCGACCTCGGGTGGGACGGGATCGAGCTGGATGCGATCGCCCGGCCCCAGGATGATGGCGGCGAAGATCCCGGCGCCCGGCCCGCCGCAACGGTCGACCCAGGGCAGGAGATCGTCCGCGATCGGCGTCCCGGTCGGCTCGGGAAGGATCGCAAGCAATCCGGACGTGTCCACACCGGCGACGGCGACCTGTTGCCACGCCGCCGGGTCGGACCCGACGACCATGCACAGGTCCTGGGTCCCGGGTACCGGCGTGCCGCCCAGTCTCGTGTTCGACGACTGACCGCGAAGGACGATCACGAGCGTCGGGGCATCTGGATCGGCCTGGAGGTCCTTGAGCGGATATGCGGCCGGCAGGTGCAGCGGGTAGTCACGCAGGTGGGCCATCTCGAAGATCGCGTCCGCGTCCTCCGGCGTGACGCCACACAGGGCGAGCCGCGGGTCGCCCGCGAATGCCGCCGGATCGGGAGGCTGCGGAGCGGCCCCGCTCGTGCCGAACGGGATCTGCGTGGCCAGCAGCCCACCCATCGACAGCACGAGGAGGATGCCCGCAGCGGCCGCGAGGAGCCCGCGCTGGTGCTGAGCGCGACGTGGCAGCCGCGTGATGTGTGCCCGGAGGGCGTCGAGATCGCGGGGGTCGGCTCGGCGCGACGAGCCAGCAGGTCGTGGAGGTCGTCTTCCAGCCGTCGGGTCATCGCCGCGCCTCCGCGTCGTACGCCGCTCGCAGCCGCGTCATCGCGGCGTGCGTCCTCGATTTCACCGTCCCGGCCGGGATGCCCAGCGCTTCGGCTACCTCGGCCACCGGCGCATCCCAAAGGTGGCGCATCGTCAGCAGCGCCCGGTCGTCGGGCTCGAGACGATCGAAGGCACGACCGAGATCCCGGTGCTCGGCGAGACGCTCGACCGACCTTGCTTCGGACGCCGGATCAGCGGCGAGCGACGTCCAGCTCGACGACGTGCCCGCGCCGCCGGACGACGCGAAGGGCGGCCCGGACGGCAAGCGTCCGAAACCAGGCGGGAAATGCCTGCGGGTCCCGGAGGCGGTCCAGCCCCTGCCAGGCGGCGAGCAGGGCGTCCTGGACGGCATCGGACGCGTCCGCGTGCGAACGGCACACGATCAGCGCGGCGCCCATGGCCACGGCGAGCGACGGCTCCACGAGCGCCGCGAAGGCCTCGCGGTCACCCCGGATCGATGCCGCCACGAGATCCGCCGGCGCCCGGCGCTCGATCACCACGCGCTCAATGGCCACCTCCATGCATACAGGTGCGTGGAACGACGCGATCGGTTCGGATTCTGATCCCTCGGCCTTCCGGACGCGCCGGTCGGCCATCGGCCTCACTCGCCGAGCACGGGCCCCCGGACCCACGACGGCCCGTCGAACAGCTCCGGGCGATGCGTGAGGACGAGCACCGTGCGCCCGGCCGTGGCCGCCTCGAGATCCGCGATGAAGGCCCGCGCCGTCGCCTCGTCGAGGTGCTCGGTCGGTTCATCGAGGATCAGCACGCGCACATCGGCGAGCAGCGCCCGGGCGAGCGCCAGCCGCTGCCGCTGGCCACCCGACAGCCGCGCCCCGTGCTCCCCCACCGGCGTCGCGAGGCCGTCGGGGAGCGAGTGGACCCATTCGAGCAGGCGAGCGGACGCGAGCGCACCCTCCAGCTCGGAGTCGGGCGCGCCCGGGCGCGCCAGCCGCAGGTTGTCGGCGATCGTGGCATCGAAGATGTGGGGGTCCTGCTCGCACAGGCCGACCGCGGCCCGGACCGCGTCGCCGTCGAGCCGGCGCACGTCGATGGAGGCGTCGGAGCCCGCCAGCTCGAGCGTGCCCGCGACCGGCTCGAGGAACCGGAGGCAGGCGGCGGCGAGGGTGCTCTTGCCCGCACCGCTTGGCCCCGTGACCACGATCCGCGCGCCGGCAGGGACATCGAGCGATGGCAGCTCCATCGCGTCGACCTCCGCGCCCGGGTATCGGAGCCGAAGGGCGCGTGCCCGGAGACCCAGCGGTCCATCCGGAACGCGTAGCGGCGTCTCCGGCTCGGGCACCGCGTCGGGCCGCGCCAGGATGTCGAGCACGCGGCCGGCCGACGCCGCAAGCCCCGGCAGCTTCTGGGCCGCGGGCACCAGCGGGGCCACGACCTCGTGGATCGCGATCGGCGTGAGCGCGACCACCGCCAGCGCGACGACATCGAGGTCCCCCCGGCGCAGGGCGATGATGCCGAGCACGAGGGCGATCCATGCCGAGGCACCGGCCGCCAGACCGGCCACGAGCCCGCCGATCCCGGCCCCCAGCGCCGAGCGACGCTCCGCGGCCGCCAGCCGGGCATCGACCTTCCGGACCTCATCGACCGCCCTCGTCGCGGCGCCGGCAGCGAGGATCTCGGGGGCGCCCCGGAGCAGGTCGATCGCTGCGTCTCCGAGGTCACCGCGCGCGGGCGCGAGCAGGCGCTCGGCCCGGCGCGACACGGCGGCCGCGGCGAGCGGCGCCCCGATTGCCGTCACCATGAGGCAGGCGGCGACCGCGAGTCCCGCGGCGGGCACCAGCCACGCGATCAGGCCGACGGTACCGATCGCGACCACGATGGCCGATCCGTACGGCAGCAGCACCCGCAGCCAGAGGTCGGCCAGGCCGTCGACGTCGCCCACCAGGCGCGCCAGCAGGTCACCGGACCGAAGCTCGGCGAGGCCCGCCGGCGCCAGGCGGACGAGGCGCGCGTAGACGGTGGCACGCAGCTCGCTGAGCACTCGGAACGCGGCGTCGTGGGCGGTGAGCCGCTCCGCGTATCGCAGCACCCCACGCGCGATGCCGAACGCGCGCACCGAGGTCACCGCCACGAACAGGGTGAGGATCGGCGGCTGCTGGGCGGCCTTCGAGATCAGCCATGCCGATGTCGCGGCGAGGCCGATCGCCGAGGCCGCGGCGCCGAGACCGGCGAGGATCGCCAGGGTGAGCCGGGGTGTGACCGGCCGGCCGATCCGAAGGATGGCGACGAGCGGCCTCACCCGGCCGGCTCCGCGGCGATGGCGGCTGGCTCGCCGGCGGCGGGGACGGTGGCGGCCGGCTCGACGGCGGCCCAGCGAACCTCGACCGTGCGATCCGCACCCGCGACGGCGCCCGGGCGATGGGCGACCAGCACGACGGTCGCCCCACCGTCGGCGGCGCGGCGAATTGCACGCATGACCAGCGCCTCCGACGCCTCGTCCAGGCCCGCGGTGGGCTCGTCGAGCAGGAGCACGGGCGCGTCCCGGACGAGGGCGCGGGCGATGCCGATCCGGCGACGCTGGCCGCTCGACAGCCCGCTGCCGCGCTCGCCGAGCACGCGATCGGCCGGGACATCGGCCAGCCCGACGGCCGCGAGCGCGGACCCGACCTCGGCATCACCGGCGTCGGGCGCGCCCAGCCGGACGTTGTCGGCAACCGTCCCGGCAAACAGCCACGGCGCCTGGGGAACCCACGCGACCTGCGCCCGCCAGAGCGCAGGATCAAGCGTGCGCACGTCGACCGCGTCACGACCGTCGCCGGCCATCGCCAGCACGCGACCGGTCGTGGGCGGAACCAGCCCGAGGATCGCGGCGAGCAGCGTCGACTTGCCCGCGCCGCTCTCGCCGGTGATCGCGACCAGCTCGCCGGCAGCGGACGGTGAGCGAGGCGTCGGCGGGTGCCACGACCTCGCGGCCGGGCTGGACGACGCTCACGTGATCGACCGAGATGCCGGTCACGGTGCCCGGCATCGGCTGCCGATCGCCGGCGATCGGCCCGTGCTCTGCGTGCTCCGGCTCGCCCGCCCCGACCGGCTCGTCGAGGATCGCGAACGCCGCCGCGGCGGCCTCGAGGCCCTCCTCGCTGGCATGGAACTCGGCGCCCAGCCGGCGCAGCGGGAGGTACGCCTCGGGCGCGAGCACCAGCGCGAACAGGCCGGTCTGGAGCGACAGGTCGCCATGCGCAAGGCGAAGCCCGATCCCCACCGCGACCAGCGCGACCGACAGCGTGGCCAGCAGCTCGAGCGCGAGCGCGGACAGGAAGGCGATCCGCAGCGTCGCCATCGTCGTGCTGCGGTAGGCGTCGGTGATCCGGCGCAGGATGTTCACCTGCGCCTCGGCGCGCCCGTAGGCACGCAGCGTCGGCAGCCCGGCGACCACGTCGGCGAACCGGTTCGCGAGCCGGGCGAGGGCGACCCACCGACGCCGCCGATGGGCGGCCGACATCCGGCCGATAAGGACCATGAACACCGGGATCAGGGGCACCGTGAGCGCCACCGTCAGTCCCGCGACGAGGTCGACGCTGAACAGGCACGCGACGACCGCCAGGGGCACGATGACCGCCAGCGCGAGCTGGGGCAGATACCGCCCGTAGTACGCGTCGAGCGCGTCGAGGCCGCGCGTGACCAGCAGCGTGACCTCGCCGCTCGCCTGCTCGGCCGCCCAGCGTGGGCCGAGCGCGACGGCCCGCGCCATGACCGTGACGCGCAGCTCCGACTTGACCACGCCGCTGATCCGCTGGGCCACGACCTCGGCGGCCCACGCGAGCAGGGCGCGGGCAGCGAGCACGGCCGCAAGGACCGCGAGCACGGCCGCGAGCTCCCCGACACCCTCGCCATCGACGAACGCACCGGCGATCGCCCGGGCGATCAGCCAGGCCTGGACGATCGCGAGCAGCGCGGTGGACACGCCGAGCAGGACCGCCGCGACGAGCGCGACGGTCGCAACCCGGCCCGATGCGAGCAGCCTGCGGTGGAGCGGTGTCATGTGCGACCGGGGACGCGGTCCGCGCTCAGGATCGACCGGTCATGAATCGCGGCTCATCCGCGACCCCTTGCGAGTCGGCTGAT
>CAVYXU010000052.1:0-14298 GCA_963772565.1 uncultured Chloroflexia bacterium
ACCGGCGGCGACCGGGCACCGAGGCCGGGGCGGCGGCTGGAGCCGCATGGGTCGTCGACCGCACCCGCCCGGGGCCGGCAACTGCGAGAATGGGCCCCGATGCCCAGGTACCGATGGCTGCTGTTCGACGCCGACAACACCCTGTTCGACTTCACCCGCGCCGAATCCGATGCGCTGCGCCTGACGTTCGAGCAGCTCGGCATCGGCTTCGAGCCTGCCTACATGCCCGTCTACCAGCGGATCAATCGCGAGGTCTGGGTGGCGTTCGAACAGGGGGCGATCTCGGCCGAGGAGCTCAGCACGAAGCGGTTCGAGCTGTTGTTCGACGCGCTGGGCATCGAGGCCGAAGCCGAGCCGTTCAGCGCCGCGTATCTGCCCAACCTGGCGATGCAGGGGCACCTCATGCCCGATGCACTGGCGGTGGTCCGGACGCTGCACGACACCTACCGGATCGCGATCATCACCAACGGCCTGGGTGACGTCCAGCGACCCCGCCTCGCCCGGTCGGCGATCCGTGACTACATCGCCGAGCTGGTCATCTCGGACGAGATCGGCGCGGCCAAGCCGGACCGCGCGATCTTTGACGCCGCGTTCATGCGGATGGGAAGCCCCCGGCCGGACGAGGTGCTGCTGATCGGCGACAGCCTCGCCTCGGACATCGCTGGCGGGATCGCCTACGGCATCGACACCTGCTGGTTCAACCCCGGTGGCGCGCCCCGGGCGGAAGGCATCGAGTGCACGCACGAGCTGCGCCGCCTGACGGAGCTGCTGGCGATCCTCTGACGCTGCCGCCTCGGGGTCGCCGCCGGGTCTTCGGCCCGCGAGCCGTCGCAGTCAGCGAGCCGTCGCGGCCCGCAGGCGACCGACCAGCGCCGACAATGCGGCCACGTTGCGGCCGTCGTCGCCCAGGGCATCCACCAGCGCCGATGCCACGATCACGCCGTCGGCACCGGCTCGCGCGATCGCACGCACGTGCGCAGGCTTCGAGACCCCGAACCCGACGCCCACGGGCACTGGTGACACCGCCTTCACATCGCGGACGAGGCGTGCGACCGTCGACGGCAGGGCGGTCCGTGCCCCGGTGACACCGACCAGCGAGACGCAGTACAGGAAGCCGCCGCTCCGATGTGCGACGGCGGCACGCCGGGCCGGTGACGACGTCGGGGCAACGAGGTAGACGACGGCGATCCCCGCTTCGACAGCGACGGCCTCGAACGGCGCGCCTTCGTCGGGCGTCAGGTCGGCCACGATCACGCCCGCGGCGCCGGCCCGCGCGAGCGCCCGCGCCCGGTCGCGACCGTCACCCCCGCCGATCAGCTGGTTGGCGTAGCCCATCGCGACCACCGGCACGGCCGGGCGCGCGGCGGTGATGGCGGTCGTGAGGGCGAGCGATCGATCGAAGGTGGCCCCGGCGGCCAGGGCCCCCTGCGTGGCGCGTTGCAGGGTCGCGCCATCTGCCAGGGGGTCCGAGTACGGCAGCCCCACCTCGAGCAGGTCCGCGCCGGCGTCGATCGCGGCGCATGCGACGAGGAGGCTCGTCTCGGCGTCGGGATAGCCCGCGACCACGTACGGGATCAGCGCCGCGCGGTCCTCGGCGCGCGCACGCTCGAACACCGCGGCAATCCGGCGCGCGCCGGGGGTGTCGTTGGTGTGGGCCACCGCCGCAGGCGTCGGTGACGCGGCAAGCGTCATCGTGCCCCCTCCCACGGCTCGACATCCGCGAACCGCTCGAGGGCCGCGAGGTCCTTGTCACCGCGGCCCGAGAACCCGATGAGGATCAGCGCATCGTCGGGGAGGCCAGCGCCCGAGCCTTCGACGCCGGCGAGTAATTTCGGCAGCGCGGCGACGGCATGCGCGGTCTCGAGGGCCGGGAGGATGCCCTCGGCCCGGGTGACGGTGCGCATCGCGGCGACGGCCTCTCGATCCGTCGCCGTGCCGACCTCGAGTCGCCCGCCCTCCGCGAGCGCGGCCAGCTGCGGCCCGACCCCCGGGTAGTCCAGCCCGGCCGACGCGCTGTGTGCCTCGACCACCTGCCCGTCGCGATCCTGGAGCATCAGCGACCGCGAGCCGTGGAGGATCCCGGGCGTGCCGCCGGCGATCGCCGCCGCGTGGCGACCGGTGTCCACGCCATCACCCGCCGCCTCGGCGACGGCGAGGCGCACCGAGCGCTCGCCGATGAACCGGGAGAGCAGGCCGATCGCGTTCGACCCGCCGCCGACGCAGGCCAGCGCCAGGTCGGGCAACCGGCCCTCGACCGCCCACAGCTGCGCGGCGGCCTCGTCGCCGATCCGGCGCTGGAGGTCGCGGACGATCGTCGGGTACGGGTGCGGTCCCATCGCGGATCCCAGCACGTAGTGCGTGGTCCCGACGTTGGTGACCCAGTCGCGCATCGCCTCGTTGACCGCGTCCTTGAGCGTGGCCGTGCCGGACGTCACGCTGCGGACCTCGGCGCCCAGGGCGCGCATCCGGAGCACGTTCGGCGCCTGGCGGCGGATGTCCTCCTCGCCCATGAACACCACGCACGGGAGACCCAGCAGCGCACACGCCGTGGCCGTCGCCACCCCGTGCTGGCCGGCGCCCGTCTCGGCGATGACCCTGGACTTGCCGAGCCGCCTCGTGAGCAGTGCCTGGCCCAGCGCGTTGTTGATCTTGTGGGCGCCGGTGTGCGCGAGGTCCTCCCGCTTGAGGTATAGCCGGAAGGCAGGGATGGTGACCGTGCGCGGGCGCCCCGCGGTGATGCGGCGAGCTTCATCGGCCACCGCGGTCGCCAGGCGGTCCGCGCGGTACAGCGCGGTGGGCCTGCCGGCGTAGTTCGCGAGCAGGTCGTCGAGCTCCGCCCAGAATCGCGGGTCGTGGCGCAGCTCGTTGTAGGCATGTTCGAGCTGCTGGAGCGCGCCGACCAGCGTCTCCGGAACGTAGCGCCCCCCGAAGTCGCGCTCCTTGCCCCACCGGCCACCGCCATCGACCTCGAGCAGACCGGGGTGAACCGGCGTCGGCCCGAACGCGACGTTCGGCCGGTGGCGACGGGCGTCGCGGGCACGCTTGACGAACAACGCGACCCGGACCGGGTCCTTGCGCGGACGCTCGCCGGGAATCCTCGGCAGGTCCGTGCCGGATGCGGTGTCCACCCCGATGGCCGGCACGCCCAGGACGGCGCCACCGACGTTGCCCGCGTTGAGCCCGCCGGCGAGGACGACCGGCACCTCCCGCGCAACGGCGGCCGCCAGGTCGACGGGGATCCGGATCCCCGTGCCCCCCGGGTGCAAGCCGCCCGCCGAATCGAGCAGGATCTGCGAGGCGCCTGCGGAGAGGTACGCCTGTGCTCGCTCGACGACGTTCGTTGCGCTGTCGCCGGCACTGAGTCGGAGTGACTTCCAGACCGGTCGCCCGACCGCCGCGACATCGCCGGTCGTCTCGTCGCCGCTGAGCTGGACGACATCGGGGTCCACGGCTGCGACGGCGCCGACGAGCGCGTCCGCCGGGATGTCGGCGGTCACCAGGACGACCAGCGGATGCGCCGGCCCGCCCATCTGCCGCGCGAGAGTCGCCAGGGTCGCGCCTTCGTCGAGGGTGAGCTCGCGCGGCGTCCCGGGCGCGAAGTTGAGGCCGATCGCCTCGGCGCCGGAGCGAACGGCGGCGATGACCCCTGCCTCGTCGGTGATGCCGCAGATCTTGACCATCGGCGACCGCGCTGCGGCCGCCGCGTCGACCGGGTACCGGCCCGCGCCCACGTAGGCCCGCGCCGCAGCGGCCGGGTCCGACGCACGCATCAGGGCCTCGCCGACAAGCGCCGCGTCAAACCCGATCGCGCGCCAGCGCGCGATCGTGGCGACATCGCGCACGCCGGACTCGGCGACGACGAGCCGGTCCTCCGGAACGAGCTCGCGCAGTCGCACGGCCCGTTCCGGATCGACGTCCAGTGTCCGCAGGTCGCGGTTGTTGACCCCGATCACGCGGGCGTCCGTGGCCAGGGCGGCGTCCAGGTCCCGGGCGTCGTGCGCCTCGACCAGCGGCTCCAGCCCCAGGTCCCGCGCCTGGGCGACGAGACGCGCCAGCCGGCGTGCCGGATGCAGGACGGCCAGCAGCAGGACCAGGTCGGCACCGGCGCCACGGAGCAGCTCGAGCTGGCGCGCGTCGACGACGAACTCCTTGGCCAGGACCGGCACGGACACCGCCGCGCGAACCGCGCGCAGGTCGTCCACGGAACCGCCGAACCAGTGGGGCTCGCACAGGACGGAGATCGCGGTGACCCCGCCGGCGGCGTACGCCCGGGCCCTGGCGACCGCATCGTCCCCCGCCGCGATCGACCCCGCCGAGGGCGAGCCACGCTTGACCTCGGCGATCAGGTGAAGGCCCGGTTGCGCGAGGAGCTCGGCGATGGGCCGCGGCGCCGGCGCCGCCGCTACCATCCGGGCAAGCCCGGCGCGACCGAGCGCATCGAGCTCGGGCCGGACGTCCGCAAGCCGGCGAGCCGCGATCTCGTGCACCACGTTGCCGCGGGTCGTGGCTCGCGGCCGCTCCGTGACCGTCATGCCCGCGATCCCCCGGCCGCAGCCGCATCGGCTGCAGCGGCATCGGCTGTCCGGCGCTCAGCGCGCAGCTGAGCGAGCAGCTCCGCGGCCAGCCCCGCATCGATGGTGAGCGCGGCGCGATCGATCCCGTCCTCGAGCGTCGCCACCAGCCCGGCCGCCACCAGCGCCGCACCCGCGTTGAGCAGCACGACGTCGCGGCGCGCGCCCGGCTCCCCTCGAAGCACCCCCTCCACCAGCGCGGCGTTGGCCGCCGGATCGCTTCCGCCGAGCGCCGAGGTCTTGGCCTTCTGCAGACCCAGCGTCTCGGGATCGACCTCTCGCCGATCGATCCCGTCGGGGGTCACGTCGTAGATCACGCCCGACCCGTCGAGCGGCAGCTCGTCGACGCCGGCGCCGTGGACGACCAGCGATCGCTCCGTGCCCAGAATCCGGAGGACCTCTGCGATCCTGGGTGCGGCAGCAGCGTCGCCGACGCCGATCAGCGCGCGCGTGGCTCCGGCCGGGTTCGTGATCGGGCCCAGCAGGTTGAACGCGGTCCGCACCCCGATCTCCTTGCGGGTGGGACCCGCGTGACGCATTGCGGGGTGATACGAAGGAGCGAACAGGAACGCGAACCCCAGCTCGACGATGGCACGAGCGGCCGACGTCGCGTCGTGATCGATCCGGATTCCCAGCGCGTCGAGCACGTCCGCGGAGCCCGACTTGGAGGTGATCGCGCGGTTGCCGTGCTTGGCCACCGGCACTCCGCAGGCCGCCACGACGAGCGCCGCCGTGGTCGAAATGTTGAAGGTGCCGGAGCCATCGCCGCCGGTACCGACGACATCGATGGTGCCCTCGGGCGCCTCGACCCTGACCACCCGCTCGCGCATCGCGAACGCGAAGCCCGCCAGCTCCTCGACGGTCTCGCCGCGCATCCGCAGGCCCATGAGCAGCGCGGCAAGCTGTGACGGCGTGGCCTCGCCATCCATCACGGCGCCCATCGCCTGCCGGGCCTCGTCCACCGTGAGCGTCCGGCCGTCGACGATCGCCGCGAGCGCAGCGCGCACCTGGTCGCTCATCGGGCCGCCCCCGCGACGGGTCCGGTGGAGGCCGTCCTGCTGGAAGCCGGTCCGGTCGCGGCCTGTCCGGTCGCGGCCGATCCGGTCGCGGCCGGTCCAGCGGCCTGGTCCGGGGCCACTGACTGCTCGTGCGCATCGGGCTCGGCCATCCCCCGCGTCGCAAACGAGCCGGTGGCGGCATCCAGTCGCGACGCCTCCCCTTCGCCGGCCAGCCGCAGGAAGTTCGCCAGCAGGTGCGGGCCGTCGGGAGTGAGCACGGATTCCGGGTGGAACTGGACACCCTCCATCGGCAGGCTTCGATGGCGGAGGCCCATGACCACGCCGTCGACCGGGCTGGTCGCGGTCACGTAAAGCTCGGGCGGGATGGTCGCCGGGTCCACGCACAGCGAGTGGTAGCGAGCGGCGGCGAAGTCCGGCGGCATCCCGTCCAGCAGGCCCGCGCCGTCATGCGAGACGTTTGACGCCTCGCCGTGGACGAGCGTCGGCGCGCGCACGATGGAGCCGCCGAAGGCCGCGGCCATCGACTGCATGCCGAGACACACGCCGAGCAGCGGGAGCCCCCGCTCCGCCGCGACCTGGACGGTCGCAATCGACACCCCCGCGGTCTCCGGGTCCCCGGGGCCGGGCGAGACCACGATGCCCCGCAGGTCCTGGTCCGGGTCCGCCGCCATGGCCTCCAGCTCCTCGCGCGTCACTGCGTCGTTGCGAAGCACCTTGACCACCGCCCCGGCGGCCTGCAGGGCCTGGACGAGGTTGAACGTGAACGAGTCGTAGTTGTCGATCATCAGGATCATCGTGCCCCGCGGCCCTCGCAGGCCCCGCGGCCCTCGCAGGCCCCGCGGGCCCCGCGGTTCCGGCGTCCGTCGCCCCGGCAGCCTCCGCTCGCGGTCCGGGCTCAGCGCCGTCCGCCGCCTCCGCTCGCGGTCCGGGCTCGGCGCCCTCCGCTGCCTTCGCGCCCACCGGCGTCGCCGCGAGCTCGATCGCCCGCTGGAGCGCCGCCGCCTTGTGCTCAGTCTCCTCGAACTCGAGCTCGGGCACGCTGCGGGCGACGATCCCGGCGCCGGTGTGCACGTGGGCCATGCCGTCCTTGAGGACCGCGCTGCGGATCGTGATCGCGGTGTCGAGGTTGCCGTCGTATCCGAGGTATCCGACGGCACCGCCGTACAGCCCGCGTCGCTCACCTTCCGCGGCGGCGATCAGCTGCATCGCCCGGATCTTGGGGGCCCCGGTCAGCGTGCCGGCCGGGAACACCGAGCGCAGCGCGTCGAGCGCGTCGAGGTCGGGCCGGAGCTTCGCTTCGACGTGGCTCACGAGGTGGAGGACGTGGCTGTAGCGCTCGACCTCCATGTACTGGCTGGTGGTCACGGTGCCCGGCCGGGCGACCCGCCCGAGGTCGTTGCGCCCGAGGTCCACGAGCATCACGTGCTCGGCGCGTTCCTTGGGATCACGGCGCAGCTCGTCGGCCAGGCGGTCGTCGTCCGCGGGCGTCGCGCCGCGGGGGCGGGTGCCCGCGATCGGATGCGTCGTCATCCGGTCGCCGACCACCTGGAGCAGCAGCTCCGGGCTCGCACCCACGACCTCGAACGAGGGCGTCCGCGTGAAGAACAGGTACGGCGACGGATTGACGCGCCGCAGCGCGCGGTACAGGCCGACCCCGTCGATGGGGGCGCCGTCCGGCCCGGCCGGAAGCTCGAACGACTGCCGGCGGGCGAGCACCACCTGGATCGCCTCCCCGGCCGCGATCGCGTCCTTGGCCCGGGCGACGGCGTCGATGTAGGCGTCCCGGCCCAGCGAGGTGTCGACCTCGCCCACGGTCGGAGCCTGCGCGGGCTGGCTCGTGCCGTTCAGCCGGCCGTAGCCGCCGGCCAGCTCGGCGGCGCTGGGCCGGGCGGTCCGCTCCAGCGCCTCGAAGATGGCCCGCTCGGCGATCCGGTAGCGCCCCTCGAAGTCCGGGGCCTCGGTGTGCAGCGATGCGATCGCCGACAGCTGATGGGTCAGGTGGTCGAACACGAGCACCAGGTCGGTCTCGATGAACGCGGCCAGCGGCACGCCGACCGGGTCGCGCTCGGGCCGTGGGACGGACGGCTCGAACGAGGCGATCGCGTCGTAGGAGAGAGCGCCGACGGCACCGCCGGTGAACCTGGGCATCCCCTCCGAGGGCGCGACGCGGCGTCGCGGGACGAAGGCGCGCAGCGCCGCCAGCGGATCCGGCGTGTCGGTCTCGGTCACCGGAAGGTCGGGCGCGTAGCTCTCGACCGACACGGGACGCGTGGTCGTGCGGGCAACGCCGTCGCCGACCTCGAGCAGGCGGCGCGGGCCGATGCCCAGGAAGCTGTACCGGCCGAGGCGCTCGCCGCCCTCGACCGACTCCAGCAGGTACGCGGGCGTGGTGCCGTCGTCGAGTCGCAGGAAGGCGCCGATCGGGGTCTCGAGGTCCGCCGTCCGGGTGGCACGGACGAGCACGGTGTCGGCGGTTTCGGACAGGCGCTTGGCTTCGGTCAGGCTCAGCGGGTCGGTCATTGCGGTTGGTCCCTTCGGCGGTGCGACGGCTCGGGGGCCGTCGGCGCCCGAGAATCAGAAACGACCTTCGTCATCCCGGGACGAAAGGTCGTGCCTTCCGCGGTGCCACCCTCATTCGGCGTGTGCCGCACTCGTTGACCGGCGGATCACCCGGACCTTCGCCCGGCCGATCGATCGGCGCTGCCCTGTATCGCTGGCGCTCTGCGCCGGAGCCTACTGGTCGTCGCGTTCGCTGTCGCGTCCGCTGTCACGCGTTCGGTCCGGAGGCTCCCGGGTCCATTCCCCACCGCCGCCATCCCGGCTCGCACCTGCCGCCGGGTCTCTGGATTGGCGATCGACGAGTACTCGTCCCGATCAACGCCCATGTTCGTGATGGTGCGCGGAGTCTAGAGAAGGGCTCCGATCGCGTCAAGCGAGGGCTCGGACCGGCCGCGGCCTGCGCCGCCCCGGCAGCTGGATCGCGGAGGCCGCGCTACCAGCGCCAGCCGGGGAGCGCCTCGATCGCGGCTGCGTCGCTGGGGTCGAGATCGCCCGATCCGCGAAGCTCGCGCACGTAGCCGGCCCACGGGCCGAGCGGGAAGCCGCGCTCCGTCTGGAAGTCGTCCCCGATGTCCGGCGAGCCGCCGCCCTGGACGTGGCCGCCGAACACGTGGATCCCGGCCTCGACGAACCCGTCGTAGGTCTCCCAGCCGTGCTCGGTCTGGCGGACGAGCGCGTTGTCGGCGAAGCACCAGATCCAGGCCTCGCCCGGCTCAACGGTCCGCATCAACGGGTGCTGCGTCGCCCGCGCGTGCGCGGACATGTGCTTCCTGGGGCTGTCGTCGCAGCACAGCGTTCGATAGCAGGTCAGGCATTGACGAAGATGGACCCAGGTCGACCCCTCCTCGATGCACACCTCGCAGACATCGAGCGGCGCGGGCGGCGGCGTCAGGCCGGCGGCGTGGGGACACTCGTGGCGCATGCGGTCTCCTGGGTTCCTTCGAGGTTCACGTCATCGGCCATAGCAGGCCCGATACGAGCGGCCGGGTTGGCGGAGCGGGTGAGATTCGAACTCACGAGAGCTTGCGCCCCTGCGGTTTTCAAGACCGCCGCCTTCAACCACTCGGCCACCGCTCCGCCGCCGAGGATAGCAGCGCGGCGCGGACTCGCCGCCGCGCCCCCCTCCCATGACGCGACCTTGCCCCGGAGCGACCGCCGGGGCAACGTTGACGGCGTGATGTCCGCCCGGTCTCAGGGTTGCTCGATGACCACCGTGCCGGCAATCAGGTCGTGCCAGCCGCGCCGACGCTTGTCGATGAAGATCCAGATGTACCCGATGTAAAACACGACGCTGTTGACCCAGAACCCGATCAGCCGGAGGAACGCGGACATGCCGGAGATCGGGCCGCCGTCCGCATCGCGCACGACGCGCAGGTGGAACACCTTCATGCCGGGCGTCTGGCCCCCCTTCCACCAGAAGTACGGGAAGTACGCGAAGCTGACCACCACGATCAGCACCACGTACAGCAGCGTCCCGCCGATCGCCGCCCCGCCGGACCTGGTGGCGACCGCGCCGACGAAGACGATCCCGAACACCAGGCTCGCGATGATGATGACGATCCCGAGGATGACCGCATCGATGATGTAGGCGACGAGCCGCGCGCCGTAGCTCGCGAACTTCACGCCCGGCGCCGGCCCGGCTTCCTCGGCCGGTGACTGCCAGTTGACGGGCGGCGGTGCGGGTGCGGGTGGCTGCTGCGGATCCATCGAAACCCTCCCGGGATCAGGGCGGCTGGCCGACCCGTGGCGATCCCTCAGGTCCCGGCCGACGCAGCCCCTATCGTATCGGCGCCCATGTAGGCGCGAAGCACCTCCGGGACCGTCACCGTGCCGTCCGGGTTCTGGTACACCTCGAGGATCGTGGCCACGATCCTGGCCAGCGCCAGCCCCGAGCCGTTCAGGGTGTGGACGAGCTCCGGCTTCGCGCCGGGTGTCGGGCGGTATCGGATCGCCATCCGGCGGGCCTGATAGTCGCCGAAGTTCGAGCACGAGCTGACCTCGAGCCAGCGCTCCACCCCCGGGGCCCAGACCTCGAGGTCGTACTTCTTGCGCTGGACGAAGCCCATGTCGCCCGTGCTCATCAGGAGCACTCGGTAGGCCAGGCCGAGCCGCTGGAGCAGGTCCTCGGCGCGGCCGGTCATCCATTCCAGGGCCGCGGGGCTGTCGTCGGGCTTCTCGAACATCACCATCTCGACCTTGTCGAACTGGTGGACGCGCATGATTCCGCGCGTGTCCTTGCCGGCGGCACCCGCCTCGCGACGGAAGCACGGCGAGTACGCGGCGTAGCGGATCGGCAGGTCGGACGCCTCGAGGATCTCGTCGCGATGCAGGTTCGTGACCGGGACCTCGGCGGTCGGGACCAGGTACAGGTCGTCGCGGGTGACGACATACATCTGGTCTTCCTTGTCCGGGATCTGGCCCGTGCCACGCGCAGATGCCGTGTTGACGACCGCGGGCGGCCAGACCTCGGTGAACCCGTTCTCGGTGGTGTGGACGTCGAGGAACCAGCTGATCAGCGAGCGCTGGAGGCGCGAGCCGGCGCCCTTGTAGACGGGGAAGCCCGACCCGGCGACCTTGGCGCCGCGGACGTTGTCGATGATGTCGAGCGTTTCCCCCAGCTCCCAATGCGGCCGCCGCTCCCACGCGCTGCCGTCCGGTGCCGTCGCCTGGCGCGGGCCCGGCTCGCCCCAGGTGCGGACCGTGACGTTCGCCTCCTCGCCGCCAACCGGAACCTCGGGGTCGGCGGGGTTCGGGATCCGGAGCAGGAGGTCCTCGAGCTCCAGCTCCGCGGCCGAGAGCTCGGCGTCGATCTGGTCGATCCGGGCGCCGGCGCGCGTGGACGCAGCCCGCAGGTCCGCGACCCCGGGGCCGTCGGGCCGGGCGCCGCCGCGGATCGCCTCGCCGATCTGCTTCGAGGCCGTGTTGCGCTCCTGCTTGAGCGTGTCGGACTCCGCCTGGAGCCGTCGCCGCGTCGCGTCGACGAGGAGCGCCTGGTCCACGATCGCGGCGTCCTCGCGCTTGTCGATCGCGCCCTGCCGGATCCGGTCTGGCTCCTCGCGGAGCCGCTGCACGCCGACGCTCATGCCAGTACCTCACCCGTGGCACCGGCGTCCCGCAGCCGGCCGAGGACGAAGTCGCGATCGAGGCTTGCCAGCAGCCAGCCGGCGCGCGGCCCGTTGGGGCGACCCAGGAACGCGAGGTAGAGGGCGTTGAACGCGGCCCTGGCATCGATGCCGTGGTCGGACGCGACCGCAAAGATCGCCGCCTGCCACTGCTCGCCGGAGGCAGGGGCGTCGGTGGTGGACGCGACGGCGAGGGCGCGCAGGAACCCACGCTGCTCGGGCCGCAGCTGCTCTGCCTCGACCGGCAGGGAATCGCGACGGATCTCGATCCGGGCACGCTCGGGGGCGTACGCCTCGAGCCAGGCCCGGACCGCGGCAAGCCGGCGCTCGAGCTCCGAGGTCTCCGCCGGCGTCAGCGGGCTGCCCTTCTCCGCCGCGACTCGTTCGGCGACGTCGACACCCGGCACCTGGACCAGGAGGGCGAGGTGTCCGAACGCGGGCCGGAAGGCGTCGGCAGCTGTCGCGACGTTCGTCGCCGGATCGAGCAGCGAATAGCGGAAGATCGATTCGAACCCCGTCGGGAGCTCGCCCTTGACCTCGTGACCCGCGGTCGCCCCGGCCAGCCGGTCGAACTCGTCGAACAGCCGCGGGATCGCGTCGCTGCCCTCGGGATCGAACTCGATCGCCGTTTCCGGGCGGTTGCGCACGAACAGGAAGCGCAGCTGCTCTGGCGGCACGACCGACCCGATCGTGTGCGCGGCGGCGCCGCGGCCCTTGGAGGTCGACATCTTGCGGCCGCCGATGTTGAGGAACTCGTACGGGAAGTTGATCGGCGGCTCGCGCTCGAACACCTCGCGCGCGATCGCGTCCGAACGATCCCGCGAGCCACCGGCGGTGGCGAGGTCCTTGCCGTTGGGCTCGATGGTCACCCCGAACAGGCTCCACTGCGCGGCCCACTCCAGGTTCCAGGGCAGCTTGGCCGCGCCGTGGAATGGCGCGATCCGGCCGGTCCATCCGCAGCCCGTGGCCCATTCCACGAGATCCGCCCGGCAGGCGACCGCGACGGTCTCGCCGTCCCAGTCGGATGCGATCGTGGTCCCCACCTTGCCGCAACTGGGGCACACCACGCCGACCGGCAGCCAGTGCTCTGGGTGCTGGACGTTGGCCACGCGACGGTAGATGTCGCGGACGACGGCGGCCCGGTCGAGAGCGGTGCGGATGAACGGGTCCATCTGCCCGGTGGGGTAGATGTCGCTCATCCAGTAGTAGCGGTCGGGGTGGATGCCGAGGCCCGCGAAGGTGTCGATGAAGATCCCGGCGAAGTGGCGCGCGTACGAGGCGTGGCAATCGCCTGCCGGGTCGGGCACGTGGGCCAGGGGACGGCCCATCTCGCGCTCGATCGCGTCCGGTGACAGCAGCGCCTGTGCGTCCATCGGATCCAGGTCGTCGACGCCGTACAGGAGCTGCGCCTCGAGGCCCCGGGCGCGCAGCGCCCGGGTGATCACGTCGAGGATGACGGGCCCGCGGAGGCTGCCGACGTGGACGGTTCCGGACGGGGTCTTCGAGTCGTTGACGACCTGCGGTCCCTCGACGCGTGCCGCCAGCTCGTCTGCCCAGTCCACAGGTTCGATCTCCCATTCGACGGCGTCGCTTGGGCCGCCGGATGGCGGCGTTGGCGCCTGCGCTTCCCTCGCTCACGCACGTCGGAGTGCGCTCGCTCGCGTGCTCGGTGCCGCCTTGCCCTGCGGCGGCCGATGCGACGTTCGCAGACGGGAGCGTGCGTACCGTCCCTAGCTGATCTCGACGATCGTGTACGAGAAGTCCCCTGCGGGGACCTTGACCACGACCTTCTCGCCCTTCTTCCTGCCCAGCAGCGCGCGGCCGACCGGCGACTCGTTGGAGATGCGGCCCTCGGCGGGCTTTGCCTCCGCCGACCCGACGATCATGAACGTCTGGGCTCCGTCCTCGGCGGTGACCTTGACGGTCGATCCGATCTGGACGTGGTCGGTCGATGTGTGCTCGTCGATCAGCTGGGCGTTCTTGATCATCGCCTCGAGGGTCTGGATCCGACCCTCGACGAACGCCTGCTCGTTCTTGGCGTCCTCGTACTCGGCGTTCTCGCTCAGATCCCCGTGCTCCTTGGCGTCGTGGATCCGCTGGGCGATCTCGGGACGCGTGACGGACAGCATGGAGTCCAGCTCTGCGCGGAGCTTCTCGAGTCCGTCCTTGGAGATATAGGTGGTCTTGGTATTCACGCGGGCTCGACCCCCGAGGTGCGGACCGGCGTTGGCAGCGTCGCCGCTCGGTCGGTTTGAACAAAAGAACCCCGGGCGCCCAACCGGCGCCGCCGAGGTTCGAAGATCGGCGGAATGGTATCCGCGGTGCCGCGTTTCGTCAAAGGCCGTGTCGTCAAAGGCCGCGCGCGGGCCCATCACGAGGAGGATCGTCGGAGGGCTGCTCGCCGAGCTCCTCCAGCCGTCGTCGGGCGCGGCCGAGCGAGCCGCGGTCGGCGAACGCGACGAACACCGTGTCGTCGCCGGCGATCGACCCCGCCACCTCCGTCCAGCGCGCCCGGTCGACCGCCGCGGCCAGCGCGTGCGCCGAACCCGGCAGCGTCTTGAGGATCAGCATCGTCCCGGCCTCGCGGATCTCGACCGGCATGTCCCGCAGGAGCGTGCGGATCCGGTCCTCTCCGCTGGTCTCGGCCTCTCGCAGTCGCGGCGGGATGGCGTAGGCCTGCGTGCCGACCCGACCGACCTTGATCAGGCCGAGCTCCGCGACGTCGCGGCTGATCGTCGCCTGCGTCGTCCGGAACCCCCGCTCGCGCAGCGCCGACGCCAGCTCCTGCTGGGTCCGCACCGGGCGCTGCTCCACGAGGTCTCGAATCGCCCGCTGGCGGAGCTGCTTCATGACTTCCACGGTGCGGGCTCCGATCCCGTCTAGCGGGCGAGGAAGGCCACCACGACGACGACGGCCAACCCGAGGCGGTACAGCACGAACACGTTGAACGAGCGAGTGCGGACGTAGCGCAACAGGACCGCGATGGCCAGCATGCCGGACACGAATGCGGCGACCACCCCGACCACG
>CAVYXU010000053.1:0-39677 GCA_963772565.1 uncultured Chloroflexia bacterium
GGATCGCAGGACGCCGGATGCGATGCAGCCGAGCGCTCATCGGGTGCATCAGGCGAGCACGCCGGGACCCGTTTCCGGCGCCAACCACCGGTCCTCTCTATACTCCCCGCTCGTGAACCGACGTTCCAGCCTTGGGTGCCTCTTCGAAGTCGTCGAGACGCTCGTCCTCACGCTTGTCATCTTCTTCGTCATCCAGACGTTCGTCGCCCAGCCCTTCCAGGTCGAGCAGGATTCCATGGAGCACACTCTGGAGCCCGGCCAGTACGTGCTCGTGGACAAGCTGACTCCCCGCTGGGACTCGTACGGCCGGGGCAATGTCGTGGTGTTCAACCCGCCCGCCGCGTGGACGGAGAATCGGACGCCGTTCATCAAGCGCGTGATCGGCCTCCCGGGCGACACGATCGAGGTCAAGGATGACGGGCTCGTGTACGTCAACGGGACGCCCCTCGACGAGACCTACACCTTCAAGAACGACAAGGGGATCGCCGAGCCGACGATCTCGCAGGGCCAGACACGGTGGGTGGTGCCCGACGGCGACCTGTTCGTGATGGGCGACCACCGCCAGGCGTCTGCCGACTCGCGGGTGTTCGGTCCGATCCCGATCTCGGACGTGATCGGACGTGCCTTCCTCCGCTACTGGCCCATCTCGGCGCTCCAGATCATCGGGACGCCGGCCTACCCCGCCATCCCGTCCACCCCCTGACGGGCGTCCGGTCTTGACGCCCGTCCTCATCGTCCTCGCGCTGGTCGCGGCCGCTGGGGCGGTCGTGGCCTGCGGCGCACGCGAGCCCCGGTTCGTTGCCCTCGGGATGCTGGTGGCGCTCCTGGCCGCCGCCTTTGTCTCCGATCCGCTACCCGGCGCGATCGCGCTGGCCGCCCGTCTCACGGGCGCGGTCCTCAGCGGCTATCTCGTCTGGCTGTCGCTGCGGGGCGTGCCGCTGCCCGCGTCCGGCTCGCACCTGGGCTGGGCCGGAGCGGCGGCGATCGCGATCGTCGCATTCGTGGCCGGCTGGTTCGGGGCCGTCGCGATCGGGGAAGCCCTGCGCGGGGTGTCGGGCGAGGGACCGACCATCGGTGCGGCCGCGCCGGGGCTGGTCGCCGGCTCGAGCGTCTCGCGTGCGTCGATGGGTGCTGCGTTCGCACTCGCGACGCTGTCCGCGGGCTCGATGCTGCTCGCCCGCGACGTCTTCCGGCTCGGCGTCGGACTGGTGCTCATGGTCGGTGCGACCGAGCGGCTGCTGGCGGCGCTGGGTGGCCCGCCCGAAGACCTGGCGGTGCTGGCGTTCGGCGTGCTCATCGCCGCCGGTGGCGCGACCGTCGCGTTCCTCGTCTCGCGGGCGATCCGGCTGCAGGGTGACGTCGAACTCCGGGCGCCGTCGACGCGCGAGGTCGCGGTCCGGACCCGCGGGGCCGACGAGGCCCATCCGCTGGGACCCCAGCGATGATGATCTCGCTGCTCCTGGGAATCTGCGCCGTCGGTGCGGTCGCGGCGGGATGGGGGCTGTCGCGCGGCACCCGGGCCGCGATTGCGGGGGCCGTGATCGGCGTCGTGGCGCTGGCCGTGGTGCTCGGCATTGCCCTCGCCACGGATGCGCCGCGCGTCGTCGACAACACGTCCACGCCGCTGCCCGGTCTGGTGTTCGCCGGCCGGATCGTGCGAACCGACTACCTCCGTCTGGTGATCGCGCTGTGGGCGATGGACGGCATGATCGTGATCGGGATCGCGTGGCTGCTGGGCGGGCTGGCGGCGCTGCGCGGGCTGCTCACAGGGATGCTCGCGGCGATCGCGGGCGGGATCGTCGCGCTCGGCGCGACCAACCTCACGCTGGGCCTCATCGCAGCCGCCGCAACCGGGCTCGCGGCCACGATCCCGGTGCTCGCATCGACCCGGGGAGCATCGATCGGAGCCGCCGCCCGGGAGCTTCGTGTCACGCTCGGCGTCGGCTCGTTGCTGCTGGCCTCGGCCGCCGTCGCCCCGATCGCCGCGGTCCTCGTTCTCGGCGACACGTCGGGCGGCTCCGGTGGCGGGTCGGGCGGCCCGACGGGCGGCCAGGCCGGAGCGGTGATCGGACTTGTCTCACTCGGCGTCGCGCTGGGCGTGGCGGTCCGGCTGGGTGCGATCCCGTTCCACCTGCGGATCCCCCGCCTGACCGACGCGGTCGCGCCGGTGGCGATGCCGCTGCTCGTCGCATGGGTTCCGTTGCCGCTCGCGGTCGCCGGGTTCGCGGTGCTGGACCACCTGGTGGCACCCCTCGCGCTGCCGCTCGAGCCGGAACGATGGCTCGTCATCGCGCTCGCGCTGGTCACCCTGGCCGCGGCCGCGCTGGCGGCGTTCATCCAGGAGGACCTCCGGCATGCGGTCGGGTATCTCGTGATCGCCGACGGCGGCTTGGTGCTGCTCGGGTTCGCGGCGCTCGATCCCGCGGCCTGGGGACCAACCCGGATCTGGCTCGTCGCCCTCGCCGCATCGAAGACGGCACTGACCGCCTGGTCGGCTGTCGCGGAGTCACGGTTCGAGACGCGCAGCCTGCCCGACCTCCGCGGCTGGGTCAGGCGGTCGCCGATGCTCGCCGCCGCCCTCGTCCTGACGGTCGTCTCAACCTTCGGGCTGCCGGGCTGGATCGTGTTCGGAGCGCGGGGCGACCTCGCCCGCCTGGCCGCCGGCGGGCTCCTCGAGGCGCTGCTCATCATCGCCGGGTTCCTGACGCTGCCGGCCTACCTGCGAATGCTGATGATCGGTGTGGGGCCGCCTTCCAGCCATGTGGCTCGTGCGGCCCCCGAGCGGTTCGTGCGTTCGATCCGGCGGCGCCCGAGCCTCGAGGTCGAGCAGGAGCGAAGCCCCGTCGCGGATCCAACCACTGAAGCGGCAGGCACGGACGCCGGTGACCAGCCCGGAACCGCGAGCGGTCGGGCCCGGCATGTTCGCGGGACGGGCGGTTCCAGGTCGTTCGCGCGCCGGGTGGGGGGCGCGGTGCGCCGGGTTGGGGGCGCGGTGCGTCGCGATCGCACGGAGCTGACCTCGGCGGCGGTGCTCTCGCTGGCCATCCTGGCCGCGCTGACGTCCTGGGGCGCCCTCGATCTCGGCGGCGCGGCCGCCGAGCCGGCCCCGATCGTGTCCGGGCCGTCGGCCGATTGACCGCACCGGCCCGCCGCACCTCGCGCCCCTGGCGCGGATCGGCGGATCGAGCGGACCGGCCGCCTGACCTCGCGCCCCCGGATCAGTCGCCCGGGGCGAGCACCCAGCGGTCGATCTCGCGCTCGTAGCTCAGCAGCTCTTCGGGACGGAACCACAGGGCAAGCTCGGCGGCCGCGGTTTCCGGGCCGTCGGAGGCGTGGACGAGGTTCTGCGCCGTCTCGACGGCAAGGTCGCCGCGGATCGATCCCGGAGCCGCCTCGTGCGGGCGGGTCGCGCCGTTCATCGCGCGGACGATCGCGATCGCGTTGGGACCTTCGAGCGCGGCCGCAACGAGCGGGCCCGAGGTGATGAAGTCGACCAGGCCGGCGAAGAACGGCCGCTCCCGGTGGACCGCGTAGTGCTGCTCCGCGAGCGCCCGGTCCACGTGCACGAGCTTGAGTCCGACGAGCTTGAGCCCCCGCTCCTCGAACCGGGTGAGGACGCGACCGACCAGCAGGCGCTGGACGCCGTCGGGCTTGACCAGGAGAAGCGTTCGCTCGAGCTCGGGCATGGGGGCAGTCGACCTCATGTGGTGGGCGACGGCCCGCATGGCGGCGTCACCGGTGGTGGTCCAGGTCACGGCGCAGGGCCGACCGAGGCCGCGTGGCCCGGGGCGCCGGCGGCGCGGACTGACAGGGTAGCGCGAGGTGCGGCGACGCGGGGCGCATCGCGCCGCGGGCGCATCGCGCCGCGGGCGCATCGCGGCGCCGGCCGGGTGCCGCCGCGATCAGGACGGCCCGAGTTGTTCCTCCAGGTCTCCGTCGATCCGGTCGCCCAGGTGCCCCCTTGCCCGGTCGAACGCGGCGAGCGCCTCGCCCTCGCGACCCAGCAGCCGGTAGGCGTCGCCGGCGACGAGCGCAAGCTGCGGATCTGTCGCGCGTGCCCCGACAGCGTCGATGACCGCGCCGGCGAAATCGGGCTCGAGCCGCAGCGCGACGCCCAGCCGGAGGGCGGCATGAACGATGTCCCCACTGCCGAGTGCGGCGAGGCCGCCGGCAAGCGCCTCGGCGGCCGCAGGGGACGCCGGGCCAGGAACGGCTCCGGCCGAGGCGGGCGTTGCGGCCGGACGAGATCGGGCGGGACGAGGCGGGTCCGGCAGCGCCCGGGCGGGCTGGGTTGCCGCTCCGTCACCCGCGACGCTCTCGGGCCAGACCAGGCTTCTGGGCATGCCGGCGAACATGTCCTCGATCGACCGTCCCTCGGCCGCGGCCACAGACCGTCCGGCCAGCCGGCGCGCCTCGCCGGGACGACCCAGCGCCGCGGTCGCCTCGGCCGCGATCGCCAGGGCCAGCGCATCCTCCCGGCTCATCGCCAGCAGCGCGTTGGCTGCCTCGCCGGCGCCGACGAGGTCACCGGTTCGCCAGCGGACCTCGGCCAGGTCCAGGAGCGCATCCTCGTCGAGGGTGCCCCGGCCGGCGAACGATTCAAGCTCGGCACGGGCGAGCGATGTTGACCCCATCCGCAGGTGCAGCCGCGCCATGCGCAGCCCCGTCGGGCGCGAGCCTGCCGGCGGAGCCGACGATGCGGCGGGCGACCCCGCTCGCGCGGTCGACCGGGACCGTTCTCGTGGTTGTCGGGCCGGTCTCGACGCACGCGGCCCGGTCGGAGCCTTGCGGCGACCGGTTCCGCCCGGCTCCTGGCCCGGTGCCGGGCTGTCGGCGTCGCTCACGGGCGCAGCCGAAGGTGTCGGTCGAGGCCGCGGAGGTGGCGTGCCGGGGCGACGACCGCCATCCGCAGCGCCTCGTCCCGGAACAGCTCGCCGGCCAGGCGTTGCATGTCATCGGCGCCCACCGCCGCGACCGCCTCGAGCGCCTCGTCCAGGGTGAGCACCCGGTCGTGAAGCGCTTCCTGGCCGCCGACCCACGATGCAAGGTGGCGCGTGTCATCCATTCGCAGCTCGAGACCACCGGAGAGGTACGCCTTCGCCTTTGCGAGCTCCTCGCCCGGCACCGGGGAGTCGATGAGTCGCGTCAGCTCACTGAGGATCGCCTCGATCGCCGCCGGCAGCTGTGCCGGGTCCACGCCCGCCGAGACCTCGAGGGCGCCCGAATCCGCGTACTCCACGATCCCGGAGCTGACGTCGTAGGCGAGTCCCTTCTCCTCGCGCACGCCGAGGAACAGCCGGCTCGACATGCCCTCCCCGAGCACCGCGTTGAGCACCGACAGGTTCCACGCGTCGGCGTGGTCGCGTGGTAGCGCCGGGACCGCGATCGCGAGCTGCGCCTGGGTCGTGTCCCGCCTGCCGGTCAGGACTCGCTGGCCGGCAGGCAGGTCCGGCGCGGGCTCGAAGCCCGGAACCGGTCCATTGCCGGACCCGAACGCAGCGGCCGCGAGATCCACCGCCTCGGCGTGGTCGAGATCACCCGCGACGGCGACGACGGTGTTGGCGGGCCGGTACATCGTGTGCCAGAACGACCGGATGGCGTCGGATGACAGGCCCCGGATCCCGTCCTCGTCGCCGCAGATCTCGCGCCCCAGCGCTCCATCACCGAACAGCGCCTGCTGGATGAGCATCTGGACGTACTCGGACGGGTCGTCGAGGTAGGAGCGGATCTCCTCCACGATCACCGCCCGCTCCTGCTCGATGTCGGCGTCTGCGAGCCGGGGGCGGACGATCAGCTCGCCCAGCACCTTCATCGCCCGCTCAGCCTCACGCCTCGGCACCCGCGTCCAGTAGACGGTGGATTCGCGGTCGGTCGCAGCATTGGCGGAACCACCGACCCCTTCGACGGCCTCGGAGATCGCCCGGCTCGAGGGGTATCCGGCCGTCCCCTTGAACGTGAGGTGCTCCATGAAGTGCGCGACCCCCGCCTCGGCCGGCGACTCCAGGCGTGAGCCGGCGAGCACGTAGGCGGCCATCGACACCGAGCGTGACCCGGGCAACCGGGCGGAGATCACGCGCGGCCCCTGGGGCAGAGCGGTGCGGTCGAACATCGAGTCGATGGTAGCCGGGAACGAAAGGACCGGCGGCCGTTGGGCCGCCGGTCCGGATGCTCGCCGGCTCCTGGCGATCAGGCGGGAGCTGCCGTCCCGAAGGCCAGCAGCCAGTCCTGCAGGAAGTACACGAGGAACGCCGCGGTGGTCAGCCACATCAGCGGGTGTACCTCGGACGCCCGGCCTCGGACGATCCTGATCAGGACCCACGAGATGAAGCCCGCCCCGATGCCGACCGTGATGTCGTAGGTCAGCGGCATCAGGATCATCGTGAGCAACGCGGGCAGGCCGTCCTCCACATCGGCCACCGGGATGTCACGGACGATCGTGAACATCAGGTAGCCGACGAGCACGAGCGCGGGCGCGGTCGCGACGCCGGGGACGATGCCGGCGATCGGCGACAGGAACACGGCGAGCAGGAACAGCACGCCGGTGACGACGGACGCGAAGCCCGTCCTGCCGCCCTCGGCGACGCCGGCCGCGGACTCGATGTAGGTGGTGTTCGACGATGTCCCGGCCAGACCGCCGACGATCGCGGCGACAGAGTCGACCGCGAGCACGCGTCCGACATCGGGAACCGACCCGTCCTCGCGCGCGAGGCCAGCCTCGGCCGCGACGCCGGTGACCGTCCCCATCGTGTCGAAGAAGTCGGTCAGCATGATTGCGAAGATCGTGAGGATCGCGGTCAGCAGACCCAGGTTGAACACATCACCGAGGTCGAAACGGCCAAGCGTGGCAAAGCTCGGCGCGAAGCTGAACTCGTCCGCCGTCGGCAGGCTCGTGACCTTGTCCAGCCCGAGGACCGGCGGGACCAGCGCAACCACCGTCGTCAGCAGGATGCTGATGATCAGCGCGGCGCGGACCTTCATGACGTACAGCGCGACCGTGATGACCAGGCCGATCAGGAACACAAACTGCGAGGAAGTGGTCGGGAATGCGACCGTGACCAGCGTGCCGCTGCCCGCCTTGATCAACCCGCCGTTGGCGAAGCCGATGAACAGGATGAACAAGCCGATGCCGACCCCGATCGACCGCTTCAGGGCCACCGGGACCGCGTTCATGATCGCTTCCCGGAGGCCGACCGCCACCAGGATCGTGACGACGATGCCCTCGAGCACGATGACACCCATCGCGCCGGCGGGCGTGAGGCCCTTGCCGATCAGCGTGAACGCGACGATGCCGTTGATCCCGAGGCCCGCGGCGAGCGCAAACGGGTAGTTCCCGATCACGCCCATGGCAATCGTCATGATCCCGGCGATCAACGCGGTCGCGGCCGCTAGCGCCGGGAACGTGAAGTTCGGGTCCGCGTCGCCGAACCCGGCGGTCAGGATCCCCGGGTTCACGAAGATGATGTAGGCCATGACCATGAACGTGGTCAGGCCAGCCCGGGTCTCCGTGGCGAAGTTGGTGCCTCGCTCGGCAAACTTGAAATAGGCGGCGATGGCGTTCACGCCACCGCCCGGCGCAGCGGGCGCAGCGCTGGATGCGGCGCTCATGGGCTCCTGGGACCTCCCTCGTCTCGTGCTCGGCTCCCCCGCCTGTCCGCGGGAACCTCCCACGGACGGTTCGCTCCGCGATCCCCTACTCCTCGGCCCCCTCCAGGCCGAGCAGCTCCATCTGGACGAACCCGCTGGTGTCGAACTCGAGCTGCCGCGGCGCCAACGGTCCCTCGTCCTCGTCGGCGACGCCTGGCACGAACTCGATGATCACCCGCTCATCGCCCTGGACGAGGGTGTAGACGAGCAGCTGGTCGGGGCGGGTCTCGAACTCGAGGTGCTCGAACGAGTCCACGTTCAGAGTGATCGAGATCGGCGTGAAGAACGTCGACATCTCGGGCTCGTCGGCGACGATTCGCTCCACCCACCCGGTCCCGTGCGCGACCACGTCCCGGCCCCGGAGATACCGGTACGAGACGGTCTGCCTGAGGATCGGGCGCAGGAGATGCTGGACGTCAGTCCGGCTCGTCACGAGACCCTGGTTGACGAAGAACTTCGCGGGCGGATCGTTCGACACGTGGGCTCCCACCTCATGGGTCGAGGACTCTGGAGCGGCGCGCCGCGCCGCCTTCCCGGGAGCGGCCCGACACCGCCGATCGTAGCGGACCGGGCGGTTGCGGGTCGGTGAAGTTCGCACCGATCGGGGCCGCCGGGCCACCCCGTATGATCGACGCATGCTGCTCGCGGTCGACATCGGCAACACGAACGTGACGCTCGGCCTCGTGGACGCCGGCGTCCTCATCGCCACCCGCCGGGCGGGAACGCACCGCGCGGCCTCGGCCGACGAGCTCGAGGTCATCCTCGCCGGGCTCCTCGCCCTGGATCGGCGATCGCTCGAGGGTGTGGATTCGATCGCGGTCGCGTCCGTCGTGCCATCGATGACCGCTGCGCTCGAGGCCGTCGCCTTCCGCCGCAACATCCCCATCCTGATCGCTGCGGCCGGCACGGTTCCGCTGGCGATCCGCGTGGATCGGCCGGGCGAGGTCGGCGCGGACCGGCTGGTCAACTCGCTGGCGGCGGCGCGGCTGTACGGCACGCCCGCGGTGGTCGTGGACTTCGGCACGGCCACCACGCTCGACTGCGTCGGGCTCGACGGCGCCTACGTCGGTGGCGCGATCGCTCCCGGGCTCGAGCTTGGCCTCGAGGCGCTGGCGGCGCGGACCGCGAAGCTGCCGCGGATCGAGCTGCGGACGCCCGACCGGGCGATCGGCCGCGACACGGTGAGCGCGATGCAGGCGGGCACGATCTTCGGCTACCAGGCCCTCGCGTCCGGACTCCTCGCGCGGCTGCGTGCCGAGCTCGCCGAGACGTCCGATGTCGATCCCGGCGCGGTACGCGCGATCCTGACCGGCGGCCTGTCGGCGGCACCGTGGGCGCGTGGCGTCGAGGGCGTGGACGTCATCGATCCCGACCTGACGCTCAAGGGGCTGGCGATCCTGTACGCGGAGGTCGCCGGCGGCGAGCCCCTCGCGGGGTCGGTGCGATGAGCGCGAGCCGGCGGTGACGACGTCCGGGCGCCTCGATGGGCGGCTGATCGGTCTCGGCGTGTGCGGCTCGATCGCGGCCTACAAGGCGGTCGAGCTGCTGCGGCTGCTGCGCGCGGAAGGCGCCGACGTCGTCGTCATGCTCACCCCGGCCGCCGCGCAGTTCGTCGGCCCGCTCACGTTCGGGGCGTTGTCGCGCCACCCGGTGGAGACCGACGTCCTGGGGCTGCTCCCGGACCAGCGCATCGGACACATCGTGGTCGCTGATGCCGCCGATGCGATCGTGGTGGCGCCGGCGACCGCCCGCTGGCTGGGCGCGATGGCCAACGGCATCGCGAGCGACACGGTGACGGCGGCCTGCCTGGCCACTTCGGCCCCGGTGGTGTTCGCGCCGGCCATGGACGGCGACATGTGGACCCACCCGGCGACGCGCGACAACGTGCAACGCCTCGAGGGCGTGTTCGGCTACCGGCTGGTGCCGCCCGATGTCGGCTCGCTGGCATCCGGCCAGTCCGGGATCGGCCGCCTCGCGGAGCTGCCCGCGATCGTCGACGCCGTGGTCGAGCTGCTCGCCGATCGGCCGATCCGTCAGCCGGACGCCGACGCCCGCCCGCCGTTGGTGGAGCCGGCGCACGAGCCCGATCTCGAAGGCCGTCACGTGGTCGTCAGCGCCGGCGGGACCGTCGAGGCCATCGACCCGGTGCGGTACATCGGCAACCGCAGCTCCGGACGGATGGGCACGGCGATCGCAGAGGCCGCGCTCGCGCGCGGCGCGCGGGTCACGATCGTCGCCGGCCGGGTCGAGGTGGCGCTGCCGGACGCGGCAACGGTCGTGGCTGCCGAGTCGACCGCTGAGATGCGCACGGCCGTCATCGACGCGCTGCTCGACGGACCCGCGGACGCCCTGGTGATGGCCGCGGCGGTGGCGGACTTCCGGCCGCGAGCCGCGGCATCGACCAAGCTCGCCCGTGCGGATTCGCTCACCCTCGACCTCGAGCCGACCGAGGACATCCTGGCCGAGGCGGGCATCCTGGCTCGTGATCTGGCGCCGCGCCCGGTCATCGTCGGGTTCGCGGCCGAGACCGGCTCGCTCGAGCGGGCGCCGGAAAAGCTCCGGCGCAAAGGGGCGGACCTGCTGGTGGCCAACGACGTCGCAGAGCCAGGCTCCGGCTTCGGCAGCGACACCAACCGCGTGTCGATCCTTGGCGCCGACGGGTCGCGCGAGGATCTTCCACTGCTCGCCAAGCGCGCGGTCGCGGACCGCCTGCTGGACCGGGTGGTGGTCCTGTTGGACGAACGCGACACCCGGGCGCACACTTCGGGAACTCGCACGGAGGCTGCCCGATGAGCGCCCAATCCGACACCCCCCGCCGCATCTCGGTCGTCGACATCGCCAAGCTCCACGCGGATGGCGTGCGCATCGCGACGATCACCGCCTACGACTACCCCACCGCCGAGATCGTGGACGAGGCCGGCATTCCGCTGATCCTGGTCGGCGACTCGCTGGCCCAGGTCATGCTCGGCTACGACACCACGGTCCGGGTGTCGGTCGACGAGATGCTCCACCACACCAAGGCCGTGGTGCGGGGCACCAAGCGGGCGATGGTCGTCGGGGACATGCCGTTCCTCTCATACTCGTCGCCCGAGGCGGCCATTGCCAACGCCGGGCGTTTCCTGCGCGAGGCCGGGGCACAGGCGGTCAAGGTCGAGGGCGGCGTGCGCAGCGCGCGGATCATCGAGGCGCTGGTCAAGGCCGGCATCCCGGTCATGGCGCACATCGGCCTCACGCCCCAGGCGATCAACGCGATAGGCCGGGTCCGGGTGCAGGGCAAGTCCAAGGACCAGGCCCGCCAGCTCATGGCGGACGCGCTCGCGGTGCAGGAGGCGGGGGCCTTTGCGGTCGTCCTGGAGCTCGTGCCCGGCCAGCTGGCCGCCGCGATCACCGAGCGGCTCCGGATCCCGACGATCGGGATCGGCGCGGGCGCGGGCTGCTCCGGGCAGATCCAGGTGATCACCGACACCATGGGGCTCGGCGACTGGGTCCCGAAGCACGCGCGCCGCTACGCGGACCTGCGGGGAACCATCCTGGGCGCGATCACGCAGTACCGCGCGGACGTCGAGGCGGGCACGTTCCCGGGCGAGGCCGAGACCGTGCTCATGGACCCGGCCGTGCTGGACGAGGTGCTCGGCCGCTCGACGGCGGACCGGACCGACGGGATCGCGGACCTGGCGGGGATCCCGCTCGACCGCGACCTCTAGGCGCGCGCCGAGGACCGCCGCCGTCGATGGAGATCGTCAGGACGCGGTCCGAGCTGCGCGAGATCCTCGGCCGCATGCCCCGGCCGATCGGGTTCGTCCCCACCATGGGCTGGCTCCACGCCGGGCACACCACCCTGATCGAGCAGGCGCGTGCCGAGAACGGGACGGTGGTCGTGTCGATCTTCGTCAATCCGCGCCAGTTCGGCGAGGCGGCCGACTTCACGCGATATCCGCGGAACGAGGAGCGGGACCTCGAAGCCTGCCGTGCGGCGGGCGTGGACGTCGTGTTCGCGCCGGCGGTGGAGGAGGTCTATCCGCCTGGGTCCGACACGCAGGTCTCCGTCGGGGCGATCGCGCAGCCGCTCGAGGGGTCGGCACGACCGGGGCACTTCGACGGGGTGGCGACGGTCGTCGCGATCCTGTTCTCGCTGGTCGGTGCGGATCGCGCGTACTTCGGGCTCAAGGACTACCAGCAGGTCGCCGTCATCCGGCGGATGACGCTGGATCTCGCGCTGCCCACCGAGGTCGTCCCGTGCCAGACCGTGCGCGAGCCTGACGGGCTGGCATTGTCGTCACGCAACGCGCGGCTCACGCCTGCCGGACGAGCGGCCGCGCCAGTTCTCCGGCGTTCGCTGCTCGCCGGTGCAGCGCGCATCGAGGCAGGCGAACTGGATGCCGAAGCCGTGCGCGGGGAGATGCGCGACGTGCTGGCCGCCGAGCCGCTGGCCGAGCCGGACTACGTGTCCGTTGCCGACCCCGACACGCTCGTTGAGCTGGACCGGGTCGCGGGCCCCGCCCTGCTCTCGATGGCCGTCCGGATTGACGGCGTCCGCCTGATCGACAATGAGCCTGCGGGCTGAGCCTGCGGGCTGAGCCTGCGGGCTGAGCCTGCGGGCTGAGCCTGCGGGCTGAGCGGGTGACCTGACCGCCGATCCCGCTCCGGTGCCGGGTCAGGCAGCCGGCGATGCCGCGAGCGCCTCGGTCGTGAGCGCCGCCCGCGCGCGTTCCTGGGCCTTCCGGTCACCGGGTGAGACGAGGTCGAGAGCGAGGAGCGCAGCCCCGAGCACCGGCGGCGCGTGAAGCACGGTCACGACGGCCGCCGGCGCCACCTTTCGAACACGCTCGGTGATCATCGCGGTCAGCAGCGGATCCGCCCCGCGTGCAACCCCGCCCGCCAGAACCACCGGGACCGTCGCACGGACGAGCCCGGTCCGACGGATTGCCGCGATGGCGAACGCGGCGGCCTCTCCGGCCAGTGAGCTGAGCACCTCGAGCGCGACCCGATCACCGTCCATCGCCGCGCCGACCAGGACCGGCGCCAGCTCCTGGATCCGGTCCATGGCGATCCGGCCCCGATACAGGGCGATGGTCACGTCGATCGGTCGCCGCAGCCCGAACGCCGCCGGTACCAGCGCCTCGAGCGAGGTTCGAGGCCCACGCCCGTCAACGGCCCTGACCGCCGCGCCCAGCGCGTCCATCCCCAGCGTCCCGCCGCCACCACGATCGCCGCTGATCGGCCCAAGGCCGGCGAACCGCGCCTCCCGGCCGGAGGGCGCGATGCCGACCGCGTTGAGCCCGGAGCCCAGGATCACCGCCACCCCCCAGGGTTCGGGCGATCCGGCCCGGAGCGCCGCCTCGGTATCGTTGCGCAGGACAACCTCCGCGGCGAGCCCCGATCCGCCGTGGGCGGCCTGCAGCTCGCGCCGATCGGACGGCAGGTCCATTCCCGCGAGGCACAGCACGGCCAGCGAGCCGAGGCTCGCTCCTGCGTCGGTCGTGATGTCCGCCCGCCCGGCCGCCTGACGCGCCAGCGCGACCAGCCGCCGCCCCGCCTCGCCGACACCGACCTGCTGCTGGGACACCGTGGGGCCGCGGAGCGTGGCGAGTACCGAGCCGTCTTCCGTCAGCAGCGCGACGTCCGTCTTGGAGTTGCCGCCGTCGACCGCGATGATCGGGACGGTCATCCGTGCGCCATCCCCGACGAGGCTCCCGGGACGGCGTCCGACGGGACGGCGTCCGACGGGACGGCGTCCGACGGGACGGCCCGTCGCCCGGAACGGCCTCCAGCGCATCGATCCGCACCAGCTCGGCGCCGGCCTCGCGCAGGGTGCGAACGATCGCCGGCAGCGCACCGGCCGTGATCGCCGGCCAGCCGTGGAGCAGCACCACCGCACCGTCGCCGTGGGCCAACGCTCCCCGGACGACCCGCCGCTCGAGAGCGCGGACGCTGCCACCCGCCCAGTCGCGCCCGTCCACGTGCCAGCCGACGTCGCGGTAGCCCAGCGAGCCGAGACGGTCGATGACCCGCGCGCTGTCCGCGCCGGCGCCGAACGGGCAGCGGAACCAGGGCCTCGGGTCGACGCCGGTCGCGGCCCGGATCACGGCCTCGGCGGCCCGCACGTCGCGCGCCAGGCCGGCGTTGGTCAACATCGTCATCCGCGCATGGTGATGCGAATGGCTGCCCACGAGGTGCCCATCGTGCACGATCCGCGCCGCGACGGCGGGCTCGGCCTCCACCCAGCGGCCCTGGACGAAGAACGTGGCCGGGACGGTCAGCCCGTCCAGCCGATCCAGGATCGCGGCCGTGACGCCGGGCTCGGTGGGACGGTCGGGATGCTCGGCGTCGAACGTGAGCGCGACACGGAACGGCGAGGCAGAGCTCACTTCTCCACGCCGGTGATGACCACGCCCCGGATGAACACGCGCTGGAAGATCAGGAACAGGATCACCGGGATGAGCATCGTCATCAGCGTGCCGGCCTGCACGTAGGCGGGATTGCGGTAGTGGATCCCGTTGAAGCGCTGGAGGCCCACCGCGAGCGGCTGGAGCTCGGGTTTGGTCGACAGGTAGATCAGCGGGTTGAAGAAGTCGTTCCAGGAGTAGACGAGGTGGAAGATGGCGACCGCCACGATCACCGGCCACGCCTGCGGCAGGATCACCGAGACCAGCGTCCGCAACGGGCCCGCGCCGTCGATCGCAGCGGCCTCGTCCATCTCGCGCGGGATGGTCAGCATGTACTGGCGCAGCAGGAACACGTCGTACGCGTTGGCAAAGAAGGTCGGGATCAGCAGCGGCAGCCACGTGCCCACCCAGCCGATCTTCGCGAACATCGTGTAGGTCGGAACGATCGTGACCGCGGCCGGCAGGAAGATCGTCGCGATCAGCACCGTGAACAGCAGTGACCGGCCGGGAAACCGGAAGCGGGCGAAGCCGTAGGCGACCAGCGTGCACGACACCAGCGTGCCGACCATCCCGATCAGGGAGATCACGACGGTGTTGAACAGCAGGCGCGGGAAGTCGATCAGGTCCCACACGTCGGCGTAGTTCTGCCATGCGGGCGCCAGCGTCCATGCCCGCTCGAGCGTCCGCCACGATCCGTCCCACGTGATCAGTCCGGCGTCGGGAGTGGCGGGATCGATGAACTGGCTCTGCTGGCGGCCGGGATTGACCAGCGCGAGCGTACGATCCACGCCGTCGACCGGGACCAGGTAGACGTCGTAGTCCTTGCCCTCCCACGCGAACGTCTGGGGCACCGAGGGCAGGAACGGCGCGTTCGTCTCGGACAGCTGGTCGGGCGTCTTGAGCGACACCATGACCGAGCGCAGGATCGGCGACAGGAACGCGGCCACGATGACCACGACGATGAACGTGAACACGAACGAGCGGCCCGTCTCCTTCGGCCGGCGGGGACGCAGCCTGGCCAGCAGCGGCCGCCGCGGCACGCCCGGCGTTTCGAGGTCGTTGCGGCGTCCGATGGGGGTGTCCACGCTGCCCGGGCCCTACCGCTCGCCCGCGTAGTAGACCCAGCGCCGCGACGTCCGGAACACGATCAGCGCGGTGACCAGCGTGACGATGAACAGCAGCCACGCGAGCGTCGCCCCGTAGGCCATGTTCTGGTACGTGAAGAAGTTCTTGTACAGGTACAGGTTGAAGAAGAACGTGCTGCCCCCGGGTTCGCCCGTGCCGTTGTTGAGCACCAGCGGCACCAGGAAGTACTGGAGCACCTCCACGATGCCCAGCACCAGCGTGTAGAAGATGACCGGCGACATCATCGGCAGCGTCACGTTGCGCAATGAGCCCCACCAACCGGCACCGTCGATCCGCGCGGCGTCGTACAGCTCTGACGGGATCCCCCGCAGCCCGGCCAGGTTGACGATGATCCCGGCCCCGACGCCCCAGATGCCGATGAACACGAGCGCCGGGTAGATGACCGCGGTGTCGTTGAGCCAGTTGGGCGGGTTCTCGACCCCGGTGAACCGCAGGAATTCGTTGACCCAGCCGGTCTCCAGGTTGAGCATCCCCTGCCAGATCAGCACCCCCGAGACGAACGGGATCACGTAGGGCAGGAAGAACAGGACCCGGAAGATCCCGGGACCCTTGAGATACCTGCTGTTGAGCGCGAGCGCCAGCATGAACGGCAGCGCGATGGCGACCGGTAGCTGGAGCAGGGCGAAGCGGACCGTTACGCCCAGTGAATCCCAGGTCTGGTGGTCGCCCAGCAGCGTCTGCCAGTTGCGGAGCCCGATGAACGCGAGCGGCTCCTCCTGGGCGAGGTTGATGTTGGTGAACGTGAACAGCAGCGACGCGACCATCGGGGCCAGGGTGAACACGAAGAACCCGACGATCCAGGGCGCCAGGAACAGGTAGCCCCAGCGCGCCTCACGCCAGGCAAGGCGCGACATGCGGAACGCCTCCGGACGCCGCAGGCGGCGGGGCGGGGAGCGATCGGGCTGCGTGACGGCCGTCACGAGGTGGGCCGGCTGGCGATCATCGGTCCCTCGGATGGATGTGCCGGTGTCCCCGTCCGACGGCGATCGCGGACGGGGACACGATGGGGCCGGCGGGTCCGGCCGAACCTGGCGTCGAGGCTACTGCTGCTTGTCCCAGATGGCCTGGATCTCGGCGCGCAGCGCGTCGAACTCCTGGCTCATGTTGAGGCCCTTGTCCGTCTGCCACTTGGTCGTGTACTTGCCGCCCGAGCCGACGAGGCCGAGGGTCTCGTTGTAGGCGGGCATGTACGACTCGAAGTTCGGATTGTCGGCGAACTGGATGCTGTCCAGCGCGACCTGCCAGTCGGGCTTCTGGGTGAACGTCTCATCCTGGCCCGAGAAGAACGCCGCCTGATCGGCCGTGCGGGCAGGCACCGCGCCATACGTCGCCAACAGCTCCGCGGAACCCTGGCCGAGCAGATAGCTCAGCACCTCGAACGCCTCGTCCGGGTGCTTGGTGTTCTTGAGGATCCGGAAGGTGTCGGCGTTGAACGCCGATGTCACCTGGCCGTTGTACGACGGCACGATGCCCATGTCCCAGTCGCCGTCGAGGCCTTCGAGGCCGTAGGTCGACCACAGGAAGTTGAGGCTCATCGCGATCTTGCCGGTGAAGAACGGGTAGTCCTCGGGGTTGATGTCGGGGCTGCTGAACACCGGGCCGGTCATGCTGATGTGGTCAGTCCACATCCCGTCGTACCAGAACTGCCATGCGGCCTTCCAGGCGTCCGGGATCTGGGCCGTCTTGCCGTCGGATGCGGCCAGGGAGCCTGATCCGAAGTAGGCACCCATGCCGCGCAGGTCGTCGCGCTGCGGCTCGAACCCCCACTGGACGATGTTCGCGGGGTCGAAGCCCGCCTGGGTGGCGTCCTTGCCGTTCTTGTCGACGGTCAGGATCTTCGCGATCTGGCGGACCGTGTCGTACGTCCAGTCGACCTGCGATCCGTCGGGCATCGTGTACTTGTCGCCGTACTTGTGCGGCGGCTCCGCGAGGCCGGCTTCCTTGAACAGGCTCTTGGAATAGAACATGACCGACGGGTAGATTGCGAACGGGATGCCGACCTGGCCCTCGTCCAGTTTGTACACGTTCACGGCGTCCGCCGGGATGCCGGAAAGGTCGTAGCCCGTCTTCTGGATCAGCGGCGCGAGGTCGAGCCACTGCCCGTGGAAGGCGTTGGCGCCGCCGATGCCGACCGGGCCGACGATGTCGGGGCCGTTGCCGGAGGCGATCTCTGTCGCCAGCGCATCATTCGCGCCGGCGTAGGGCACCGCTTCGAACGTCAGCTTGATGTTGGGGTGGCTGGCATTGAACTCGTCAACGACCTGCTTCTCCACCGCGACCTGCTCCGGGGCGTCGCCGCCGCCGAGGCAGCAATACCAGCGGATCTCCACCTGGCCGGCGGCCGCCGACTCGGCGGGCGCCGATGCGGAGCTCCCGGGCTCCTGGGTCGCGCCACCGGGCGCGGTCGTGGGAGCGCTGCTGCCGCATGCGCCGGCGACGAGCGCCAGCACACCGGCTGCTGCGAAGGTCTGGATCGCTCGCATCTGCTCCTCCTCCTGTCCTGGCCTGCCCGCCGATGAACGGCGGCGCTAGGTCTGTCGCTGGGTACGCCGAGAGCTGATCTCGATGCCGGTGTCGACGCCGCTCGGGGTCGCCTCGCCGGACGTGGAGCCGGATCGGACGACGACCCGCTCCACGTAGTAGCGCGTCCGGTCCCCGCGGACGAATGAGCGGGCGAACTCGACGGGCCGGCCCGCCCGGTCGAACGCGAGCCCCTCGATCAGCAGTGCGGGCCGGTGCGGATCGACGCCCAGCAGACGTGCCTCGCGCGCCGGCAGGGCGATCGGCTCGAGCGCCTCGTGGGCACGCACGACCGGCGTGTCGTACCGCTCGGTGAGGAGCTCGTACAGGGACCCGCGCTCGAGGTCTCCGGCCAGGAGCCCCGGGAAGCGCGCCTCCGGCAGAAACACCTGCTCGAGGAGCAGGGGCTCTCCGTCGGCCATCCGCAGGCGCTCGAGATGGACCACGGATGCGCCGACCGCGATCTCGAGGGCGTCGGCGACGCTCAGCTCGGCGGGCAGCGTCCGGGCAGTGACCACGCGAGTCGCGGGGTCGTGCCCCAGGCGCTGGAGCTCCTCGCTGAACGACATGGTGCCGTCGAGGTCGAGGTCGATCGGTGGCCTGGTGACGAACGTGCCCCGGCCACGGGCGCGCTCGAGGCGTCGCTCGCGAGCGAGATCTCCGAGGGCACGGCGGACCGTGATCAGGCTGCAGCCGTAGCGCAGGGCGAGCTCTCGCTCGGGTGGCAGGCGATCACCCGGTCGCCACTCGCCCGCATCGATGGCGGCGCGCAGGTCGAGATACACCTGGTGGTGCAGCGGAACAGGACCTGCGAGGAGTCGAAACCTGGCCATGTGCGTCGCCAGCGCCCTCTTGCCGTGGACGAAGTTGCTGATAAGGTTATAAGCAATCTGTCAAGGGTTTGGCCATGGGTGGCCGGCAGCGAGGTGCCGTCGATGAGCCTCAAGATCGCGGTGGTGGGCGGGGGCAGCACCTACACCCCCGAGCTGGTCGAGGGGTTTGCGCGCCGGGCTGCGGTGCTGCCGATCAGCGAGCTCGTGCTCCAGGATCCGGACATCGAGCGGCTCGAGATCGTCGGCGGGCTCGCGTCGCGGATCCTCGGTGCGGCCGGATGGCCGGGGCGGCTGGTCCTCACGGGCGACCGGAGCGCGGCGCTCGACGGCGCCGCATACACCCTGATCCAGCTGCGGGTGGGCGGCCAGGCGGCGCGCCTCGTGGACGAGACCCTCCCCCACCGTTTTGGCGTCATCGGCCAGGAGACGACCGGGCCAGGCGGGTTCGCGAAGGCGCTGCGGACCGTCCCGCTGGTGCTCGAGATCGCGGAGGAGGCGGCCCGCAGGGGCGCCGCTGGCAGCTGGATCCTGGACTTCACCAACCCGGTCGGGATCGTCTCGCAGGCGCTGATCGACGCCGGGCACCACGCGCTCGGGCTGTGCAACGTCGCAATCGGGTTCCAGCGGGCGTTCGCGCGGCGGTTCGAGGTCGCCCCCGATCGGGTCGCGCTCGACCACGTCGGGCTCAACCACCTAACCTGGATCCGCGAGGTGTTCGTCGACGGCGAGGACCGCCTGCCGGCACTGATCGACGCCGGGGACCCGATCGTGACCGCCGACGATCACTTTGCCCTGTCCCTCGTGCGAGCGCTGGGCGCCGTGCCGTCGTACTACCTGCGCTACTACTACGCCACGAGCGACGTGCTGCGCGAGCAGCTCGACGGCGCCAGCCGGGCCACCGATGTCATCAACATCGAGCGCGAGCTGCTCGAACTGTACCGGGATCCAACGCTGAACCGGAAGCCGGAGCTGCTGGAGCAACGGGGCGGGGCCTACTACAGCGAGGCGGCGGCCGCCCTGATCGAGTCGCTCCACACCGGCGATGGAGCCACCCACGTGGTCGATGTCCGCAACGACGGAGCAATCCCCAACCTGCCGCCCGATGCGGTGGTCGAGGTGGCGTCGAGGATCGATCGTGACGGCGCCCATCCGCTGTCCACGGCGCCGCTCGCGTCCGAGATGCTGGGACTCGTCCAGCACGTCAAGGCGTACGAGATGCAGGTGATCAGGGCGGCATTGAGCGGATCGGACCGGGACGCGCTGCGTGCGCTGATCGCGAACCCGCTGGTCCCCGCAGCCATCGCGCCAGCCCTGCTCGACGCGATCATCGAAGCCAACCTCCCATACCTGCCCCGCTTCGCCCGAGCGTCCGGCTAGCCACGCCGCAGGCAACTCGACGCGAGCGCGGCCGTCAGGCGAACGACGCCTCGGTCGCCGTCTCGAGCAGCCGGTCGATCTCGAGGAACTCCCCCACCAGCGTCTTGATCATCGCGATCTTGTCCGCGTCCCCGGCATGCGTCTTGACTAACAGGTCGTGCACCTCGGACGCCACGGCGTAGGTGTCATCCTCGACCAACGCGGCGAACAGGCCGGCTTCGTGAATCGCGGCCAGGACCTCGGGGCGCGGCTGGTACCCACCGGTCAGGAGCAGCCCGATCGCCGCGCCCTCGGGCCCGGCCTCGACGGCGCCCGGCGTCACGCCCACGAGGCGGTCCAGCGCCGCGGCACGCGCCCGGCCGGTGAGGTGCGCGGTGGTGATGGTCAGGATCACGTCCTCGCGGTCACCCGGGACGATGACCAGGGTTCCCGGCCGGACGCGCTCGAGCATGTGGCGCGGCTCCATCGCCCCGATCGCGACATCGTCGATCACGCGGTCCAGGCTCTTGCCGGGGTGGATGACCCTGCCGCCGACGCCCTCGAGGATCATGCCCAGGGTGGGGTTGGACAGGATCGGTCGGTACGGGAGGACCCCCAGCAGCGGGATCCCGTGCTTTGCCAGCCCTCGCTCCAGCGTGTCCTTGATCCCGGGCTGCTCGGTGATCCGGACCTTGTTGACGATGGCCCCCGCGACCGGCACGCCGTGCGCGGCGAAGTGCGAGGCGTTGAGGACGATCTCGTCGATCGGACGGCCCACGCCACCCTCGGACACGATCACCGCCGGCGCCCCGAGCAACCGGGCGACGACCGCGTTCGACAGGCCGACGACGGCGCCGACCCCGGCGTGGCCGGTACCCTCGACCAGGAGCACGTCGTGGTCCCTGAACTCGCGGTGCGCGTCGCGGATCCGGGCGCCCAGATCCTCCACGACCTGGCCCGCGATGTACCGCTTGGTGAACCCGCGCGGAATGTGCACCGGGCTCATCACCGGGTACGGCTCTGCGAGCCCGAAGATGGTGCGCATCAGGACCGCGTCCTCGTCCGCGGGCTGACCGTCCTCGATGACCGTCCGCTGCCCGACGGGCTTCATGAACCCGGTCCGCAGGCCGCGGCGCACGAACCCGTCGAGCAAGCCCAGCGAGGCCGTGGTCTTGCCCCGGTTCTGGCCCGTGGCAGCGAGGTACAGGTGCCGCATCGGAGCCGCGGTGCCGGGCCGTCAGCCGCGGGGCGCGGTCTTGCGCTCGATCAGCTGGACCGCCTCGCGCAGCCGGGTCAGCGACTCCTCGTCCACGCTGTCGGGCTCGAGGTACGGCCCCAGGCGCTCCATGACGTCGGTGACGAGGCCCAGGAACACGGCGGCATCGGCGACGAAGAACTGGGGCTCGTTGTTGTAACGGACCATGGTCAGCCGGCCCTGGAGCACGCGCCGCTCCTCGACGTGCGCGATCTGGGTGGCGAAGTTGTGGCCCTGGATGCCGTCCGGGTTGTTGAGGAAGTTGAGCGCGTTGTCGATGGCGAGCCCGAACCTCGCCCGCCAGGCGACCAGACGCTCATGCACCTCGGGCGGGATCCGGACCTCGGCGACCTCCTCGAACACCTCGGGCGCAACCGTGACCAGGCCGACGAGCGTCGTCCCGGCGCGGGCGCCGAGCATCACCTGGAGACTCCGCTCGAGGGTGAACACCTCGGAGTCGAACCGAGGGCTGGTGATGACGTCCGTGAGCAGGTCCTCGACGTTGTCCAGGCTGCCCGGATCGGCCAGCGCGTTGGCAAGGTGGAGGATCTCCTCCTTGAACAGGAACTTCTCCTCGTGGTCGAGCATGGCCGGACTCTAGCAGACGCGGTTCCGGCGCCCCCGGGGCCGTCTCCGGGGCCGTGCCCCGGCATCCCGCGTGATCGTGCGTGCGAAGCACAGATATTGGACGCGGCGGATGGGTTCGTTCGCGCGACGCACGAGGACGAGCCAACGCCGGCACCCGCTGTCGGACTTCGCGTTGCGGCCATGCGGGCGACGCACGGAGCGAGCAGGGTCGACCCGAACGCGTGTCTGCCACGCATGCCCCTGATCGTGGTTGGGGTGGCGCCGCCGACCGAGGTCGGGCTCAAGCTGCGCGCCCACCGGCTCATGCCCGCGGCCCGTCCCCGTAGCGACCTTGCGAGCGGAAGGGGCCGCCCAGCACCCGCGACCGGCCTGGAATCCGATCGGCCCGGCGGATGCCGGGCCGATCGACCGTTGGCTCATTCGTCCAGGGCGTGGCCCCGGCAGGAATCTACGGGTACAGGCCCCGCAGCGCGGTGGCGTCCGCGACACGCTGGACCGCCTCGAGGTACGCGGCGGTGCGCATGTTCACCTGCTCACGAAGCGACGTCGCGAGCACCTCGTTGAACGCCTTGACCATGATGATCTTGAGCTTGGCGTTGACGTCCGCCTCCGTCCAGTGGTCCCGGTTGAGGTCCTGGACCCACTCGAAGTAGCTGACGGTCACGCCACCGGCGTTGCACAGGATGTCCGGGATCAGGAAGATCCCGCGCTCGTACAGGATCGCGTCCGCGGCCGGCGTCGTGGGGCCGTTGGCGGCCTCGGCGACGATCTTGGCCTTGATCTTGTCCGCGTTCTGGACGGTGATCTGGTTCTCGAGGGCGGCCGGGATCAGCACGTCGCACTCGGTCTCGAGGACCTCGGCGTTGGTGACGTCCTCCGCGCCGGGGAACCCGCAGACCGTGCCGTGCTCCGCCTTCCAGCTGAGCACGCGGGCGATGTCGAGGCCGGCCATGTTGCGGATGCCGCCCTGCGAGTCGGACACGGCGACGACCGTCGAGCCCTCCTCGACCATGAGCTGTGCCGCGATGTTGCCGGCGTTGCCGAAGCCCTGGACGGCGACCTTGGCGGTCTTGAGGTCCAGGCCGACGTGCCGGGAGGCCTCGACGACGGTGTATACGCAGCCGCGCGCGGTCGCCTCGTTGCGTCCCTCGGAGCCACCCAGGCTGATCGGCTTGCCGGTGACGACGCCCGGGACCGTGTACCCGACGTGCATCGAGTACGTGTCCATGAACCAGGCCATGACCTGGGGTGTCGTGTTGACGTCGGGGGCGGGGATATCGCGCTCGGGGCCGACCAGGACCTCGATCTCGGTGAAGAACCTGCGGCTCAGGCCTTCGAGCTCCTTCTGCGACAGCTTCTTGGGGTCGACGATCACGCCGCCCTTGCCACCGCCGTACGGGATGCCCACGACCGCGCACTTCCAGGTCATCCACATCGCGAGGGCCTTGACCTCGTCGATCGAGACGTCCTGGTGGTAGCGGATGCCACCCTTGGCCGGTCCCCGGCCCAGGTTGTGCTGGACGCGGAAGCCGGTGAAGACCTGGACGCTGCCGTCATCCATGTGAACCGGGAAATGCACCGTGAGCTCGCGCCGCGGCTCCCGAAGGACGCGACGGAGGCCGGGCTCCAGGTTCAACCGGTCGGCCGCCAGATCGAACTGCTGCTGCGCGACGTGCCATGCGTTGATGGGCGCCGCGATCTGTTCCGTCATCATGGAACGGAGGGTCCTCTCGTGTCGGGGCAGACCGCACCGCCCCGGGTCGCTGGGCCGTCTTCCGGACGACCCCACGGGGCGCGGATCTTGCCCCCGAACGTGGCATGGCCGGGGACGTGGCGCGCCGCCTCTGGAAGTGAAGTATAGACGTCGTCGGCCGGGAGCCATGGGCCGGTCGTCACCCGCCCGCAACTATTCCGTCACCCCGGCGACCCTGTCCAGTGGCAGGGTGCCGGCGCTCGCGAAGCGCGGGTTCAGTGTCGGCGCATCACCACGGCGCCCACACACCCCGGCCCGAGATGAGGGCCGACCGAGGGGCCGACCGTCATCGTCTGGACCCTGGACGGATCGAGGCCCGAGCGCTGCAGGAACTGCTCGCGGAACTCCTCGACATCGGCGTTGGTCGTGTGCAGCAGCGACGCTCGCTCGAGCGGGCTGGCCGTGAGCAGCTCGAGCGTTCGCTCGCGCGCCTTGTGGCGCGATCGGACGCGGTCCGCGTTCTCGACCACACCGTCGATCACGGTGATGATCGGCTTGATCGAGAGCATCGTCCCGACCGCGGCGCGCGCGCCGCTGATCCGACCGCCGCGCTTGAGGTACTCGAGCGTGTCCAGCGCGACGAACAGGTCCACGTCCGCCTTGCGGGCCTCGAGGACGCGGGCGATCTCCTCGCCGGAGACACCTTCGGCCGCCAGCTCAGCACCAACCTGAGCCAGCATCCCGACGCCCATCGACGCGGTCCGGGAGTCGATGACGTGGATCTCGCGATCGGGAAGCAACCCGCGGGCCACCTCCGCGGACTTGAGCGTCCCCGACAGCGATCCGGACACGTTGACGCAAACCACGGACTCGGCGCCCCCGTCGAAGGCCCGTTGGAACTCGCCCAGGAAATCACCCGGCGCCGCCGCGGCGGTGGTCGGGAACGGCGCATCCGGGGCCGTCATGCGGGCCCAGAACTCGTCCGTCGTCAGCGTGACGTCGGGCCGGAAGGTCTCCGCCCCGAAGCTCACGACGAGGGGGACGACGGCGATCCCCTGCCGGGCGGCCGCGTCGGGCGGCAGGTCGCTCGCGGAGTCGGTGACGATCGCGACGTGAGACACGGTTCGCGCTCCTCCATCGGGGCCACATCGCCGCCGGCCGGACCGGAGCGTCGACGCCGGTGACGACGGCATCGCGGACATGGACTTCCGTTGGGCAGGAATGATACGGACTGCGAGACGGACAGGGAAGCACGGTGGCGGGCGCACCCGGTACGCTGCGCTCGTGGCGCGCCCCCTGCTCGCGGTGATCTTCGGCACCTTCACCCTCCGCCTGGCGACCGGGCTGACGGGTGGGATGCTCGTGTTCTATCTCGCGAACCTGTCCGACTACGGCGGGACGAGAGTCGATGCCATTGCGGTCGGGGCGCTGGGCGCGCTGTTCTACGTCAGCGAGCTCACGGGGTCCCCCCTGTTCGGCGTCCTGTCCGACCGGACGGGGCATCGCCGGATCATGCAGATCGGGCCGGTGTTCGGCGCGGCCGCCGTCGTGATCACGGCGCTGACGGTCAACCTGCCGCTGATCAGCGGCACCCGCGTCCTCGAGGGCATGGCGACCGCGTCGTCGGTTCCCTCGATCCTCGGCTTCATCGCCTTTGCGACCGCCGGCAACGACGTGCTCCGCGGACGGGCGGTGGCGAGGTTCGAGGCGGCAACGCTGGCCGGCCTGCTGGCCGGATTCATCCTGGCCGGCCCGTTGTTCAAGGTGCTCGGCCCTGACGCGTTCCTGGTCAACGCGGTCGTCTACGGCATCTCGCTCGCGATCTACCGGTTCGGCGTCCCGGCTTCCGCGGAGCCGGTACCCGCGGCGGCGGCACACGCGCGTGGCGAAGGGTTGCGACGTTACGTGCGCATCCTCGGAGGCGGCCACGTGTGGCTCCTCGCGCCGACCTGGATCGCGATCAATGCCACGCTCGGGCTGTTCACCAGCCAGACCCTGTTCCAGCTGGTCCGCGCGCCCGATCCGCGGTTCGCCGGCCAGCAGCTGATGGGCGGGTTCGACGAGCTGTCGGTCAGCGCGGGGCTGGGGATGGGGGCCCTGCTGTTCTTCGCCGGGCTGCTCTACTGGGGCGGCAAGTTCCGCACGCTCCGCCGGACAACGATCATCGGCTACGGCATCGGCGGCGGGGGCGTGATGGTCGTGGCCGGCATCCTGTTCAACCACGCCATGGGCGCTCCCCTCCCGGTCGATGCAGCGCTCGGGGTCGCCGGAGCCGGCGGGCTGTTCGTCCTGGCCGGCGCCACGCCCGCGGCGATCGGGTTGCTGGCCGACGTCACGGAAGCGTATCCAGCCGACCGCGGCGCGATCATGGGGCTCTATTCCGTGTTCCTCGGGCTCGGCCAGATCATCGGGAGCCTGATCGGCGGCGCCGCGGCCGAATACGCGGGGCTCGACGGGATCTTCATGGCCTCGTTGCTGCTGCTGGCGATCGCGCTCCTGCCGCTGTCGCACCTCCGGCACTATGAGCACCAGGTCGGCGGCCCGGAAGTCCCCGCCGGTGACCCGAGCGGGGCCGTGGATGCTTGAGAGCGGGATCCCGGTCGCGCGAGGGGCACACGGCGCGGTCGTGGCCCCGCACCATCTCGCGACCCAGGCCGGCTTGTCGGTCCTCGCCGCCGGGGGCCACGCGGTGGATGCGGCGATCGCGACCAACGCGGTGCTGGGGGTCGTGATGCCCAATGGCTGTGGCATCGGCGGCGACGCGTTCTGGCTGGTATGGGACGAGGCCGCCGGCGCGCAGGTTGCGTTGAACGGGTCCGGTCGCGCCCCGGCCGGCGCCGACCCGGCGGCCCTTCGCGCGCGCGGCCTGAACCGAATTCCGCTGCGCGGCCCGCTGACGATCACGGTGCCGGGCGCCGTCCGGTCCTGGGCGGATGCCCACCGACGGTGGGGACGGCTCTCGCGCGACGCCGTCCTCGGGCCCGCGATCGAGCTGGCAGCCGCCGGGTTCCCTGCCTGGGACGGGCTCATCCGGGCGGTCGAGCAGATCGTCGGGTCGGTGGGTGACGCCGGCTGGGCTTCCGGTCTGCGCAGCGTCTGGCGCGCGGACGGGCGGCCCTGGCGCGAGGGCGAGCTCGTCCAGCTGCCCGCGCTGGCATCCACGCTGTCGGTCCTGGCGCGCGACGGGTTCGATTCGCTCTACGACGGCGAGCTCGGCGAACGAGTGGCAAGCGGGCTCGCCGCTGCGGGTGCCCCGTTCACGGTCGAGGACCTGCGAGGGCATGCGAGCACGTGGGCCGAGCCGATCTCGACGACATATCGCGGGGTACGCGTCACGACGCACCCGCCCAACAGCAGCGGGCTGCTCGCGCTCCAGATCCTCAACGTGCTCGAGCGGTTCGCGCCCGCTGCGGGTGGCGTGTTCGGTGACCGCGGCTGGTCGGATGCAACATGGCTCCACCTGCAGCTCGAAGCGGCAAAGCTCGTGTTCGCGGATCGCGACGCATATCTGACCGACCCGGCGAGCCGCCTGATACCGGTCGACCACCTGCTGTCGGCGGCGCACGCCGAGGAGCTCGCCGCGCGGATCGATCCCGCACGGGCGGACCCGGCGCCACCGGCGGCGCGAACGCTGGTCGGTGGCACGGCGTACCTGGGGGTCGTGGATGCGGAGGGCAACGCCGTGAGCCTGATCGAGTCCAACGCGGCCGGGTTCGGATCGGGAGTCCTGGACCCGGTCACGGGCGTCCACTTCCAGAATCGTGGCGCATCATTCTCGCTCGACCCGGACCACGCGAACGTGCTCGCGCCCGGCAAGCGCACCGCCCACACGCTGTTGCCGGGGATGCTGTTCCGTTCCGGCGAACGGCGCCCCTGGATCGTCGGCGGATCGATGGGCGGCGACATCCAGCCGCAGATCCACATCCAGCTGGTGTCCGCGCTCGTGGACGGCGGAGCGGATCTTGCCCGTGCCGTCGCGGCGCCGCGGGTGGTCGTGGAACCCGACGGCTGGCTTGCACCGCCGGTCGCGGTGCTCGCGGATGGCGACCTCGCTCCGGGCGTCGAGGACGCCCTGGTCGCACGTGGCCATGCGTTGCGGCGCGCCGCGTACGACGGCAGCCTGGGGCACGAGCACGCGATCGAGCTGGTGGGCGGAGGCCCGGCTGCTGGCGGGAGCCTGGCCGCGGTCACGGACCCGCGAAGCACGGGGCGGCCGGAGGCGCGATAGGCCGCTGGCTCGCCGGGGCGTTCGCGGCTCGGTTCGCACGCACGCCGCGGTGGAGATCCCGCTTTGGCAGGGCGGCCGATGGTATCCTCCGGCAGCCGGTGGCAGGCTGCGCTCACACGAACTGCCGCCGGCGTCTCGTGCACACACGGAGGGGTGCGTGACCTCGAACGTCGGCCAGAACTACCCGTATACCAGCGAGACCGAGGCGGAGCGCGCCGCCCGCATGGCGACGTTGATCGCCGATCGCGAGGGGCTCGCCGACAAGCTGCAGGCCGAGACCACGCCGCTCGACGACAACGAGCGCTGGTGGGTCTGGAAGTGCCCGACGGCGGGCTGCGCCGGGTTGCTCCACGCGGCCGGGTACGCGGTCGAGAAGCACGCCGTGTACGTCGTCTGCGACGGGACCTGCGCGAAGACGTTCCTCCGCTAGCCGGGCGAGCGCGCGGTGACCCGGGCGGTCGACATTCCCGATCTCCGCCCCGCACGGCGACAGCTCCTGCTCGACACCGCTGGCATCGCGGTGTCCGTCATCGGCTTCGGTCTGGTGTTCGGCCTGGCCGCGCGCAACGCCGGCTATTCGCCGCTCGAGGCAACGGCCATGAGCGTGTTCGTGTTCGCCGGCGCGGCACAGTTCGCCGCAGTCGGCTACGTGGCCGCCGGGCTGCCGTGGGCCCCGATCGTCGTCCTGACATTCCTGCTCAACGCGCGCCACCTGCTGTACAGCGCATCGCTGGCGCCGCGCCTGCGCAACGTGCCGCTGGCTCAGCGGGCAGCGATGTCCCACGTCCTGACGGACGAGGCGTTTGCGCTCGCCGCAGCGCACTTCCACCGGCTGGGTCGCGTCGACGTCGGGGGCTACTGGATCGGCGCCATGGTGGGCGTGTTCATCCCGTGGAACCTCGCCACGATCGCCGGCGGGCTGCTCGGCGGCGCGATCCCGGACCCGACGGCGATCGGTCTTGACGTGGTGTTCCCGGCGGCCATGGCGGGCCTGGCCGTTGGGCTGGTCACCGGCCGGCGCGAGCTTGCAGCGGCCGGGTCCGGCGCCGCGATCGGCGTCGTGCTCTCGCTGCTGGTCGGCTCCGCCGCGGGGATCGTCGCGGGCGGGCTGATCGGGCCACTGGTCGGGATGGCCGTCCCGGCGGACGGCGCCGGCCCGCAGCCGGATTCCGACGTGACCGGCCGGTCGGTGGACATCGAGGGCGCGCTGGCCGAGGTGGCGGCGCTCCCGGGCGCCGGGGACCCGCGATGAGCACCGAGCTGGTGCTCCTCGCCCTGCTGATGGGCGCTGTCACCTACCCCGTCCGCGCGCTCCCGATCCTCGCGCCCGGGATCGAGCGGCTTCGCCCGCGGGCGCTGCTGTACCTGCGCCTGGTGGGACCGGCGGTGCTCGCATCGCTCGCCGCGGCGAATACCCTGGTCGTGCCCACCGACACCGGCACCTCCGGGCTCCAGGTCGGGATCGTGGCGGCTGGCGTCGTCGCGTGCCTCGTGCTCGTCGCGTGGCGGCGCAACCTGCTGCTGGGGCTGATCGCAGGCATGGCGCTGGTCTCGGTCGCCCGGTTCGTAGGGATCGGGTAGCCCGGGCTCCCCTACCCGTGTCGCGCGGTCAGGCCAGCTTCGCCGCCGTCGCCGCCACCCGGGCGATGCGCTCCGCTCGCCACGCACGGACCTCCGGGTCGTGGCCGATCGCGGCGATCAGCCCGGCCAGGAGCGTCGTCCGGGGCACGATCGACTCGACCTCGAGGTACTCGCCCGGGGCATGGTCCAGCCCGCCGATCGGTCCCAGCCCGTCGAGCGTCGGCACACCCATGCCGGCCGTCGTGTTCGCGTCCGATGCACCCCCGGTCGCAGCGTCGTGGACGTCGAACCCGAGCTCCGCGGCCAGCGCCGAGACGTGCCCGACCAGGTGCCCGGATCGTCTCGAGCTTCTCCATCGGCCAATGGCGGCCGACCTCGTCCACGGTGACCGAGACGTCGGGGACCACCCTGGGCTCGACGGCGGACCGGATTGCCGCCTCCACCTCGACCAGCGCGTTGCGCGTGACGGCGCGCACGTCCACCTCGAGCGAGCACCGCTCCGGGACGACATTGGGCCGGGTTCCTCCGGAAATGACCCCGACATTGATGGTCACGCCGGGCCAGCGGCCGTTGAGCGCCTGGAGGTCGGTGGTGATCCGCGCCGCCTCGAGAATCGCGCTGCGCCCCTTCTCGGGCTCGATGCCCGCGTGGGCCGCGCGCCCGGTGACGGTGACGGTCAGCCCGAGGTTGCCCTTGCGCGAGGACACGATGTCGCCGTTGGCCCGGGCACATTCGAGGACCAGGCAGGCATCAACGTCCTGTGCGATCCGCCGGATGTGCGCCGTCGAGACCGGCGAGCCGATCTCCTCGTCCGGGTTGGCCACGAACACGAGCCGCGACAGCGGCAGCCCGCCGGTCGCCTCGCGCAGCGCCGCGATGGCGTGCAACCCGGCCAGCAGGCCGCTCTTCATGTCGGTCACGCCGGGGCCCGTCGCGACGCCGTCCCGGATGTGGAACGGACGTGCGGCCGCGGTTCCGGGGTCGAACACGGTGTCGAGGTGGGCGATGCACAGGAGCGTCGGGCCGTCCGGGTCGTCGCCCGGGATGACCGCGATCACGGTGTCGCCGAGGCCGGCATCGTTGGGGTGCGTGACCACGTCGCCGCCAAGCTCACGAAGTCGCGCCGACGTCCAGCGCCCCACCTCGTCGACACCCGCCTTGGTGTAGCTCCCGCAGTCGATGTTGACGAGTCGCTCCAGATCCTCGAGATAGGCCGGGAGCGAGGCGGCCACGGCAGCGCGGAGCATCGCGAGCTCATCCGGCGTGACCTGCGGGATCGAAGGGGTTTCCATGCGGCGGAGTCTACCCAGCCGTGCGCATCGCCAGCCGCGCATCGGCCCCGCACGGCAGCTCCGCTCGCGTATCCTGCGCGAACCGATGCGCTTGACCGAGATCCGACTCCTCGAGGGCCCGAACGTCTATCGGCTGATGCCGGTGGTCAAGGTGGAGGTCGCCATCGGCCGCGCGCGCACGTGGCACGGGTCCCGGACCCCCGACGACGCGACCCTGGTGCACCTCGGCCGCACCATTCCGGCGCGCGCCTGGCCCGACCCGATCGCCGATCTCATCGCGTGGACCCGCCGCCTCCGCACCGACCATGGCGAGCACCCGGGTCCGGTCGAAGCACATCGGACCTCCGATCCGGAGCGATGGATCGTGACCTGGCCGTGGGACGGCGCCGAACGCGCCAGGATCATCGCCGAGGCCGCGTTCGACCTGGCGTCACGCTCGGTGTCCGCGAGTCGCCACGTTCACCTGACGGGAACGCAGGCAGGCGTGCTGGAGCGGTGGACGGCACAAATCAACGAGGCCGGCACGACGCCGCCGGCCTGGATCCGTGATGACGCACGTCACATCCCGGTCATCTCGGTCACCGGAACCAACGGCAAGTCCACCGTCACCCGCCTCATCACCCACATCCTGCTGATGGCCGGCCGGCACGTCGGGACGACCACGTCGGACGGGATCATGGTCGACGAACGGCTGGTGGAGGCGGGCGACTGGACGGGCCCCGGTGGCGCGGCGGCCGTGCTCCAGCGGTCCGACGTGGAGGTGGCCGTGCTCGAGACGGCCCGGGGCGGGCTCGTCCATCGGGGCATGGGCTACGAGTCCAACGAGGCGAGCGTGTTCACCAACGTGTCCTCGGACCACCTCGATCTCCAGGGCATCCACACGTTGCCGGAGCTGGCCGAGGTCAAGGCGACCGTGTGCCGGGTGACGAGGGCCGACGGCTGGACGATCCTCAACGCCGATGACCCGCTCGTCGCGGCCGTTGCGCGACGGGTCCGCGCCCAGGTCGTCTACTTCTCGCTCGACCCCGATGCCTCCCGGGTGCTGCGCCGCCACCGCGCGGCCGGCGGTCGCGGCTACGGGGTTCGGGGCGGCCGCCTGGTCGAGCTCGAGGGGCAGGAGGAGCGGGTCATCCTCGAGGTCGCAGACCTGCCGGTTGCGCTCGGCGGACTGGCGCGCCACAACGTCGCCAATGCCCTGGCCGCCGCCGGGGGCGCGCGCGCCATGGGCGCAACGATCGCGGAGGTGGCCGCGGGCCTGCGCGACTTCCGGCCGTCAGCCGAGCTGTCGCCGGGTCGCCTCAACCTGTACCGCCTGGGGCAACGGGTGGTGATCGTTGACTTCGCCCACAACGAGGCCGGCACCGAGGCGATCCTCGACGTGGCCGCGGCGATCGCCGGCGGGGCGGCGGGACGCACGGCGCCGATCACCGCGATCATCGGCACGGCCGGCGACCGGCCCGAGGACACGTTCCGCGGGATCGGGCGGCTTGCCGCAGAGCGGGCGCAGCGGGTCGCGATCAAGGAAACCCTGTCCTATCTGCGGGGTCGCGAACGGGAGTGGGTCGTCGACCTGCTCCGCGAGGGGATCGCGGCCGGAGGCGGCGATCCATCGGCCGTTCCCGTGTACGAGACGGAGACGCGCGCGCTGGAGGCCGAGCTCGTGGGCTCAGGTGCTGCGGCGGCGGGTGACGGACGCCCCGATGCGCCGCGGGTGGTGGTGCTGTTCTGCCACGAGGAGCGCGAGCAGGTGTCCGCGCTGCTCGACCGCCTCGGGGCGCGGCAGGTGGACGTCGCCGGCGGGCTCCGCGAGGTCTCCCCCCTGCTGGGGGACTTCCGGCGCGGCTGACCGATCGCCTCAGCCCAGCGGCGCCTCGAGCTCTCCCGGGTCGGCGAACGCCGTCGCGCCGTCCGTCCGCCCGGCCAGCGCCATCGCCTCGCGGTAGACGCCCACCGCGTCGTCCGCGCACACGACCACGAGGTCGCCCGGCGCGGCGCGGCGCAGCGCGATCCGGACCGCGGCGGCCTCTTCGAGGATCTTCTCGACCTTGACGGCCCGCGTCTTGCCCTCGCCTCGCATGGCGCGGATCCCGTTGACCACGTTGGTCGCCGTCTCCCCGGGCTCCCGTCCGCGCAGGTTCTTGTCCTCGCGGACGACGATCTCGTCGAACGCCATCGCGGCGAGCGCCCCGTAGTCGGCCTGGTCCTGGTCCCGCCGGTCGCCGGGGATCCCGATCACCCCGATCGCGCGCCCGGTCCGAGTCGGCAGGGGGTTTGCCCCTGAGCCGAGGACGCCCGCGCGGGTCTGTGGCTCGACCATCATCCGGTTCACGAAGTCCGCCAGCTGGCGCATGCCGTCGACGTTGTGGCAGTAGTCGATCACGACCCGGGTGCCCGCGACCTCGACCAGGTTCAGCCGGCCGGGTGCCTGGAAGAACGAGGTCGTGAAGGTGCGCAGCCCCTGGCGGATGTCATGGAGGTGGGCGCCCGCCGCCCAGGCGCCCGCCGCTGCGGCGAGCGCGTTGGCGACGTTCATCCTGGCCCGTCCGCCGAACGTGCCGGGCATCAGGTGCGTATACAGCACGGGCATCTTGCGCGGCCCGTGCTTGAGGATCATCAGCTCACCCTGTGGGGTGTCCTCGAGGCAGAACGCCGCGTTGCCGCGTGACGTGTGCCCGTCCACTCGGTCGTACCCGTCCTCGCCCTTCGTCTTGGACATCGAGAACAGGACGACCGCGCCCGCGCAGTGCCGGCCCATCCGGTAGACGAGCTGGTCGTCCGCGTTGAGGACTGCCGAGCCGGAGCGCGGAACCGCCTCCACGACGACCCCCTTGACGTTGGCCAGCTGGCCGAGCGTCTCGATTCCGCCCAGCCCCAGGTGGTCGCCCGTGACGTTGGTCACGACCGCGACATCATTGCGGTCGTAGCCCAGGCCCTCACGCAGGATTCCGCCGCGGGCAACCTCGAACACCGCGGTGTCGACGGTCGGGTTCTGGAGCACCATCTGGGCCGACTTCGGGCCCGACATGTCGCCGCGCTTCATCAGCCGTCCGTCGATCACGATGCCATCGGTCGAGGTCATGCCCACGCGCCGGCCCATCAGCTTGAGGATGTTGGCGATCATCCGGACGGTCGTGGTCTTGCCGTTGGTCCCGGTGACCGCGAGGATCGGGATCCGGGCCGGGGTGCCGGGCGGAAACAGCAGGTCCACGACCGGCTTGGCCACGTACTGCGGTTCGCCCTCGGTCGGGTGGGTGTGCATCCGGAACCCCGGCGCCGCGTTGACCTCGACGATGCCGCCGCCGGTCTCCCGGACCGGGGTGTCGATGTCCGGGCAGATGAAGTCGATGCCCGCGATGTCCAGCCCGACCATCCGGGCGGCGGTCTCCGCGATCTCGACGTTGTCGGGGTGTGCCTCCGCGGTGCGGTCGATCGAGGTGCCGCCGGTCGACAGGTTGCCGGTCAGCGCGAGCTTCACGAAGGTTCCCGCGGCGGGCACGCTGTCGGGGGTGAACCCCTGGCCCGCGAGGACCGCCTCGGCCGGCTCGTCGAGCTTGATTCGCGTGAGGACCTTCTCGTGGCCGATGCCGCGGCGGGGGTCCGCGTTGGCCTCATCGACCAGCTCCCGGATCGTGTGCTCGCCGTCGCCGGTGACGCTTGCGGGCACGCGTTCCGCGACCGCGGCGAGCTTGCCGCCGATGATCAGGCAGCGGTAGTCGTTGCCCGTGATGTAGCTCTCCACGATCACGTCGCCCGAGCGGCTCGCGGCCAGGGCGACCGGGAACGCGGCCCGGACCGCAGCCTCGTCCCGCAGGTCGAGGACCACGCCCCGGCCGTGGTTGCCATCGAGCGGCTTGAGCACGCACGGATATCCCAGGCGCCGGGCGGCGTCCACGGCCTCATCCTCGGTCTCGACGACCTCGGACCGCGGCACGGGCAGCCCGGCCGAATCGAGCAGCCGGTTGGTGAGCTTCTTGTCCGAGGCGATGTCCACCGCGATGCCGCTGGTGTGCGAGGTCATCGTCGCCCGGATCCGCTCCTGGTGGACGCCCTGGCCCAGCTGGACGAGGCTGTACCGGTCGAGCCGGATGAACGGGATGTCGCGGCTGGCCGCCTCGTCGATCAGTGCCTGGGTGGAGGGTCCGAAGGCCAGCCGCTCGGCGAGCCGGATGAGCCCCTCGAGCCGCGCCTCGAAGTCGAACGCGAACTCCGGATCGTCCGGCGCCACGAGGTGGTTGACGAGCGCGACGGCCATCTTGCCGGCCTCGATCCCGACCTGCTCCTCGCGGTACTCGAAGATGACGTTGTACCGGCCATAGTCCCCGGTGCCCCGCGTCTTGCCGTGGCGGACATCGGTGCCGGCGAGGTTCTGGAGCTCGAGCGCGATGTGCTCCGCCACGTGGCCGACCCAGGTGCCGTCACGAAGCCGCGTGATGAAGCCGCCCCGGCGGCCGAGCGAGCATGCGTGGTCCTCGAGCGACGGCAGCAGCTCGATGAGTCCGTCCACGAACCCCGGGATCCTGGTGCTCGGGTACTCCTCGAGCCCGCCGAGGTCCACGACCTGGCGGATGACCGGCTCACGCGCCCAGTAATTGGGGCCACGCATCACCCGTGTCTCGACGGTCCGGAGCGTCGGCCGCGGCCCGCCGGTCGTATCCGGCCTGCGGCGGCGGGCTGCCGGACGCTTCGCACGCGATGTGGACGTCGCCGCGGCGTCCGCGCGCGGCCCGCGGGGTGTCCGCGCCGGGTTTGGACGTCGTGGCGTCCGCGGCGGCCGCGCCACGACGCGTGCGCTTTCGGGGAGCGGGTTCCGCCTGCGCCACGTGAGCCCTCCTCGCTGCCGTTGGGACGCCGAGTGTAATCGGCGCGATGTGCGCTCGTCCCGGATTGGAGTGGCGCGGACCGGCCGCCCCCCCGCGAGTGCCTGGGCGCGGACCGGCCGCTCCCCCGCGAGTGCCTGGGCGCCGACCGGCCGCCCGGGTGCGCGGCGGAGCCCGGGCCGCGTCAGCTCGAGGCGATCTCGCCCTGGATCGAATGCAGGTGTGGCGTCACAACGCGGGTTCGCCGGCGAAGGTCGAACCGGTAGCCCGCGGGCAGCGAGTGGAGCACGACGTTGCTGATCATGAGCGGCCGGTGGCCGCGGATCTCCCAGGCATCGGTCTCGGAGGCGGCGCCGTCGACGACCGTGATCGAGCCGCGGCCGATGACCTCCATCACCTGGTCGGGCCCGACGATGCCGGCGGTGTCCTCGTCCACGCCGAGGCCGAGCAGGCTCGGGTTCTGTGCGATCAGGCTGAGCAGGCGCCCGAGCCGGTTTCGCTGCTGGAAATGCTGGTCGACGATCACGCCCGGGAGCAGCCCGAGGCCGGCGGCGATCTGCGCCATCCGGTGCTTGGGCGTGGCGCCAGAAGCGCCGAAGGCGATCATGTGGCTGGACACGGCGGAGGCGCCGGCCGACGTCCCAGCGACCACGGCTCCGGCCTCGAACCGGGCCGCGATCGCCTCGGCGAGCCGCGTGCCGCCGATCATCGACGACAGCCGGAGCTGGTTGCCGCCGGTCAGGAACACGCCCGTTGCGTCTCCGACGATCCCGGCTGCGTGCTCGTCGTTGGCCTGGGCGCGGTTCACGGCGTGGAGCGGCCGGACGGCCGCGGCCCCGAGCTCGGTGAAGACGTCACGATACAGTCGGCCCGCCTGGGCCCCCATCGACGAGGCGGTGCTGATGACGGCGATCCGGGCATCGGGCCCGCCGGCGAGCGCGACGAACCGGCCGAGGATGACCCGGTCCCGGATCTTGTCCTCCGCGCCGCCGATGACGATGACCGTGCCGTGCGCCATGGTGGGCGGAGTATATCGGCGAGCGTCGTTCACGGACCTCCGGACCGGCGGTCGCGGAGGATTGCCGACACGAGGCATGGCCAATCGGCGCCCGGGCGCGCGAGAATGGCGGCCGATGGACGCGACCGCCGCCCTCAGACGCCCCTCCCGCCGCCGCGCGGGCGTGATCCGTCGCGCGCTCCGACGCGAGGCGGCGCGGCTGCGGGACCCGAAGCGGATCGCGGCGATGGCGATCCTGGTCATCGTGTTCGCGCTCGCGATCGCCGGCATGACCGCTCGTGGCGACATCGCGGGCGCCGATGCCCAGGCCTATTGGGCCGCCGTCCGGATCTGGATCGAGGGCGGCAACCCCTATCACCCCACCGGTCCGTTCCTGCCCTACGTCTACGCGCCGTGGATGCTGCCGCTGTTCGGGCCCTGGGCGTTGCTGCCCTGGGAGGTTGCCTGGTTTGCCTGGCGCGGCGTGACCATCCTGCTGCTGCTGTGGTCGATCCGCTGGGCGTACGCGCGCCGGCCGCTGCCTGCGGCGATCCTGATCGGGTTGCTGGCGTTCCCGTTGGCCGCGAACCTGGACACCGGCAACATCAACCTGCCGCTCGCGCTGGCGCTGTTCGGGGCGCAGTTCACCGGCGGCCGGCTGGGCGGATTCCTGTGGGGCCTGGCGACCTGGATGAAATGGGTCCCGGCGCCACTATGGCTGGTGCTCCCGCCCCGAACGCGGGCATGGGGCCTCGTGTTCCTCGCGCTGTCCGGCCTGCTGTCGCTGGCCATGCTGCCGCTCACGATCATCCAGCTCCAGGCCCTGTTCGGGTTCGGGGATCGTCCGTTTCGCGTCGACTACCTGGTGTTCATCTGGTCGGCGGTGCCGTGGTGGTGGCGCCACGCCGATCCGTTTGCGTTCCTGCGCCCATCGTCGTGGCGCGACATGGCCGAGTACAGCATGGCCAGGGCGCGGTGGTCGGCGGGCGAGCTGCGGGCGGACCCAAGGGAAAGCTTGCGGCACGCGCGCGCATGGCTCCACGCGTTCGGCGGCCGGTTCCTCGGCCTGGACGACGCGTTGCGCGGTTCGTCACACCCGCCCGCGGAAGCCGCGATCTCCGAGATTGGCGACTGAGGCGACCCTCGGGAGCATGAGGTCCGGCGTCAGGCCGGGGCGGTTCCGGCTCCCTTGGTTGTCGACCGCGCACACGACGGCTCGACGACCGGGCGCAACGCGATCGCGGCGGCGATGGACAGCACCACGCCGAGCACGAACACCGCGCGCGGGATGAGCTCGAGGTAGCCGTCGCTCCGACGCCTGCCGCGAACGTTCACGGGATCAGCGAGATCGCTCTATCGCGGCCCGCCTGCGACGGCGGCAGCGAACGAATGGCGTGATTGCGTCGATGGTGCGCACAGAATCGCGCGCAGGCCATCTGTAGCCACCCGGATTGGCTCTCGATGGATCGATCTGGTCGATCTCAGGCACACGTCGGCGGGCACGGAGCCCGCGCTCGACCCCGCGCAGGCGATACGCTCGGCGAACGATTTGGGCCCCGCGTTCGTCAGGTCGAACGAAGGGAGTTGCAGATCGTGCTGGGGAGCGTCGTGGGGGAACCGGTCGACCGCGGGGCCACGAAACCAACGCTGCGGGTCGTCGACGGGCGCGCCGACGCCTTCCGCAGGCTGGTCGATCGCGAGCTCGACGCGTCATATCGGCTGGCGGCCGTCATCCTCAACGACCGGGTGGAGGCCGAGGACGCCGTCCATGACGCGGCCGAGACGGCCTGGCGCCGGTGGGCCGACCTGCGTGATCCAGACCGGTTCGAGGCGTGGTTCCGGCGGATCCTGATCAACGGCTGTCGCGATCGCATTCGGGCACGGGCGCGCCACCGCGTGGTCGACCTGGGTCGCGAGCTGACCGAGGCCGAGCACCCACGGATCCCCGACGCGAGCGGAGCCACCGAGCTTGGCGACACCGTCGATCGAGCACTGGACGAGCTAACGGCGGACGAGCGCGTGCTCGTCGCGCTGCGGTTCCATCTCGACCTCACGGTTCCTGCAATCGCTGCCGTCGTCGGAGTTCCCGAGGGCACGGTCAAGTCCCGCCTGCACCACGCCATAGGCCGAATGCGTGCCGCAATCGAGGAGGCCGACCGATGAGCGAGCACGACGACCTGCGCCTCGAGCAATCGGTCCGGCAGGCGCTCGCCCAGCGAGATCCGGGTCCGGCGCCGATCGGGCTTCGGGAGCGCGTGGCGCGGGTGCCGGAGGCGGCGACCGCCCGATCCACTGCCGCGGAACGGCTCGCCCGGGCCGCGGTCCCCGTGCTCGGCCTGGCGGCGGCGATCCTGTTGCTCGTCATCGCCGCGCCGCTGCTTGCGCCGCGCGGGGTCGGGCCCGGGGCATCCACCGCGCCTGGGGCGACATTCGACCCGTCGCTGAAGGGACCCGGCCTCGTCGCTCCCCCGCTCGTCGAGGCCGAGGGCCTGGTCGTGCTCGGGCTGCTCATCGCCGGGGCGCTCGTGCTCGTGGCGGCTCCGAGAGGAGCGCGGCGGGCGGTCGCGACGCTGGCCCTGGTCGCGGTGCTGGCATTCGGCGGTGCGCAGATCCTTCTGACTCACGCCTCGACCGGGCCCGTCGCGAGCTCGGGTGGGATCGGCGTGCTCAACGTCGACCAGACGGAGGCTGGGCCAGACCGGTACCCGGTCTACATCGCCGCGGCCCCTGGCGAGCCGTTCAGCTTCGGGTTCTCGGTGCAGAACGAGGGGCCACTTCCGATCCGCATCGAGGGTGTGGTCGCGGATCCGGCGCAGCAGGTTGGGGTCGACTACCCGACGCTGCGCGCTGTGTGGTCTGCCGGACCTGTTGACCCTCAAGCAGACGGCGGCCCGCAGGCGCCGTTCTCCCCGGTGGACCTTGGATCCGGCAATTGGGTCGTGCTGTGGCTGGTTGAAACCGCGTCGCCCTGCGCCGCCGGCCCCTTGTACGACCCGGCCAACGCCGCCGATACCGCGTATGTCGGGATCCCGCCGGTTCGCGTCGAGTACAGCGTCCTGGGCTTCCCTCGCACCGCCGACATCAACCTGCCGTTCGACATGCTCCAGCCTTACCAGGCGAACTGCCCGCCTCAGCCCTGACGGATCGACCGCTCGTACTCGAGGGAAGTAGCGGCCGATGACCGGCAGGTCGAACCGGGCCAGGATCGACTCCTTGGCCTCGCGGGCGAGCAGGAACACAAACGAGCGCCGGACGAGGTCCGTGGGGTCGGTGGCGCCGGGGGCGAGCCGCGCGAGATCGGCCGGCGAGACCGCGACGTCGTGCATGGTTGACGACCGGTC
>CAVYXU010000054.1:0-9876 GCA_963772565.1 uncultured Chloroflexia bacterium
TCGCGGGACGGCCGCAGGTAGTGGTAGCTCGTCCCTTCGTCGCGGACCGCCGCGGTCGGGACGACGACATGCCCGAGCGTGAGCGCAGGTACGAGCGCACCGGCACCGCCGGCCGCAACGAATGCTCGACAGCCGTGCGCGATGAGCTCCTCGAGCCAACCCGCGGCCAGTGGCGCCCCGACGCCGCCCTGTGCGATCGCCAGCCGACGGCCTCCGTAGTCGGCCTCGAACACGGGGTAGGACCCCATCTCGCATTCGAGCCTGCCGATCTCCCTGGCGCCCAGCTCGCCCACCACCCGCTCGACGACCTCGCGAAAGAAGCAGATGACGGCGTGTGTCGGCGCCTCGAACAGGGTGAGCGCCCGATGCGGCTCGATGATGGCATCGCGCGACGGATCGAACTCGAGGATCGGAAGGTCGGGGGCAGTCACGAGGAGGGGCACCAGCGAAGGATTTGGAGCTCCGATGGTGGGCGGACAGGAGGACCAGCGCAAGCCGTTCGGTGCCTCGTGGCCCGAGGATGCCGAGTCGCCACCACTTCGCCGTCCGAGGTCAGCCGTCGGTCACGAGCCCCTCGCGCACGGCCCGGGCCACCATCTCGGTCCGGCTCTTGGCGTGGAGCTTGTCCAGGATGTTGCGCAGGTGAAACTTGACCGTGTTCTCGGAGATCCCGAGCTCCGCGGCGACCTCCTTGTTGCGCAGCCCGGCGACGACCAGCCGCAGCACGCCCATCTCGCGGTCGGTGAGGTCGTCGGGCCCGCGGGGCTCGGGCTCCGCGACCGGGATCTCGGGGCGGGCGAGCTCGGCGAGGATCCGCCCGGCGATCGACGGGGTGATGGCGGCCTCGCCTCGCCCGACGGCCTCGAGCATGCCGCGAAGGTCCACCGAGTCGAGGTTCTTGAGCAGGTATCCGCGCGAGCCGGCCTTGATGGCCGCGAACAAGTCGTCGATGTCCTCGCTGGCGGTCAGCATGACGATCGCCACCTTGGGCGCCGCGTGCGCGATCCGGCGGGTGGCTTCCATGCCGCCGCCGCCGGGCATGGACACGTCCATCAGCACGAGGTCGGGACGGAGCCGGACCGCGAGGTCCACCGCCGACTCGCCGTCGGACGCCTGCCCGACGACCTCGTGACCCCACGAGGCGAGCAGCGACGCGACGCCGTCGCGGAACAGCGCGTGATCGTCGGCGAGCAGGATCCGCATCGGTCAGCGCGCCACGGGTCCGGGCGTCGTGCGCGCCGTGGCGGCGGGCGTTTCGGCTGCCGGCGGGGCGGCGGCTCGCTGGTTGGCGTCCAGCGGGATGGACAGGCTGACGACCACGCCGCCTCGCCAGCCGTCGCGGATCACGAGCGTTCCGCCGATCTCCGCGGCGCGCTCGTGCATCGTGCGCAGCCCGTAGTGCGGGACGTCGGTTGAGGGCGCCTCGGCGGCCAGGCCGCGCCCGTCATCGTCGATCGTCATCGCCAGCCGGCCGTCGGCAACCGCCATTGACAGCCGGACTCGCCGGGCTGCCGCGTGCTTGCGCACGTTCGTGAACGCCTCCTGGACGATCCGGTAGACCTGCGACTCTGCCTCACCGTCGAGCCGGAGATCACGCGCGGAAGGCGGGATGTCGGCATCGAGCGCAAACCCGGAGTCGTTGGCCACACGCCGGGCGTGCGCCTCAACGGCCGCACCGAGGCCGACGCCGGGCTCGATCGGGCTCCGCAACCCGAGGATCGCCTCGCGCACGTCCACGTACACGGCCCGCGCGGCCGAGCCCAGCTGCGCGACCTGCGCACGGGCTTCGTCCACACGACCCCCCTCAAGGTATCCGTCGATCGCCTGGGACTTGGTGTTGACGTAGCCCAGGACCTGGGCGATGCCGTCGTGCAGCTCGCGGGCGATCCGCTCGCGTTCCTCGACCACCGCGAGCTCGCGGAGTCGCGCCTCGAGCCGTGCGTGCTCGAGCGCGATCGTGGCCTGGTTGGCGAGCGAGCTGAGCGTCTCGACCTCGTCGACGTCGAACCCGCGCGTGACGCGTGCGCCGATGCCGAGCAGCCCGATCGTCTGGCCGCCGCGCTGCAGTGGCGCCGACAGGCGGACCACGGCGGCGCCTGGCGTGACGAACGGGAGAATCGCATCGGCGGGGTTCGGGTCGGGCCGGTCCAGCTCCCGGGCGCGGGTCTCGGGCGGGGCCGCGCGGTCGGGCTCGGCGGCGTCGCTGAACGCCCCCGGGGCTCCGGCGCCCGCGCGCAGCTCGAGGCGGCCATCGGCGCCCTCGAGCAGCAGGACCGCAACGTCGGCGCCGAGCAGCTCGCGGGCGTGGGCGACCACCGCCTGGAGCACGTCGTCCACGTCGGTGAGCGCCGCGATCGCCACGCTGACGCGGTGAAGGGCCCGCGCCGACGCGCCACGCGCTTCGAGCTCCGTGTTGCGGGAGCGAAGGGTTCCCGTGAGCGCATCGATCCGGCGGAAGGCGATCACGCCGAAGGCGATGCCGATGACCAGGACCGCGAACGTGACCGCCAGCGTGTCAAGCGGGAACTTGAGCGCATCGTCGAGGAGCGTATCGCTGAGCAGCTCCAGAACAGCGACGACCAGCGCGGGCAGCAGGACCGCGAGCCAGCGAAGGCGAAGGGATCGTGCGGGGCGGGCCACGTGGCGGGGCTCCATCGAAGGCCGGCGGGGCAGCCGGGTCTCCACGAGCATAGCCGCCGCCCACGTGCCTAGCGAGGCTGGCACCCCGGACACCAGAATGTCAGGCGTGGCAGCTCCAGACCCTGGTGCTCCACGCGGATCGGCGTCGCGCACCGCGGGCAGGGCATACCGGCGCGCCGGTAGACGTCACGTGGTCGTCGTCCGGTCGCCGCGCCCTCGCGCAGGATCTCGCGAGCCCGATCGACCAGGCCCAGGAGCGCATCGGCGTCCACCTCCCCGACCGGGCACCACGGCGACACCCGCCTCTCCCACAGCACCTGGCACTTGACCTCGTTGCCGATGCCGGCGAGCGCGCGCTGGTCGAGCAGGACCTCAGCGATCGACCGGGCTGCGCGCGCCGGGTCTTGCAGCCGGCGGAGCACCTCGTCGAGGTCGAAGGGCTCCTTGAGCAGGTCGGGCCCGAGCCGGGACAGGCTCGGATGAAGCGTCTCGGTCCGCTGCTCGAACAGCTCGACGGTCGGCGCGTCGAAGCACACGGCGACCGAGCCCGGGACCTCGATCACCAGGCGTGCCCGAGCGGCCGGGCGGCGCCAGCGCTCCCCGGGCCGGTATCGATGCCACGAGCCGTGCATCCGGAGGTGGGTCCTGATCACGAGCCCGTTGTCGAAGCGGATCAGCAGGTTCTTGCCGGATGCTTCGACGGCGGTGACAGCGGCGCCGACGAGCCGCTCCGCCTGCGGCCCGGGCTGCCGCGCGGTCGCGGCGGTGACGGTGCGCCCGAGGAGCAAGGGGCGCAGCCCGTCGGCGGTCCGGACGAGCGTGTCTCCCTCGGGCATCTGGTCGTGCTTCCGGCTAAGCCTGCGCGACGGCCCGGTGGGGACGGAGCGCGTAGCCGCGATAGCCGGGGACGAAGCCGGCGCCGAGCAAGGCGTCCCGGAACCGGGAGTTGGCGATCGGTTCGCCGTCGACCTTGCTGATCATCAGCTCGCGCATCCGGCCGTCCGCGATGAGGTCGCCCATCGCCCGCACGGCCGCGGCCAGCACTGCCGGATCCTCGGCCGCGGGCAACGCCTGGATCGACGTCCCGCCACGGTCCAGGTACAGCACGGCGGCGCCGTCCACGAGAACCACGTATGCGCCGGCGGCGCGCTGGAACGGTCGCCGGTCCCCGTCGTTGCGACGCGGCCAAGGCAGGGCGGCGCCGTACGGGTTCGCGGGATCGGCGGCCGCGAGCAGGTGGACAACCCAGCCGTGCTCGCCTTCGAGCTCGCCGGGCTGGTCGCGGAGCGCCCGCAGCCGGTCGACCGCGCCCGGCAGCGCGAACTGGGCCGCGCCGAGGCCGTCCACGAAGTAGCCGCGCCGAATGCGACCGGCCTCCTCCAGCGCCCGCAGCACCGGGTAGACGGCGCTGAACCCGCCGTCGACCGCTTCGCCGGCGACGGCCTCGCGGGTCAGGACGCCGTGCCGCTCGAGGAGCACCAGCGCCTGGGCGTGGATCCGCTCCGTCCGGGATGGGGTGGGCGTGAGGGCTGCATCGACGGCGTCATCGCCGGGGTCACCGGTCACGGGCACGACCAGCGACCAGCGGCCGGCGGCCTCGGGCGGCCCGAGCGCCGTCAGGCGGCCGGCGCGCGGCCGATGATCCTTCGCGGGACGTTTCCAGCGAAGGGCACGCAGCGGCGCGAAGGTGTCGTTGGTGACCTCGCCCGCCCAGACGAGATCCCACAGCGCGTCGAGCACCTCGCGGTCGGGTCGCCCGCCGGCTGCTCCGAACAGCTCCCGGTAGAAGCTCGCACCGCGGCGACGGAGATGCGCGCGGATGCGTTCGTGGAGCTCGCTGGACGGCCGCTCGACGCCGTCCGGGGAGCCCTCGGGTCGCAGGACCTCCCGGCCCGGCCGGTAGAGCACGACCCGGCCATCGTCCCGACCCAGGCTTCCCCGCCCGACCCAGGCGACCTCGCCCATCGAGCCCAGCTCGTCGAGCAGCCGGGGCTGATAGCCCGGGATCCGGGCCGGCAGGGCGTCACGTTCGAGGACCGACGCCGGGATCGGCAGGCCGGCAAGCTGGTCGACAACGGCGGCGAGGCGCTCCAGTGCCGCGGGGCCGCGGAACGGTGGCTGGGCACTCCCCGCCGATGACGAGGGCGACGGGGCGACGCCGTGCCAGGCGGGCAGGAACCGCGCCAGCGTGACCGGATCGACGGGCTCCACCTCTCGGCGGAGCTTCGCCAGCGAGCGTCGTCGGAGCAGCCGCAGCACCTCGGGGTCGCAGTACTCGCGCTCGGCGCCGCGGGGCCGGAACTCTCCGCTGAGCAACGACCCGGCCGAGACCAGGCGATGGAGCGCATCCTCGACCGCGCGTTCGGGCAGCCCCCAGCGGCGTGCGGGGTCCGGCCCCAGGAACGGCCCGTGCGTTCGCGCGTACCGGGCGAGCAGCCCGTCGAGCGCCGCGGTCACCGGCCCGAGGAACGCCTGGGGCACGCCCGGTGGTGCCGACACCCCCACGCCGTCGCGATATCGCGCCACGTCCTCCATCGCGACCCAGCGCTCCTCGCCCCCGATCCGGGCCCGGACCGCGCGTCGCGACGCGGCGAGCTCGGCGAGGTGGAGCGAGGCCTCGACGCGCCCCCCGGCGGTCCGCGCCCCGACCTCGTCGAGCGACAGGTCGCCCAGTCGCCGGAGCAGGTCGTGGACGTGATCGGGGCTGTCCGCGTGCCGCTCGTCGACGAGTGCCTGGAGGCTCAGCTCGAGGTCCGCGAGCGCGTCCGTGTCGAGCAGCTCGCGCAGCTCCTCCTGCCCCAGCAGCTCGCGGAGCAGATCGCGGTCGAGGGTCAGCGCCTGCGCCCGCCGCTCGGCCATCGGGGCGTCGCCGTCGTACATGTATGCGGCGACGTAGTCGAACAGGAGCGAGCTCGCGAACGCCGAGGCGCGCACGGTCTCGACGGAGTGCACGGCGAGGTCCCGGCGCCGGACGCCGTCGAGGATCTCACGCAGGGCTGGCAGGTCGAACACGTCGGCGAGGCACTCGCGGTAGGTCTCGACCAGGATCGGGAAGCTGCCGTAGCGGCTGGCCACGGCCAGCAGGTCCGCCGAGCGCTGGCGCTGCTGCCACAACGGCGTCCGCGTGCCGGGCCGGCGCCTGGGCAGCAGCAGCGCCCGGCCGGCGTTCTCGCGGAACCGGCTGGCGAACAGGCTCGACTGCCCCACCCGCCCGACCACGAGTTCCTCGACCTCCTCGGGATCCGGAAACAGCAGCGCCTCGACACCATCGAGCGTCCCGTCGCCCTCGGGCAGGCGGATCGCGATCCCGTCGTCGGACCAGATCGTCTGGACCTCGAGCCCCAGCCGCTCCTGGAGTCTCGCCTCCAGCGCCATCGTCCACGGGGCGTGGACGCGACCACCGAAGGGGCTCAGGATCACCAGCCGCCAGTCGCCGAGCTCGTCGCGGAAGCGCTCGACGACGATCCGCCGGTCGGTCGGCAGGGCACCCGTCGCCGTCCGCTCGTCCTCGATGTAGGCGACCAGGTTCTCGGCCGCAAGCTCGTCGAGGTCGTGATCGCGCCGCAGGCGCTCGGTCGCCTTCGCCCGGCCCTTCGCCCCCTTGGCAAGGTCCGTCTCGACCTCGCGCACGAAGGCGCCGATCTGCCGGCCGAGCTCCACCGGACGGCCCACGCTGTCGCCCTTCCAGAACGGCAGCTTGCCGGGGATCCCCGGGGCCGGCGTCACCGTCACCCGGTTGGCCGAGATCTCCGCAACCCGCCAGCTGCTGGCGCCGAGCACGATGACGTCGCCGTGCATCCCGGCTCGCAGCTCGTAGACCATCTCCTCGTCGAGCTCGCCCACGCGCCGTCCGGTCGTTCCCGGCTCGCCCTCGAGGAACACCGGGTACAGGCCACGATCCGGGATGGTGCCGCCGCTCGTCACGGCGACCACGCGGGCGTCACGCCGGCCATCGATCTGGTCGGTCATGCGATCCCAGACGATGCGCGGCTTGAGCTCCGCGAACTCGTCGCTCGGGTAGGCGCCGGCGAGCATGCCCAGCACGCCCTCGAGCGCCTCCCGGGTGAGCGTCTCGAACGGCGCCGCGCGGCGGACCGTGTCCAGCAGCTCATCGACGGTGAATCGCTCCGAGACCGTCATCGCGACGATCTGCTGGGCGAGCACGTCGAGCGGGTTGTGCGGGAGCTTCGTCGTCTCGATGGCGCCGTCGTGCATGCCCTTGACGACCACGGCCGTCTCGAGCAGGTCGCCGCGGTACTTGGGGAAGACCACGCCCTTGCTGGGCTCGCCGACGTGGTGGCCGGCCCGCCCGATCCGCTGGAGGCCGCGGGCAACCGAGGTGGGGCTCTCGACCTGGATCACAAGGTCCACGGCGCCCATGTCGATGCCCAGCTCGAGGCTGCTGGTCGCGATCAGGGCGGGCAGGCGGCCGGCCTTGAGCTCCTCCTCGATCTCGAGCCGCTGCTCGCGCGCGATGCTGCCGTGGTGGGCCCGGACAAGGTCCTCACCGGCGAGGTCGTTGAGCCGCTGGGCAAGCCGCTCCGCGAGCCGCCGGCTGTTGACGAATACGATCGTGCTGCGGTGTTGCCGGATCAGCTCCAGGATCCGGGGGTGGATCGCGGGCCAGATGCTCGTCCGCGCCTCGCCGCCGAGGACCGGGCCGCCGGGCTGGTCCTCCGGCGGGAGTGCCTCGCCGATCCTCGCCATGTCCTCGACCGGGACGACGACCTGGAGCTCGAGTGGCTTGCGCGTACCGGCGTCGACGATGGTGACCTCGCGACCCTCGCCGATGCCGCCGAGGAAGCGGGCAATGGTCTCGAGCGGACGCTGGGTCGCACTGAGGCCGATCCGCTGGACGGGTCGCGCGTCCGTTGGCCTCAGCCGTTCGAGCCGCTCCAGGCTCAGCGCCAGGTGGGCGCCGCGCTTGGTTCCCGCGATCGCATGGACCTCGTCCAGGATCACGTGCTCCACGCCGCGCAGGATCTCGCGCGCCTGGCTGGTCAGCAGCAGGTACAGGCTCTCGGGCGTCGTGACCAGGATGTCCGGCGGGTGGCGGACGAGGTCGCGGCGGGCATCCGGAGTCGTGTCGCCGGTGCGCGCCCCGACGGTGATTCGCGGAGGCTCGTCACCCAGGCGCTGCGCCTCGAGCGCGATCCCGGCCAGCGGGGCGCGCAGGTTGCGCTCCACGTCATAGGTCAGGGCCTTGAGCGGGCTCACGTACAGAACCCGGACCGTCCCCGGCTCCGTCCGCGTCGGGGCCGGCCGCGGGTGCTCCACCAGCCGGTCCAGGCACCACAGGAACGCCGCCAGGGTCTTGCCGCTGCCGGTGGGCGCGTGGATGAGCGTGTTGTGGCCGCCGGCGATCGCCGCCCAGCCCTCGGACTGGGCCTGGGTCGGCACCTCGAACGTCGCCTCGAACCAGGCCCGCACGGCGGGCCCGAAGGGCGCGAGCGGATCGGCAATGAGCACGGCCACGGGACCGCGAGTATAGGCTCGGCGATCGGTTTCGTACAGATGTTCGGTTACCGCGTTGGGCTGGCGATGGCCCGGTCGCGTCCGCGTCCGGTCCGCGGCGGCCAACTGTTGCGTGGGATCGGCCAAATCGCGCCGTCGGCGTCGGGGCCCGGTCCGCGCGGCCAACTGTTGCGTGGGATCGGCCAAATCGCGCCGTCGGCGTCGGGAACACGGTCCGCGGCGGCCAACTGTTGCGTGGGATCGGCCAAATCGCGCCGTCGGCGTCGGGGCCCGGTCCGCGCCGGCCAACTGTTGCGTGGGATCGGCCAAATCGCGCCGTCGGCGTCGGGGCCCGGTCCGCGCCGGCCAACTGTTGCGTGGGATCGGCCAAATCGCGCCGTCGGCGTCGGGAACACGGCCGGTTGGAGTTATCTGGTCGATCGGATCCACCACAACAGACCACCTGAGGGTCTGCGAGATCGATAAGCCGCCGATATGGAGCCTTTTGGATGATCTGACGCAACGGCCGCCTCCGTCCACCAGTCAACCCGCCCGAAGGAGCATCCCGTGGCGGACACGAAATCTTGAACGCCTGGCGCGGACGCGCGGGCGCGAGCTGCGCCGCGGCGTCGGTGCCCAGATCCTCGATCTCCGCGAGGATCGCGAGCTGTCGCTGCGCGAGGTCGGCGGACCTGCCGGCATCGACCGCTCTGTGCTCGCGAGGGCCGAGGCGGGCGAGGCGAACCTCACGCTCGACGCGCTCGCCGCCGTCGCCGTGGTTCTCGGTGCTGACGCGTCGGTGCGACTGTACCCGTCCACGGGCCCCCGCCTGCGCGACCATGTCCAGGTCCGATTGATCGAGACCTTGCTCAACCGACTGCATCACCGATGGCTCCCCCGCCTCGAGGTGCCCGTCTACCGCCCCGTCCGTGGCGTCATCGATCTCGTACTGGTCGATCCGGCGGACCGCGCCGTGCTCGCAGGCGAGGCTCACAGCGAGATCCGCCGCGCTGAGCGCCAGCTCCGATGGGCGGCGGAGAAGGTGGACGCCCTCCCATCTGCCTCGGGCTGGCCATGGATGGCCGACGAGCCACGAGTCGGGCGATTGCTGCTGCTGCGATCGACCCGGGCGACGCGGGATGTCGTGGAGGCGGCCCCAGCACTATTCCAGGCAGCCTATCCGGGACGGACCACCGGCGCGGTGCGGGCACTGACGGAACCGACCGGTGCGATCCCGGACGCCACCATCGTCTGGATCGAACTCCGGGGCACCGCGAGCCGCCTGCTTGAAGGCCCTCCACGCGGGGTCACCATCGGGCGATGACGAGGCTGCCTCAGCCGAGCCGGGCTCGAACGATCGCGTCGAGCGCGCACATCGCGCGATCGGCCGTACGGAACACGGGCACGCCGCCCGCTTCGAGGGCAGCCACGAACGGGTCGTACAGCGACCCGCCATCGACGATCGCGACCCACGCCTTCGATGTCCGCCGCCACATGTCGACGAGCCGCGCCGCCACGGCATCGGGATCGGCGAGATCCTCGTCGTGGCCCGCGCCGGACGCGAGCGTCCGCAGCGCGGCGGTGAGCGGAACGATCCCGATGACGCCGATGTCGACGGCCGGCGACGCGAGCACCTCCGAGGCCAGGTCGACGAACGCGGCATCGCCGGCCATGGGCGTGACATCGAGCGGGTTGTGGACATCGACGACGGACCCGGCCCCGACGTCGGCCAGGAGCCCTCCGAGCCGGCCTGCCGTCGACGAATCGAACGCAACCAGGTCG
>CAVYXU010000055.1:0-10136 GCA_963772565.1 uncultured Chloroflexia bacterium
TCGGCGCCCGCCGAGGCTCAGTTCCCGTCGCTGACACCCCAGCGGAAGCCCTGTCCATCAATCGCAGCGAGCAGGTCCTCGGTCGCCATCGGCTCGCCACCGGTGAGCGCCGCGATGAGGTCCAGCGCATCGACCAGCGGCGCGTCACCGCCCGGCGCACCCGTGTGGAACACCAGTCGCTCAAGCCCGGCCATCTGGGCCGCCAGGCCCTGCAGCATGGCCATCAGCACGCGGTTGCCGCCGAACGCGCCGCAGCCCCAGTAGCCGGTGTGGACCGCGACCCGCGCCGGTCCGGCGATCTGCCGCTCCGACTCCAGGACCGCCGCGCGGAAGCCCGTGTACGCGGTGAGGAGGGTCCTGTGGATCTCGTCTCGCGTGTAGCGACCCCGAGCCGCCGGCAATGGCCGCGATGGCGACCAGGTTGGTGACGGTCGGCGGGTCGATGCGGGTCGTCGCTTGCCGGACCGCGTCGGGATCGGCGGAGGCGAATGCGTTGCCATAGAGGCCCTGCGGGCGCCCAGCGGCGGCGTCGCGGTTCGTCTCGATGGAGACCCGCCGCTCCACGCCGGTCACGAGCACCGGCGTGGGACCATCCGGCCCATCGGTCCGGGTCTCGACATCGGCTGCCGCGAGCGCCTGCTTGAGCGCAGCCAGGCCGGGGTGCTCGGCCACCTGCATCTCGTCCTGGGCGAACAGGCCGCCCGCATAGGCGACGAACAGGTGCGGGTCCGCGAAGTTGACGTGCCACTCGACGACATCCTGCCCTTCGATGGCGGGTTGGTAGTCGAAGAACGCGGGCATCGGCAAGACGAGGGCGGGCGGCACAGGATCGAGGTGCCCCGGGAGTTCCATTGGCGCCCAGCGCGTGTACCCGATCGTGCCCAGGTGGACGGCACCGGGCGGACACGCGATGTCGAGCACGACACGCTTGTTCGCGTTGTGGACGCGAGGCGGGTGATCGGCCATCAGCGCGGCGGCGTCGAAGGCATGCCGGTCGATCGGGACAGGCGTGGGATCGCTCATGACGCCAATGGTGCGACATCGGGGCAGGTGGCGCGGTACTCGCACCAGCGGCACGCCCTCCCCGGGCGCGGGCCGAACTCGCGGCGGCGGATGGCCCCGACCTCGGCGACGGTCATCGATGTCTCAGTCCATCTTCAATTCATGTCGGCTTGCCGCCCACGAGCGCCTCGACATCGCCTCCGTAAGGGTTGATGCTCCACAGTCTTCCCGGGTTACGAAGCGTCATCCGCAGCGCGTCTGAGACCTCGGGGGCGTGGCGATCGATGTCCCCGACGAGCAGCTCCACGGGGAGGATGTGCCCGAACCGCTCGTCGAAGCGGCGGGGGACATCGGGCGAGTAGCGGTACGAGGCGATGAGCCGGAAGACGCAGAGTCTGCCCCATTCCGGGATGTTGGGCGAGAGGATCAGATCGCCAGGATGCATCCCGTCGTGCTCGCTGGTGAGCATCCGGCGAGACGGCCACGCCAGTTCCTGCTCTGCGCTGAGCTCCCCGCCACGGCGGACGACCCGCGCAATGCGGTCGAGGTCCTGTTCGTCGGCCCATCCCCAGCCCTGGCGGAGCCGGCCCGCCTGTGCCTCGGCCCAGATGTATGGGCGCTCCCATGGGCTCGTGCGCATCGCCCAGTAGCCGCGGCCCACCACTCCGGGAGACTCCATCGGGCGCTCCTTGCGGTTGGCGGTCGACCGGTGCTTGGCAGGTCGGCTGGGATCCACGCCGAGCCGCCGAAGCGATGACTCGAGATCCCGCCTGATCGGGTCGGCGACATCTTCGTGATAGGCGGAGCGGAGTCCCTCGATCACGTCGCCTTTCGCCGCGGGATCCAGGGTCGCAACGCGCTCGAGGGTCCGAATGGCAAACGCGGCCAGCACCGGTTCCTCGACCCAGCCAGCCAACGGCTCGATCGCTTCGCGGCTGTGAGCGGCGATCGCGTCGCGATACTCGGGGAGGCGCACGGCAGGGCTCGCCACGCGGGCCTCGTCGAAAAGTCGCTCGAGCTCGTCATTCACGATGGCCTCACCGTCCTCCGGTCCGGCTGCGCCGTCAAGGTCGCTTCGGTCCTTGGATGCGTCGCCCGGATTGTGGGGCCGGCGCTGTTGCTCCGCTCCTGCTGTCCGGCCTCTGGCTGCCAGGACACGGACCCAGCGACTGGCTGGCTCGAGGCACCGTCCGCGGGTAGTACTAATCCCTCCTAGGACAACATCCCAAGGCGCCCCAGGTGGGCGGCGAGCTCGCCAGCTGGAGGAGGATCCGTGGGCAAATCTGAAGCGAGAGCGCCCGTGTCGACCCCTCCGCACCAGCGGTAGCCACGGATCATCACTCTTGGATGCCGGGTTCGCCCGCCGGCGGAGGCTCAAGCTGCTGCGCAGGCAGTGGAGACGCGCCATCGTTGTCGCCTCGACGAATGCGCGGGTCATCCCGGGCGTGGACTCAACCTCGCCGCCATGCAGCCGATGCGCACGCGAGTGGACCGCGTAGCCAAGATTGTGAAACTCGGCGGTGACGACCTGCTTCTCAGACAGGACCGCCCAGAAGAGAACCAGATCGTTCTCTCGCAGGAACGCCTCGAGCCAACCCCGATCGGCGACAAGCGCCGGCTGTCCCGGCGCTCGATCGGCGCGCGGGCGCTCCTTGTCCACTGTGAGACCCAGGAGGCCAAGGATTTCTACCAGCGGCTCGTGCCCGACTTCGCAGCGTCGCCGACAGACCCGCTCCACCTGTACCTGCTGATGAGCGACCTTCGGCGAACGATCGCGGCCGTCGAGGATCTCGGCGCGGCGACCGAAGACAACAACGAGCCGGACTCGGTGGAGGCGCGGTAGCGAAGCCGCCGGGCAGCAGCGGAGGCACACGATGGGCAGTTCATCGAGCTACATCTGCAATGCGTGCGGCAGGCACTTCGGCGTCCGCAGCGGGGGCGGCTTCTTCTTCGACCTGCCTCCACTGCGACGCGTGCGGCGCGGCAACGTCGGTCAGCCACCAGGAGCTGGGCGATGTCCACCTCGGGTTCGTGAAGGGGTTGCCGGGTCCCTACGCGCTGGCCCGCGCCGCCATGGACCGCCAGATCCAGGCCGAGTACCAGGGCAAGGCGCTCACGACGGACGAGTACCACGCCGCGGCCGAGGCGACGCTCGAGCCGTGCGCCTGCGGCGGCCACTTCCGCTACGACGCGCCGGCCCGCTGCCCGTCGTGCCGGTCCACGAGTGAGCAGTGGCAGCCGGATCCGACGGTCGGGGGGATGTTGTATGACTGAGGGTCGGCCTCTCCAACGAAAGCGGTGGGGAAACTCGGCAGCCCGAAAGTCATGCGGGTCCTATTGGCCTCGGGGCCGCAGGCCTAGCGCTCGCGCGTCTGGTAGGCCTCCCAAGCCGCAGATGCGTCCTCGGGACTGAGGGCCCGCACCTCGTCCTCGGACATGCCGACGGTGACGATCAGACGCTGGATCAGCCAGCCGGGAACGGGTGTAGGTGCCGGCGCGGTCGGCACTTCGGGCGCAGTCCGACCGTGGACGACCGCCCAGAAGGTGGCCTCATCGACACGGAGTTGATCACGCAGGATGTGCCCGAAGAGCGACGGACCGATTTCGTCACGAACGCTGTGAGACACCTTCGTCCTGAGCGTCGAACCGTCGGGCTGTTCCTTGGAGTACCGCCAGTGATCGCCGGTCTTGGACCTACGTCGCGCGCGGTTCCGTTCTTCGGTCCAGCCGTCCTGTTCGACGTAGGCCTTGAGGTCGCCGAACGTCGCCACGCGGCTAGGCGGACGCGGCGACTGGCACCCGTGCCGGCTGCTCGCGTTCCGTCGGCTCGGCGAAGAGGAGGGCTTCCCGCTCGGACTCCCCGACCGCCATCAGGCGGTAGATCCACGGCCGCTGGGAAACGACGTTCGGGGCGTTTCGGAGCCGCTCATCGTCCTCGAACACGGCCACAAGTTGATCGACCTCGTCCAGGAGGTCTTCCTTGGCGGAAGCGAACGAGTCGCCTCGGCCCCAGATGGCCAACTCTGGCAGCCAGATCGAGGTGACCCCCTCCTCGAAGAGCACTTCGGGGTGGAACTCGAACGAACTGAGCAAGTCCAGAAAGTCGGACTCGGAGACGAGAACCACCGAGTCAGCGCGTCGCCTCGTGATCCTAGTCGGAAGGTGCGCGAGCGCGCGCTCGTGTAGATCGGCCAGCTCGGTGCGCGCCTTGGAGTACTGCATCTCATTCATCACCCGGCGATCCTGGGCTCCGACTCGTGACTTGTCAAGTTGTACGATGTGACACGGGATGGTGCGCCCACGCATTCAAGGGCTGGCCGCGCTTCCCGCTCGCAGTGCTCGAGGATCCTGCGAACCTGCTGCGCCTGGTCGCGTCCTCGACCGGATCGCGGCCGAGAGCCACACGGTCCCGACGGTCGAGGAGGCGCCGCCCGCCGAGGCCGACGCGCCTGAGCCCGAGCCTGCGATCACGCCAACCGAGCCCGCACCGACTGGAGCCTGACCCGATGGATCCCGAACCCGCGCTCGAACGCCGCTTCCTGGGCATGGTCGAGGTGGACAGCGGCACGCTCCTCGTGGGTGATCCCCTGTACAGCCTGCCCCACACGGAGCGCGGCAGGGCTGGGATCGACTACGACGCCGTGATTCGGACCTCCGACCCGCCGGCGACCTACCTCGACGGCAAGCCGGTCCTCCTGCTCAGCCAGTTCGGCGGGGACGGCACGTACTCGGTCTTCGGCGAGTTCGATGCGGGCGGCGAGTTCCTGCGGGCCACGATCGAGTTCGTGGAGCCGGACGACGATAACGAAGGCGTCGAAGCCGAGGACTGACGACGATCGCACCGAACGACCCGCGGCGATCCATATCCCCGACTACGCGGGTCGCCGGGTCTGCGGGACGCCGGTGGTCGAACGGGTTCCGTTCTCCCGCCGACGTGCCCATTGTGCGGCCAACGCGTCACGCTCGGCGGCATGCAGCCCGATGACCCGTTCAACCCGGTCAGGCGGATCGTCGTGGACGCTTCCTGCGCGCCCGACGAGGAACCCATGGCATCACGCAGCCGTCGGTGACAGCGCGCTGCCGGACGGCGACGAGGCGACGCTCGCACGGGAGGTCGCCTACCGCGCAGGTCTCGAGGAGATCGAGCGTGCACGGCCGCGATGGCCGGGGCACAAGCCACTGCTCGACCGCCTGGAATCCGGCCTGCAGGACCGGACGCGGCACCTCGCGACCGAGAACGCGGAGGAGACGGCGGGTCGCCGTCAGGAACGGATCGAGCACGAGGAGATCCAGCGCGGGGTCATCGCCGCCCAACGGGTTGCGATGATCGAGCTGCGAGATCGGCGCGAGATCAACGACGAGACGCTGCGCGAGATCGAGCGCGAGCTGGACCTGGAAGAGATCCGGATGGAGGCCTAGGACCAGCGGGGGTCGGGCGCATCGCGGCCAGGACCACTGCCTCGAGCACGGCCCGGCACGGCGAGGACCATCGCCCTCGATCACGGCCCGGCACCGGTCGATGCGCCGCACCCCGGCTGCGAAGTCCCGGCAGCAGCCGCCCGCAACCCTTTCAATGCCGAACGGACCCTCGAGCGCGGGTCGCTTGGACTAGTCCGATAACGCAAGTACAACCCGACCGGTACCCTGCCGGCCCTCGCGCGCCCGGCGATCGTGCCCCAGGATGATTGTCACGGGTCCACGCAGGTCCACCACGGGGTGGCAGTCGGCCCGGGCCGTGGATCCTGCGCTCACGGGCGCATCAGTTGGGCCACGGCGGTCCTGCTCCTGGCAGGTCGACCTCGTCCGCATCGCGCGGACACCGGCGACCATGAATGCCGGGGCCGAGGTGCGTGCCATGCACGACGACTCGATCCTGGTCGCGATCGACGCGGCCCTCCGATCCCCCGCCTTCTGCGCCTGTGGCAGCAGCCTCACGGTCGCCGTCCATGACGACGCCGCATGGCTGGAGTGCGCAAGGTTCGGAACGCCGTCGCGTTTGCCGGCGCGCGTCGCCCCGATCGTGCGGGGGCTCCTCCACGATCGCCGGTTCGTGATCAGCGTGCCGGCTGCGCCGTCACCATCGCCGAGCCAAGCGGCTCTGGGCGCGCTTCGCGCCTGATCCATTCGCCAGACCCCATCGCACCTGGCGCCCGCCCTCGGGTCGTGGGAACGACGAGGATCGCGAGCGGCAGCGGCGCCATGATCGCCACGGCCCGCGCCCGCTGATCGACGCCGGCGATACGCTGGCGCCGATGTCGGAGCCCAATCCACACTTCGAGACCGCGTCGTCCTGGGCGGCCGTGCGCGCCATGGTCGCGTTCATTCCGGTCGAGCCATCGGACACCGCGGGGTTCCGGCTGCAGTCGCTCCGCGTCCACGTCATGGATCATCGGCTTCGCCGGTTGGCGCACGAGGCACGCACCCTCGAAGCCCACTATGGGGGCTTCGTCCTGAGCGAGGCCCTGCACGCCGTGGACGAGGCGCGGCGGCTCGCGCTCGACGTTCCCTATGGTCGGGATGGGCGGGCACAGCGGATCGCGGACCGCGAGGGTCGCATCTACGAGCTTGGTCCCGAGCCCGAACCCGACGACATCGATGGCCGACCGCCCGCGGTCGTCGTGTGGCACGACGCGGGGATGCTGTACCTGGTCGCCAGTGGCACGCTGCCGGCGACCCGCCTGCTCGGGATCGCCAGCTCGCTGTATCCCTGACGCGTGGAGCCCAGGGCGTCGGCCGACGCGGCCGTCGTCGGCGGCGCCCGCGGCGGGCGCGCCGCGATGACGCGGCGCCGCGCCATCGCTATGGTTCGGTGCCACCGGGCGCACGCTCTGGCGTCCGGAGCCGCACAACCGAGGTGCCCATGAGCTGGCAACCCCCGTCCGTCGGGTCACGCGCGACCTGGACGCGGACCTTCACGGCCGATGACGTCGAGGCATTCGCCCGGCTGTCGGGGGACCGGAACCCGCTCCATTTCGACGCCGACTTCGCATCACGGACGCGCGCCGGCCGGCTGGTCGTCCAGGGCGGGCTGACCACCGGACTGTTCAACGCGCTGGTGGCAATGGAGCTGCCGGGCCCGGGGAGCGTGTTCCTCCACCAGGAATGGGACTACCCCGCCCCGGTGTTCATCGGCGACACGGTCGTGGCGGAGGCCGAGGTGGTCGAGGCGCGCGCGGACAAGCCGATCACGCGGCTGCGCTGCGTCGCCCGGCGCGGGGACGGTACCGAGGTCCTGCGCGGCACCTGCCTCGTGTACACGATGCTGCCGGACGCCCCCTGACGTTGGGTGCCGCGTCCCGCGGACAAGCGCCGACACCCGCCCTCCCCGAGACGGCCGGGCGCTGGCGACTGCTCGCGCTGCTGTCCATCGGTGAGCTGCTTGCGATGTCGCCCTGGTTCAGCGCCTCGGCCGTCGCCCCGCTGATCACGTCAGCACTGTCACTCCACGGCCTCGATCTGCCGCTGCTCACGATTGCCGTCCAGCTTGGGTTCGTGGTCGGCGCGCTCGCGCTCGCGGTGACCGGCGCGCCCGATGTGCTCCCCGCTCGCTGGCTGTTCCTCGCCGGCGCCCTGGCCGCCGCCGCGGCGAACCTCGGCTTCGCCTACGCGTCGGCCGACCTGGGGACCGCGCTCGCATTCCGCTTCGTCACCGGCCTGGCGATGGCAGGTGTGTACCCGGTGGGCATGAAGATCGTCGCGGGCTGGTTCCGGCGGGAGCGTGGTCTCGCGATCGGGGTCCTGGTCGGCGCCCTGACCGTGGGGTCGTCGCTGCCGTACCTGTTCCGTGCGATCGGCGCACTTTCGGGTCTTGACTGGCGCGCAATCGTCGCCAGCGCCAGCGTCGCCGGTGTCGTGGGCGGCGTCCTCGTCGGACGGTCGGTCGAGCGCGGGCCGTTCGACGTCCCGGCGCCCCGGTTCAGCATCGAGGTCGCGCGTCGGGCCTTTGCGGAGCCGTCGGTACGACTTGCCAACCTCGGGTACCTGGGCCATATGTGGGAGCTGTACGCAATGTGGACCTGGATCCCGCTGTTCTTCGCCGCCAGCTTCACGGCCGCAGGGCTCACGAATCCGACCGCATCGAGTCTCGCCGCCTTCGTCGTCGTTGCGGCCGGGGGCATCGGCTGTGCAGCGGCCGGGCTTGCCGCCGATCGCGTGGGACGGACGACGCTGACGATCGCCGCGATGGCGATCAGCGGCAGCTGCTCGGTCGCCATCGGGCTGCTGTTCGGCGCGGCGCCGTGGCTGACGCTGATCGTCGGGCTGGTGTGGGGCGTCAGCGTGGTCGCGGACTCGGCCCAGTTCTCGGCTGCCGTCACGGAGCTGGGACCCCCGGGCACGGCCGGCTCCGCGCTCGCGCTGCAGACTGCGGCCGGTTTCCTGCTGACGGGGATCACGATCCTGCTGGTCGGGCTGCTGAGCGAGGCGGACGCGCTGGGCTGGCGGCTGGCATTCGCCCTGCTGGCCGTCGGTCCCGTGGTCGGGATCATCGCGATGTGGCGGCTCCGCGGGCGCCCGGAAGCGGCGCGGATGGCAAACGGCAACCGCTGACCGAGCCGTGCTGGCTCGACGTTCTCGTCCCTGGCGCCCGCCCTCAGATCGCGCGAACGACGAGGATCGCGAGCAGAAGCAGCGCCACGATCGCCGCGGCCACCGCGACCACGCGCAGCAGCAGATCGACCCCTCGCCGCGGCGGGTCGGTGGCACGAAACGACCGGACCTCGGGCTCGACGCCGGTCACGCGCCGGAGCCACCTAAACCCGACCACGCTGCCCAGGACGGCCACCGCCAGGACGATGACCTGGGTGGGCACGCCGAACAGCTTCGACCTGTCGTCGAACATCGGCCGGAAGTATGGCAGCACGGATCGGTGAACGCGCCGCGAGCGGCCCGTCAGCCGTCGATGACGACCCGATTGCGGCCTTCCGACTTCGCCCGGTAGAGGGCGGCGTCGGCCAGGTCGTAGATGGTCTCGGCGGTGTCGCCGACCGCCGCGATCGTCCCCCCGATCGAGATCGTCGCCCGGATGTCGCGGCCATCGGTTCGCACGCTCGTCCGCTCGACGAGCGCCCGGAAACGTTCGGCGATCGCGTGCAGCGCGGGCTCGTTCGCATCCGTGATCGTCATCGCGAACTCCTCGCCGCCGACGCGCGCAATGTCGTCCGATGCGCGCGAGGAGTCGAGCAGGGTCCGGGCAATGGTCCGCAGCGCGACGTCGCCGATCGAGTGGCCGTGCCGGTCGTTGATTCGCTTGAAATGGTCGATGTCCGCCATCAGCAGCCCGAAGCGGCGACCGTACCCGGCCAGCTCCGCTACGCGCGACGCGAGCGACATGTCGAAGTGACGGCGGTTGGGCAGCCCGGTGAGGGCGTCCTGCATGGCCAGGTCGCGCAGCTCGGACGCCTCCTGGCGGACCGCGGTGAGCTCGGTGCGATCGTCGAAGATCTCGACCGCGCCGATCACCGAGCCTCTGCGGTCGCGGACCGGGGTCGCCCGTACGTGAACCGGGACCCGGTGGCCATCATGATGGCGCAGGAACACCTCGGCATCACGAGGCTCACCGTCGCGCATCGTGGCGGCGAGCGGGCAGCCCGTGCGACACAGCTGCCGGCCGGCCTGGTCCACGTGGTTGAGGATGTTGTCGTAGCACAAGTGCCCGACCACGGATTAGCCGTCATAGCCGGTCAGGCGCTCGGCACCGCGGTTCCAGTACTGGATCCGGCGTCCGCGGTCGACGTAGTAGACGCCGTCGGACACCTGGTCGAGCACCGCTCGCTCGAACCCGGCTCCGGGACCGGCGAGTGGCTCGTCGGCGCGATTGCCATTCCGCGCTGGATGACCCGGGTCCGGGGCCGGATCAGCTCTCGTCATCAGGATCTCTTCCCATGGGCACGTTGGTCGTTGCTCCACCTTCCGCCGGACGCGCCCCGGCCGGTAGGGGCCAAGTGTCCCGTCCCGGGGACCGATCGGCTGCGTTCGGGCCTTCAGGCGTCCGGGGCCCTCAGGCGGTCGATTGCTCGTCGAGTCGGTCCGCCAGCACCTCGGCCAGGTGCCGCGCCCGGCGCCCGTCGACGAACTCGATCTGGGTTCGGCAGCTGAAGCCGTCGGCGAGCAGGATGTCGTCATCCCCGGTCGCC
>CAVYXU010000056.1:0-117620 GCA_963772565.1 uncultured Chloroflexia bacterium
ATACCGGCGGTCGATGCCGCCGCGTCCGCAGTGCCCGATCCCGAGCCGTTCGAGCTTCATCCGCCCGAGGTCATCTCCGGGTCGGCACTGCCATCCAGCCGGGTCGCCGCACCGACAGATGCGCGTGAGCGCGAGCACCTCCGAGGCCAGCCGGCGGCGGCCACGCTGCCCGCGGCCGACCGCGAATCATCGGATCGAGCCGGCCAGGATGAGGCTCGGGGCACGGCGGCCGACGTGAACGCACGCCCGGCCTGCACGGTCGCCCAGCTCCGCCGGTTCATCAAGAGCCGGACCTGGGTGCCGATGCACGAGCTGCGGCGCCGGTTCGGGATCAACGGCGTCGAGGATGACGTCACACCGATCCGCGTCGGCGCCGATCGCCTGTACATCGGCCTGCCGGCGCCCGAGGCCCGGTTGATGGGCGAGCTGCTCTCCGGCAACGACGTCGGCTACGAGCTTTCGCTCGATCCCTGCACCCCGGTCGTGGTCGGCGTCTACCCGATGCGGCCGGTGCCCCGGTCCTAGCGCCCGCCGCTCCCGGGTCGCGCCGCGCCCCAGCGTTGCCCGCCGCCCCGGTCGTGATCGAAAACCGCGCGGAACCGCGCACCCGGCGGCTCAGCCCTCCGAATACGACTTCGGCAGCGACTCGATCGTCGGCACCTTCGAACGCAGGTCGCGCAGGGCCGCCTGGTCCATCGACGTGAGGCGCGGCAGGTCGGGCTGGTTGGTGCGCAGCAGCCGCTCGGTCAGCGTCGACAGCAGCAGCTTGTTCACCTCGGGCACGTCCATCACCGCGCGCAGGGCCTCGGCCGGCACCTCCATGAGCGTGGAGGGCTGCGAGGCCACCACATCCGCTGTCCGCGGGCTGCCGGTGAGCGCCGCGATTTCGCCGAAGAAGTCGCCCTGGGCCATCGTTGACAGGCCGCGGTAGCCGCCCTCGGCGTCCGGGACGCCGGCGGCGGCCTCGCCCTTGAGGATGAAGAACGCGGCATTTGCCATGTCGCCGTGCGTGACGACCCGGGCGCCCTCGGGCACCTCGCGGACCTGCGCGTCCTTGACGAACGCGGCACGCTGCGCGGCATCGAGCAGGCTGAAGGTCGCCAGGCGGCCGACCAGGCGGTCGAAGTCCGCGAGCGTCGCCGGTCGTGCCGCACCGCTCGTGCCAGCCCTGGCCGCGCGCAGCGACGACAGGCCCCGCCGCCATTCGGCGGCTGGGCGTCCGACACCCGGCGTCAGCAGGAAGGCAACGCCGACGACGAGGAAGATCAAACCCGTCAGCACGACGAGGCCCCGCACGTTCAGGATGTCCGCGAGACCGGCGCCCGCCATCCCGACGAGGAACAGCACGTCGCGCATGACGAAGAACGAGGCGAACACCCGTCCCCGGAGCTCTCGTGGAGTGTGCTGCTGGAGCAGCGTCGACCGTCCTACGGCGAATGGAGAGTTGAAGAATCCGCTGATCACCACGAACACGATCCCGACCGCGAACACCGGCGACACCCCGTACAGGATGCTGCCGATTCCCATGCCGAACGCCCCGGCGACCGCCCACAACCCCACGGACATGCGGGCGCTGTAGCGGGCCATGAACAGGCTGCCAGCAACAAATCCGACCGAGGTGACCGCCTCCTGGACCCCGTACTCGAAGTTGGTCCCGTGCAGCTCCTTGATCGCCATCGGGAGCAGCAGGACGTTCCACAGGCCGGTGGCGAAGAACGCTGGCGCGCCGATCAGGAGCAGCGAGCGCAGCATCGGCGTGCGGGCGATGGTCATGATCCCGGACTTGAGGTTGGCGATCACCACGCCGACCGAGGTCTCCTCCTCGACCTCGATCTTCGAGCGGACCCGGAGCAGCCAGATGCAGCCGGCGGAGAACACGAAGGTGAGTGCGTCGATCCAGAATGCCCAGTTGATGTCGAACGCCGACGCCAGGAGACCCGCTCCGGCGAACCCGATGGCGTTCGAGCCGAACGAGGCGATGGAGAGGTAGGCGTTGGCCGCGGTCAGCTCCTCGTCGCTCGCGATCTCGGGGATGATGCTCTCATAGGCGGGATCGAAGAACTGCTTGACGCCCGCGTTGACAAGGAGCGCGACGAACAGCAGTGAGACATCCAGGCCGATCAGGAACGGGATCGAGGCCACGACCACGGCCTGACCGACATTGCTCACCAGCATGATCGTGCGCCGGTCGAAACGATCCACGAACACGCCGGCGATCAGGCCCACGACGAGGCTGGGCACGGCGGTCACAATCAGGGTGACACCGACCAGGAAGGCGGAGCCGGTCTTGTCATAGACGTAGATCGCGGCCGCCAGGTCGGTCAGCGCAGAGCCGGCGGTGGAGACCAGCTGTGCGGTCCACATCAGCCTGAAGTCGCGCTTCCTGAACACCGCCGTCGGGGAGATCCGGGGCGCGACCGGCATGATCGTGCTCATGAGCCGATCCCGTGCCGATACAGGACCATCTGCCGCATCGTCCCTCATCCCTCTGTCCGGCGCGCGTGTCCCGGTGGCTTGAAGTGACGGATCCGGGGCGCGTGGATTGGCGCGAAGTGTACGGCCCAGCAGTCGCTCAGCGCTGCAGGATCACGCCCTCGAGCACCAGCAGATCGCGCTTGAGGGCAAGCGCCGCCTCGATGCCTCCCCAGGAGGCCACGCCGTAACCGCCCAGCGAGCCGTCGCCGGCGATCACGCGATGGCACGGGATCAGCAGCCCGACCGGGTTACGGCCGACCGCGCCACCGACCGCACGCGCGGCGCCGCGACGGCCGATCCGCCGCGCGACCTCGCCGTAGCTCGCGACCTGGCCTCGCGGGATGGCCCGTACGGCCCCCAGCACGAGGCGATCCCACTCGGACCGGTCCGAGAGGTCCACCGTGAAGGCGTCCAGCGGCACGGCCTCGCCGTTCAGCGCACGATCGACCAGGTCGGCCGCCGTCTGCGCGTGGTTCCGGGCTGCGCCCGACGGCGCGGTCGCGATGGCCTGGGCCTCGCCCAGCCGCCGTCGCGAGAGGCCCGCCGCAAAGGCGTCCGCTCCGGAGAGCATCGCCACGGCGACGACGCCCCGCGGTCCGGCAGCGATCCGGACAGGGCCCCACGGTCCGTCGACCACCGCCACGACGAGGTCTCCGCTGGGGCGCACCGTCCCGAGGTCACAAGGCAGCATGGCGAAATGGTTGCATGCGCGGACGCAATCGGGGAGCGCGGAGGACGTTCGCGACGCACCGATGGACCCGGGAAGGGCACAATCGACCGATGCGGCGCGCCTACGTCATGCGACTACGCCGGCCCAGCTTCCGCGGCCAGCGGACACCGGTCGCCACCATGGGGCAGAGCGCCCGACGGCTGGTGCTGCTCGGGCTCGGCTCCGCGCTGCTCGCCGTTCCCGTCTGGGTCGGGACGACCCAGACCTTCACGGGCCAGCGTCTCGCCGATCTCATCCTGTACGGACGGTTTGCCGCCGATCCGACCGTCAACGGTGCGGCGACCGAGACCCTCGCCACCATCGGCCTTGCGTTCGTGGCCACCGCGGCGATCGGGCTGCTCACGCTGGCTCTCGCGCGCGGGGGCTTCGGGCTCGCCCTGGCGGTGCTCGCGATCCTGGGCGGAGCCAACCTGACGTCCCAGCTGCTCAAGGACCTGCTAGAGCGGCCGGACCTCATCGGGACCGCAAGCTACGCGTACGGCAACAGCTTTCCCAGCGGCACCGTGACCCTCGTCGCGTCCCTCGGATTTGCGACCATCCTGGTCGTTCCCCGCGGTCTGCGGGTCCTCGTCGCGATCGGCGCCACCGTGCTCACCGCAGCGGTGGGGTTGAGCACGATCACCACGGGATGGCATCGCCTCGCGGACGTGGTCGGCGCCATCCTGATCTCGCTCGCATGGGCGGGCATCGTCACCGGGGTGCTCGTTCGTGCGCAGGGCTGGATGCCGAGGCAAACGTGGGGACACGGCTTCGGGGGTAACGCCACGACGGTCGCCGGCATCATCGGCTTCCTCGCGGTCGTCGCCGGTGCTGCCGGGCTGGCCATTGCGCTCGTCGATCCCGCGCCGCTGGGCGACCTGATCCGGGTCCGTACGACGACGCCGGAGTCGTTCTTCGGGGCGCTGGCGATCGCCGCCGGAACAGCCCTGATCGCATCAGCGGGCTACGTCTGGGCGATGCGGGGGATCGCGCTCGAGCTGCCCCGCTGACATTGTCCGGGCGGGCGCCCCGCCCGGGCCATTCGGACTCCGATCCGGGCACGATCGTCCGGCGACGAACGGGCCGAACGGGCCGGCCGGGCCGCCCGAGCGGGTGCGGTATACTCCCCCCGAGTATCAGATGACCACGACCCCCGCGTCCCTCCCCGCCACAACCCAGCCGATCGAGATCGTCCTCCCCATCGAGGGGATGACCTGCGCATCGTGCGTCAACCGCATCGAGCGCTTCCTCAACAAGACCCCGGGGGTCGAGCAGGCCGCGGTCAACCTCGCCACCGAGCGTGCCTCCGTGTTCGTGGATCCCGCGGTCGCGGGGCGTGACGAGCTGGTCAAGGCCGTCGAGGCCGCCGGCTACGAGGTCAAGGCGGAGGCATCGGCTGCCGAGGCCGCGGGCACCTCGCTCGAGGCCGAGATCAGTGCCGATGACCTCGAGCGCGAGCGGGCCCAGCGCCACACGCTGTTCCAGGCGCTGGTCGCGATCGCCGCCGCGGTCGTGATCATGGTCCTGATGTTCACGCCCCAGACGCTGGTGGCGATGGGCGACATCAACAAGCTGATCCTGTGGCCGGCCACGTTCATCCAGTTCTGGGCAGGCGGACGCTTCTACCGCGCCGCGTGGCGAGCTGCGCGGCACGGCGGCGCCACGATGGACACGCTGGTGGTCGTGGGCACGTCCGCCGCCTGGGGCTACTCGGTGTTCGTCACGATGTGGCCGGAGTTCGTCCTCGAGGCGGGCCTGCGGGCCGAGTCCTACTTCGACAGCGCCACGATCATCGTCGGGCTGATCCTCCTCGGGAAGTGGCTGGAGGCTCGCGCCAAGGGGCGCACGACGGGTGCCATCCGGCGGCTGGTGGGGCTCCAGGCGACCACCGCGCGGCGACTGCGCAACGGCGTCGAAGAGGACGTCGACCTCGCCGTCGTCGTCCCCGGGGACCTGCTGCGCGTCCGGCCGGGCGACAAGGTGCCGGTGGACGGCGTGGTCGTCGAGGGCACCTCGCCGGTCGACGAGTCGATGCTCACGGGCGAGCCGATCCCGAGGACCAAGGCGACCGGCGACGAGGTCATCGGCTCCACCATCAACACGACCGGCTCGTTCGTCATGCGCGCCACGCGGGTGGGCCGCGACACGGCGCTGGCGCGAATCGTGGAGCTCGTCCAGCGGGCCCAGGGATCGAAGGCCCCGATCCAGCGAATGGCCGACCGGATCAGCGAGGTGTTCGTGCCCGCGGTGATCGCGGTCGCCGCGCTCACCTTCGCATTGTGGTTCGTGCTGGGACCCGAGCCCCGCCTGACGCTCGCCCTTACCGCATTCATCGGCGTGGTGGTGATCGCGTGCCCCTGCGCGATGGGACTTGCCACGCCCACCGCGATCATGGTCGGGACCGGCAAGGGCGCCGAGGCCGGCATCCTCGTCCGCGGCGGCGAGGCGCTCGAGATCGCCGGGCGGATCGACACCGTGGTGATGGACAAGACCGGGACGCTGACGCTCGGGCGGCCGTCGGTCGCCACGATCGTGCCGGCGCCCGGCGCCGCGACCGATCGGGTTCTGGACCTCGCCGCGTCGCTCGAGACCGGCAGCGAGCACCCGCTGGGCGAGGCGATCGTGCGCAAGGCTCGCGAGTCCGAGCTTGGCTTCCACAAGGTCGCCGGGTTCGAGGCGATCGTCGGACGGGGTGTTCGCGGCACGGCCGATGGGTCCGAAGTGATCGTCGGCAGCCGGCGGTTGATGGAGGAACGGGGGACCGACCTGTCGATGCTGCTCGCGTCCGCGGATGCGGCGGCAGCCGACGGCGGCAGCGTCGTGTACGTCGCCATCGACGGCACAGCGGCCGGGTTGATCGCAATCTCCGATCCGGTCAAGCCGGAGTCGGCCGCGGCGGTCCGGGAGCTGCGCGCGGCGGGCATCGAGGTATGGCTCCTGACCGGAGACGCGCGGGTGACGGCCGAGGCCGTTGCGCGCCGGGTCGGGATCGCGGCGGACCACGTCATCGCGGAGGTGCTGCCCGAAGACAAGGACACGATGATCGAGCGGCTCCAGGCCGAGGGACGGCGGGTCGCGATGGTCGGCGACGGCATCAACGACGCCCCCGCGCTGGCCCGGGCGGACCTCGGCGTGGCCATCGGCACCGGCGCCGACGTGGCGATCGAGGCCTCGGACGTGACCCTGGTGGGTGGCGACCCGCGGCTGGTCGCGTCTGCCATCGCGTTGTCGCGGGCCACGGTTCGCGTCATCCGGCAGAACCTGTTCTGGGCGTTCGCCTACAACGTGGTGCTGATCCCGATCGCGATGGGCGTGCTGTACCCGGCGTTCGGGATCGCGCTCAACCCGGCGATGGCCGCGGGCGCCATGGCCCTGTCGTCGGTCAGCGTCGTCACCAACTCGCTTCGCCTGCGGGGCATCGACGTCCGGCCGGGGCACGTCGAGCAGCTGCGGCGCGGCCGGGTCGGCATGGCGCGTGATGCGCTGTTCCTGGGCGGCGTCGCGCTGATCGGCCTGGCACTGGCCGGCGGTGTGCTGGCCGCCGACCGGGCCATCGACGCGGGGTTGCCGCACGTGGACGTCACGGCTCGCGACATGCGCTTCGTCCCCGCCGACCTCCACGTCACGGCGGGTGAGTGGGTGGTGCTCGAGTTCACGAACCAGGACGCCGTGGTCCACGACTGGATGATCGAGGGGATCGCGAACCTGGACGCCCCGGCTCGTCCGGGCCAGACCGCGCACCTCCGGTTCAAGCTCGATACCCCCGGGACCTATCGGGTCATGTGCTCGATCCCGGGCCATGCCGCCGCCGGAATGGTCGGCACGCTGACCGTCGATCCGCGCTGACGTCCGGCCCACAGCCGGTAGAATCGCGCCGTGACCGATTCCCCGCTCGAGCCCGGTGCCCCGGCTCCGGCTGCCCGTATGCGCATCGACGTCCAGCCGGATCCACGTGACCTGCCGGGCGACTTTCCGCACCGGATGGTCATCGACGCCCGGTTCGGCGACACGGACGCGATGGGCCACGTGAACAACGCCCGGTTCCTGACCTACTGCGAGTCAGCCAGGATCGCGTACTGGGAGGCGGCGACCGGCGAGCCCGTCGGCCTGCCCACGCACGGCGCGGAGGAGTCGCTGATCCTGGCCGACATCCATGTCGCGTACCGGACGCCGGCGTTCTTCGGCCAGACGCTGACCGTGGAGACGCGCGTGGGACACATCGGCCGCACCTCGTTCACGCTCGAGCACCGGGTCACGGCGGCCACGTCGGCGCGCGGCCCGGCTCGGCTGGTCGCAACGGCCGAGGCGGTGCAGGTCCTCTACGACTACGCCACGGCGCGCCCGCGGGTGGTGCCCGATGCCACGGTCGCGATGCTCGAGGCGTACGAGGGCCGCTCGCTGCGGAGCTGACCGGCGCGGACGGCAGAAGGGTTGACGCCCGGCCGCGACCCTCTGCGCCGGAGTCCGGGCGGTCGTCAGACCTCGAAACGGCGGAAGATCGTGACCGCGTTCTGGCCGCCGAAGCCGAACCCGTTGACCGCGACGGTGTCGACCTTCGCCTTGCGCGCGACGAGCGGCACGTAGTCGAGGTCGCATTCGGGGTCCGGCGTGTGGAGGTTGGCGGTCGGCGAGATGACGCCGTCGCGGATCCCGCCCAGCGCGGCGAGCGCCGAGGCGATCCCGGCCGCGCCCACCAGGTGCCCGACCATGGATTTGGGCGAGCTGATCGCCCGCGTTGCCGCCGCGGACCCGTACGCCGCCTTGATCGCCCTTGTCTCGGTGGAGTCGTTGAGCGACGTGGAGGTCCCGTGAGCGACGATCCAGTCGATCTCGTCGGGCGCGACGTCCGCGTTGCGCAGCGCGTTGGTCATCGCGCGCGCCTGGCCGCGGCCCGACGGATCCGGCGCCGAGATGTGGAACGCGTCGGCCGTCAGCGCTCCGCCGATGACCTCGGCGATCGGGGTCGCGCCGCGCTTGAGCGCATGCTCGGCGGACTCGACCACCACCACGCCCGCACCCTCGCCGAGCACGAACCCGTCGCGGGTGAGGTCGAACGGACGCGAGGCCGTCTCGGGTGAGTCGTTGCGCTTCGACAGCGCCGTCATGTTTGCGAGCGCAGCCACGCCCATGGGCACGATCGGCGCCTCCGATCCGCCGGCCAGGACGACGTCGCACTCACCCGTCGCGATGAGCCGCAGCGCATCGTTGAATGCGATGACGGACGTGGCGCAGGCGGCGACCTGGGTCATCACCGGGCCGGTCAGGTGGTATTCGATCGACAGCATGCAGCCGGCCATCGAGCCCGACAGCGCAGGGACCGCGAACGCGGACACGAACCGCGGGCCCTTGGAGTCGTGGACGTGGGTGCCCTCGATGATCGCCTCGATGCCACCACCGCCGGTGTTCACGACAACCCCGACGCGGTCGCGCTGCTCGGGTGTCATCGCCTCGAAGTCGATCCCGGAATCGACCACGGCCTGCTTGCCGGCGCCCATCGCGAGGTGGATGAAGCGGCTCATCCGGCGCGCCATCTTCCGGTCCATCACGGTGGTGGGGTCGAAGTCGAGCACCTCCGCGGCGATCCGGACCTCGAACTCGCTCGCGTCGAACGACCGGATGAGCCTGGTCCCGGTCACGCCCTGCTGGAGGTTCGACCAGTAGGTCTCGAAATCGTTGCCGATGGGCATGACCGCGCCGAGGCCGGTGACGACGGCTCGGTGCGCGAGGTCAGCGGAGGGCACGGCACACCTTTCTGGAGCAGCGGCGACGCCTGCGTGGCGTCGCCCCGGATTGTAGCGAAGCGAGGATCAGCGACCGTCCCAGCGCCGGAAGATGATCGCGCCGTTGTGACCGCCCAGCCCGATGTTGTTCGACAGCGCGTACCGGACCTGCATCGGGGTGGCCTCGGTCGTCACCCACAGGTCGGCTTCGGGATCGAACTCGCGGTAGTTGATCGTCGGGGGCACGAGCTGCTCGGCGACGGTCATGACCGTGGCGAACGCCTCGAACGCCCCGGCGGCCCCCATCATGTGCCCGGTCATCGACTTGGTCCCGGTCACGGCCAGCGAATGCCGGTCGCGGGCCGCGCGATCGCCGAACACGGTCCAGATCGCCTCCGCCTCGCGCTTGTCGCCGACGGGGGTCGAGGTGCCGTGCGGGTTGATCACGTCAACCTCGTCGGCCGGGACGCCTCGACGCTGCAGCGCAGCCCGCATCGCGCGCGCCGAGCCGGAGCCGCGCTCGATCGGCTGGATCATGTCCCAGCCATCCGCGGCCGACCCGTAGCCGACAACCTCGGCGTAGATCCGCGCACCGCGGGCCATCGCGTACTCGAGGTCCTCGAGGATCAGCGCGCCGGCGCCTTCGCCCAGCACGAACCCGTCACGCGACTTGTCGAACGGCCGGCTGACGTCGGTCAGTGGCTGCCCCGGGCGCGGCGAGCCAAGGCCCCGCATGTTGCCGAACCCGGCGTGGGCGACCTCGAGCAGCGGCATCTCGGTCGAGCCCGCGATGACCGTGTGGACGTCGCCGCGACGAATGGTCTCGGCAGCCTCGCCGACGCAGTTGGTGCCCGTCGAGCAGGCCGTCACGATGCAGATGTTGTGACCGATTGCGCCGGTCTCGATCGCGATCATCCCCGACGTCGAGTCGACCAGCCCGTTGGCGATGAACGTGGGAGCCACGCGGTCCGGGCCGCGGTCGGCGAGGATCTTCCAGTTGTCGATCATCAGGTTCTGGCCGCCGGCCCCGGAGCCGAACACGACGCCGACGTCCTCGCGGTTCGCATCCGTGATCTCGAGGCCCGCGTCGGCGATCGCCTGCTTGGCCGCGCTCACGCCGAACCACATCGACGACTCGCTGCGGCGGACGGCCTTGGGCTCCATCCACTCGCCGGGGTTGAAGTCCGTGACCTCGCCGCCCCAGCGATGGGTATATGGCGCCAGGTCGAACTTGGTGATCTCGCCCAGGCCGGAGACGCCATTGACCAGGTTGGACCAGGCGGTGTCCTTGTCGTTGCCCACGGGGCTGACGACGCCGAGGCCGGTGACGACGACGCGGCGGGTGAAATCGGGTTGGCGCACGGGTTCCTCTCGGTTGATTCGGTGGGACCGCGGTCAGGCGGTCGGCTCGGTGACGGTGTCCATCTCTGCCGTGTCGGCAAATGGGATCGTCAGCCGATCGGCGGATGCCGGGTCGTCGAGGGCAATGACCTCGGCGTTGGCCGCGATTCGTTTGATGAGGCCGGTGAGGACGCGCCCGGGCCCGATCTCGATGAATGTCCTGATCCCGCGCGCCTGCATCGCCTCGACGGCGCCGACCCAGTCGACGCCGGTGGTGAGGTGGTCGACGAGCTCGGCGCGACAGGCGTCGGCGGTCGTGATCAGGTGGGCGTCGGCGTTCGCGAGCAGCGGGGGATCGGGGTCCCGGAACGTGATGCCGGCGAGTACGGCGCGCATGCCGTCTGCCGCCTCGGCCATCAGCGGCGAGTGGGCGGCCACGGACACGGGGAGCTCCACGGCCCGTCGGGCGCCGAGCGCCTTCGCGATCGCAAGGGCTGCCTCGACGGCCGGCCGCTCCCCGGAGACCACCACCTGGCCCGGCGAGTTGCGGTTCGCGACGCCGAACACGCCGTGTACCGACGCCTGCTGGACCAGCTCCGGCAGCCGGGCGTCATCGAGGCCGATGATCGCGGCCATTCGCCCTTCGCGGCCGGCGCCCGAGGCCTGCATCTGCCGTCCGCGCTCCCTGACGAGCCGGACGGCGTCGCCGAGGTCGAGCGCACCGGCCGCGACCAGCGCCGAGTACTGGCCCATCGAGTGGCCGGCCGCGAAGGCCGGGGCGGGTGCGTCGATCTCGAGCTGTGCCCAGCGCTCGCGGACCGCGGCGAGGTACGCGATGGACGCCGTGAGGAGGGCCGGCTGGGCATTCTCCGTGCGGTTGAGCTCGTCCTCGGGCCCGTCCCAGGCGATCCGGGAGATTGGCTGCCCAAGCGCCCCGTCGGCAGCGTCGAACACGGCAGCGGCCGCGGGCGAGGACTCGGCGAGGGCGCGGCCCATCCCGACGAACTGGCTCCCCTGGCCGGGAAAGACATAGGCAATCTGGCTCATCAGCTTGCAGCGTACGCCCGGTCCGTGCCGAGGGTTCGAAAGTCCATGCACGCTTGCAGGATTCTTGGGCCGATCGTACGCTCAGACCGTGAGATTCAGTTCGTGACCGAGCCCGTGGACAAGCCAACCGCACCACAACCCGCTCGTCGGCACCGCGTCCGCTCGAGTGACCCTGCCGCAGGGCCTGAGCTGCCCGAGGCGCTCGTCCGGCCACGCAGGCGGGGCGCCCCCAGCCGGGTCATCGCGAGAGTCTTCGAGGCGGATCTGTCGGCGCCGGTCGTCGCGGCCGGAATGCGGATCCAGAATGTCCGCCAGATCTCCGAGCGCGTCGCGATGGGACGTGCGCTGTGGCGCGAGCTCGTCGTCGGGTTCGCCTACCAGCTCGGCGAGCTCAACCTGGGCTTCACCCAGCTGGCTGCGCTGTACGTGCTCGCAGAGGGCGCGACGACCACCGTCGCCGATCTGGCGGAGGCTATCGGCCGGTCGCCGTCCGCGACATCGCGGCTGGTGGACGGCCTGGTCAAGCGACGGCTCGTGGAACGTCGACGCGAGGAGGACGATGCGCGGCTGCGCTCGGTGTGGCTCACGCCACGTGGCCAGGCGGTCCTGCGCATGGTCGACCGTGCCCGCGCCGAGCAGTTCCTGTCGGCCGTCCGTCCCATGCCGCGCAGCGAGCGGGCGCTGGTAGCGATGGGCGTCGCAGCGCTGGCCACGCATGCGATCTCGCGGCGCGGTCGCCTGGTGCGCGGCGGGGGCTGACGCAGCACCGACGTCCGCCGTAACTCGTTTCATGGTCGCTCGCCCGGCGCCGACCTCGGGCCGCAGCGGTCCTCGCAACGCTGCCGGCACTCGGATGCCGTGGTTGTGGTCGGTGCACAATGAGCTCCGAACGCCTTGCCAGATGGAGTCCGCGATGGAACAGCAGCACATGCTCGAGGCCGACCTCAAGCTTCAGCACCGCCACGCCGACGGCTCCTGGGCCGACCTTGTGGAAGACCACGAGCACCCGAACCCTGCCGACCGCGACGTCGAGCGGGGATGGGCAAAGGGCCGGATCTTCAGGTGTGCACAGTGTCCGGAGCGCTTCGCCGTGGGCCCAGCCGACGAGCCAGGGTGAGCGAGCGTCGCGTCTAGCCGCAGAACGTCGCGACCACGTCGTACAGGACGGGCAGGCCCCAGCGCAGCGCGTCGAGGCCGACCCGCTCGTCCACGCCGTGGAACCGCTCGAGGAACCGCTCCTCCGGATCGAGGCGCAGCGGTGAGAACCCGTACGCCGGCACGCCCAGCCTGACCAGGTGCTTGGCGTCGGTCGCGAACGGGGCAAGCGCTGGGACCGGGATGCCCTCGGGATCGTGCGCCCGGATGGTGGCGGCGAGCAGGTCGTAGAGCTCGCCGTTCGCCGGGGCCTCGACGGGGATCGCGCCGATGGTGTGCTCGACGGTGCAATGCGGGGCCAGGTCGCCGAGTCGCGAGATGACCTCCTCGCGTACGTCGCCCTCGGTCGTGCCCGGCAGGGTCCGGCAATCGATCTCGATGGTCGCCTCGCCGGGGATGACGTTGTACTTGATCCCGGCGTGGATCATGTCAGGGCTGATCGTGTCGCGCAGCAGTGCGCGCAGCGCCCGTGCGTACATCGGGTCGCACAGCGCGCGCAGGGCGGCCTCGCTCCGCCGGGGGTCGTCACCACCGATCGCCTCGACGAGCGCCGCCTCACGGGGCGGCAGCGCGGCGGCAACCTCGGCGAGCAGCGTGCGGACCGGAGTCGTGACGCGAGGCTCTCCGGGTCGCGCGAGCCGCGTGACCGCCTCGGCCGCCATGACCGCGGCATTGTCGTCGCGGGGCATGGATCCGTGGCCCCAGGTGCCGTGAACCGTGATCCGGTAGACCTCGAACCCCTTCTCGGCGACCTGGATCGGGTAGAAGCGCCGTCCTGCGAGATCCGCCGAGACGCCGCCGGCCTCGTTGAGCGCGGCGACCGCGCGCAGCGTCTCGGGCCGGTGATCGACCAGCCACCCCGCGCCCTGGTGGCCGCCCGCCTCCTCATCGGGGGTGCATGTGAACAGCACGTCGCGCCGGAGTCCGGGGATGGGATCGGTGGCCGGGTCGAGGCCGGCGGCGGTGGCGCGCCCGGCGAGCAGCCCCATGACGCCGACCTCGAGCGCGATCATCGACTTCATGTCCACGGCGCCACGACCCCACAGGTAGCCGTCCGCGACATCCGCGTCGAACGGGCCGTGGGTCCAGCCGTCGGGATTGGCCGGCACGACATCGAGATGCGCCAGCAGGAGCAGCGGCTCGCCGCCCGTGCCGTCGCCCCGGAGCCGGGCGACCACGATGCCTCGCCCCGGGAACGGCTCGATGACCTCGGGCAAGATGCCGGAGCGACGGAGCTCATCCGCGATCCGACGGGCGGCGTCGAGCTCCGCTCCGGGCGGGTCGGGTGGGTTGATCGACGGGATCCGGATCAGGTCCCGGAGGAACGCGACAAGGTCGGCGTGCGCCGCGGACCATCCGGCCTCGCCCACGGCGACCGACGGCAGGGCCGGGGTCACCGGTCAGTACACCGGGACGCCGAGCAGCGCGCCGCCGAGGCCGAGCACGAACCCGAGCGCGACGATCCCCAGCGCCATCGCCACCAGGATCCGGACGTAGCGCCGCTCCCGTCGCAGCGTGTCGCCGATCTCCGGGTCGGTTCCACCCGCGATGTACGGCTGCGCGAGGCCGCGCTTGCGGGCGTGCACGTTGCGTTCCGCGTCGTACTGCACCGGGTCCGGGGGCAGCGGGGTCTGGGGTGGCGTCTGCGGCGTGGCGGTGTGCGGTGCGGTGTCGGTCACGGGACCATGATGCCGTTCGGGCTCACCGGCTGTCGAACAGCGGCTGCAGAGACTGCGGATCGTCCGTCATGGCGAGCCCCAGGCGCAGCAGGATCCGCGCCTTCCAGGGCTGGAGGTCGTCGGCGGCGAGCCAGCCGCGGGTGACCAGCAACGGCACGCGGGGAACGCGGCCGCTGCCCACCCTCGATGCCTGGCAGATGGTGACACCCTGCTCGGACGCGCGGTCAAGCGCCTCGACCTCGCCCGGCGTGGGCGCGCCGGAGCCCGTGCCGGCGCTCACGATCCCGCGCGCGCCCGCCGCGACGGCGGCATCGACCAGCGCGCCGTCGGCCCCCTGGTAGGAAACGACGATGTCGACGCGCGGCAGCGAGCGCAGGTCGCTGGCCGCAAACCGGCCGCGAAGCGCCGCACCGCGTCCCGGCTGGTGGGCGATGACGATGCGCCCGTCGCTGTCGGTCCAGCCGAGGGGGCCTGCAGCGCCGTCGCTGAACGCGTTGGTACGGAGCGTGTTCGACTTCGTCACGTCGCGGGCGCCGTGGATCGTGTCGTCCAGGACCACGACCGCACCCAGACCGCGCGCCTCGGACGACGCGGCCACGCGGACCGCGTTGACGAGGTTGAGCTGGCCGTCCCCGGACATGGCGGAAGCGGGGCGCATCGCGCCGGTGATGACGATCGGCGCATCACCCGCGACCGTCATGTGGAGGAGCCAGGCCGTCTCCTCGAGCGTGTTGGTGCCATGGGTGATCACGATGCCGTCGGCCTCGTCGCGGTCGAGGAGCCCGGTGACCAGCTCGTGCAGATCGGCCAGGTCGTCGTCAGTGATCGCATGGGCGCGGACGCGCCGGAACCGGACCTCGGTCACCGTGGCGATCGACGCGAGCTCCGGGACGCCGGCGACCAGGGCACCCGGCTCGAGGCGGCGCCCCGTCTCGAGGTACGCGGCCAGGTCGAGGCGGTCGGTGCCCAGCGAGTCGATCGTGCCGCCGGTGGTGATGACGGCGACGCGCGGCAGGGTCACGGGGCACCGACCGCGGCGGCTTCGGCACGCAGATCGGCCGCCTTCCAGTGCGGCGCCGCCGCCGGTGGCGTGAACGCCGCGACGCGCGAGATCAGGCGCCTGATCCGCAGGCCTTCGAGCGGTCCGAGCAGGTACAGCGGCATCGCCTTGAGCCACACCTCGCTGCCCAGCGAGACGGCGTCGGCGCCTGCCCAGAAATACTCGCGGCAGTCATCGAAGTCGCGGATCCCGCCGTTGGCGACGATCGGCAGCCGGACGCCGGCGTCCCGCAGCTCGGCGACCACGCGCAGCCCGATCGGCTTGATCGCTCGCCCGCTGACCGCGCCGAAGCGGTTCTTCAGCCATGGTTCGCCCGTGTGCGGGTCCAGGCGCAGTCCCTTGACCGTGTTGATCGCGGTGATCCCGGCGCACCCGGACTGCTCGGCGAGGCGCGCCTGCCACAGGTAGTCCTCGTCGGGGGAGACCTTGAGGATCACGGGGTGCCGGCTCTTCGGCACCGCGCGGGCCAGGCTCTCTTCGAGGATCTCGCCGAACGGGAAGTTGACGTTGTGGCACGAGGCGTTGAGCTCGACGGCGGCGATCTCACCGGGCTTGACCCGTTCATTCACGATCTCGATCAGCTGCTCGATCTCGTCCGCGCTGAAGCCACCCACCGAGATGATCCGGTTGAGGTTCGCGGTGCGGGCGAAGTACTCGTCGAAGTAGCGCTCGATCCCGATGTTCGACCAGCCGAACGCGTTGAGCCAGCCGGCATCGACCCTTCGCAGCGCGCGTTCGTACAGCCCGAGCATCGTGGGGAACTCGGTCACGCCCCAGTCCTCGCGGAGCGTGAAGTGGCCCTCGCGCGGCCCGAGCGTCATCGTGCGCGTCGTCACCGCTCCGAACCGCTCCAGCGGCACCCACTGCGCGATGGGGGACAGGCCGTACAGGATCAGCCGCCGCTTGGACGCCCCGTAGCCGAGCAGGCTCGCCGACGTGACGAGGCGGTTCCGGAGCCGGATCCCGTTGAGGTCGATGGTCACGAGCGAAGTATGCCGGGCTCCGGAGCCATGCGGACACGACGCTCCGGACCGGAGGTGCCCGCGATCGCTCAGCTGCGCTCAGTCCAGTTGTTCGACGGTCTCGCGCAGCGTCGTGACCTCGCGCTCGTACCTGTCGGCAGGGATAAGGGGCCAGGCGCGGTCGACCATCATGAATCGCGGCGGGACACCGGGGTCGGGGTCATCTATGTACCGGGGCACGATGTGCGTGTGGAGGTGGGGCAGGGTGTTGCCCAGGGTGAGGAGATTCAGCTTGTCGGGTCGGTAGACGGCCTCGATGGCGCGGGCAACCCTTCGGAGCTCGAGGGTGAAGGCCGTCATCTCCTCTTCGGTGAGCTCAGTGACGTCTGCCACATGACGGCCGCGCCAGAACACCAGCGTGTAGCCGCGAACCGCGAGGTCCCGGCTCAGATAGGCATCCGCCACTCGGCCCGCGAAGATCCGTCGGCCAGGAGGAACCTCGTCCGGGCGACCCTCGGCGCAGGCGATGCAACCCACGCCGCGTCGGCGATCGTCCCAGTCCTCGGGCCACGTCCTCATGCCGTGGGCGGCCCTCCGCCACTTGTGGGCCGGAGCGGTGCGAGCGGTCCGCGGAGCGTGAGCTCGTCCGGGACCGGACGGTAGCCGAGCCGTGCGTTGATGGCCCGCATCGGGGCGTTGTCCTCGTCGTTCCCGGTCTCCAGGGCCTCGAGCCCGTGCGCGATGGCCCACGCGATCGTCGAGTGCTTGAGCACCGTGGCCACGCCACGGCCCCTCCACGCCCGTGCCACCGCCGTCATGTCGTGCCAGGCGACCGTCGTCGAGCCGGGGATGAACATCAGCGATGCCCAGCCAGCGACATCGCCCGTGGCCGAGTCGAGGGCGATCGCGAGGGCATCTGCGGGGATCCCGTCGCGATGGAGGTCGCGAGCGCGGAACTCGTCGAACGTGCCGGCGGCGATGGGTACGTCCGACGTCGGGATGTCGGCATACGCCTCGAGGGCAACGGCATGGAGCCCGGCCTCGAGGTCGGGCCGCGCGGCGTACGAGGTGAGCTCGAACCCGCTCGGTGGCCGGACGGCCGGCGGCTCGAGCCCGCGCAGGTCGAGCCTGACCATCTTGTCGCGCCCGATGACCTGGAACCCGCGGTGCTCGAGGAACGCGACGCCGTCGGTGTGGACCTCGGACACGGACGTCTCCAGCCCCGTCTTGCCCGCCGCGCGCGCGATCCCCGATGCAGCCGCCCACAGCGCGGTCCCCAGCCCCCGGCGCCGTGCCTCCGCACGCACCTGGAGGGTCAGCCAGAACCGCTCGAACGACGGCTCGTGCACGTAGATGCGCCCAACCGACCCCGCTCCGACCGCCTGCCCCGCGAGATACGCGAGGAACCGGACGCCGCCCGGGTAGGTCGCGTCGGCCCAGTGGAGCTCCTCGATCGAGGTCGGTGACTCCGGGGTCACCCCGTTCACGATCGAGGCATACGCCCTGAGCCCGTCCTCGTCGGACGGGTCCAGGGTCCGGATCTCGCCGCTCACGCGTTCTCGCCGCTCACGCCGCGCCGCGACCTCCCGATGCCGCGAGCAGCGGCTCCGCGACCTCCGTGACGAGCGTCGTCAGCCCGTCGGGGGCGGCTGCCGCGGGCAGCCCCAGGATCACGTGGGTCGCACCAGCGCGGACGAACGCGAGCGACGTTTCCAGCGCGGCGCGTCGGGACGCGGCGGTTGCGCCGCACGACAGCTGCGCGGCGAACGTGAATCCGGCCGGATCCCGCCCCGCGGCCTCCAGCGCGCGGGAGATCTCGTCGCGCTTGGCGGCGAAGTACGCGATGTCGCCGGGCCGGTTGCCCGGCATCGGCCACCCCTCGGCGTAGCGGGCGGCAAGCGCGATCCCGCGTCGCTTCTGCCCGCCCAGCCAGATCGGGGGGCCTCCCGGCCGGATCGGACCCGGCTCGTTGGTCGCGAGGTGGAGCGGGAAGGACGGATCGTCGAGCGTGACGCCCGGCGGTGTCCGCGCCTCGTCCGAGAACAGGGAGGTGAGCACCCGCAGCGCGCTCTCGTAGCGGTCGTAGCGCTCCGGAAGCGGCGGCAGCGGGATCCCGAACGCGTCGTGCTCGCCCTCGTGCCAGCCGGCGCCGAGGCCCAGGATGAACCTGCCGCCGGTGACGTTGTCGAGCACGGTCGCGGCCTTGGCCAGCACGGCGGGGTGCCGGAAGGTGTTGGACAGGACGACGATGCCCAGCCACTTGCCGGGAACCCGATGCGCAAGTGCAGCTGCCATCGTCAGCGACTCGAACGCCGGCCCGTTGCGCTCGCGGCTCGCGTCCGAGAGGTGGTCGCTCATCCAGCCTGCGGAGATCACGGGCTGCTCGCCCGCCCGCGCCCAGGTCTCGTCGATCCGCGTCCAGTCGAGGCCGGTGGACTCGGTGGCCGAGATCCGGAAACCGACCAGGCCCGGACGGGTTGCCGTTGTCACTCCGCGGGCTCGGCGCCCGCGGTCTGCGCCGCGAGCGCCCGGCGCAGCTGCGAGCCGCTGGTGATCGCGCCCTCGGACGCCGATGAGACCAGCGCCGCGTACTTGGCCATCGCACCGGTCGTGTAGCGCGGGGCGGGTGGCGTCCAGCGTGCGCGGCGAGCGGCCAGCTCGGCTTCGGGGACCTCGAGGTTGAGCTGCCTCGCGTCGACGTCGACGACGATGGTGTCGCCCTCCTCGACCAGCGCGATCGGACCGCCGACGGCCGCCTCGGGGGCGACGTGCCCGAGCATCAGCCCGCGCGTGCCGCCGGAGAACCGGCCGTCGGTGAGCAGCGCGACGGTCTCGCCCAGGCCCTCGCCGACGAGCGCACCGGTCACGCTCAGCATCTCCTGCATGCCCGGGCCGCCGACGGGACCCTCGTAGCGGATCACCACGACGTCACCCTCGTGGATGCGGCGCTCCCGGACGGCGGCGAAGCACTCGGTCTCGGAGTCGAACACCCGCGCGGGGCCCTTGTGGTACCGGCGTTCGTGCCCGGCGAGCTTCACGATCGACCCCTCGGGGGCAAGGCTGCCCTTGAGGATTGCGTGCCCGCCCGTCGCCTTGATCGGCGTCTCGATCGGGTGGACGACCTGCTGGCCCGGTGTCTCGACCGCGTCGGCGGCGATCTTCGCGATCGTCCGGCCGTCGACGGTCCGCTCATCGCCGTGGAGCAGGTCCTGCTTGAGCAGCTCGCGCATCACGATCGCGACCCCGCCCGCCGCGTACATGTCGGCCGCCGCGTACCGGCCGCCCGGCCGCATGTCCGCGATCAGCGGCGTCCGGTCGGCGACCTCCGAGAAGTCGTCGAGGGTCAGGGCGATGCCGAAGTCGGCGGCGATCGCCGGCAGGTGGAGCGCCGCGTTGGTGCTGCCGCCGGTGGCCGACACGGAGGCGACCGCGTTCTCGAGGGCGTTCCGGTTGACGATGTGCGACGGACGGATGTCGTGGTGGACGAGCGTCATCACCAGCTCGCCGGCTCGCCGGGCCGCCTCCTCCTTCTTCGGGTCCTCGGCCGGGATGCCGTTGAGGCCCGCCGGTGACAGGCCCAGGAACTCCATGACGGTCGACATCGTGTTGGCCGTGAACTGGCCGCCGCAGGCACCGGCGCCGGGGCATGCCCCGTTCTCCGCCTCGTACAGGTCCTCCAGGGTGATCTTTCCGGCGCGGTAAGCCCCGATCGCCTCGAACACCGTGACCACGTCCGCGGGCTTGCCCTTGTAGGTGCCGGGCATGATCGTGCCGTTGTAGAGGACCAGGCCCGGGATATCGAGGCGGCCGAGCGCCATCGCCCCGGCCGGGATCGTCTTGTCGCAGCCGACCAGGCACACCAGGCCGTCGAACAGGTGCCCGCGGGCGACCAGCTCGATCGAATCCGCGATGACCTCGCGGCTGATCAGCGATGCCTTCATGCCCTCGGTGCCCATCGACACGCCGTCGCTGACGGAGATCGTGTTGAACTCCATGGGCGTGCCGCCGGCGGCCCGGATGCCCGCCTTCACGAACTCAGCCAGCCGGCGCTGGTTGAGGTTGCAGGGCATCGTCTCGATCCAGGTCGTGGCGACGCCGATGATCGGCTGGGCGAGGTCGTCATCGGTGAACCCGACCGCCTTGAGCATGGCTCGGGCCGCGGCGCGATCCGGACCGTCGGTCAGGGCGTGGCTGTGGCGCTTGCCGGGGTCGGTCGGGCGGCCGTAGGGGATCGGTCGGTCGGCGGTCATCGGGTCCTCGCGGGCGTGCATCGGGGCCGGTCGTGTATGCCCAAGTATGGGCCGAGGCGGGGCCGCGGTGCCCGTAGCCGGCCGCGGTGCCCGTAGCCGGGCCGCGCCGCTGCCGCCAGGCCGGGGCTCAGCGCAGGCAGTCGCCCACGCTCACCTGGCCGGTCCGGCCGAGCGCGGGTGCGATCCGCACGGCGACGCTGGTCGGCGTGAGCGCGTACCCGACAAGCGGATCGGTGCGCGATTCGGCGAATACGATGCCCCCGATGGTCCCGTCCTCGAGGATGAACGGCCCGCCTGAGTCACCGGGCTCCACGCCCGCGCGGAGCTCCAGGATGTCGCGGGTGATCCGGCCTCGGCCGTAGATGTCGCGGCCGGTGGCGGGGTAGTCGCCGGCCACCGCCGCGGGGAGCAGCACCAGCGGCCCGCCGCCCGCGTAGCCCAGCACGGCCCCCAGCCTCCCTCGCACCGGATCCACGTTGGCGAACCGCAGCGCCGGGCCGTCGAGATGGACGACGTGGAGCAGCGCGATGTCGAAATCGGGGTCGAACAGGACCGGCGTCGCGTCGACGATGGTGGACCCGATCTTCGCCCGGATCGTGGTGGCGCCCGCGACGACGTGCGCGTTGGTGACCAGGTAGCCCGGCGCGATGATCGCGCCCGTGCCGGTGATCAGCGACGAGCATGCCCGGCTCGAGATGATGGCCGTGCTGCGGGTCGCGGCCTTCGCGATCGCCGCGGTCTGCGCATCGGTCGGGACCGCGACCGATTCCAGCGGGATCGGCTCGAGGCCCACGAACACGTCCGGCAGACCCGATGTATCGAGGGTGCCGGCGATCTCGCCCACGACCTCGGTCGCCGGCGGCAGGAACGAGTCGAGCGTCCGGACCGCGACCGAGTTCGACGCGACACGCCCCAGGGTCGGGAACGGACCGGCCGCGAGCAGGCCGCCGGCGAGCCAGATGATCAGCAGCGCCTGGGCGGCGCCGATGACCCCCCCGACCACCCGCTCCATCGTCGGGAGCACGCCGCGCCCGAGGCGCGCGACGGCGGAGCGGCCGACCGCCGATCCGATCGCCTCGCCCGCGGCGACCGCACCGATGATCACACCCAGGACCACCAGCGCCCGCGGGATGGGCTCGAGGCTGTGCGTCACGTCGACCAGCCACGGCGCGGCAGCGAATGCCAGGAACAGTCCGGCCAGCGCCCCGCAGATGCCGCCCAGCTGGGGCAGCGCGCCCGAGGCGAAGCCCGCCAGGATGGCGAACACGATGAGGATCAGCGCGGCCACGTCGAGCAGGTTCACCCGCTGAGTATCGGCGAGGTGCGCGGCACGCGTATCGGACGCGGGATCAGCCGCCGACGACAACCTCGATCGGGGCGACGTCGCCCGACGCGCGCACGGTGTACGTGCCCGGCTCGAGCGTGCCCAGCGAAACCAGCGTCGCCTTGTACACGGCGATGTCGATGCAGGCGACGTCGCGGGCCGCGCTGCCCTCGCGGACCGAAAGCATGAACGTCGTACCGTCGCGCGAGACGTCGACGCTGGAAAGGACGTTGCACGGCGCAACGCCACTCCACCAGGACAGCCGGACCGTTACCTGCGATGCGTCCACCGTTGCGCTGAGCGCGACGACGCCGACGTCGTGGACATCGATGAGCCCGGTGACGGGCGAGACGAGCGTGGCCTCCTCGTCGGCGGGCGGGCCGACGGGACCGGGATCGAAGCCGCTGCCGCCGCTGCTGCTGCCGCCGCCCGGGTCACCCGGGACCCCGCCGCCGGTCTGGCCCGGACCGCTGTCCACGGGTGTGCCCGGGTCGCCGGGTGCGTGGTCAGATGGCATCGGGAGCTCCGTGGTCCCCGATGGCCCGGGGGTTCCGGTCTCCGAAGGCCCCGGGGACGATGCGACCGATGCGCCACTGCATGCGCCGAGCAGGACGGACAGCCCCAGGGCTCCGGTCATGAGCAGGCGATCGCTTCGAGCCATACCCGGCAGACGCGCCGGCGCCGCGATCGGTTCCGCATCGAGCTCGCTCGTCAGCCTGCGCCCAGCGACGTCCCGAGACGTGTATCGACCCGCGCCGGATGCGCGGCCTCCCAGGCTGCGATGGCGTCGTCCTTCGCCACCACGTAACCGATCTCGTCCGTCCCCGCCAGCAGCATCATCTTGGAGAACGGATCGACATCGAAGTCGATGGTCGACCCGTCCGGCAGCAGGACCCCCTGCTCCGCGAGGTCCACCCTCAGCTCGGCATCCGGGTCGTCGTCGAGGAGCTCGAACAGGCGCCGGTGCGTGTCCGGATCCACGACGATCGGCAGCACGCCGTTCTTGAGCGAGTTGCTCTTGAAGATGTCGGCGAACGAGGTCGACAGGATCGCCTCGACGCCCCACGCCCGGAGGGCCCAGGGAGCGTGCTCCCGGGAGCTGCCACAACCGAAGTTGTCGCCGGCCAGCAGGATCCGGCGGCCGGCCATCCCGGGGTGGTCGACCACGAACGCCGGCTCGCGCATCGAGCCATCCTCGGCAAACCGCCAGTCGCGGAAGAGCGCGTCGGTGAGGCCCTCCTTGTCGGTCACCTTGAGAAAGCGGGCGGGGACGATCTGGTCGGTGTCCACGTTCTCCGCGGGCAGCGGCACGACCTTGGACGAGAAGGAGCGGAAGCCCTCGGCCATCTCAGTACCCTCCACCGACGGTCACCAGGTCCTCGACCCCCGGCAGCGTCCGCGGATCCGTCACGACGCCGCTCACCGCCGATGCCGCCGCCGTCAGCGGCGACGCGAGGAAGGTGCGCCCGCCCTTGCCCTGGCGCCCCTCGAAGTTCCGGTTGGACGTGCTGATCGCGTACTGCCCGGGTGACAGCTGGTCGCCGTTCATCGCGATGCACATCGAGCAGCCGGATTCGCGCCACTCGGCGCCCGCCGACCGGAAGATCTCGTGCAGACCTTCTCGCTCGGCCTGCTCCTTCACCTGCTGCGAGCCGGGGACGATCATCAGGCGGGTGTTCGCGGACACCGTCCGGTCCTTGAGCACGCTTGCCGCGAGCCGGAGATCGCTGATCCGGCTGTTGGTGCACGAGCCGATGAACACCACGTCCACCGGCTGACCCGCCAGCGCCTGGCCGGGCTTCAGGCCCATGTACTCGAGGGCGCGTTCGATCGCCCGCCGCGCGACGGGGTCGGGGGCGTCGTCGGGGCTGGGCACCCGGCCCGTCACGGGGATGCCCATGCCCGGGTTGGTGCCGTAGGTGACCATCGGCTCGAGGGCATTCGCGTCGATCACGATCGCCTTGTCGAATGCGGCGCCGTCATCGCTGGGCAACGAGCGCCAGCGCGCCACCGCGGCGTCCCATGCGTCGCCCTGTGGTGCATGGCGGCGGCCGTGCAGGTACTCGAACGTGGTCTCGTCTGGAGCGACCAGCCCGGCCCGCGCGCCACCCTCGATGCTCATGTTGCAGACCGTCATCCGCTGCTCCATCGAGAGCGCGCGGATCGCCTCGCCCCGGTACTCGAATACGTGGCCGGTGCCGCCACCGATCCCGATGCGCGCGATCAGGGCGAGGATGATGTCCTTCGCGGACACGCCCGGGCCCAGCCGTCCGTCGACCCGGACCTCGTATGTCCTGGGCTGGCGCTGGAGCAGCGTCTGCGTGGCGAGGACCATCTCGACCTCGCTGGTCCCGATCCCGAACGCCAGTGCGCCGAACGCGCCGTGCGTGGCCGTATGCGAGTCGCCGCATACGATCGTCATGCCGGGCTGGGTCAGGCCCAGCTCCGGGCCGATGACGTGGACGATCCCCTGGGTGTCGCTCCCGAACGCGTGGAGCGGGATGCCGAAGTCGCGGCAGTTGGTCTCGAGCTGGCTGATCTGCGCCGCGGCCTGCATGTCCAGCATGGGCAGGCCGCGTGGCGTGGTCGGGGTCGAGTGGTCCGCGGTCGCCACGGTCTTGTCCGGCCGCCGGACCGCAAGGCCCTTCTGCCGCAGCCCCGTGAACGCCTGCGGGCTGGTGACCTCGTGGACGAGGTGGAGGTCGATGGCCAGGACGGCGGGGGCGTCCGGATCCTGCGTGACGACGTGCTCGTCCCAGATCTTCTCGACGAGGGTGCGGGGTCTGCTCATGGCGGGTCTGCTCTGCTTCGGCTCCGACTGGACGGACAGGGTAGCAGCGCCTCCGCTGAAGGCTTGCCGATGCCGGGCGGAGTTGCCGGCGTCGGGTCCGCCGCCTGCTACCGGCGCATCGCTTCGATACGACGCGAATGTGTCAGGACGCACCGGCCAGTCGATTTGAGCGTCCGAATTACCCGGCAAGTACTACCTGCATCGCCTCCCGGCGTCTGTCGCGACGATGTCCCAGGCAGGACGCTGGGCAGGACAGCAATGCCTGGATCCCCACTCCACCCTCCGGACCGGCCCAGGTCTTTGTCCCCAGCACCCGGACGGGCAGGCCGGTGCCGGCCACGCGACGCGGCGGTGGAGCCCTGCAGCTCCGTTTCCCGTGGACGCAGGGCAGGCCCCGCTCTCGCATCGCCAAGGCGCCGTCGGGGTCTCGCGCTCCTGCTCACGAGCCTGCTCGTGCTCGGCGTCGGGTGGGCTGCTCCGGCGGCCCCCGCCGCTCGTGCCGCTGACGCCACGCCGGCCCCGACGATCTCCAGGCTTGCCGGCGCCGACCGCTATGCCACCAGTGCCGCGATCAGCGCCGCCACCTTCTCGCCCGGAGTGCCGGTGGTCTATCTCGCCAACGGGGCCAACTTCCCCGACGCTCTCTCGGGTGGCCCGGTGGCGGCCGCCGCGGGTGGTCCGATCCTGCTCGTGACCGCGACCAGTGTCCCGGCCGTCATCCAGGCCGAGATCAAGCGCCTGCAGCCGGCCACGATCGTGGCGCTCGGCGGGACCTCGGTCGTATCCGACGCCGTGCTCGCCTCCCTGGCCTCGATCGCGCCCGTGTCGCGGCTTGCCGGCGCCGACCGCTATGCCACCAGTGCCGCGATCAGCGCCGCCACCTTCTCGCCCGGAGTGCCGGTGGTCTATCTCGCCAACGGGGCCAACTTCCCCGACGCTCTCTCGGGTGGCCCGGTGGCGGCCGCCGCGGGTGGTCCGATCCTGCTCGTGACCGCGACCAGTGTCCCGGCCGTCATCCAGGCCGAGATCAAGCGCCTGCAGCCGGCCACGATCGTGGCGCTCGGCGGGACCTCGGTCGTATCCGACGCCGTGCTCGCCTCCCTGGCCTCGATCGCGCCCGTGTCGCGGCTTGCCGGCGCCGACCGCTATGCCACCAGTGCCGCGATCAGCGCCGCCACCTTCTCGCCCGGAGTGCCGGTGGTCTATCTCGCCAACGGGGCCAACTTCCCCGACGCTCTCTCGGGTGGCCCGGTGGCGGCCGCCGCGGGTGGTCCGATCCTGCTCGTGACCGCGACCAGTGTCCCGGCCGTCATCCAGGCCGAGATCAAGCGCCTGCAGCCGGCCACGATCGTGGCGCTCGGCGGGACCTCGGTCGTATCCGACGCCGTGCTCTACACCGCCGCCGGGCTGACGCCGCCCGCCCCGCCCATCCCGCCCCTGCCGGCGTGCTTGTACAAGGACCTCACCACGAGCCGCGCCGCCTATTCCGAGTACGCGACCACGCTGCTCGACACGATCTACGGGCTGCCAAGCGGCTACAGCCCCAGCGGCCTGGTAAGCACCAGACTGAGTGGTGGAGGTCTTGTTCGTCCGATCGTTTCGGTTGACCTCAAGGCCATGGTTGCCGCGGCGAGCGCCGCCGGGGCGCGTCTCGCCAACGTGAGCGCGTATCGGAGCTATTCGACCCAGGTCTCGACATTCGCCCATTGGGTCCGCGTAGGAGGCATGGCGGCCGCGCTCAGAACGAGCGCTCGTGCCGGCCATTCAGAGCACCAGCTCGGCACGGTCATCGACTTCAGCACGTATGGCGGTGGGTCCCCATTCATCGGCGATTGGGCAACGACCAAGGCCGGGGCGTGGATGCTGAGGAACGGGTGGACGTACGGCTGGGTGATGAGCTACCCGAAGGGTAAGACCTCGGTCTCGTGCTACGCCTACGAGCCATGGCACTACCGATGGGTTGGTCGCACCGAGGCCAAGGCGATCCACGACTCCGGCCTGACGACCCGCGAGTGGATCTGGGCAACTTACGGCTCCTGAGTCTCGGTCCACGCTCGGGCGATGACGCGTGCCGTGGCCATCAGGGTTGCGGTTGGGGCGGTTGCGCACCCACCCGATCGCGGCTAGACTTCGCGGACCCGCCACCGGCGGGAACACAGGAGTCGGGTCGCTTGGACTTCTTCCACGGTCGGGATCGCCGCGCAGTCGCCGTCGTCGTGACGTCGGACGGCCGTCGCGTGACCGTGCCGCTGCGCGACCTCGACGGCTACAGCGCCCCGCTGCTCGACCTTCTCCGCTCGCTCCTTGCCGGCCTTGACAGCCTTCTTGGGCTCCTCATTACCGGCTCCCGGCGGGAGGACGGAGGGACGCGGAGGGACGAGCGCCACTGAGGCGCACAGCCACCGAGAACCAACGGACCCTCGCCGGGTGGCGAGGGTCTTTGCATGTTCGGGAGGTCGCGGGACCCCTCGGACGGAGGGCCTGACGGATGACGATGACGAGAGGCGAACCGGCGGCCAGCCCGCCGGAACGACACAGCCATGTCCCCGCCGACGGAACCGCGACGGCCGCGGCGGTCGAGCAGGCCCGCAAGGCGATGCTCCACGAGGTCCGGCCGCGCAAGCGCACGAGGATCGGTGCCGACGCCCTCATGGAGGCACTCGTTCGCCAGGGCACCGACGTCCTGTTCAGCTACCCGGGCGGCGTCATCCTCCCGATCTACGACATTCTGGCCGACTACCCGGAGATCCGTCACGTGCTGGTGCGGCACGAGCAGGGCGGCGGCCACGCGGCTGACGGCTATGCCCGGGCGAGCGGCAGGGTCGGCGTGTGCATGGGCACCAGCGGTCCGGGCGCCACCAACCTGGTGACCGCCATCGCCACCGCCCAGCTGGACTCGGTTCCGATGGTTGCGATCACCGGCAACGTGCCAGCCGCCCTGCTGGGCAAGGACGCCTTCCAGGAGATCGACATCACCGGCATCACGCTGCCGATGACCAAGCACAACTACCTGGTGCGCAGCGCCGACGACATCCCGCGGGTCGTTGCCGAGGCGTTCCACCTGGCCCGGAGCGGCCGCCCGGGGCCTGTCCACGTCGACATCACCAAGGATGCCCTCCAGCAGGAGACGCGCGTCGAGCACCCCTCCCTCGAGGACGTGGTCGCCGAGCTGCCCGGCTTCCGGCCGACGATCGAGGGCCATCCGAAGCAGCTCAAGCTGGCCGCGAAGGAGATCGCGGCAGCCAAGCGGCCGCTGATCCTGGCCGGGCACGGCGTGCTGATCGCCGAGGCGTGGGATGAGCTGCGTGCGTTCGCGGAGAAGTCGCAGATCCCGGTTGCCTGGACGCTGCTCGGGATCGGCGCCATCGACGAGGAGCATCCGCTCGCGTACGGCTACATGGGAATGCACGGCTGGAAGCACGTCAACCGGGCGATCCAGAGCGCCGACCTGCTGATCGCGATCGGGATGCGGTTCGACGACCGGGTCACTGGCAACGTCCGCACGTACGCGCCGTACGCCCGGATCATCCACGCCGACATCGACCCGGCGGAGATCGGCAAGAACGTCGCGGTTGAGATCCCCATCGTGGGCGATGCCAGACATGTCCTCGCGGGGCTCACCCGGCTGGTGCCCGAGACCGACCCCGCGGAACGTGCTGAGTATCACGCGGAGCTGGCCGAGTGGCGCCGCGAGTCGGAAGGCGCGACCTGGCACGGCTCGGGAGCCTGGCGCGACGGCCTGCTGTCAGCCGACTACGTGGTCAGCCGGATCGGCGAGCTGACCGACCATGTCGCGACCTACGTCGCCGACGTGGGGCAGAACCAGATGTGGCTGGCTCGATACGCGAAGTTCCGGCGGCCGCACAGCCACCTCTCGTCGGGCGGGCTGGGCACCATGGGCTATGCGGTCCCGGCGGCAATGGGCGCTGCGCTGGGCAACCCGGACGCCGAGACCTGGGCGATCGTCGGCGACGGCGGCTTCCAGATGACGAGCCAGGAGCTGATGACCCTGGCCGCCGATCGGATCCCGGTCAAGATCGCGCTCCTTGACAACAAGAAGCTGGGGATGATCCGGCAGTGGCAGGAGATCGTCTACGCCGGCAACTACCATTCCTCGCACCTGCCGGGACCCGACTTCGTCAAGCTCGCGGACGCCTACGGCATCCCGGCGTTCAAGGCGACCCGCACCGACCAGGTGGACGAGACCATCCGGGCGGCTCAGGCGATCGACGGTCCGGCGCTGATCTGGTTCGAGATCGCCGAGGAGCAGAACGTGTTCCCGATGATGCCGGCCGGCAAGGGCCTGTCCGACCTGATCGAGACCTGGGGGGTTCCCGAGGAATGAGCACCGAACCCGTCCAGGGCACGCCCGAGGCCGCGCCGGCCCACGTCGCTCCGCCGCCCCGGGCCATTCCGGGCTCCGGCGAGTCGCGGCGCCACATCCTGGTCGTGCTCGTGCTCGACAAGCCGGGCGTCCTCAACCGCGTCGCCAGCCTGATGCGGGCACGCAACTTCAACATCGACTCGCTGGCCGTGTCGCGCACCGACAGGGCGCACATCAGCCGCATGACGCTGACCCTCCACGGCGATGACGTGGCCGTCGAGCAGGCAGCCAAGCAGCTCTACCGGCTGGTCGACGTGCTCAAGGTCCAGGACGTCAGCGCGGAGCAGCTCGTCGAGCACGAGCTGGCGTTCATCAAGGCCCGCGCGTCCGATGCCAACCGCGCCGAGGTGATCAAGATCGTCGAGCTGTACAAGGGACGAGTGGTGGACATCGCACCGGAGTCGGTCATCGTCGAGGCGACGGGGACCGAGGCCGAGATCGACGCCCTGGTCGCGCTCCTGCGCGGGTACGGGATCAAGGAGATGGTCCGGACGGGCGCGGTGGTGATGCTGCGCGGCGCCGGATCGATCGAGGAGGCACTCAAGCTGTGACGGCGAAGATGTACTACGACGCGGATGCGGATCCGTCGGCGCTCGAGGGCCAGACCGTCGCGGTCATCGGCTACGGGAGCCAGGGTCACGCGCACGCCCTCAACCTGCGCGACAGCGGCGTGGACGTCGTCGTCGGGCTGGCCGCCGGGTCCAAGAGCCGGGCGCTCGCCGAGGGCGCCGGCTTCCGCGTGCTCGACACGGCCGATGCCGTCCGCGCCGCCGACGTCGTGATGATCGCGGTCCCCGACACCGCCCAGCGGGCCGTCTACGAGACCGACATCGCGCCCAACCTCAAGCCCGGCGCGCTGCTGATGTTCGCCCACGGCTTCAACATCCGGTTCGCGCTGATCCAGCCGCCGGCTGCGGTCGACGTGGGCATGGTCGCTCCCAAGGGCCCCGGCCACCTGCTGCGCAGCGTGTACGAGCAGGGCGGCGGCGTGCCGGCCCTGTTCGCGGTCGAGCAGGACGGGTCGGGCACCGCCCGGGCTCGCGTCCTGGCCTACGCCCGGGGCATCGGCGCGACCCGCGCCGGCGTGCTCGAGACGACGTTCAAGGAGGAGACCGAGACCGACCTGTTCGGCGAGCAGGCGCTGCTGTGCGGCGGCGTGTCGGCGCTCGTCAAGGCGGCATTCGAGACCCTGGTCGAGGCCGGCTACCAGCCGGAGCTCGCGTACTTCGAGACGATGCACGAGCTCAAGCTGATCGTCGATCTCATGTACCGGGGCGGCCTCAACTTCATGCGCTTCAGCGTCAGCGACACGGCGGAGTACGGCGACTACGTCTCCGGCCCGCGCGTGACAGAGGGTGCGAAGGCGGCCATGAAGGACGTGCTCACCGACATCCAGAGCGGCTCGTTCGCGACCCGCTGGGTAGCCGAGCAGGAGTCGGGCGGGCGCGAGTTCGCGCGGCTTCGCCAGCAGGACCGTGATCACCAGATCGAGCACGTCGGTGCCGACCTCCGGGCCAGGATGCCGTTCCTCAAGCCGGTCGTGGTCGATGCCGGTCAGGCGCAGGCCGTGGCCAGCGCCGAAGCCCCCCGGGAGGGATCGCGATGACGTTCGAGCAGACGAAGCCTCGCTACGGTGGTGGCGTCGCCGCCGGCAGCGTCCGCGTGTTCGACACCACCCTCCGGGACGGCGAGCAGGCGCCCGGCGCCGGCCTGACGGCCGCCGAGAAGCTCGAGGTCGCCATCCAGCTCGCGCGCCTCAACGTCGACGTCATCGAGGCCGGCTTTCCGGCCGCCTCGCCGGGCGACTTCGAGGCGGTCCGGCGGATCGCGCAGGAGATCAAGGGCGGGATCGCGGTCGCCGCCCTCGCGCGCTGCCGCGACGGCGACCCCCAGCGTGCCGTCGAGGCCATCAGCGTCGCCGAGCGTCCGCACCTCCACCTGTTCATCGCCACCAGCGATATCCACCTCAAGCACAAGCTCCGGATCTCGCGCGAGCAGGCGCTCGCCGATGCCGAGCACTGGGTCTCGTGGGCCCGCCAGACGCTGGGCCCCGATGCCGAGATCGAGTTCTCGGCCGAGGACGCGTCGCGGACCGAGGAGGAGTTCCTGCTCCAGGTGTACGAGACGGTGGTCGCGGCCGGTGCGTCCACCGTCAACATCCCGGACACCGTGGGCTATGCGATCCCGTCCGAGTTCGGCCGCCTGGTCGGCACGGTGGTGGATCGCGTGGGCCGTGACGCCACCGTCAGCGTCCACTGCCACAACGACCTCGGTCTCGCCACGGCAAACACGCTGGCGGCCGTGCAGGCGGGCGCGCGGCAGGTCGAGGTGACCATCAACGGGCTCGGCGAGCGGGCGGGAAACGCCTCGCTCGAGGAGGTCGTGATGGCGCTCCGCACGCGTCCCACGCAGTTCCCCGACCTCGGCGCGCAGGTCCAGACCGACCAGATCACGCCCGCCTCACGGCTCGTCTCGTACCTCACAGGCTTCGCGATCCAGCCCAACAAGGCGATCGTGGGCGCGAACGCGTTTGCCCATGAGTCCGGGATCCACCAGGACGGCTACCTCAAGAACCCGCTGACCTACGAGATCATGACCCCGCAGTCCGTCGGGCTGTCGGGGAGCACGCTCTCAATCGGCAAGCTGTCGGGTCGGCGGGGGCTCCAGGGCAAGCTACGCGAGCTTGGTCACGAGGTCGAGGGCGAGGAGCTCGACGCGATCTACCGGGCCGCGATCTCGCTCGCGGACGCCAAGAAGGACGTCACCGACGCGGACCTGCTGGCGCTCGTCGAACAGCGCAAGTCGGACGTCCCCCGGTCGATCGAGCTGCTGGGCTGGAACATCAGCTCGTCCAGCGGCGGTCACTCGGTTGGCAGCGTGTCGCTCGTCGTCGCCGGCGACGCGAAGGCCGCCGACGCGACCGGCAACGGTCCGGTGAACGCGCTGTTCGCCGCCGTCGATTCGGCCGTCAGGCCCGTGCTCGGCTGGCATCCCGTCCTGACCGAGTACGAGATCAAGGCGGTGTCGGCGGGCGAGGACGCCCAGGGCCAGGTCCTCGTGCGTTGCCGGCGCTCGTCGGACGAAGGCCCGGGCGCGCTCGTGGTCACCGGCCACGGGCTGTCCACGAACATCATCGAGGCCTCGCTCGAGGCATACCTGGTGGCCGCGAACAAGCTCCACGGCGCCGAGATCAACGGGGTCGAGGTCGCGTTCGTCGGTCGCGTGATGACCGAGGACCAGCCGTGACGGAGGACGCCGTGGAGCCGGCACTCGCCGAGCCCGCCGGGACGACCACCTACCGGATCGCGCTGATCCCAGGCGACGGGGTAGGGCCCGAGGTCGTCGCGGGCGCGATTGCCGTCCTCGAGGCGACCGGGCGCACCCTCGGCTTCGGGCTGGCCTGGGACGAGCTCATCGTCGGCGGGGCTGGGATCGACGCATACGGCGTCGCGATCCGGCCGGAGGATGTCGAGACGTGCCGGGACGCGGATGCCGTCCTCCTCGGCGCGGTCGGCGGGCCGAAGTGGGACAACCCCAATTCGTCGGTCCGTCCCGAGCAGGCGCTGTTCGCGCTTCGTGGCGACCTGGGCCTGTTCGCGAACCTGCGCCCGATCACCGTCAGCCCGTCGCTGATCTCGGCGTCGCCGCTGCGCCCGGAGCTGCTCGCCGGGGTGGATTGCCTGATCGTCCGCGAGCTCACCTCCGGGCTGTACTTCGGCCGCCCGTCCGAGCAGCGCACCACGCCCGAGGGCAGGGCTGCGATCGACACCCTGTGGTACACGGAGGCCGAGATCCGGCGGATCGTGACCCTCGCGTTCGAGCTGGCTCGCGGCCGCCGGTGCAAGGTGACCCAGGTCGACAAGGCGAACGTGCTGGCCACGTCGCGGCTGTGGCGCAAGGTGACCGACGAGGTGCACGCGCAATTCCAGGACGTCAGCCTCGAGCACCGGCTGGTGGACTCTGCGGCGATGGTCCTGGCCAGCCGCCCCGCCACCTTCGACGTCATCGTGACCGAGAACCTGTTCGGGGACATCCTGTCCGACGAGGCCGCCGTCATCACCGGTTCGCTGGGAATGCTCCCGTCGGCGTCGCTCGGCACCCGCCAGACGGCGCACGGTCGCCATGGGCTGTACGAGCCGATCCACGGCTCGGCGCCGGACATCGCCGGCCAGGACGTTGCGAACCCGCTGGGCACGATCCTGTCGGCCGCGATGATGCTGCGCTGGTCGCTGGGCCGGGCCGACGCCGCGGACGCGATCGAAGCGGCCGTTGCCGGGGCGCTGGGCGAGGGCATGCGGACCCGGGACCTGGAACCAGCGGATCCGGCCGAGGCCGCAGCGTGCACCGTCGTGGGCACCACGGAGATGGCCCGCATCATCGGGGACCGGATCGCAATTCGCCGGCCGGTGACCGCCTGAGCGCGGGGCACCGGCCGAGCCGAGTCGACGACCCACCCGCAGCGGGCCACTGGACCCAGACCTCATGACCCAATCCGAACCCGAGACCGGACCCGGCGCCCCGGTCATCCTGTACGACACGACCCTTCGTGACGGCACCCAGGGCGAGAACATCACGCTGTCGCTGGCGGACAAGCTGCGCGTCGCGCGGATGCTCGACGAGTACGGCTTCCCGTTCATCGAAGGTGGCTGGCCGGGCTCCAACCCCAAGGACATCGAGTTCTTCGCGGCCGCCCGCCGGCAGCACTGGGAGCACGCGAAGCTGGCCGCGTTCGGTTCCACGCGTCACCGCGCCAACCGCGCGGAGGACGACCCGAACCTGCGCGAGCTCGTCGCGGCCGAGACCCCCGTGGTCACGATCTTCGGCAAGAGCTGGCTGCTCCACGTGACCGAGGTCCTGGGCGCGACGCCGTCCCAGAACCTGGACATGATCGCGGAATCGATCGGGTTCATCGTGGACCGGGGTCGCGAGGCCGTGTACGACGCCGAGCACTTCTTCGACGGCTACCGTGCCGACCGCGAGTACGCGCTGGCGACGCTGCGCGCCGCGCGCGAGGCAGGTGCCGCGACGCTCGTCCTGTGCGACACGAACGGCGGAACGCTGACCGACGAGCTGGTCCGGATCCTGGGCGACGTGCGTTTGTCGCTCGAGGGTGATCCGGCCGCGCCCGCCGTAACCTGGGGGATCCACACCCACAACGACGCGGAGCTCGCGGTCGCCAACTCGATCGCGGCCGTCCAGGCCGGCGTGCGCCACGTCCAGGCGACGATCAATGGCTACGGCGAGCGCTGCGGCAACGCGAACATGGTGTCGATTCTGGCGAACCTCGCGCTCAAGACGCCGAATGCGCTCAGCCCGGCCGGTGGTGGCGATCTCAACGTCCTGACGGACCTGAGCCGGTCGGTTGCCGAGATTGCGAACGTCACGCCCAACGACTACCAGCCATATGTAGGGCGCTCGGCCTTCGCCCACAAGGGCGGCGTCCACGGCGCGGCCGTGGCCAAGGTGGAGCGCAGCTACCAGCACGTCGAGCCCACCGCCGTGGGCAACGCCGGCCGCCTCGTGGTGTCGGAGCTGGGCGGCAGGGCCAACACCTCGATCCGCGCCCGCCAGCTGGGGCTCGAGCTGGACGGCGTGCTCGACGCCAGGGAGCTGTCGACGCTGATCAAGAAGCTCGAGAACGAGGGCCAGGCATTCGAAGGCGCCGAGGCCTCGTTCGAGCTGCTCATCCGCCGTCACAGCCCGGGCTACACGCCGCCGTTCCGGATCCTCGACTACACGGTCCTGGTCGAGCAGCGCGAGGGCCGGGAGCTGCTCGCCGAGGGCACGGTCAAGGTCGAGGTCGGGGGTGAGGTGCTGCACACCGCGGCCGACGGCAACGGCCCCGTCAACGCGCTCGACGGCGCGCTTCGCAAGGCGCTGCGGGCGTTCTACCCGGTGCTCGATGGCGTGCACCTCGTTGACTACAAGGTGCGCATCCTGGACGGAACGACCGCAACGGCGGCCCGAACTCGCGTCATCATCGACTCCCAGGACGGATCGAAGACCTGGGCCACCATGGGCAGCGACACGAACATCATCGCGGCGTCGGCGCAGGCGCTCGCCGACTCGCTCGAGTACGCGATCTGGAAATCGGGCACCGAGGTCCGCCGCCGCGACGAGCGCCACTTCACGACAACCAACGGCCACGGGACGGCGCCCGCCGGCTCGCCGCCACCTGGCTCCGAACCAGCCGCACCGGGAGGTCCCGCATGAGCGACAGCGCGCCCCGCGCCGAGATCCGCCTCGAACGCTGGACGGTCACGTCCGGCAGCAACATGAACAGCCGGGCCGCCGTGGTGATCCGGGCGGGGGGCCACGACTGGCAGGCATCGGCCGAGGGCAACGGCGCGGTCGACGCGCTGTACAAGGCCGTTGACCGGGCGCTGGTCGACGTTCTCGGCGGGCATCCGCTGCTGCTCGCGTACGACGTCCACGCACTCGCCGAGGGTCCCGATGCGGAGGGCCGGGTGACGGTCCGGATCGGCCCGCCTGCGGCTGCCACCGGGGCCAGGGCAGACGGCCTGTACGCGGGCGAGGTGTCGAGCACCAACACGATCGCCGCCTCGGTCGACGCGTACATCGCCGCGATCAGGCAGATGCTCGCGGCGGAGTCGTGGACCGGGGCCGCGGAGGATGCAGGGACCCGGCGGGGGGATGGTCGCGCCGACCCCGACGCCGCGAAGAAGGCGGAGTTCGACGACGAGGCGCGGCCGATCGATACGACCGAGTGGTTCAACCGGTAGCCGCGGCGGTGCTCGAGCCCCACCGCGCAGGATCCGCATGACCGTCGACGCCGAGGCGTTCAACCAGTTCGAGGCCACCGGCTGGGAGGCCCGGGCCGCGTCGTACGCCTTCCTCCAGCCGATCACGAACCGGGTCATCGGCGCGCTGCTCGGGGCGGCCGAGGTTGCAGCCGGTCACCAGGTGCTCGACGTTGGCTGCGGGCCGGGTGATCTCGCCGCCGCGGCGGCGGCGCAGGGCGCGGACACCGTCGGGATCGATGTTGCACCGTCGATGGTCCGCCGGGCGGCGCTCGCGTATCCCGCGATCCCGTTCCGGGTCGGGTCGTTCGAGTCGATACCGGCCGGCGCCGGCGCGTTCGACGCGGTCGTCGGCGCCTTCGTGCTCAACCATGTCGGGCGTCCCGACGTCGCGCTCGCCGAGGCACTGCGGGTGCTGCGCCCGGGTGGCCGGCTTGCCCTGGCCTCGTGGGACGCACCGAGCCGAAACCGCGTCCTGGGCCTGATGCTCGACGCCGTTGCCGCCGCCGACGCGCCGCCGCCCGCAGCGTTGCCGAAGGGGCCGGCCAACTTTCGCCCCGACGCCGAGCTCCAGGGCCTGTTCCGGGCGGCGGGGTTCGCTGACGTCGGGATCAGCCGCGTGATGTTCGAGGCGCCGGCGACCGATGTCGAGGCGCTGTGGCGCGGCGTGCTCGACTCGGCCGTTCGCATCCCGCCCCTGGTGAACCAGCAGCCGCCCGAGGTGCGCGACCGGATCAGGGAGGCGTTCGGGCGGCTGGCCGCGGTCCACAGGCGGCCCGATGGCTCGCTCGCGATCCCGGTGTCGGTCCAGGTCACCTGGGGATGCCGGCCATGAGCGCGTCCGAGCGGGTGCGCGGCACCACCCGAGCCAGCCCCCCCGCGTCCGAGGTGCCCGCCGCCACCACCGCTTCCGGTCCCGCCGCCGCGTCTGCGGCCCCCGCCTCGATCCACGGCGGCGGTCTCCGCGTGGCCTACACCGGCGAGCCGGGCGCGTTCGCCGAGGAGGCCGTGCTTCGCTTCTTCCGCGAACCGGACGCGCGGCCGCTGGCGTCATTCCGGGGCGTGTTCGAGGCGGTTCGGGACGGCGGCTGCGATGCGGGCGTGATCCCTGTCGAGAGCTCGTTGCTGGGGACGATCCGCGAGAACCTGGACCTGCTGTACGAGTTCGACCTGCCGCTCGCCGGCGAGGTCAGCGTGCCCGTCCGGCTCGCGCTGCTCGCGCTGCCCGGCGAGCGGCTCGAGACGATCGAGCGCGTGTACTCGATCACGGCCGCGCTGGCCCAGGCGGACGCGTTCCTGCGCTCGCGCCCGTGGACGATCCAGACCACGTACAACACTGCCGGCGCGGCGAAGCAGGTGGCCGATCGGCGCGAGCCCGGTACGGCCGCCGTCGCGTCGGCCCGCGTCGCGGGGATCTACGGCCTGGAGATCCTCGCCGACGGGATCCAGTCCGGCGACCACAACCGGACCCGGTTCGCGGTGATCACCCGTTCCGGCGATCGCGACGCCGTCCGCGACGCCGCCAACCCCGGGTCGCTGACGGGGGCGCCGAAGACGACCCTCGTGTTCGCGGTGCGCAACGTGCCCGGGTCGCTCCACCGCTCGCTGGGGGCGTTCGCCGAACGCGGGCTCAACCTGTCCCGCCTCGAATCCCGGCCGTGGACCGAGCGCGGCTCGCGCTGGGAGTACCTGTTCTGGGTGGACTTGGACGCGGATCCGGCCGATCCCGCGTGCGCCGACGCGCTGACAGCGCTGCGCAACGAGACGGAGGTGGTCCGGATCCTGGGCACGTATCCGAGGGCCGCCGAGGACTGAGCCCACGTCCGGGTGATCTCCGAGCGGGCGCCGGCAAGCGCTGAGGTCGAGACGTCGCGGCGTCGCCTAGAATCATGACACTCGCCCGAGCCCGCAGCCGCCAGGAGCCAGCCATGGCCACCATCACCGCCACCACCCCGCATCCGATCTACCTGGCCGGTCGCTGGGTGGACTCGCCCGACACGCTGGTCATCGAGAACCCGGCCCGGCCCGGCGAGCCCGCGGGCGCCACGTACAGCGCGACCCCCGAGCAGTACGAGGAGGCGGTCACAGCCGCGGTCCGCGCGTTCGAGGTCACCCGCAAGCTGCCCGCCTACGAGCGCGGCCGGATCCTGCGCGAGATCAGTGCGGGCATCAAGGCGCGTCGCGAGGAGCTCGGCGCGCTCATCGCTGCCGAGGCAGGCAAGCCGATCCGCGACGCGCTGGTCGAGGTCGACCGCGCGGCGCTCACCTTCCGGCTGGGGGCCGAGGAGGCGGAGCGGATGACCGGCGAGATGATCCCGCTCGACCTGATGGCCAGCAGCAAGGACCGGGTGGGCATCACCCGCCGGTTCCCGATCGGGCCGATCGCGGCGATCAGCCCGTTCAACTTCCCGCTCAACCTCGCGGTCCACAAGATCGCGCCCGCGATCGCGGCGGGCAACACGATCGTGCTCAAGCCACCGTCCAAGGATCCGCTGGTGATGCTCACCGTGGGCGAGATCATCGACGCCGCCGGGGTCCCCGAGGGCATGGTCAGCATCCTGCCGATGAGCCGGGAGCTGGGCGACCGGATGGTGTCGGACGAGCGGTTCAAGCTGCTCACCTTCACCGGCAGCCCCGCGGTCGGCTGGAAGATGAAGGAGCGCGCCGGCAAGAAGAAGGTCGTGCTCGAGCTGGGCGGTAACGCGGGCGTCATCGTCGACCGCAGCGCGGACCTCGACTGGGCGGTCAAGCGGATCGTCACCGGCGCGTTCGCCTACAGCGGCCAGGTGTGCATCAGCGTCCAGCGGATGTACGTCCACGAGGACGTCTGGGACGCGTTCATGGACAAGTTCCTGGCCGCCGCGGGTGCGCTGCGGCAGGGCGATCCGGCGGATCCGACGACCGACGTGGGGCCGATGGTCGACGAGCGGAACGCGCTGCGCACGCAGGCCTGGGTGGACGAAGCGAAGGCGATGGGGGGCAAGGTGCTCCTGGGCGGCACGGCCAATGGCACCTTCTTCCCGCCCACGGTGCTGACCGACGTCCCGTTCGGGGCCCAGGTGTGCTCGGCCGAGGCCTTCGCGCCGCTCGTGGTCGCGTTCAAGTTCCGCGAGATCGACGAGGCGATCGCGGCCGTCAACGACAGCTTCTTCGGTCTCCAGACCGGCGTGTTCACCAACGACCTCGACCACGCGTGGACGAGCTTCAATGAGCTCGAGGTCGGTGGCGTGATCGTCAACGACATCCCCACCTACCGGATCGACCACATGCCCTACGGCGGGGTCAAGGACTCCGGGATGGGCCGCGAGGGCCTGCGCTGGTCGATCGAGGACATGACCGAGCTTCGGCTGATGGTGCTCGCCTGGCCCCAGTAGGGGAGGCGCAGCTGCCCGGCGTCCCGCCCGTCGTCCAGGTCGGCGGCGAGCCCCGCGTCCCGGGCGCCGCGACCCTCGCTCGCAGGCGGGGTGCCGTCGCGCACACTCCGCGCCATGGACCTGACCCTCACCCCTGCGCAGGCCGAGCTCCGGGATCGCGCCCGTGTCTATGCCGTTGAGTCGCTCCAGCCCCTCGAGGCCGAGTTCGAGCGCAACCACGCCCTGCCCGCGCAGACGACCCGGGAGCTCAAACGGCGGGCGATCGAGCTCAACCTCCATGGAGGCAGCCTGCCCCGATCGGTTGGCGGCCAGGGCTGGTCCGCCCTGGAGCAGGTGCTCGTCCACGAGCAGCTGGGACAGGTCACCGGCGGCCTGTGGAGCTTCATCCCGGGTGCGTACAACGCGCTGATCCACTGCACCCCGGAGCAGCGGGAGCGGTACCTGGACCCGTGCCTGCGCGGCGAGCGCAACGTGAGCTACGCGATCACGGAGCCGGGCCAGGGCTCGGACGCCCGCACGTTGGCCGCGACCGCCGTGCTTGATCCCGGGACCGGCGAGTACGTCCTCACCGGCGAGAAGTGGTTCGTCACCGGGCCGTCGGACACCGATTTCATGATCTTCCACTGCCACCTGCTCGACGGTGGCGAGCGCAAGCCGACCCTGTTCCTGGTCGACTACGACGCGCCGGGCGTCAGCCAGACCCACGACCCGGACTACACCCACACCTTCGCCGACCGCCACCCGCAGTTCACCCTCACCGACGTGCGCGTCGGTGCGGACGCGATCCTGGGGCCGATCGGTGAGGCGGACACGATGACCAATGAATGGTTCGTCGAGGAGCGGCTGCACATCGGCGCCCGGTGCAGCGGGGCGATGGAGCGACTGCTGACGCTGGCGGTCGAGTGGGCGACGGGACGGGTCCAGTTCGGCGAGCGGATCTACGACTTCCAGGGCGTGAGCTTCCCGCTGGCCGACTCGGCAGCCGACGCCGCCGCGGCCCGGCTGCTCACGCGCGAGGCCGCCTGGCTGATGGACAGCGGCGCCGATCCGAAGGTGGTGCACGCCAAGGCCTCGATCGCCAAGCTGTTCGCGTCGGAGGCGGCGTACCGCTGCGCCGACCGCGTGGTCCAGGTGTTCGGCGGCCGCGGCTACATGCGCGAGTTCCCGGCCGAGCGGTTCCTGCGCGAGCTGCGCGTGGACCGGATCTGGGAGGGCACGTCCGAGATCCAGCGCATGGTCATCGCCCGCGCGCTCGAGAAGCGGGGCGTCGGCGTGGTCGTCGGCTGAGCCACCCGCCCGTGCCTCCCCCGGCCATCGACCTCCGCCCCCTGTTCGCGCCGCGCTCGATCGCGGTCGTCGGCGCGAGCCCCCGTGCGTCGCTTGCCCGGACCGTGCGCGACAACCTGGTCGTGATGGGCAGCGAGACCCGCTGCCACTTCGTCAACCCCAACTACGCCGAGGTCGACGGATCGCCCTGCTGGCCGTCGCTCGACGCCCTGCCCGAGCGACCGGACACCGTGATCCTCGCGGTCAACCCGCTGCGGGCCGCGCGGTTCGCGCAGGACGCGGCGGATGCGGGCGTACCCAGCCTGGTGATCCCGGGTGGGGGAGTCGTGGAGGGGGGCGAGGCCGCCGCCGAGATGCAGCGACAGGTGCGGGACATCGCACGAGCGCACGGCATCGCGCTGCTGGGGCCGAACTGCATGGGCATGGTCGACTGGACGACCAACAGCGCCAGCTACATCGGTGACGTCAATCCCTGGCTGACCCGCGGGCACATCGCCGGGCTCGCCCAGTCCGGCAGCGTCACCGACGCGTTCATCCACGCGCCGGGGACGCGCATCGGGTACAGCCGGATCGTGTCCGTCGGCGCGGAGTCGGTGCTCGATGTGTGCGACTACCTCGCGTACTGCCTCGACGACCCGGAGACGCACGCGGTCATGCTGTTCGTCGAGGGGTTCAAGCGACCCGAGCGGTTCCTGGCGCTGGCCGACCGGGCGCTCGCGATGGGCAAGCCCATCCTTGCGGTCAAGGTGGGCCGGTCCGAGCAGGCCCAGGAGGCAGCGATCGCGCACAGCGGCAGCCTGGCCGGGGAGGATCGGGTCACCGACGCGGCGTTCGAGGCGGCCGGCATCATCCGCTGCCATGACCTCGATGAGCTGCTCGAGCAGGCCGAGCTCGTCGCCGGCGCCCACCGGCTTGGTCGCGGCGTCGGTCGCGGGCGGACCGGCGTGATCACCGTGTCCACCGGCGAGGCGTCGCTGGTCGCGGACCTCGCCGGGCGCGTCGGGCTCGACCTGCCGCCGGTTCCCGAGGCCGCCAGAGACGCGATCCTGCGCGACCTTCCCACGATGGGCTACATCGGGAACCCGCTCGATCCGTGGGGCGCCGATGATGCGCCGGTCGCGTATCGTGCGGCCTTCGAAGCCTTCGCCGCCTCCAATGCCTACGACGTCCTCGCGGTCGTCCACGACTCGCCGTACCGGGACCTGCCCAGCGAGGTTGAGGTGGCGCTCGACGTCACCGAGGCCCTCATCCGCGCGACCAAGGACCGGCCGAACCTCCTGCCCGTCTACGTGTCGCTGACATCGGGCGACGTGTCCCTAGAGACAAAGGCCGTGCTCGATGCGGCCGGCGGCATGCCGATGGTCCGCGGCGCGGTCGAGGCGTTCTCGGCGATCGCGCGCCTGGCCTGGTGGGAACGGCGACGCGCGGAGCGCCTGGACCGGGGTCCCTGGCGCGCCGGGTGGCCCGCGCTGGCAGCCGATCGCGTCGCCTGGGGTGCGGACGCGGGGGCCGACCCGCTCGCGCACCGCTCGAGCGCTCTACTCGACGCCAGGGTGACGCTGCCCGAGCGCGAGAGCCTGGAACGGCTCGGCGCGGCGGGCGTGGCGGTGACGCAGTTTGCGGCGATGCCGCTCGACGCGGATTCGGCTGTCGCGGCGTGGCGGGCGCTGGGGGATGGGCCGGTCGCGCTCAAGCTCGATGCCGTCGGCCTGGCGCATAAGACCGAGGCCGGTGGCGTGCTCCTGGGGCTGGCCGACGAGGCGTCGATCCGGGAGGCGGTGGCTGCCCTGGCCGAGGCTTCCGGGCGCGCGGGCCCGGGCGCCGACGTCACGGTCCGCGGCCTGCTCGTCCAGCCCATGGCGCCGGGGGGCGTCGAGATCATCGTTGGCGGTCGCCGGGACGCGGTGTTCGGACCGGCCGTGCTCGTCGGGCTTGGCGGGACCTTCACGGAGGTGCTCGACGATGTCGCCGTGCTGCTGGCGCCCGTCGACGCCGCCCCCGTCCGCGCCCGCCTCGAGCGGCTGCGTGGGGCGGCGCTCCTGCGGGGAGCTCGGGGGCGGCCCGGCGCTGACATCGACGCGCTGGCGGAGCTGGTCGCCGCGGTTGGGCGATTCCTCGCAGACAATGCGGACGTTCTCGAGGTGGACCTCAACCCGGTGATCGCAAGCTCGGGCGGGGCGGTCGCTGTGGACGGGCTCGTGGTCGCCTGCGACGGCACCTGATCGACGGCACCTCTGCCGAGGGCCGAGAGCGGGTCCGCTCGGTGTTGGCAATGAGACGACGGACGTCCACTGCGCGGACCGCCACCCACGGTGCGCCGGGTGCTTGAGGTCGGGGCCGTTGCTGGTCGAGATCCCGATCGGCCGCCGCGAGAACCTGCGGCTCACGGAGTGCCTCGGTGGTCTGACCCCCGGCTTGTAGACTTCGGTCGGTTCGTCCCTCCATGCGGGAGTCGCGCGATCAGACCGCTCCGTGTCGTCCTCGCGATCAGTGTCTCGGTAATGCTCGCCCTCGTCGGGCCGCCCGTGCTCGCGAACGCGCTTGCTTCCGAGAGCGCGCACGCACCCGCCGGACGCATCTGTGGAGGCGCCGACACGTGCCAAGCAGCCACCTCCTGTCCGGTCGGGGCGGTCGACCAGGCAGCCGACGTCGAGGACGAGTGGGACCGGGTCGGATCCCCGCGGCGCGTCGCACACCCAGACCGGAGCCCGGTGTCGCGCACCACAAGCCCCCCAGCCTCCTCGTTGATCCTCGGGCTCGATTTGACCCTTGTCCAAGTGCGGATCCGGAGACTGCCGGCGCCGGCCGCGACCCGCGCCGCCCCCCGCCGCCGTCGCGCCGCCTCACGAACCGCGACTCCAGTCGCCGGCGGGGAGTCCAGCCCGTCGAGCGCAGGCGATGCCGGGCGTCGGCCCCTCCGCAGCACGGGGAGAGCCGCCTGATGTGCGGCATCGCTGGAATCGTGACCCGCGACGGGTTACGCCCGGATGATCGGACGCTCCTCGACCGGATGCTCGCGGCCATCGCGCATCGGGGACCCGACGACCAGCATGTCATCGCCGACGACGCGGCCGCCATTGGAGCCAGGCGGCTGTCGATCATCGATCTCGACACCGGCCGGCAGCCGCTGACCGATGAATTGGGTTCCGTGGTCGCCAGCATGAACGGCGAGCTGTACGAGTACTTGGAGCTCCGCGAGCGACTCCAGGCAAGCGGACACCTGTTCCGATCCTCCGGCGATACAGAGGTGATCGCCCACCTGTACGAGGACCTGGGCGAGCGGTTCGTGCACGACACCCACGGGATGTTCGCGATCGCATTGTGGGACCGACCGCGCCACCGGCTCGTGCTCGCCAGCGACCGGCTGGGTAAGAAGCCGCTTTACTACCGGGTCCAGGGCGACCGCCTGCTGTACGGGTCCGAGCTGAAGGCGCTTCTCGTCGATCCTGACCTCGCAAGGCGCGTCGACCCGGCCTCCCTCACACGCTACTTCCAGTATGGCTACGTCCCAGGCGTTGACTCGATCGTGCGCGGCGTCCACAAGGTCCCGCCGGCGTCGATGCTCATCTGGGAGGGTGGCGAGCCAGTTGTGCAACGCTACTGGGCCCCATCCTACGAGCCGAAGCTAAGCAGATCCTTGACCGAGGACGTCGAGAGCTGCCTCGGCCTCATCCGCCAGGCCGTCCGCCTGCGCTTGCGGAGCGACGTGCCCGTCGGCGCCTTCCTCAGCGGCGGGATCGACTCGAGCCTGATCGTGGCCCTCATGGCCGAGCTGTCACCGATGCCTGTTCGGACCTTTTCGATCGGGTTCGATGAGGCGGGGTTCGACGAGCTTCCGTATGCGCGCGAGGTCGCCCGGCGGTTCGCCACGACACACACCGAGGAGGTCGTCCAGATCCGCGCCGCAGACCTCGTGCCCGACCTGGCCCGGACATTCGACGAGCCGCTCGCCGACACCTCCGCCCTGCCCACGTATCGGATCGCCCAGATCGCGGCCCGAGATGTCAAGGTCGTGTTGACCGGCGATGGCGGAGACGAGGCCTTCGCGGGGTACCGTAGCTATCGTCGGCAGGTGCTCATGGAGGCGGTCGCACGGATCGTCGGGCCGCTGCAGCCGGGGCTGGCGACGCTCGCCGCCGCGGCGATGCCACCCCGTGGGCGCACGTTGCGGCTGCGCGCGCAGCTGCGCCGCTGGGCCCGCGACGCTCGGCTGCCGCTCGATGAACGATTTGCCGCCATGATGACGCTTGCACCACCGGAGCTCCGCGCATCCCTCCTTCGCTCGCCCGACGCATCGGCGCGCGACGGTCTGCTGCTGGAGACACTTTCCGGTGGCCCATCGGACGTGGTGGACCGGATGCTGCGGGCGGACACGCTGACCTATCTGCCCGACGACCTCCTCGTCAAGATGGATCGGGCCACAATGGCGGCATCGCTCGAGGCTCGGGCACCGTTGCTCGATTACAGGATCATCGAGTTCGCCGGCCGCCTGCCTGCCGCACGGAAGGTAAACCTCCTCCATACCAAGGTCCTCCTTCGCGCGGTCGCCGCGCGCGTCCTGCCGCCGGAGATTGCCGGCCGCCCGAAGATGGGGTTCAGCGTTCCGATCGACGAGTGGTTCCGGGCCAGCCTGTCCACGATGTTCAGCGACCTCGTCCTCGCACCGGACGCGGCCAGCCGCGATCATCTCGACGTCACTGTCGCGAGCACCCTGCTGGCCGAGCACGCTGCAGGGCAGGCCAACCATGGCTCGATCCTGTGGGCGCTACTGATGTTTGAGACGTGGGCGCGCACATGGCTCGGAGCGGCCGCCTAGACGGCGCAGCGTGGCCCGACAGGCTCCGGCCATCCGCCTAGAGGACCACCTTCCGGCCGAAGAACCCCTCGGCGAAGCCGTGGGGCGTCGCTGCCTCGATCCCCCGCAGCCGGGCGAGCCCCGAGAAGGTGTCGGCGGTGAACCAGGATCGGCCGGCCTGGGTTCGGTAGGTCTCCGTGAGCAGCTTGATCTTGCGGTCGACCTGCTCGCGGGTCAGGCCGACCAGCACGTTCGGTGCACCCAGGTCGGCGTCGTACTTCGGGACCTCATACTCGAGCACGAGATGGTGGCGGAAGGTGTTCCAGGTCAGCTCGGCGGCGATACGGTGGTCCTGGTGCAGATCGTCGCGGCGGTGAGTAAGGATGAGATTCGGATCGATCCGCACCTTGAGCGCCTCGAACCGGTCCTTGATCGCTGCCCACTCGGCCGGGAAGTATCCGTCCCGGGCCTCGCCGACCTCCACGATCCGGTCCGCCACCCCGTCGAGGAACGCCGCCGCGCCCGCACGAGCCTCCGCGGCCCGCTCGCCGTGCCCGGCCAGGACGATCCAGTGCGCAGATGCGACCCGGCCTTCCGCGATCAGCCGCAGGATCGTGCCACCGGCTCCGATCTCGATATCGTCGGCGTGGGCGCCCACGCACAGCAGGCGCAGCGGCCCAGTCAGGTCGAGGATGGATGGATCCGGGGGGGCCGGCGGCCCGGCCGACCGGGCACCCGGCGGGCGAGATCCGGTCACTGCGGCCCGCCCCGCCGCCACACCGCCCAGGGCGGGTTGCCGCCCTCGTACAGCGCATCAAGGTCCTGCTTGTCCTTGAGCGTGTCCATCGGCGCCCAGAACCCGTCGTACCGGTAGCCCATGAGCTGGCCTTCTTCGATGAGCCGCTGGAACGGCTCGTCGACGAGGTCCTCGCCCGGCCTGATGTAGTCGAAGATCTCCCGCCGCATCAGGAAGTAGCCGCCATTGATCCAGACGTCCGAGCGCTGGACGTGCTCGATGCCGGTGACCAGCTTGTCCGCGCCGAGCTCGACAAGGTGGAACGAGTAGGTGGGCCGGATGCACAGGAAGGCGGCGATGCGGCCACTCCGCCTGAAATCTTCCATCAGTTCGTCGAGCGGTGCGTCCGTGAGCGTGTCGCCGTAGTTCGCGAGGAACATCTCGTCGTCGCCGATGTGGTCGCGCACGGACAGGAGCCGCTGCCCGATCACGGCGTTGTGCCCCGTGTCGGCGAACGTGATCCGCCAGTCGTCGATGTCGCTGCTCAGCAGCTGCAGCGACCGCCCGCCGTCGCTCAGCACGAAGTCGTTGGACTCCGCCTCGTTGTAGTGCAGGAAGTAGTCCTTGATCACGTCTGCCCGGTGCCCGAGGGCAAGCACGAAGTCGCGGTGGCCGTAGTGCGCGAAGTAGCGCATCACGTGCCACAGGACGGGTCGCACCCCGATCGGAACCATCGGTTTGGGCACCGTCTCGCTGTACTCGCGCAGGCGGAGCCCGAGGCCCCCGCAGAACAGGACGACCTTCATCGATTTACCCCGTGCTCCTGGTGCTGTCGCGGGCGCAGCAGTTCGGCATCAAGCGTATTGATGACGCGCCCGTGGTACGGCGCGCTGTACCCCACGACGTGGGGGTTCGTGTCCGCCGAGTCGAGAACGAGACGCCCGGACGGACCGGTGGCTGTCGCGGATCGCGGGATCCACTCGCGCGGGACGTTCCAGTCGAACACCGGCGTCCCGGCGGGCACCTCGTGCACCTCCAGAGGGCTCCGCTCGCCGACGATTGCCAGGGTCTCGTGGACTCCCGGGCCCGTCAGGCTGGGCCAAGGCGAGAACACGCGGCGGACGAGCGCATGCAGGTCATCCCCGATTGCCTCCCGGGGAGTCACCTCGGTCGAAGATGTCGCGCGCTTCATCATCACGTCCATTCACGCATCATAGGGTCCTGCGGTTCGTCGACGGCGTTGGCAACCCGTGCCAGGGCCTGCTGTGGCTGGTTCCGGTGCATCGGAACACCGTTCCTCGCCGTCCGGCACCGACGATCCGCGGCATGGTGGAATCTCTCTGCACTGGAGCTCGAGCATGCGCGATCCCGATCCGCCGGCGCCACGCATCGGTGGCACGCCCATTCCCGGCGGGGCGGCCCGCCGTCCCGGCGTGCCATCCCTCAGGGCCACCCGGGTTGACCGGTGCCGATCCTGCGGATCGCCAGGGCCGCGTCCGTTCCTCGACCTTGGGGCCACTCCCGTAGCCAACGCCCTGCTCGACCCGGCGGACGTTGATCACGCGGAGCCCCGGTTCCCGCTCGCCGTGGGCATGTGCGAAGCGTGCTCGCTGGTCCAGCTCACGCACGTTCTCCCGGCCGACGTCATCTTCAGCGCGTCCTACCCGTACTTCTCGTCGTACTCGGACCACCTCGTCCGCCACGCCCGCGAGCACGTCGAGCGCCTGGTCTCGGACCGGGGGCTCGGACCGGACAGCCTGATCGTCGAGGTCGCCAGCAACGACGGCTACCTGCTCCAGCACGCCGTTCGCGCGGGGATCCCGGTGCTCGGGATCGAGCCGACGCGGGGGCCTGCTGCGGCGGCGCGCGCGCGCGAAATCCCGACCATCGAGGCATTCTTCGGGGAGGACCTGGCCGCGAGGCTCCGAGCTGAGGGTCGGCGGGCCGACGTGATCATCGCCAACAACGTGATGGCCCACGTGCCGGACCTCAACGGCTTCGTGGCCGGCTTCCGGACGCTGATCACCGATGACGGCGTGATCACGATCGAGAACCCCTGGGTGCGCGACCTGGTTCAGCACTCGGAGTTCGACACGATCTACCACGAGCACGTTTGCTACCTGTCGTGCGCCGCTGTTGATGCGTTGATGCGCCGCCATGACCTGCACCTCAACGACGTCGAGTATTTCCCTGACCTCCATGGTGGCACCCTGCGCTGGTACGTCTCGCCCGTGGCCGCGCCGACAACACGCCTCGAGGGCTACCTCGCCGAGGAGCGAGCCCTGGGCATGACGTCGTTCGGGTTCTATGCCGACTTCGGGAGCCGCGTCCGCGAGACGGTCGCGGCGCTGGTGGACCAGCTCGCGACGTTGAAGCGCGCCGGGGCATCGATCGCGGCATACGGCGCGGCCGCCAAGGGCGCGACCCTCCTCAACGTGGCCGGCATCGACCATACGACGCTCGACTTCGTGGTCGACCTCAACGACCACAAGCAGGGGAAGCTGATGCCGGGCGCCCGCCTCCCCATCCTCGCACCCTCCGCACTGCTCGAGCGGCGGCCGGACTATGTGCTGATTCTCGCCTGGAACTTCGAGGAGGAGATCCTCGCTCAGCAGCAGGCCTACCGGGATCTCGGCGGGCGGTTCATCATCCCCATCCCGACCCCCCGGATCGTCTGACCCGAGTCCCGGCCGGCCGGAGTCCCCGATCACGCTCGCGCGGCGCCCAGGACCTCGTCCAGCGCCGCGACGACACGCGCGACTGCGTCGTTGCCCATGCCCGGCCAGAGGGGCAGGGACAGCACCCGCGCGTACTCCCGGGTCGCGACCGGCAGCTGCTCGGGCGTCCAGCCGCGAGCTCGGTAGTACGGGTGGAGGTGCAACGGAATGAAATGGACGCTGGTGCCGATGCCTCGCGCCGTGAGCGCGTCGATCGTCGCCGCCCGATCGATGGTGAGCCGCTCCAGGCGAAGCCGGACCACGAACAGGTGCCAGGCATGGCTGCCGTCGGGCTCGTCCGCCGGCAGCTCGACCAGGTCTGCGATCGAGGAGCTCGCAAACGCCTTCCCGTAGGCCGCCACGAGTGCGCGGCGTGCGTCGAGCAGCTCATCGGCGCGAGCGAGCTGGACCAGGCCAAGGGCTGCGGCGAGGTCAGTCAGGTTGTACTTGTAGCCGGCGTCCTCGATCTCGTAGAACCATGACCCCCCCGCGGCGTAGCGCTTCCACGCATCGCGGCTGATGCCGTGGAGGGCCATCAGCCGGGCTCGGTCGGCGATGCGGTCGTCATCGGTAACGAGCATCCCCCCCTCGCCCGTCGTGATCGTCTTGGTGGCGTAGAACGAGTACGCACCGACCAGGCCGATGGTGCCCGCGAACCGACCGCCGAGCCGGCCGATCCGACTGGGAAACGCGTGCGCGGCGTCCTCGACAACCGGGATCCCGAGGGGATCCAGCGCGCCAACGAGCGCGTCGATGGCCATCGGGCGGCCCGCGATGTGGACGGCCACCACGGCTTTCGTGCGCGGCGTTACGGCGCCCAGGATCGCCTCGGGGGTGGCATTGAGCGTGTCCGGATCCACGTCCACGAGCACGGGTCGGGCGCGCCGGTAGGCGACCACCTCCGCACTGGCCGCGAATGTCCAGGTCGGGACGATGACCTCGTCGCCATCGCCCACCCCGAACGCCTCGAGCGCGAGATGCAGGGCCGCCGTCGCCGAGTTGAGGGCGATTGCGTGGCGGCTTCCAGTCCGCTCAGCGAAGGCGGCCTCGAACGCCTTCGTCCGTGGGCCGGTCGTGAGCCAGCCGGAGTCCAGCACCTCGAGGACGGCGGTCTTCTCGGCCTCGCCGATGGACGGACGGGCGAACGGCAGGAACGGTGGCTGGGGGTCGCGGCTCACGTGCTCGACGTGGTCCGCTCCCGAGCGGCGGCATCAGCCGCGTCATGACCGCTCGACCCGTCAGCAAGCTCGATCTGGCCCTCGACGCTCCCGGCATCGCGGGCGGCGGAAACGTTCCCCTCGCGTTCGGGCTCGCGGGTGACCGCATCGACCAGGGCAAACAGCGATCCCCGCAGGTCGGCGTCCTGGTCGCCGACCGCCAGCGTGAGCATATCGGCCACGCGGTCCCGGAGATCCTCCGGAGGCTCGACCGATGCGGTGCGGAGCACCTTGGATACCTCGGTCTGCTGGACGTGTTCGCGTGCGTAGAACAGCTGCTCGTGGAGCTTCTCGCCCGGTCGCAGCCCGGTGAACTGGATGGGCACGGACGACGGCTCGCGACCCGACAGGCGGATCACGTCCGCGGCCAGGTCAACGATGCGCACGGGTTCGCCCATGTCGAGCACGAACAGGTCGCCCGACCGGCCGAGCGCGGCTGCGTCGAGGATCAGCCAGCCGGCCTCCGGGATCGTCATGAAGTAGCGCGTCATCTCGGCGTCGGTGACCGTCAGCGCCTCGCCCCGCTCGAGCTGGGTCAGGAAGATCGGGACGACGCTGCCCGACGAGCCGAGGACGTTGCCGAAGCGGACGGACACGTAGTCGCCGCCGGTCGCGCGCGCGAAGTCGGTGACCAGCGCTTCAGCGATCCGTTTGGTCGCCCCCATCACGCTCGTCGGCTCGACGGCCTTGTCCGTGGACACGAACACGAACCGAGGGACCCCTGCGGCGCTCGCCGCGGCCAGCATGGAGAGCGTTCCGCCGATGTTGACCTGCACGGACTCGGACGGATGGTCCTCCATCATCGGCACATGCTTGTAGGCTGCGGCGTGGAAGATCACGTCCGGCTTGGTGGAACGGACGATCCGGGCCATCAGCCGACGCGACACGACGTTGGCCAGGTGGACCTCGACCTCGCCATCGCCCCGACCGCGAAGGCGACGGATCTCGAGATCGCGCTGGACCGTATACAGCTGGCTCTCGCCTCGGTCCACGAGCACGATGCGCCGCGGCCGGAGATCATAGACTTGGCGCACAAGCTCCGAGCCGATGGAGCCACCGGCTCCGGTGATCAGGATCGTGCGGTCCCGGATGAGGAGGTCGACCGCGGGCGCGTGCTCCGTTGCGAGGGGCCGGCCCAGAAGGTCCTCGACACGGACCTGGCGGACCCGGAAGGCGTCGATGGTGCCGTCGGTCAGCTCGTGGAGCGGAGGTACCGTGCGGACCTCGATGCCTGCCGCAAGGCCGGCATCCACCACGCGCCGGATCGCCACCCCAGGCGCCGTCGGCATCGTGATCAGCAGGCGCTGGGCATTGGTGGTCGCGATGGCAGCCTCAAGGTCCTCGAGCCCGCCGAATACTTTGAGGCCGTCAACCTTCTGGCCGTGTCGGGCCGGATCGTCGTCAAGGAACCCCACCGGACGGACGCGCGCCGTCGACTGGCGGAACGCGGAGCGTGCGATCATGACCCCGGTGTGGCCGGCCCCATACAGCAGTGTCGGGACGCGGTGGAGGCCGTCCTCGCCCTGGGCCCAGGCCTGGTGCCACTCAGACGCTCCGCGGATCATGAGCCGCGCGCCGCCGATCATGCAGAGAAACAGGAGGCCCTCGCTGATCCAGAACGAGCGGGGGAAGCCGGCTGGCGCGCCGTGACCGAGGGGCATCAGCACGAGGTAGACGATGCTCGCGCTGAGCACCGTCCCGGCGATGGTCGCTTTCGCGATCTGGATCAGGTCCGTCAGGCTCGCATAGCGCCACACCCGGCGGTAAAGCCCGAACAGGTAGGCGATCGGCGGGCGGACCAGGAGCGGGACCAGCAGCGGGGGCAGGAACTGCCAGACCTCCGCTGGCCGAAGCACGCGATCCTCCCGGAGGGCAAGGGCGAGATAGGCGGCGAGCATTCCGGACAGGACGTCGAGCAGGAACAGGTGGCGCCCGCGGAACCGGAGCCCACGCCCCTCGAGCGCCTCCCGCAAGGCCGCATTGACGGCCGCGTTCACGCGCAACCCCAAGTCCCGGACGCTCCGCTCCGCGGACTCCCGATGGGTCGTGCCGGGTGCGCTCACAGGCCCTCCCGGAGCCTCGGTCGAACGCGCGCCCGCACTTCAGTCAATGGCCTATCCCCATCATGACCGTTTTCGCGGCCGTCTGGGACGCTGCGCGCGCCCTCACCAGAGGGTAGCCGAAAGTCCTGCCAACACCAGTCCCCGGCACCCCCCTCAACCATCCCAGATAGCCCCGCATCGATATTAGTGGTGCTCCGCTGCACCATCCCGGCGCTCGCGCGAGCGAGCTTCCGCTAACGCGGACCGGCCCGCCTGGGAATCAGCGTGCCCGCGGTCCTCGCCAGGATGACGAGATCGGTCCAGATCGTCCGCCGGCGCAGGTAGTTCGTGTCCATCGCCACCTTGGCCGGCAGGATCTGCGTGCGGTATACGAGCTCCGGGGCGGGGCCGGCCAGGAGCTTCGCCTCGTCGCGGAAGGCCAGCTGGGTCGGGCCCGTGATCCCTGGTCGCGCGGTGAACACGAACCGGTGCGCGGGGTCCGTCATGTCCACGTAGCGCTCATCCTCGGGTCGGGGCCCGACCATCGACATGTCGCCCCGGAGCACGTTCACCAGCTGCGGCAGCTCGTCGACCCGGTAACGTCGCAGGACCCGGCCCACCCTCGTCACGCGCGGGTCGTCCGCGACCGTGACGCGGGTGCCACCTGCGTCGGACCGCATCGTCCGGAGCTTGAGCGCCGAGAACGGCCTGCCGCGCTCGCCGACTCGCCTGGCGTGATACAGGAGAGGACCGCGGTCGCCGTCCAGGCGCATTGCGAGTGCCGCCCCTGCGATCAGCGGCAGGCACGCAACCAGGCCGATCGAGGCGAGGGTCACGTCCATCAACCGTCTCGCAATCCCGGTGCACGCCACCTCACCGCCCGCGCCCGGGGTTCCGGGCAACGCTCCCGGATCGGCCACGGCAGCGTCCGGACCATCCTCCGCGGTCCCGCACGCGTCGGGTTGGCGGATCACGTCGGGCTTTCGATCGGGTTGGCGACCGGACATTGGCCGGTGGAGCCCTGCCATTCGGTTGCGCCACCCGGGAACTGGTTGCCGGAGATCATGACCTGGCACGAGTCGTCGACCTGGACGAGCGACGCGCCACTGCCCTCCAGTGGGACCACGTTGTCGGTCACCGTCAGCCCGATGACAGCGCGGAACTGAAGCGCGGCTGCCCCGTCGTACCGGAACACCGTGTCCGAGCGGTTGCCGGTGATCCGGACGGCCCGCCGGACGTAGCCGCTGCCCTCGAGGGGCGCGACCGTGACCCGCAGTGCGACGCCGCTGAGCACGTTGTCCTCCACCGTGAGGTTATCGACCGGTCCCCACCCATTGGCCGCGAAGAAGTAGTCGGCGAACGGGCCATCAACGCGGTTGCCCGTCACTGACACCCGGTCAGCCCCCTGCGGCTGCTCGGTGGTCTTGTTGGGCTCGATATCGACGACATGCAAGCCGATTTCGCCGAATGTGTCGCCCTCGATCCGGACGTCACGGCCGGCGACGATCGAGACGCCGTTGCGGCCGGCACCATGGCAGGAGCTGTCCCGGAAGACGAGCCCGTCAACCCAGGCCAGCCGGCCGTCCCGATCGCCGAGGTACACGCAGTCGCCCCACGGGTTGTTGATGGTCACCCGCTCCACTGTGATCGAACCACCGCCGTCCACCCAGATCCCGTGCTCGAACTGGCGGTTCTCATCGAGCACGCCCGGATTCGGGTTGGAGCCGACGAGGGTCAGGTCGTGGATCCGGATGGCCATGGCATCGACCAGCCACAGGTTGCGTCGGCGCGATCGATCCGACTCGACCAGCTCGAGGGTCGCTCCGCGGCCGTCGATCTCGATGCCGGTCCGTTGCTGGAGCACGATCGCGGTCTCGATCCGGTATGTCGCGTTCGTGCCGAGGCGGATGAGCGCGCCATCCGGTGCGGCGTCGATTACGGCCTGGAGCTGATCCGCGACGTCAGTGGCACCCGTCGCATCGATGGATTGCGGGATCTCGATGACGGCCCGGGTCGCTCCCGGCGTGTCCGCGGGCTGTGGGTGCGGGGTGGCCGGGCTGCCGACCGGGGCGACCGGCGGCGGTGTGGCGGGGTTGAGAACGATGCCCACGACCGCGGCGAGGAGCGCGAGCGATGCGACTCCCCCGACACCGATCGCGAGGCTGAGCCGCCTCGATGGCCGACCCGCGAACGGTCCGGTCACGAACCAGCTCCCGCGCTCGCACGCGGGGCGTCCGGGGACCGCAGCCCGGCCAGCCTCGGGCGCTGGAGGAACGCGTCGACAGCCTCGACCCCCCCGGCAACGGTGTAGGTGTGGGTGCGGCGTGCGCCCGGTTGTCCTGTCGGTTCGATCGTGCCGATTACCTGCTCCTCGTAGTGATCCCGGTCAAGTCGCGTGATCTCGCTGAGGACGATCCGCCGGCCGTATAGCTCGGCGCAGTCCTGTCCGGGACGGATGAGTCGGTTGCCGACGCGGATGATGCGGCCGGCTGGCCGTGCGCGCCGGACGTCTGCCACAATCGGGTTGGCAGGGTGTGGCTCCCACGGTCCCGCCAGGTCCCGTGCACTGTACAGGTGTAGCTCGTTCGAGGCCGACATCCCGTGGGTGGCCAGGGCCACGAACAGCCAAAGGCGCCCGTCATGTTCGAGCAAGGTTGGGTCGGCGGCCCGGACACCCGCCAGGATGGTCGCCGCCGGCTGCCACGGTTGTCCCGTGCCCGCCTGGCGGTACGCCGTCACGGCATCCGAGCGTCCGTCATCCGGCGTCAGCACGGTGGAATCGCCGATCGTGATGACGTGGGGGTAGGCGAGGTGGCGACTCTCCGTCAGCACCGGCAGGGCGCCACCCCAGGCCCCGTCTGGTCCCCGCGTGAGCACGGCGATCGAACCCTCGTGCCGGCCCACCCGCGAGACCTCCACGTACAGGCGGAGCCCGTCCGCCGACGCGTGCACGAATGGATCGGCGAAGAACCTGCCGGTGGGGGGTGCCACCGGCAGGAACCCTGCGAGGTCGTGCGGCAATGTCCCAGGTTCCGCACCCTCGCGTGTCAGCACCACCCATGATTCGCGATACCACAATCGCTCGGCGACGCGGCCGGCCGTCGCCAGGGCGAGGCGCGCCCAGCCCGGCCGTCGCGTCGGCCGGGTCCGACGATCGGTGCTCGCCAGGGTCACCCCGGGATCCCGCCCGGTGGCCGGGGTGAGCTTGAGACCGTCGGAACTGCCTGCCTGGGCTCGAGCGCGAGCCGCGCGGCGCAGGGCCCTCGCCGGGAGGTTGGATGCCGCCCACAAGAGCGCATCTCGGCTGCGCACGTGACCCACGGCCGCAAGCGTGCCCACCACCCGCTCGAGCTCGACAGCCACCCCGTCGTCGGACCGCGCCTCGAGTATCGCCAGCCCGAGCCCGTCCGCGGCCGCGTACCGGGGGATGCAGGAGCCGCGACGGCCATCGACGCCGGCCGCGAACCGTAGCGACCACCAGCCGAGAGGCAGGGCTACCGACGCGTCGCTTGGCGGTAGCGGACGGTCGCCCAGGTCGATGAGGACGTCCGCCCCATGCTCGCGCACGAGGGTCCAGGCAGCCTCGCCGCTTGCGTTAGCGCGGGGCACGTCCGGCATGGGCAGCGCGCCGTCCGCCAAGGCCGGCGGTCCACCGCGGAAGATCCGGCGCTCGACGGTGTCGTACCAGCGGTCGGCCCGCCGGCGCCCGAATCCGGCGCCCGACCGGTCGACGATCAGGAGGACCAGCTCGACGTCTTCGACCGCACCCAGCTCCTCGACAGTGCGCGCCAGAAACAGCGGAACCGGGTCGTCGCTCACTCGAACGACGACCCGGCTGATCGATCGCATGCTCGTAGCCTAGCGCGGGCCGGAAACCCTCCGGCCCGCCTATGTCAGGACACGTCGGTCTTGTGCGGTGTCAGGAGCCCGTTGTCAGAGAAGGTGAGTCCATGGATGTGCTCGAGCACGGCGCCCCGGCCGCTGCTGCTGGTGGGGCGGCATCCGGTGATGGTCACCGAGCTGGCCAGATGCGACGAGTCGTAGCCACTGACCAGGATCATCGCCAGGTCCATGTGAAGGTTGATGAGCTCGATGTTGCGTGCCAGGACATTCGCGTAGCCGGGCGAGATCGCCACGGCGTAGCCGGGACCGGACGTCGTGTGGGCGGCGTCGAACTTGGTGAATGATGTGTTGTCGATCCGGATGGTGTCGAGAACGTCAGTCGAGCGGTTCGGCTCCGCGTCGAACCCATGGAGCGAGGCGTTCGACCCTGTGCTGCCGGTCAGTCGCAGGTTGCGGGCGCTGATGACCGAGATGTTGTTCCGGCCGTTCACATTCATCTCGACGCCCGAGATGAGGATGTTGTCGGGTGTCGCCGACGTCTCGTTTCGGGCGCGGATGTAGAACGCGTCGCCGCGGGTGTTGGTGAACGCGCCGCCACGGATCGTCAGGTTGCGGACCGATTCGATCGACACGGCGTGCTCGTCCTCGCGGTCGCCCGAGCCGAACGTCCGGGACTGGATGTAGGACAGGCTGGCCGGACCCATGACCGACAGGTGGTCGATCACGATGTTGGAGCTGTCCACGATCCGGATGATCTGAGACGTGGCGCTGGTTGAATAGCGGCGGAACGTGGATCCGTTGCCCATGATCGTCCCACTCCACCCCTCGATCGTGAGCTTGGCGTCGACGCGATACGTGCCCTTGGTGAAGCACACCGTCTGGCCCTTATGCGAGCCCAGGAAGCTCGAGATCGCGGCCGACTGGTCGGTGCTCGACGACGGCGCCTGTCCGAAGGTGGCGTCGCAGCCTGCGGCGGGAGCCGCCGTCGGTGTTGGCGTCGAGGTCGGCTTTGCCGTCGGTGTTGGCGTCGAGGTCGGCTTTGCCGTCGGTGTTGGCGTCGAGGTCGGCTTTGCCGTCGGTGTTGGCGTCGAGGTCGGCTTTGCCGTCGGTGTTGGCGTCGAGGTCGGCTTTGCCGTCGGTGCTGGCGTCGAGGTCGGCGCGATGCTTGGCGCGGACGTCGGGGCCGGTGTCGGCGTCGGCGCGAAGGTCGGTAGCGTCGGCGTGGAAGTTGCTTCGGCGGGTGCAATGGTTGGCGGCGGGGTGACAGGGGTGACCGCCGCCAGCGTTGGCGTCGCGGCCAGCGCGGCAGGGGCGCCGGTGCGGACGACGAACGCATCAGCGGTCACGTTCGGCCGCCCGGTGGTCCCGATCACCCGTACCTCGACCCGGTGGGTGGCGGCAGAGGCGAAGGTCCGGCTGAACAGGACCGTCTGGTCGCCGGCCGGCTGAAGGCCGGGATCCACCATGGTGCCGACGCCGTCGACGGTCACCTCGGCCGCCCCGTTGCCGGGGCCAGACGAACCGATCCAGGCGATGCCGTCACCGGTGAAGGACAGCGTGACAGATGCATCGGCCTGGCTCGACATGAGGGCGTGGCTGCCGGAGTATGCGGAGCCATTGAGCCGGGTCCACCTGCCACTAAAGGTCAGGTCGCGGCTGTTCTCCTGCACGGTCGTTGTAGGCAGCCCGCTCCACTCGGCGACGAGCCCCCGATCGCGGTGTCCCCCGGCGAAGGCAGCAACCAGGGGGACAACGAGCATGGCCGCCACAGCGAGCATGACGCCCGTTGCCGCCCAGTCTCGGAATCGGTGGGGTGTAGGGGTCGGCGGCGTCGGACGCTGGTCGACCCAGCGTGAACCATCCCAGAACATGGGTTCGATGCTCCATTCGGCAGCCCGGCGGACTCAGGGAGTCCCGTGGCTTTGCGGCCCCGTCTCGCGACGGGTGTGCCAGTTCGTGGCCGACCGCTGGAGCGGCCGTCACCGATGCATGCAGTGTCGGGTGAGCGGCGTCCCCGCGCCATGGCGCAATGGTCCACGCGAACTGCGCGACTGCCGTACCCGATGGTCCGGGGGGGCGCGCCAGCTTGGGCCGCTGCCCATGGTCAGGCCGCTGGTCCCGGCCCCATACGTCGTCGACGGGAACCGGGCAGGCGCCACCGCGGCTCCCGCAGCCGGGCGTCGATCGCGGTCATCGCGCCGGATCGGTTGAATGTGTGGGTAGCGGACACTCCCGGCGCCCAGCCCGGCTCGATCTCGGCCACGATCTGCTCGCGATAGCTCGTCTGGTCAAGGTGCTCGATCCGCAGGACCATGACGGAGAAGCCATACGTTGGCCCGCCGTTCTGGGCCGGCCGATACCACGCGCCGTTGGCACGGAACAGCCGGCCGGCAGGGCGCGCCGTCCGGACGTCGGTCACCACCGGGTTGGCCTGATGCGGTTCCCAGGGGCCCAGCGGGGTCTCGCCATGGAACAGGTGCAGCTCGTCAGGGGCCGTGCCGGGCAACCCGGGAAGGCTCGCAAACAGCCACCAGCGGCCATCGATCTCCTCGATCGTAGCGTCCGCAGCCGGGAGTGCCAGCACCGTCCGATCCCAGGTCCAGGCGGTCGGGAAGTCAGTGGCCCGGTACAGCTCGAGCGTTCCCCCGGCGGCCTGCTCGGGCATGAGATACCAGGTGCCCTGCCAGCGGAAGACGAACGGGTATGACAGATGGTGGTCCAGGTCAAGCACCGGGATCGATGGGCCCGCCGCGCGGCTGCCATCCAGCGGGATCACGGAGATCCGGCCGCGCCCGCGGCTGCGCACCCATTCCTCCACGAACAGGAGGACACCGGATTTGGTGTCCACCAGGAACGGATCCGCCCACTCGACGTCGTCGGGTGGGTGCACGATCGTGTACGGCACGCGCCTGGGATCGGGCACGATGGCCGTGTCCTCCATGGGAGATCGGCCGGACGCATCGTACAGGGCCACGATCCAGCGCTCGGGGGCGAGGGTCCGGTCGACGAACCGGGCGAGGTAGCCCGTCACGATCCGGGCCAGGGCACGCGCCGTCGAGGTGGCGGTGTGCGGCACGGGCTTGGGCTCGACGTGCATCGCCTTCGGATCGGCGACGCCGGGCAGCTGCCCATTCCGGCACAGCGCCAGCATCGCGGTGACCGGGAGCCGGGCCACCTTCGGCCAGTGGTTGCGTCCGCCCCGACGCGCCGAGAGAACATCCGTTGGCGAGACCGCCCGCCCAACGACGCGTTCGCCGCCGACCCGCCCGTCGGCGACCAGCGCGGTGACGGTAAGCGCCGTGCCAGCCAGGGTGTCGGCAAGATCGGCGAAGGCCGTGACGTCCCCGGGGTCCGGTCCGCCGGCCACCGACTCGTGTCGCAGTCGAAGCCAGAGCGGCGCGTCCGCCGAGTCGTCGGACGCCCGATCGTCGCCGCGGGTGCTCGGCACCGTGTCGGCCCGCCCGGCCAGCACAAGAATCACGTCCAGGTCCGAAGGCGCGGCGGCTGGCAGCCGGTCGACGAGTTGGCGAAGCCTGATCTGGGTCACCGGATCGTCAGCGCGTCCGAACAACCGCGTGTCGACGCGCCGGTAGAGGGTTCGCAGCCATCCCGCCACGTCCCCGGACCGGTCCGCACCGCGAACGCCCGATGGCATTGCCGTCGTCCCGGCCTCGACGCGTCGTACGTCGATCGCCTCCTCGAGGTCGAGGGCACGGATGAGGTCGGCAACCCAGCGAGGAGCGCGGTCGGCCCCGACAAGGAGGCCGACCCGGAGGACGGGAGACTCGGTTCCGCTGCGGGACGCGCGGTCCGCCATCACGGCGTCGCCATCGAGCATCCGGATCCAAACGCTACAATCGCGCTGCCTTCGGACCTAGCGGGAGACGACCTCGGTTGGGTGACGCCAGATACGACCACACGTTCACGGTGTTCACCGGGACCCATAACCGGGGGCATACGCTTCATCGGCCCTACGATAGCCTCCGCGCGCAGACATTCCGTGATTTCGAATGGATCGTGATCGACAACGAGTCGACGGACGGGACGCCCGAGCTGATGGAGCGCCTTTCCGCCGAAGCGGACTTCCCCGTCAGGTACCTGTACCAGCAGAACATCGGCCACCATGGGTCCGTGAACCGGGCGGTTCGCGAAGCCCGCGGCCAGCTGTTCGTGATCCTCGATTCCGACGATGCCTGCGTGCCGGAGGCGCTGGAGCGGTTCAAGGCGCACTGGGATGCGATCCCGCTTGCCGATCGGGAGCGGTACTCGGCGGTCACGGGTTTGTGCCGCGACGAGCACGGCACTGAGCTGGGGGAGCGGTTCCCCTTCGATCCCACCGATTCCAATGCCACGGAGATCCGATACCGGTACGACGTCACGGGCGAGAAGTGGGGGTTCCAGCGTACCGATGTGATGCGCGAGTTTCCTTATCCGACGATTCCGGGCTACACGGGAATGATGGCCGGGCGGATCGTGTGGGGCGCAATCGGTCGCCGGTACGTGACCCGCTACATCAACGAGTACCTGGGCATCGTGACCGAGGATCAGCCGGACACGCTCACCAAAGGAGCACCGGACCCGCGACGGGACGCGCCCGGCGAGCGCCTCGAGGCGTGGGATCTCATCGAGCATGATCTGCACTATTTCCGCTACGCCCCGGTCGCCTACTACCTCAAGGCCACCAAGTTCGTGCGAAGCGCGCTGTGGGCCGACGAGTCGCTGCTCGCCCAGGGTCGCGCGCTGTCGAGGTTGCCGTCACGGGTGCTGTGGCTGGCGTCCGTGCCGATGGGGCTTGCGGTGTATGCCGTCGAGCGGCTCGGGCTGGGCCGGTTCATCCCAGGCCGACACCGGCGCGGCATCGTCCGATAACCCACCGCACGGCCGGGCCGGACCCGGGCGATCAGGGCAGGCGGCACCGCTCCCGTAGCACTTCGAGGTAGAGCCGCTCGAGGTCGTCCACGAGCCGCGAGGCGCCGAAGCGCGCGGCGCGGGCAGGGGCCGCAGCGCCCAGGCCTGCCGTCAGCGCCGGGTCGAGGGCCAGGCGGACGAGCCGCTCGGCGAACCCTGCCTCGTCGTCGACCTGCACGACATAGCCCGTCTCGCCGTCGGCGACCACATCGGGCACCCCGCCCACTGCCGTGGCCACGCCCGGCCGGCCGGCTGCGGCCGCCTCGATCAGCGTCAGCGGGGTCCCCTCGTTGTCGGACGAGATGACCACCGCGTCCGAGGCCGCATACCAGCCGGGCGCATCGGCCGACCAGCCCCGGAACTCGACCACGTCGCCGAGGCCGAGCGCTTCGCTCTCGCGCTCCAGCGGCGCTCGCTCGGCCCCGTCGCCGACCACGTACAGCCGGGCGGTCGGGACCCGGGCGTGCACGCGGGCGAAGACTCGCAGCAGCCGGTCCACTCGCTTCACCGGCGCGATCCGGCCGAGGAGAACGGCCGCGAACACGTCCGGCGGAACCCCGAGCCGGGATCGAGCCTCGCTGCGGTCGACGTCCCGGAACCGGTCGAGATCCAGGCCCAGCGGCACGACCGTGATCCGGTCAGACGACGCGACACCACGTCGGGCCAGGTCCTCGCGCTGCAGCTCGCTGATCGCGATGATCCGTGTGGTGTGCGCGGCGAGTCGGCGCTCCGTGGCAACGATCGCGGCGGAGACTCGGGGGCTGAAGTAGCCCTCGAACACATGACCATGGAACGTGTGGATGCGCGGGATCCCGGCCAGGATGGCAGCAGACCGGCCCAGCAGGCCCGCCTTCGAGTGATGCGTGTGGACGAGATCCGGGCGATACGCACGCATGATCCGCAGCAGCTCGAGCAGGGCCAGGCTGTCATCCGCCGGATCGATCGGTCGCGCGAGCCGCGGCAGGCGCGTCGTCCGCACCCCGGGTGCCGGCAGGTCGATCTCCAGCTCGTCATCCTGAACCCGGCCGTGGACCAGCAGCGTCTCCCAGCCCCGGGCCGCCAGCCCGCGATCGGCGATGGTCACGTGTGTCGACACGCCGCTGACCGCGAGCCGGGTGATGATCCGCAGGATCCGGGGCCGTCTCACCGGCCCGGGCCCCCGCCACCGGGTCGCCCTCGCGCCGGAGTCGCTGGGCGTCGATCCTCGCGTGGGCGACTGCGCGCCGCCAGGGCCTCATAGAGCTCGACCGTCTCGCGCACGAACCGGTCGACGCCGAAGGCCGCGGCCGCGTGGGCCCGTGCCGCAGCCCCCAGCCGGACCCGCTCCAGGGGCTGTTCGAGGATGCGGACCAGGGCGCCTCCGAGTGCGGCATCGTCATCCACCGGGACGAGATAGCCGGTCTCGCCGTCGGACACGATCTCGCGTGTCCCGCCGGCATCGGTGGCTACGATGCCGCGACCGGCGGCCGCCGCCTCGAGCACGACGTTCGGGAGACCCTCGGCATCAGAGGCGGACGCGACGACGTCCATCGCGGCGTAGAACGGCCGGGCGTCGGGAACCTGCCCGATGTCAACGACCCGATCCTCGAGCCCGAGGGTCCTGACCAGCCTGGTGACCTCCGCGCGCAACGGCCCATCGCCGAGCAGGACGAGGCGCGCCTCCGGCACGGCCGCGATAACGCCCGGCATCGCGCGCACTATGCGATCCTGCCCCTTGCCCGGCTTGAACGTGCCCACAACCCCGATGACCGGGCTCGCCGCGGGTACGCCCCACGTGCCGCGGACCGCCGCCCGCTCGCGTTCCCCGATCGGCGCCGGGATCTCGACGCCGTTGTGGATCACGCGGATCCGCTCCCGGGGAATCCCCTCGCGTCGGGCGACGTCCTCGGCGACGGCGAACGAGTTGGCCACGAACGCGTCGGACGCTCGCCGGGCCAGCGCGTCCACCGCCCGCTCCACCGGTCCGAAGGTCGACTTGAACGCGCTGAGGCTTCGCCGACCCGAGATCATCACCGGGATCCGCGTCAGCGGGTTGGTCACCGCCGCCAGTCCGTAGCCCAGGTAGAGCCAGGCGTCGACGATGTCGAATCGCTCGCGGCGGCAGAGCTGCACATAGCGACCGACCCGCGCCCCGACGCGCACCGCGAACACGGGCATCGCGAGGCCGGCCCGCCGTGGCGCCGCGAGGACATGCACGTGGGCGCCGCCCGCGCGAGCCTCGTCCGCGAGCGGCGTGTCGCCTCCGAGCAGCACGAAGCTGACGGTGAACCTGTCGCGTGGAAGGCGCCCGGCGAGGAGCAGCATCTGGCGCTCAGCGCCGCCGGGCAGCAGCGATGCCGGATAGAGGATCCGCAGGGGGTGGGAGCCGGACGGTGGGGTCATGCGCGCCGCAGCCGGGCCGGCCGGCTCGCCACGATGGCGCGCACGACCTCGAGCGGCTCGAGAAGTCCGATGGCGCGGCCGACCGCGATGTACCCGAGCATCCCGAACCCACTGAGCGCGGTCAGCAGCGCCAGCGACGGCATCGTCCCGATCCCGACCGGGAGCACCCACGCGATGATGGCGACAGGGACGGCGACGACCGTGCTCGCGACCACCGACCGGACGAGCACGCCCGTGAGCAGCGGCAGGGCGAACGCCGGATCGATGGCGGCCAGGCGGTGGGCCTTGATCGCCTGGATGATGCCCACGGTCGCGGACGTTGACAACGCGACGCCGGCAACGCCGATCGTGAGCCCGAACCCGACGTTGAACAGCGCGTTGAGGATCGCGTTCGAGATGCCCATCCACATCAGGAACACGCCGCGTCTACGGGCGTTGTGCGCCCCGGTGAGGATCGAGTTCGCCATGTTGAGGAAGAGCAGCGGCCCGAACCCGACCAGGACGACCGATGTCAGGACGGCGTCCTCGGCTCCGAACGCGCCGCGCACGTAGACCACGCCGACGATCAGCGGCGCCAAGGCCATGGTCGCCACCGACAGTGGGACAAAGATGGCCGTCACGTAGCGCATCGCCTCTCCGGCAGCGCCGCCGAGCGACTGGTGCTCGCGATCCTGCGACGCCCGCACGAGGGCGGGGTAGATCGCGGTCCCCCAGGCTGGGCCGATTGCGTTCATCGGCAGTCGGATGATCCCCTCGCCGTAACGCAGGGCGCTCACCGCGCCCGCCCCGAGCAGGGTCGCGATCGCGCGATCCGTGAGCAGATTGAACTGGAGCACGGACGAGCTCAGGGTGAGCGGCACGGCATGGCGCCCGAATGCCACCAGCTCGTCGCGGGGAGCGCTGAGCGACGGTCGGGGCAGCCAGCCACGCCGCCACGCGAGAACCGCCAGCGTCACCAGCACGACCCCGTGCTGGAGGGTCATGGCGATCGCCACGGCCGTGAGCCCGAGCGATTCCCACAGGACAACGAGCGCGATCACCGACGCGATCGGACCTGCGGCCCACGCGATCGCCACGGGACCAAGCCGCTCGTGGACCTGGAACGTCGCGGCCAGGAGTCCGCCGAGGGCCGACAGCACGAGCATCGGCGCGAGGTACGGCACGTAACCCGCGGCGTCGGCCTGGTACGCGGCGGGAAGGCCGGGACCCGAGACGGCCACGATGGCCGCCGGGATCGCGGTCACGCCCAGCGAGATGACCGTGCCGATCAGCAGCGTCCACGTCAGAATGGTGCCCAGCAGACGGTCCGCCCCCGGACGTCCGAGGCGCGCCTCCGCCTCAAGGTAGCCGGGGATGACCGCTGCGCCGGTGCCGCTCGACAGCAGGCTCGCGGCCATCTGGGGGATGACCGCCGCGACCAGCAGGGCGTCGAGGCCGAGCGTCGCACCCACCTGGCTCGCGATGAACAGCTCCCGGAGCAGCGTGAACACCTGGCCGACGGCCGCGGTCGCAGTGAGCAGGATGGTGGAGCGAGCGACGCGACGCATCAACGCGGGCTCGGCGGCTGGGCCGGTGACCGCCCGACCCGACCCGGGCGCGTCCGCCTCCGCGCTTGCGCCGACCGCCCCGGGATCCCGCGGATCGAGCGGATCGTCGACGGGGTCGCTCATTCGCCTGCCTTCGAGCGTCCGTCTCCGGGAAGCAGCAGCGCGTCCCACATCGGCCCGATGCGTTCCAGCGCGAACCGGTCGCGCACCTCGACCGCGCGGGACCCCAGGCGCACGCGTCTGGCCGGGTCCGTCAGCAGTTCGAGGATCGCCGCGGCGAGGGCGGTCACGTCGCCGGCCGCGACGAGCGTCCCGTCCACGCCGTCGCGGATGATCTCCGCCGGCCCGTGACGACAGTCAAACGCGACCACGGCGATGCCCTGGGCCATCGCCTCCAGCAGGACGTTTGGGAATCCTTCGTGGCGCGAGGCGAGGACGAACACGCATCCCCTGGCAAGGGCGGTCGCCGGCGAGCGCGTTTCCCCCGGTAGTTCGACGGCGTCCGCGATCCCGAGCTCTCGTCGGAGTCCCTCGAGCCGCCTCCGGTCCGGGCCCTCGCCCCAGATCTCGAGCCGGGCGGAGGGCTCCGCCGCCAGAACGGTCGCGAACGCCCGTAGCAGCAGGTCGAACCCCTTCGCTGGGACCAGCCGGCCAAGCGCCACGATCCGGCCGTCGGGTTCGTCGCGCTCGGCCTGCCCGATCGCCATGAAACGAGGGCCCGCGCGCACAAGCCCGACCGGCTCCGCGGTGCCGGCATCGAGGGTCGGGTTGGGGATGACCGCGAGTGTCGGCTGCAGGCGGGCGGGCATTGATGCCTTCGCGGACGTGGTCTGCACCACGATCCGCGCGGCCCGCGGGTATGCAAGCCGGCGGAGGACACGCCACGCCCGTCCGGGCGTGGCCTCGGGTGCCGATCGCTCCGCGACGACGACCGGCCACGGCTGCCCGATGGTCGCGAGCAGAGTCAGGACGTTCGTCCGGTCCATGAACGAGAGGACCGCATCTGGCTGTGTCGCAGCGATTGCCCGCCGGAGCCGCAGGAGCCGCCCCAGGTTGCGGGGGATCGCAGACAGCGGCGAGCGTGACGTCGCCAGCAGATCCAGCTGCCGTTCCTCGACACGAGGATCGGGCCTGAAGAACCGGCCGGTCAGGGGGCCCGCGAAGGTCAGGATGGTCACGGACCACCCCATTCCGGCCCAGCGGTCCGCCAGGGCGGTCAGGATGCGCTCGGCTCCTCCGACCGACAGAGCGGAGATCACGCACGTCACGCGCGGCGCCCGCCCGGACCCAGTTGGGCCGGAGCCGTTCACGCCTGCGCCGCGTACCACTCGACCGTCTTGCGGATCCCCTCCTCGAACGGGACGATGACGCGGTATCCGAGCCGGGTGGCCGCAACGCCTATATCCGCCTCAGAATCGCGGACATCGCCCGCCCGCGGCGGCTCGAAGACCGGATCGAGGCGCGTCTCCAGGGCGGCGCCGACGGCGCCAAGCAGGTCGATGAGCGTATACCGGCCGCCGCATCCAATGTTCGCCGTGAGGCCCGTCACGCCGGTGGCGCCGGCCGCGAGCAGGTTCGCGCTCACCACGTTCTCGATGTGCGTGAAGTCGCGCGATTGGAGACCGTCGCCGTAGACGATGGGTCGCTCCGCCTGCAGGGCGGCGGTGATGAAGCGCGGGACGACCGCCGCATACTGCGACGCGGGATCCTGCCCGGCGCCGAACACGTTGAAGTACCGCAGGACGACGGTATCGATGCCCTTGAGCTCCCCTATGGCGTGAACGTAGTGCTCCGTCGCGAGCTTGCTGACCGCGTATGGGGACCGCGGGTCGGGCCGCTGCGTCTCCCGGCGCGGCAGCTCGGGGCTGGCGCCATACACCGACGAGGAGCCGGCGGCGACGACGCGGCGGACGCCCGCCGCGGCCGCGCCGAGCATGAGGCGGATCGTGCCCTCGACGTTGACTGCGTTCGAGGCGATCGGGTCGAGCACCGACCGGGCAACGGACGGGATCGCTCCCTGGTGGAGCACGACCTCGCAGCCCCGCACGGCCCGGTCGACGGCGTCGGGATCGCGCAGATCTCCCTCGACGAGCTCGATGCGCTCGAGGAACGGATCAAGGCGCGCGCGCAGCCCGGTGCTGAAGTTGTCGAGGACGACGACCTCGTCGCCCCGGGCGAGCAGGGCCTGCACCAGGTGATGTCCGATAAATCCGGCCCCGCCGGTGACCAGGACTCGTGTCGTCATGCGCGCCTCCAGGTTGTGTCGTCGTCCGGGACCCGCGCCAGGACGAGCGCAAGGACGAGGAAGATTGGCCCCGAGATCTGGATCGACGTCAGGGAGTTGATGAACAGCGATTCGACCGCGTAGGCGACCACCATGGCCAGCGCTCCGTACCGCAGCGGATGCGTGGATCGACGGAGCGCGACGGTCGTGCTGGTGAGGATGGCGAGCATGAACCCCAGGCCCACCAGCCCCTGCTCGGCCACGAGATCCAGCCACTGATCGTGAGAGTACGTCGCCGGGCTGTACCCGATGTAGGGCGGGCTCAGGAACTGGAACATGCCGAAACCGAGACCGAAGACTGGAGCGCTGAGGAACATCTGGATCCCGGCCCCGAGCGCCTGCTCCCGCCAGTGCTCGCTCCGCTGCTGGTCGATATAGGCCGAGAGATCCGTCGAACCCGCCGAGACGTCGAGCCGCAGGGCGAGGAACACGGGGTACAGGACGACCACGGCGACGACCGCGACCCCGAGCAGGACCAGCGCGGCCCTGGGACGGCGGAGGGCGAGCAGGACCAGCAGGCCGGTCCCCGCACCGAGCAGGCCGCCCCTGGAGAACGACAGCACCAGGCCCAGCGCGACCATGGCGATCGCGATCCCGACCAGGACCCGGCCGCCGGGCCTGACGACGGACGCCGTGGCGACGAGCAGGATGAGGACCTGGGCGGAGAAGAAGCCGAAGTAGTTCGAGTTGGAGAACAGGCCCACCGCCCGCGACTCCTCGGACGGTGGAACCAGGCCGCCGACGAGGCTCAGGACCGGCGAGACGCCCGCAAAATCGGCGATCGCCACGCCCGCTGCCAGGACGGCCATCGCCCCCGTGATCGCGAGGATCGGCCACGACGGCACGGTCCGGAACAGGTAGACGGCGATGAGGAACACGCCGATGCCACTTGCGAGGTGGATGAACTCCAGGGTCGCCGAAGTCACTTCGTGGATCGGGTAGCCCGTGACGGTGGGGATCAGGGATACGGCCGCCAGGAGCAGGTAGCCCGCGACCAGCAGGATCCCTGGGCTCACGCGGATGGTCGGGCGCTGGAATGGTACGCGGATGAGGATGCCGATCCCGGTCGCGCCCACCAGCATCGCGACGATGCCCGGTGGCGATAGCACCTCCGGCTCCGCGAGGGGCAGGACAAAGGCAAGCGCCACCAGTCCGGCGGGCGGAGCGAGCACCGCCAGCCCGAGCATGACGAACATCGAGACGGCGACCAGCCCGCTGTGGCCTGCGACCAGCGCGACGTAGGCAAGCCCGGCGACCACACCGAGCCCGAGCTGCACGACCTGGGGAACCTGGAGCACCGCGGGCACGCGGGACCTCATCGTGAGGTGACCGGATCCGAACCGGACCCCGCCGGCCGAGGTCATCGCGCCGACGGCGCCCGGTCGGCCTCGAACCCGCCCTCGCTGGCTACCACCTCGCTCCGGGACGCGGGCGGCACCATGAGTACGAGGCCGAGGACCCGCCCTCCGACGCCGCGAAGACCGACGATCGCCGCCTGGAGCTGGCTCCGGGTCGTCGAGCCCTGGTTCACGACGAGGATGGTGCTGTCCACCAGTGCCGACAGGATGGTCGCATCGGACGTGGCCCCGGCGGGCGGCGTCGCGACGACCACCAGGTCGGCGTCCTCCGCGAGGGCTCCGAGTACCTCTGCCGTGCGCCGGCCGGTGAGCAGGTCCTCGGGATCGCCAAGGATCGGGCCGGCCGGCAGCAGCCGCAGCCCGGGGACATGGGTGTCCTTGAGGTCGGCCGCCGACGGGGCTCCCGATCCGCCGAGCAGGGTGGCCAGGCCCCGCTGGTTGTCCGTCCCGAACATCATGTGCAGGTGGGGCTCGCGCAGGTTCGCGTCCACGAGGATCGTGCGTCGTCCGAGGTGGGCCGCAGCGATCGCCAGGCCCGCGGCGGTCACGCCCGCTCCGCGACCGCCGGTCGGGCTTGTCAGCGAGACTCGCCCGGTTCCGGGCAGCAGGTGGTTCACAAGCCCGGCGAATACCGCCTCGCCTGCCTCGATGCCGCGTACGCTGGACCGCGTCTCTTCGTCGAGTCGCACGCGGCCCAGGAGCGCAGCCGGGATTCCCTCCAGGTCCGACAGCCGACGGATCCGGTCATCGAGATACGCAAGCACGCTCAGCAGCGCCGCGCTCAGGGCGAAGGCGGCGGCGGCGGCGAGGACCGTGTTGAACAGCACGCGCGGTGACGATGGATCGTTGGGGATCTCGGCGGGCTCGATCACGGACAGCAGCGCGGCAGGTGGCGCGGTGGCGTCACCTGCCGCCGGCTCGGCGGACAGCTCGACCAGGGCCTTCGCCAGGCCGTTTGCGATCGCCGCGGCCCGCGACGGGTTCGAATCCCGGGCCAGCACGGTGATGAACGGACTGTCGAACTGGGCGTTGACGGACAGGCGGCTTGCGAGGTCGGGCACGGAGTACGGCAGGTCGAGCTGCGCGACGAGCTTCTCCAGCACAGGGCGGGTCGTGCCCAGCCCCGCGTACGTCTGGCCGATCCGCGGTGCGGTGAGGACGGCATCCGTGTTGGCCCCGCCGGTCCCGAGACCGGCCTCGACGACGATCTGCGCCTGGGCCTCGTAGCTCACCGGCAGTAGCCGCGAGACGAGGAACGCGATCACGGCGGCCTGCGCCGTTACCGCGACGACGATCAGGACCCGGGCTCGCAGGAGCCCGAGGTAGCGGCGGATGTCCACACGATCTCCGAGCGGGTCAGGGGATAGCCGAGTATAGCGATGGTGGCGATCTGTCCAGTCAGCCGCTTCCAAGCGCCTGGAGCTGTGCGTCGAGCGTGGAAACCACCTTCAACTGCAATATCACGTCCTGAGCAGTGAGTCGGTACGCGGCTGTGTTGCTCACGGTCACCGCAAGTCCGTCGGCGATCCGCTGTCGCAACGCCTCGTAGGCAGTGGCGAGGTCGTTGGCGATGCGTGCGCCGGACGAGGTGCCGACGGCCCCCTGGGCGGCATCGAGCGCGAGTCGGGTGGACTCGCTCAGGCGACGCAGGTCGTTGATGAGCTGCGAGCCAGTGCCGTTGGCGTCCAGCGTCGACTGGAGCGCGGCGCCGTCCTCGAGGACGGTGCCATTCGCGGTGATGAGCCGCCGGAGCGGGACCGGCAGCGGCGTCGGCGAGGGCGCCGGGGGCGGGCCGGAGGGTGTAGCCGGGACGGCACTCGGGCTCGGGGTCGCTTCCGCGGCGCTCGAGGGCGTGGCGAGCGGGCTCGTGAGCGTGACGATCAGGGCCACGACCGCCGGGATCATCGCGACGCTCAGCAGTGTTGCGACACGCTCGGGCGTGGACAGGAGGCCAGGGCGCGGCATCATGCCGGTGCATCCGGCGCGCTGTCCTGGTGCACTGCGCGCTCGAGCCGCTCCGGATGCTGGCCGGGTATCGCGTTGAAGGCGAGCGCAAGGCGCGGACCCTCGCGTGAGGTGACGAGGACCTGCCCGCTGATCGCGCTCACGTCCAGCTCCTCGATGCGGCGCCGGACACGGACGTTGTCGGGGGCGGTATCGAGAGGTCCCAACACCGCGAGCATCGCATCCTGGACCGTCAGCATGTATCGCGCCCCGATGACGAGGCTCTCGGAGCCGACCACGAACACGACGACCAGGCGTGCATCGGGTTCCTCGGGCGTCGTCGCCGGCGTCGGGCCGGACGGGCTGTCCAGTGTGCGGGGCGGTCGCTCGCGCGGCGGCTCTGCCCTGGCCGGCTCACCGTGCGCTGCCGGCTCATCCGACGATCGCTCGCGGAGACGCGCCGCGGTCGAACGGTCGGGAGCCCGGTCCCTGGCCGCCTTCATGCCTCCGGCTCTCACCTCCGGCTCGGCGGCTTTCGAACGCCGGTTCGGCGGGGTGCTCCGGGACGGCTCGATCGAGGCGGTTGGGTCCCGGGGCATGCGATGTGCCGAACGGGGCTCTGGGTCCAGCCCCTGCGGAGGCTCCACGGTCCTGCTGTCGCGACGACGTGACGGCCGTCCGCCCGCCGCCGGCTCCTCCGCGTCCGGCGGGCCGGTGCCCGCCAGGTCGCGGTCGGCCGGGCCATTCGCCGATGCGATCAGGACCTCCTCGAGGACTTCGGCGGGCTTCGCCGACCGGCGCCGCCCGGCAGCCAGCCGCGAGTCGCACACGAGGCAGGTCGATTCCCAGCCCTGGACCCGGGCACCACAACCTGGACACCGCCCTGGCGGCGCCACCTGGAGGATCGCGATCGCGAGCGGTCCCAGCAGCACGCCAAACACGGCCCACAGCGATGACGCCCGGTCGTATCGTCGTGCGAGCACCCAGGCAAGCGCGCCGAACACCACCGCCCATAGCGCGGCGATCAGGACAAGCGATTCCACGAAGCTCCGCAGCGCAAGCACGATCCCCCGGTCAGACGGTGCTGAAACGTGCCCGAGCATAGCCCGGACGTGAAGGCGGCGCTGGAATGCGACCGAGGCGTGGTGCGTCAACGCAACGGTCAGTGCCTGCGAGCATCACGAACCGTTGACAGGTCGGGCCGGGCGCCCGACAGTCAGGCCATGGCGCGAGTCGGCAGATGGGCCGCCGTGTACCGCAGCAGATCCATCCCAGCGGGCCCGTGCTCAGAGAGCCGTGGGCATCGCGCGAAAGGTGTTCGAACAGATGCGCATCCTTCTCACGGGAAGCGAGGGCTACATCGGCAGCGTCCTCGGGCCGTACCTCATCGCCTGTGGCCATGACGTCGTGGGTCTCGACGCGGGCTTCCACCGCGTGGGATGGCTGTACAACGCCGTTGGCGAGGCACCCGCTTGGCGCAACCGCGACATCCGTGGCATCGAGGTCGACGATCTCCGCGGCTTCGACGCCGTCGTCCACCTTGCCGAGCTGTCCAATGACCCCGTCGGGGCGCTGAACCCGGACATCACGTTCGAGATCAACCATCTCGGCAGCGTCGGGCTGGCCTCGGCCGCGCGGGCCGCCGGCGTCGAGCGATTCATCTACATGTCGTCGTGCAGCGTATATGGCGCGGCCGGGACCAGCGACAGCACCGAGACGTCCGAGGTGCAGCCACTCACCGCCTACGCAAAATGCAAGGTGCTGGTCGAGCGCGACGTTCGCCCGATGGCGGACGGCGGGTTCTCGCCCACGTTTCTCCGCAACGCGACCGCCTTCGGGGCATCGCCCCGCATGCGCTTCGACCTGGTGGTCAACGATCTCGCCGGCCATGCCTGGACCGAGCAGGTCATTCGCATGGACAGCGACGGTCGGCCGTGGCGACCGTTCGTCCACATCCTCGACATCTGCCGGGCGATCGATTGTGTGCTCCGTGCGCCCCGGGACGTGATCCACGGCGAGATCTTCAACGTCGGCAGCAATGGCCAGAACTACCAGATCCGGGAGATCGCCGAGATCATCTCGGACACATTCCCCGGGTGCTCGCTGTCGGTCGGCGACAGCCGCGGTGACAACCGCAACTACCGCGCCAACTTCGACAAGATCCACGAACGCCTGCCCGGGTTCGAGTGCCGCTACGACGTTCGGCGGGGGGCGCAGCAGCTGCTGGACGTCTTCCGGGCGGTCGGCATGACCACCGAGCTGTTCGAGTTTCGCGGTCACACGCGCATCAAGCAGATGCAGCACCTGCTGGCCACTCAGCAGATCGACGACCGGTTCTACTGGCTCGATCTGCCGGGCCGGGACATCCTCGAGGCGGCCCTTGACGCCAGGCCCGGGGCTGTGACCGGTGGGGCCGTCGGGTAGCGAAGTCGGCGCGAAAGCGTCGGCGACCGAAGCCCCCGGAGGTCGGCTCGCAGAATCGCCCGGCTGTGCCTCGGTCGACGGCGCGCCGCAGCATGATCCCGCCTCGCCGCCTCAGTCGACCGTGTCGCCCGGCTCCCAAGCGTGCACCACCGCCTGCCCGCCTCGCGCGCGCACTGCGGCCTCGAGCTCCGCGGGGGTCCCGGCGAGGAGCGGGAACGTCCCCCAGTGGATCGGCAGCACGTGCTTGACGCCCAGCAGCTCCACGGCCAGCGCGGCGGCGCGCGGGTCCATCGTGAAATGCCCGCCGATGGGCAGCATCGCGAGGTCCGGCGCGTACAGGTCGCGGATCAGCGCCATGTCCCCGAACACGGCCGTGTCACCGGCGTGGTAGATCCGGAAGCCGTTCTCCATCTCGACGATGAAGCCGGCGGGCTCGCCGAGGTAGAGCGGGACGCCGCCGTCCGGGTTCCAGTCGCCCGCGGAGTGCTCGGCGGGGACCATCGTGACCCTGAATCCCGCGGCCTCGAGCGTTCCGCCCTTGTTCATCCCGGTCACCTGGTCGCCTCCGCCCGGCAAGCGTCGTGCGAGCCAAAGGCTCATCTCGTGGATGCACGGCCAGGCCGGTCGCAGCCGGCTCGCGATCGCCACCGCGTCGCCCATGTGGTCGTCGTGGCCGTGGGTCACCAGGAGCAGGTCGCAGGCGGTCACCGCATCGGCCGGCTTGGGGCTCTTCGGGTTGCCGAACCAGGGATCGAACAGGATCGTCCTGCCGCCCGGTGAGCGCACCTCCACGCACGCGTGGCCGTACCAGGTGAACGTGGTATCGCGACCGATCGACATCGGAAACCTCCTGCTGCCTGGCAAGCTGCGGAACGGGGCCTTGACTCCCATTATCCGCCCGGGCGATTGGCGCCTGGCGACTTACACTCGTGCCGTGCCCGCCGAGCAGATCGCCTCCAACCTCGCGCTGATCAACTGGACGGTCCTGACCAGCCTGGCGGTCGGGTCGTTCGCCGTGGTCGTGCTCGCACGCATCGGCACCACGGCGACGCGCGGCTATCTCGCGTTCACCGCCCTGTGCGCCGCGGCATTCGGGATCCTGGCCTGGCTCTCGGACACGGGGCTGCCGCCGCTCGCATCCGGCTCTCCCGTGACCGTCGACGCGGCGTTCGACCTCCCGCGCCGGATCGCCCTGGTGCTGTTCATCGTCCTCGTCGATCGTCACCATGCTCGCCATCGCTCGTCGCCAGCGAGCGATCCTGCCCGGAGCGACCGGCCTCGCCGCGGGGGTGGCCACGCTCGTGCTCGGGGCGCTGACGTGGGGCGGGGACCTGGCGGGCGCAGTCCCGCTCGCGATCCAGCTGCTCGTCCTGGCGATGGCGACGGGCGGCGTGTTCGCCGCGATGATCCTGGGTCACTGGTACCTGGTCACGCCCAAGCTGCCGGAGGCCCCGCTGGTGCTCATCTCGCGCCGCCTGCTGTGGATCGTGAGCCTCCAGGTGCTGCTGTTCGTGGGCTGGGTCGGGTTCGGCGCCGGGCCCGGGGCGGGTGGCGCGGCCGGTGGCGCAGGGCCGTTCGGCGCGCTCGGCGGACCGTGGGCCCTGTTCGTCTGGCTGCGGCTGATCGTCGGGCTGATCTTCCCGCTGGTGGTGTCCTGGGCGGCGGTCCAGACGGCGCGATCACGCTCGATGGAATCGGCGACCGGGCTGCTGTACATCAACGTCGGTGCGATCGCGTCGGGGACGATCCTTGCCGCGGGCCTGTACTTCGGCGCAGGACTGCTGGTGTGACGGGGGCGACTGCATGACCGCGAGACCGTCCGCATGACCGCGCTGCCGCCGATGCGCATCCGGGTCCGCCTGTTCGCGATGCAGCGCGAGACGGCCGGGATGCGCGAGCTCCGACTCGAGGTTCCGGTGGGCTCGACGATCGACGACGCGTGGTCCGCAGCCGTCGAGGTGGTGCCGGCGCTCGCCCCCGGCAGGGCGTCGTTGCGGTTCGCCCTCAACGGCAGCTACGAGGACGCGGACGCTGCGCTCGCCGACGGCGACGAGATCGCGTGCATTCCGCCCGTCTCCGGCGGGTCCGGCGACCCACCGCCGGCAGACAACGCATCGCCGCCCGACGAGGATCCGCGGGTCCGGATCCTGGAGATCCACGACGAGCCGTTCGCGCCCGGCCTCGCGACGACCCTCTCGGAACGGCTGGCGACACCGGCCGACGGCGGAATCGTGACGTTCACCGGCCGGACCCGGGTCACGCCCGGGACGCCCGCGCCCGGGCAGGAGGCCGAGGCGGCACGGCACGCGGGACGGGTGGTCGAAGCGCTCGAGTACGAGGCGTTCGAGCCGATGGCGATCTCCGTGCTCGATGAGATCGCCGGCGAGATCGAGACACGGTGGGGGGTCAGACGGCTCGCGATCGTTCACCGAACCGGGCCCGTGCCGTTGAGTGAACCGTCGATCCTGGTGGTCGCCGCCGCGCCGCACCGGGACGCGGCGTTCGCGGCCGCTCGCTACGCGATCGACGAGACGAAGGCGCGGGCGCCGATCTGGAAGGCGGAGCGCTTCGAGGACGGCCACGTGTGGATCGGCCACCCGGCGCGGACCGCGGCGGCGGACGACGAGCCGGCGACCAGCGACCGCGCGTAGCCTTGCCCGCCCCCCATACTTCGCACATGGACGTGCTGGGAGCGACCGGGGATCTCGAGGCGCTGCGGGATCGGGCAACGGCACTTGCATCCGCGTGGGGCGCGGCGGCCACCACCTCGACCACCATCGGCCAGGAGCGCGCCATCCTGCGCCTGTTCGGGGTGGCGGGGATCGACCGCGCCGGCCGGCCGCTGGCGCCGGAGGTCGTGGACCGATACGTGTCCGCGGACCCATCGCGGCTCGCCGGCGGGATCGCGCTGCCGTTCGCGATGGCCATGGCCGAGTATGACCTCGGACCGTTCGAGCTCGCGCTCGAGGTGGCCGCGGGCAACGTCGACCTCGGGCTCGAGGCGGAGCTGCTCGCGGAGCCCGATCGCCGGGCGGTCGCGATCGCGGATGCGACCCGGCTCGCCCACGCCGCGCTCGAGCGGATCGACGCCAACCGCGTCGCGCGGCGCGAGCTGCTGACGCTGCTCGGGGATCCGCCTCGCCCATGGATCGGCACGGCGCTGGTCGAGCCCGCGATCGTGGACGCGCTCGAGGAGGCGGGGGCCGCGATCGATGTCGGGCTGGAGATCCTGCGCGTCGACGTACCCCCCAACCGCGAGCTCGCGGACCGGGGAAACCGGCTGGGCGTACGGGTCGAGCCGTGGCGCGCCGCCGCCACGTCGCGTGGCGGCCTTGCCGCGTTCGATCCGGTCGGCCTCCCGACCCCCACCGGGTCCCAGCGAGCGCTCGCCGTCCTGCGCCGGTTCGCCGACGAGGCGGGTGCGCGCCGGCGCGGCTACGTCCGGCTGGTCACGGACGCGCCCGCGCTCGCCGCCCCCGACCAGGCGGTCGTCGCCGCGTTCGAGCGGATCGACATCGTGGTCGCAGATCCGATGCGCGAGATCGTGACCGGCCGGGTCGATCCGGACCGCGCGATCGCCGACCACGTGTTCGCGCACCGCCTGCTGGCTCGCGCCGGGACGCGCGTCCTGATTCCGGCGGGGCCGCTGGTCGTGGCACCGGACCTCGCCACGGGTGTGCCGTCGGATGCCGCGACGCGCTCCGGGCGTGCGCTCGCGCTGCAGCTCGTCGCCATCGCCCTCGCCCGCCGGGACGGCGTGCCCGCTGCCCTGATCTCGGTGGGCGCGCTGCCCGACTGGATCGTGGACGAGCCGGAGGCGCCTGCTCGGGCTGCCGCCGAGCTCGCGCTGCGCCGCGCGCTCCTGCCCGAGCACCCGCTTGCGCTCGTCGAACCTGCGCTGCGAGACGAGACCTCGGTCACCTGGCACGCGATCGTCGCCGCCCTGCTGCCTGACGCGGGCGAGGTCGAGGTGATCCTGTGCCGCCCGGGTCCGTCGCTCGCCGGCGACGCACGCCTGACGCGTGCCGCCGCCACGGTGGCGCGGAGCCTGGGTCGTTCGCGGGCGGTGCCCGTGCTGGCCGGGGTGTCGGTCGAGCACGCGACCGCCGTCGTCCGGGCCGCGGCCGCGACGCTGGCCGCGCTGGAGGAGGCCGGATGGCGCTCCATCGTGGACCAGCCGCTGGGCATCGACGGGGCCCGGGTGGCCGGGGACGCGGTCGCCGAGCGCACGGAGCCGTTCGATCCGCTGGCCGTCCTCGAGCGAGGCGCGGCGGGCCGGCAGTGAGGGCGGTCGGGCGGATCGCGTCCCTCGCGGCGTCCGTCTAGAGGCGGGTCAGGCCGTCCGGCTCGTCGTCTGCGACCAGGCGCTCGCAGGTCGGGCAGTGCCAGCGAGCCTCGAGCGGCGTGCCGCACACCTCGTGGCGGAGCGGCTCCCCGATCCCGCCCCGACGGACGCCCCAGTCGGCCAGCAGGTGCAGGGCGCCGGCCAGCTCTCGACCGTCGACGGTCAGCGCGTACTCCATGCGCAGCGGGCGCCGGGTATATGGCGTCGCCACGAGGATTCCGCTGCGTTCGAGACGCCGCAGCCGGTCCGCGAGGATGTTGGGGGCGATGCCGGTCATCGCGTCACCGAGCTCACCGAACCGACGAGGACCCGCCAGCAGTGCCTCGACGAGCAACAGGCTCCAACGATCGCCGACACGATCGAGGGCGGCGGCAAGGGCGGTCGGCGGAGTGGTCTCGGCAGGCTGGGGCGGCATGTCCGGTCAATGGTAGGCGAGGGCCTTGCGCGGCTGTGGGCGGGGTAGTAGATTGCAGCTTGCAAGTTACAACACCGGACGCGGACGAGACCATCGTCTTCCCCCCGCATCGATCGCATCGAGGAACAGACACCCCATGTCCGTGCTCAGCGAGCTCCAGGAATCCGTCGCCGCCGTCGCCGGTGCCGTCGGCCCATCTGTTGTCGGGATCGGCTCCCGCCTTCGAGGATCGGGTGTCGTCGTCGCCGACGGCCGCGTCCTCACCAATGCCCACAACCTGCGCGGTGCCGAGGTGACCGTCCGGTTCGCCGACGGCCGCACCGAACGCGGCGCGGTGAAGGGCGTCGACTGGGACGGCGACCTGGCCGTGATCGAGATCGACACCACGGGCGCGCCGGCCATCGCCTGGTCGGCGGGCAACGCCACGATCGGCTCTGCGGTGTTCGCGGCTGCGGCCACGCCGAGCGGCGGCCCGCGCGTGTCGTTCGGGTTCGTGTCGTCGGTGGCGCGGGCGTTCCGAGGGCCCGGCGGGCGGCGCATCTCGGGATCCGTGGAGCACACGGCCCCGCTGGCGCCGGGATCGTCCGGCAGCCCGCTGCTCGATGCCGACGGCGCGCTCCTCGGGCTCAACACGAACCGTGTCGGCGAGGGCTTCTACCTGGCCCTGCCCGCCGACGCCGCATTCCAGGCCCGTGTTGACGCGCTCGCCCGTGGCGAGACGAAGGACCGGCCGCGGCTGGGAATCGCGGTCGCGCCTGCCCATGTCGCCCGTCGGCTGCGTCGGTCGGTCGGCCTGCCCGAGCGTGAGGGCATCCTCGTCCGCGGCGTCGAGGACGGCAGCCCCGCCGAAGCGGCAGGGATCGCGGAAGGCGACCTGCTGGTCGCCGCCGGCGGCACGCCGATCACGGACGTCGACGCGCTGCACGAGCTGCTCCGCGGCGCCACCTTCCCGCTGGAGTTGACGCTCGTGCGCGGGGCCGAGGAGCGGACGCTGACCGTCAACGCGCTGGCCGAGGCGGAGCCCGCCCCGGACGCCTGAGCGGCCACGCTTCCGATGACGCCGGCCGGATCCCCCGGCCGGCGTTTGGATTCGCCGCGCCGCCGCGCCCCCAGCCGCGGTGGCGACCTTCGGCAAGGGTCCGGTGGGTCCGAACGGACCACCGGAAACGGACGCAGGGCGAGTAGCGTTAGCAGCCACGAACCCTGCGGCCCGACTGCCGCTCCGCGTCCCGCCGCGCCCGCGCGACACCCCCCCAAGGAGACCCATGTCAGGAAACTCGCTCCATACCATGGGGCAGCAGCACGGCCGCCGCAGCTGGGCGGAGCCGTGGAAGATCAAGATGGTCGAGCCGCTGCGCGTAACCACGCGCAGCGAGCGCGAGCTCGCGCTCGTCGATGCCGGCTACAACACGTTCCTGCTCAGGTCGGACGACGTCTACATCGACCTGTTGACGGACTCCGGCACGTCCGCGATGAGCGACCGGCAATGGGCCGGGATGATGCTCGGCGACGAGGCCTACGCGGGCAGCCGCAACTTCTACCATCTCGAAGCCGCCGTCCAGCGGTTCTACGGCTACAGGTTCATGCTGCCCACCCACCAGGGCCGCGGCGCGGAGCACCTGGTCAGCCAGACGATGATCAAGGCCGGTGACCATATCCCCGGCAACATGTACTTCACGACCACGCGCCTCCACCAGGAGCTCGCCGGTGCCACGTTCCACGACGTGATCATCGACGAGGCGCATTCGCCGCAGTCGCAGCACCCGTTCAAGGGCAACGTCGACCTGGTCAAGGTCGAGGCGCTGATCGCCGAGGTTGGCGCGGATCGCATCCCGTACGTCAGCCTCGCCGGCACCGTGAACATGGCCGGCGGCCAGCCGGTGTCGATGGCCAACCTCCGCGAGCTGCGGGCCCTGTGCGACCGGCACGGCATCCGGATCATGCTCGATGCGACCCGGATGGTCGAGAACGCGCTGTTCATCCAGGAGCGCGAGGACGGCTACGCGGACATGTCGATTGCCGACATCCTGCTCGAGTTCTGCTCCCACACCGATGGCGCCTGGATGTCGGCCAAGAAGGACAACCTGGTCAACATCGGCGGCTGGCTGGCCGTCAACGACGAGAACCTGTTCGAGGAGCTGCGCAACCTCGTGATCGTGTACGAGGGGTTGCACACGTACGGCGGGCTGGCCGGGCGCGACATGGAGGCGCTCGCGATCGGGATCGAGGAGGCCGTCCAGGACGAGCACGTCCGGTCGCGCGTGGGCCAGGTCCGGTACCTCGGCGAGATGCTCCAGCAGTGGGACATCCCGATCGTGGAGCCGATCGGCGGGCACGCGATCTTCCTCGACGCCCGTCGGTTCTACGCGCACCTGGAGCAGGACCAGTTCCCGGCCCAGACGCTGGCCGCGGAGCTGTACCTCGATTCGGGGATCCGATCGATGGAGCGGGGGATCGCGTCCGCGGGGCGCAACCCGGAGACGGGCGACCATTACCGCCCAAAGCTGGAGCTGACCCGGCTCACGATCCCGCGCCGCGTGTACACGCAGGCGCACATGGATGTCGTGGCCGAGTCGGTGAAGGCCTGCTTCGACGCCCGCGACACGGCCCGCGGCCTGGCGATGGTGTTCGAGCCGAAGTACCTGCGGTTCTTCCAGGCGCGCTTCGAGCCGCTCTGACCCGGGGTTCCGCGGCGCCCCGGCCCAGCCGCGCTGCCGCGACTCACCCGGTGCATCAATAGCGAAGCCAGGCTGGCGGTTCGCGGCCAGTTGCGGGCCAGATCGTCCGGAAGCCGCTGTCCGGGGGCCGCCTTGATGCGCCACATGAGTCGCGGCGGTCGGGGTGCGTCGGTGATCCGACGCGTTCGCGTGGACCCGAGGGCGCCGGATGGGGTACGGTCGCGGCGATGAGCTCCGCCGGTCCTCTCCTCGTCGAGCGCGCGGGCCCGGATGACGCGATCGCCGTGCTGACGCTGCACCGGCCGGCGGCGCTCAACGCGATCGACGGCACGCTCCTTGACGCCCTCCACGCCGCAATCGACGGCCTCGGGGTGGACGCGACGCTGCGCGGGGTCGTGATCACGGGGGTCGGCGACCGCGCGTTCTCCACCGGGATGGATCTCAAGGAGCGCGCCGGGTTCTCGGACGATGACCTTCGCCTCCAGCGGGCGCAGATCGTGTCGCTGATCGCGCGCGTCCACGAGCTGCCCGTTGTGACGATCGCCGCCGTCGAAGGGTTCGCGCTGGCCGGCGGGTTCGAGCTCGCCCTCGCATGCGACCTCGTCGTGGCGTCGTCCGCGGCCGTGTTCGGGCTGCCGGAGGTCGGTGTCGGCATCTTCCCCGGCGGTGGGTCCACGCAGACGCTCACCTGGCTGGTCGGTCCGGCGCGAGCCCGGGACGTGATCCTGACCGGCCGCCGATTGTCGGCGGCCGAGGCAGAGTCGTGGGGGATCGTCGCCCGCGTGGTCGCGCCCGGCACGGCCCGCGAGGCTTCGCTCACCCTCGCATCGTCGATCGCGGACGGCGCGCCGCTGGGCGTCCGCCAGGCCAAGGCCGCGATCCGGGGCGCACACCGGGCGCTGGCGGACGGGCTGGCACAGGAGAACGCGCTGTACGAGGTCGTGCTGGTCTCGGCGGACCGGCGCGAGGGGTTCCGGGCGTTCGCCGAGAAGCGCAAGCCGCGGTTCGAGGGCCGATGAGATGACCGTGATCCCGGAGGCCCCGCGCGGCCCGGACTTCGACAGCAACCGCGAGGTCAACCTGGGCCTCGTGGCTGAGCTGCGCGATCGCCTGGAGCTGGTCCGCCGGGGTGGCGGCGAGGAGGCCGTGGCGAAGCACCGGGCCCGGGGCAAGCTGCTCGCGCGCGAGCGCATCGACCTGCTGGTGGATCCCGCCTCCCCGTTCCTCGAGCTGTCACCGCTGGCGGCCTGGGACATGTACGACGGCGACGCGCCGTCGGCCGGGATCATCACCGGGATCGGGGTCGTGGGCGGGCGCGAGGTGGCCATCGTCGCCAACGATGCCACGGTCAAGGGCGGCACCTACTACCCGATGACGGTCAAGAAGCACCTGCGGCTGCAGGAGGTCGCGGCCGAGAACCGGCTGCCATGCGTGTACCTGGTGGACAGCGGCGGTGCGTTCCTGCCGCTCCAGGCCGACGTCTTTCCGGATCGCGAGCACTTCGGCCGGATCTTCTACAACCAGGCGAACCTGTCCGCGGCCGGGATCGCGCAGATCGCGGTCGTGATGGGCTCGTCCACGGCCGGTGGCGCCTACGTCCCGGCGATGAGCGACGAGACGGTCATCGTCAAGGGCACCGGCACGATCTTCATCGGGGGTCCGCCGCTGGTGAAGGCCGCGACCGGCGAGGAGGTCTCGGCCGAGGACCTGGGCGGCGCGGACGTCCACACCCGCATCTCCGGTGTGGCCGACCATTTCGCCGATGACGATCCGCACGCCCTCGCGATCGCGCGCCGGATCCTGGCCAACGTCCCGGTGCCCTGGAAGGACGCGCCGTGGGACGTGCTGCCGCCGCGCGAGCCGCTGTACGACCCGGCCGACCTGTACGGGATCGTGCCCGCCGACCTTCGGGCGGGCTACGACATCCGCGACGTGATCGCTCGCATCGTGGACGGCTCCGAGCTCGACGAGTTCAAGGCCCGCTACGGGACCACGCTCGTGACCGGGTTCGCCCGGATCATGGGTTACCCGGTGGGGATCATCGCCAACAACGGGATCCTGTTCTCCGAGTCGTCGCTCAAGGGCGCCCACTTCATCGAGCTGTGCACCAAGCGCCGGATCCCGCTCGTGTTCCTCCAGAACGTGACCGGGTTCATGGTCGGCCGCGAGTACGAGAACCGGGGCCTCGCGCGGGATGGCGCGAAGATGGTCATGGCCGTCGCCAACGCCCGGGTACCCAAGTTCACGGTGATCGTCGGGGGGTCGTTCGGGGCGGGCAACTACGGGATGTGCGGGCGGGCGTACTCGCCGCGCCAGCTGTGGATGTGGCCGAACGCGCGGATCAGCGTGATGGGCGGTCAGCAGGCCGCGAGCGTGCTGCTCCAGGTCCGGCTCGACAACCTCGCCCGCGAGGGCCGCGACATGACCCACGAGGAGCGCGAGGCGTTCTCGGCGCCCACGCTCGAGGCCTACGAGCGCGAGGGATCGCCGTACCACTCGACGGCACGGCTTTGGGACGACGGCGTGATCGACCCGCTGGACACGCGGATGGTGCTGGCCATGGGCCTGTCCGCCGCGCTCAACGCACCGATCCCGGAGACGCCGTTCGGCGTCTTCCGGATGTAGCGGTTGCGCTCCTCCGCCCCCGGCCCGCCGGTGTTCTCGTCCGTCCTCGTCGCGAACCGGGGGGAGATCGCGTTGCGCGTGATGCGGACGTGCGCGCGCCTGGGGATCCGGACGGTCGCCGTGTATTCCGATGCGGATGCCCGGGCACCGCACGTCCGGGCGGCCGACGTCGCGGTTCGCCTGGGACCCGGGCCGGCGGCCGAGAGCTACCTGCGGATGGACGCGATCCTGGATGCCGCCGCCGCGACGGGCGCACAAGCGATCCACCCTGGCTACGGGTTCCTGGCCGAGAATGCCGCCTTCGCCGAGGCGGTCGAGGCCGCGGGGCTGGCCTGGATCGGGCCGCCGGCGGCGGCGATGCGTGCGCTGGGCGACAAGGCGCGGGCAAAGGCGCTGGCCGAGGCGAACGGGGTGCCGGTCCTGCCCGGGTACCACGGCGAGGCGGCGTCCGACGAGGACCTGGTGGCGCGGGCGGAGGGGATCGGCTTCCCGCTGCTGGTCAAGGCGAGCGCCGGCGGCGGCGGCCGCGGGATGCGCGTGGTGCGGGCCACAGATGAGCTGGCCGAGGCGCTGGCCGGCGCCCGCCGCGAGGCGGCGGCCTCGTTCGGGGACGACCGGCTGCTCCTCGAGCGGTTCCTCGAGCAGCCCAGGCATGTCGAGGTCCAGGTCCTGGGCGATGCCCACGGCACGCTCGTCCACCTCGGCGAGCGCGAGTGCAGCGTCCAGCGGCGGCACCAGAAGCTGATCGAGGAGTCACCGTCGCCCGCGGTCGACGGCGAGCTCCGCGCAGCCATGGGCGACGCGGCACTCCGGCTTGCCCGCGCGGCCGGGTACCGGAATGCCGGGACGGTCGAGTTCCTGGTCGACGATTCCGGGGCGTTCTTCTTCCTCGAGGTCAACGCCCGGCTCCAGGTGGAGCACCCGGTCACCGAGGCCGTCACCGGCCTGGACCTCGTCGAGCAGCAGCTGCGCGTGGCCGCCGGCGAGCCGCTGGGGTTCTCGCAGGCGGACGTGCGCGTGGAGGGCCACGCGATGGAGCTGCGGGTCGTGGCCGAGGATGTCGGGGCCGGCTTCCTGCCCGCGACCGGGGTGGTCACGGCGCTGGACCTGCCTGACGGCGTGCGCGTGGACACGGGCATCGCGGCCGGCTCCGTGATCTCGCCGTTCTACGACTCGCTGGTCGCGAAGGTGATCGCCCACGGCTGGGATCGCGCCGACACGATCGCCATGCTGAGTGACGCACTGGACGCCACGCGGATCGAGGGCGTGGCGACGAATCTCGACCTTCTCGCGGCGGTGCTCGACGAGCCGGCGTTCACTGCCGGAGACCTCCACACCGGGTTCCTCGACGAGCATCGCGTCATCGACCGGCTGGCGGCGGTGCCGGACGAGGTCGTCGCGGCTGCGGCCGCGGTCCGGTCGCTCGCGCCGACGGGGGACATGGCGCCGGGGCCGATGAAGACCGACCGGGGGCCGACGGTGCCCGGCACCGCAAGCGCAGCAGGCAGCCCGTGGCTGTCCGGGCGTCCGTGGCGCCACGGACGTTCGGGTGAGCGAACGCGGTGGCTCGCGGGGGGAGCGAGCGCGTCGCGATGACCACGCTCCACGCGGGTCGCGACGTTGCCCTGGTCGACGTCGATGGCAACCCGATCGACGTCGCATGGCTCTCTGGGGACGTCAATGTCGGCTGGACCGTGCTCGTCGCGGGGGACACGGCGCTCGTTCGTCCTGCCCTCGCCCCGCGGGTCGTGGAGACCGTCACCTGGCGCGGTCACCGGCACCGTATCGCGCTCGCGCCACCGCCGTCTCCGGAGACGCTCAGCGCCGACGCGGACGAACCCGACGCCCTGGCGGCGCCGATGCACGGCCGAATCGTGCGCATTCACGTCTCGATAGGCGACCATGTGCGGGCCAATGCCCCGCTGCTGGTGCTCGAAGCGATGAAGATGGAGCACGTGATCGCCGCCACGTCCCCGGGCCGGGTCACGCGGCTGCACGTCGCCGTCGGCGACCAGGTGAGCCGCGGCGCTCCGCTGGTCGATCTCGACGGCCTGGAGGCTGGCTGACATGGCATTGCCCGCGCGGGTCACCATCGTCGAGGTCGGTCCGCGTGACGGCCTCCAGAACGAGGCGGCCGACATCCCCACGAAGGTCAAGATCGGCTTCGTCGACCGCCTGACCGACGCCGGTCTCGGGGTCATCGAGGCCACCTCGTTTGTCCATCCCCGCGCGGTGCCCCAGCTCGCCGACGCGGACGACCTGCTGCCGGCGATCCACCACGCGCCGGGTGTCCGGTACCCGGTTCTCGTCCCGACGCCGCGAGGTCTCGAGCGGGCGCTCGCGGCCGGCGCCGAAGAGGTGGCCGTCGTCATCGGTGCAACCGACGCGTTCAACCGCGCGAACCTCAACCGGACGCTGGACGGGGCGCTCGCGGATGCGGCGCTCGTGATCGGCGAGGCGCGGTCGGGCGGCCTGCGAACCCGGGGCTATGTCTCGGTCGCGTTCGGCTGCCCGTACGACGGACCGGTCGCACCGGCCACGACGGCATCGGTTGCCGCGCGCCTCATCGACATCGGCTGCGACGAGATCAGCCTGGGTGACACGATCGGCGCGGCAACGCCGGGCGACATCGGCCGCGTGCTCGACGCCGTCCTGCCGCGCGTGCCCGCGGATCGTGTCGGGCTTCATGCCCACGACACCCGCGGCCAGGCGCTCGCCAATGTCTACGCGGCGCTCGAGCGAGGGGTCACGATCCTCGACAGCTCGGCCGGCGGCCTGGGCGGTTGTCCATTCGCCGGACCGGGAGCCGTCGGCAACCTGGCCACGGAGGATCTCGTGTACTTTCTCGACGGGCTGGGGATCGAGCACGGCGCCAGTCTCGAGAGGGTGATGGCGGCGTCGGCGTTCATCGAGGCCGCGGTCGGGCACCCGCTTCGGAGCCGGACCTACCAGGCCGGCGGGCGATCCCGGACGCGACCGCTGCCTGGCGCAGGATCCGGACCGACGGCGTAACGGGCTCCGGCCAACGGTCAGGCGCCGGAGCGGGTTCCCTGCCGGCGCCCCGGCGCGGATGCCGGCTGCGCGCCGGAGGCAGCCGTCCCCGTCGCCCGCTGGACCGCGGCGATGAGGCTTCGCAGCTGTCTGCGGGCGATCGAGGGCGGAATCTCGAGCTCAGCCGTGAACCTGGCATACGACGTCTCGAACCGGCGGTTTGCCTCCCGGTGCGCCCGAAGGCCGTCCGCACTGAGCGTGACCAGGTAGGACCGCCGGTCGCGGGGATTGGGGATCCGCCGCAGATGGCCCCTCGCCTCCATCTGCCGGAGGTCGTCCACGACCGTGGTGAGCGGCATCGACAGGCGTCGCGCCACCGCGGTCGGGGTCACCGCCTCCTCCTCGAACACGACGCTGTAGCGCGCGTATTCGTCGGGCGTCAACGGGCTGTCCGCCATCGCGACCGCCAGCAGCTCCGCGACGGCCTGGCCGAGCACGAAGACATCGAACAGGAGCGAATGGGTATCGCCATCGGCAGCCGCACCGTCGCCCGGCCGGGCCGTCATGGTGTCCCGATCGCCGCGGCCAGCGCGGGATCCGTATCGCCGAAGTAGTCGGCGGCGCTCATCTCGACCGCGACGGAGGGCTCGATCTCCAGGCGCGGGTCGTCGGCCGAGCTGCCCACGTACCACTCGGTCGACACGCTGACCGTGATCCCGGCATGCGCCAGGGCGATGTCGCGCGAGTTGGCGTAGAAGTTCGGGCTGCCGCCCATCGGCTCACCGACGAACGCAGGGTCCAGCACCCGCTCGAGCTCGGCGGCGAACAGGACGGCTGCCGAGAACGTGTTGCGGCCCGTGACCAGGACGAGCGGACGCGCCGGCGCCTGCTCCAGGGCATCAAGCACGGGGCGAATGGCGCGCGTCTCGCCACCGTAGTTGTGCCGGATGTCCACGACGACCCGGCGGAGGTCGGGCCCGGCGAGGGCTGCCCGGAGCTCGTCGACCGCCGTGTTCGACACTCCGTCGACGCGGTTGTACTGCACGTACAGCACGCCCGGCTGTTGGGCGTCGGACCACCACAGCGGCTCGTCCATCCTCGCCAGGAAGCCGGATGCCGGCCGTGCCGGGAGATCAAGGCCATAGGCGCCGGCCCACGCGTTGTACTCGGCCATCGCGACGGCCAGGACCGTCGTGGCCGTCTGCCGCCCGCCGTCGTCGATCGAGCCGAGCTCCACGGCGTCGGTCGCGGCAACGAGCCCCAGGCCGTGGAGCACCTCGGGGATCAGCAGGAACCGTGGCGTCAGCAGCGTCACGGTCTGCGCGTTGTCACGCGGGATGAGCGGGTCGAGCGCTGCCTGCACCGCTGCGATCGGCAGCCCCGCGACGGTGGCGACGCGCTGGCCGATGAGCGCCTCGTACGGCGGGAGGGCGTCAACCACGTACAGCCCGTCGCTGAACAGCCACAGGCGAAGCGGCAGGCTGTGGAGCGGGTACTCGCCACCGCCCCAGACGTAGGCGCCGGTGTGGCCGTCGCGCCCCTTCGCGCTCACCAGCGCCGCCACGTGCAGCACGCCGACCAGCAGCTCGTCGTCGGACGCCGCGGGCACCGTCGCGAGGATGTCGTCGACCGCGGCTTCGAGGTCCTGCCGCGGGGTGCCGTGGTACAGGTCCGGATGCAGCGCCTCCATCGCCGGGACCAGGCCCTCGAGGTCGGCCCGCCAGCCGTCAACCCGCGCGGACGCACCTGACGCACGGGGGGTCGACTGCCCGGTGTCCGATGCCGATGGGGCAGTCGACGGCTGACCGGACGCCGGCGGCGCGACCGAGGCCGTGCATCCCGATGCGATGAGCGCGAGCGTGACGAGCTGGAGCGCCGATCGGTTCAGCCAGCGGGACTGCCCTGCCCGACGCGCGAGGTTGTCCTGCATCGACGGAGACTACTACGGTTCCGTAGTAGTTATCAATGGGTGCGACCCACCGCTCCGCGGGTCGCGCCCGCCGCCGACGAATGCCGGGTCTGCCGATCAGGCGGCGCCGGTCTCCCCGGGAGTGCCCGGCAGCGACCCGGCCAGCCCGAACGGCTCCCCGGCCTCGCGGATCCGGTCGACCATCGCGGACCGTACCGCCGGATCGAGCTCCGGCAGGACATGCCGCTCGACCAGCTCGTCCGCCCGGACCCGAGCGCGAGCGAAGGCGTCGAGGCCGCCTGCGTCGAACCAGGCGCGCCGCGAATCACGATCGATCACCTTCGACGGCAGGAACTGCTCGCCCCGGAACAGACGGCGCGTGTCCTGCAGCTCAAGGAACCGGCCCTCCGGCCCGGCGGCCGCGAAGAACCCGGTCGCCAGGGTCTCGGTCGGCGTGCCCACGCCGCGCAGCAGCCGTTGGACCATCCCGATCACGTCCGCGTCGATGACCAGCTTCTCGGCGCTCTGCGCAAGCAGGAAGTCGAGCATGCCCGCACCGCTGATCATGTCGATCCCGGCCAGGCCGCCGACCAGCGCCGTCATCCCCGTCTCGAGCCCCGCCTGCGCGTCGATCACCTTCGAATCCGTCGCGCCGAGATACCCGTGCGTGGGCAGCCCCAGCGACCGGCCGACCGCGGCGTTGCCCGCGTTGATCAGCCCGGTCTCGATCGCGCCCATCGGCGTCGAACCGCTGCGCATGTCGACGATCGTCGGCGCCCCGCCCCACACGATCGGGGCGCCCGCCTGGGCCAGCTGGTGGAGCACCACCCCGGCGAGCGACTCCGCGGCGTGCTGGACGATCGATCCGATGAGGGTGACCGGCGAAGCCACGCCGGCCAGGGGCATCGAGATCAGCTCGGCGGGGACGTGCGCGCGGGCCAGGTCCATCACGTTCCGGCATGCGAACTCGGACCAGGTGAGGGGCGGCGAGGGGCAGACGTCGAACACGGCCCGCGGCTTCGCTGCGAGCGGGTCCCGGCCTCCGGCGTCGAGCGCCAGCAGGTCCAGCATGACACCGGACCCCCGGGGCGTGAACGCCCCGGTGACCACCGGCTTGGACGAGTGGAGCAGCACCACGAACAGCCGGTACAGGTCGCCGATCTCGGTCGGGACGTCGTGGCACACGATCGCCGTGGAGACGGCGTCGTACGCGGGCAGGGAGTCCGCCACCCGGATCAGGCGCGCCAGGTCGGCTGCCTGCGACTGACGGGTATCAAGGGTGTCGGGGTCGAGGACGGCGACGCCGGAGGAGCCCGGGTCGAAGTGGACCATGCCCTGCCCGTAGCGGACCGCGGGGTTGCCGGCACGGTCGAACAGGTCGAACGACCGCGGGGCCGTGTCGAGGGCGCGCCGAACCATCGCCTCCGGGACGGCCACGCGATCGCCGTCGGCGGTCGCGCCATCGCCCACGAGGAGCGCGATCGCCTCGGGCTCCTCAACCTTGATGCCGGGGTCGCGAAGGAGCTGGAGCGCCTCATCGACGACGCGGGCGATCAGGTCGCGATCGAGGAGCTCGAAACGGGGTCGCATTGGCGGAACCTCCAGGAAGGAGCGCCGGGTCGGGCCGCACGGGCGGGCGCCGAGCCGGGACGGACCGGGGGATGGCGAGCCGGAACGGGACGGGGCCGGGACGGGTTCAGCTCACACCGGCGAGCTCGGCGCCCGAGGCGCGGGCGTGGTCCGCGATGATGCGGTCGAGCTCGGCGTCGATCGCCGGGTCCAGCGGCTCCGGCCGGTGGTCGCGCAGCAGGGTCCGGGCACGCTCCAGCGCCGCGCGATGCATCGCGTCCGGGATCCTCCTCCCACTGCCCGTACGGGCGCCGGTCGAGGTAGCGCGTTTGCCACAGGCCGCGCATCGTCGCCCGGGTGTGTTCAGCCGTCAGGTAGTCGCCGATCGGCCCCACCTCGCGGATCGTCGACAGCGCGAGGGCCTCCTCGTCCCAGGGGATCCCGCGCAGCATCGCCTTGACGATCCCGTCGATCTCGGTGTCCAGGATCATCTGCTCGTACGACCAGATGCGGCTCCCGTGGAGCAGCCCGGCGCCGAGCAGCATGTCCGAGCCCGCCACCGACGCCATGAACGACGACAGCGAGTTCTCGACGCCCGCCTGCCAGTCGGGCCGCTTGGCGCCGGTCGCGTAGGCGCCCATCGACAGGGGCACGTTGTAGAAGTCGGCCAGCGCATTGGTGGCCGCCCCGAACAGGAAGTCCTCGGGGCCGCCACCGGTGTACGCGCCCGTTCGAAGGTCCATCGCCGTCTGGGCGGCGGCGTAGTAGACGGGTGCGCCGGGGTGCTCGAGCTGGATCAGCGCGAGGGCCGAGATGACCTCCGCGTTGCCCACCACCAGCGAACCCGCGACCGTGGTCGGGCCGCTGAACGCGCACGAGACCATGGTCATGAACCCGACCGGAACGCCGGCCTCGGCAGCCACCAGAGCCGACTCGATCGCGCCGCCGTCGTGGGCGAGCGGGCTGATGGTGCACTGCATGAGCGACAGCACCGGCCGCGACCGCAGCGCGTTTCGCCCGCCCGCGATCGCGGCCGCCATCTCGATCGCCGCCGCCGTCTCCGCGGGGGTGACGATGCTCTCGGTCTGGACGTGCTTGGTGGAGTTGCGCCACACGGCCGCCAGCTCCTCGAGCCCGCGGGTCTCCGGTGGCCGGTCCTGGGCGCTCACGGCAACCCAGTGGAACGCGATCGGGTCCAGCGCGTCGGCGACGCGGGCGATGTCCGCAACGTCCTGGAGCGAGGAGCGCCGGCGCTCACCGGTCCACGCATCGAGCACCTCGATGCCGCAGCCGTCGGTGGCGAGGTAGACGTGCTCGCCGTCGAGGGGCAGGTCGTGCTTGGGATCGCGGGCCGCCAGCGTGTAGACGGGCGGTGCGCTGCGCATCGCACCCTCGATCACATGGCGCGGGACGCGGACGACGGACGTCGCGCGATCCACCGTGGCGCCGTGCTTCGCCCACAGGCCCAGGACGCGCTCGGACGGGAACCGGACGCCCACCGTCTCGATGATCTCGAGCGTCGCCTCGTGGATCTTGCGGACGGCCGCCGGGGAGAGGACCTCGAGCCGCGGCCGACTGGCCGCGGCGGAATGCCGTGTCGTGCTCATCATCGCCTCCGGCCCGACGGTGTTCGCCGGGCAGCAACCCCAGGTCGCGGACCACGCAGGGCCGCGCGACGGGGTGTGTCTCTCAAGCCGTCGCCGTCTCGACGGCGCCCACCAGCCGGCGCGCCAGCGCGACCGCGCCGATCGCGTCCTCGCTGTACCCGTCGGCGCCGATCTCCGCGGCCCAGGTCGCGCTGGCGGGCGCGCCGCCCACCATCACCCTGACCTTCGGCCGGAGGCCCGCTGCCTCGAGCGCCTCGACCACCTTGCGCTGCCCAGCCATCGTGGTCGTCAGCAGCGCGGACACCCCGATGAGATCGGCCCCGTGCTCGCGCGCGGCCTCGACGAACCGGTCCGGGGACACGTCGACACCCAGGTCGTGGACCTCGAAGCCGCTTGTCGAAAGCATCATCCCGACCAGGTTCTTGCCGATCTCGTGGATGTCACCCTTGACGGTCCCGATCACGACGCGTCCGACGACGTGCCGCTCGGTCGCAAGGCGCGCCATCTCGGGCTCGAGGACGGCGACCGCCTTCTGCATCGCCCGGGCGGCCAGCATCATGTCCGGCAGGAACAGCTCGCCGGCGGCGAACTCCTCGCCGACGTACGTCAGGCCGGGCACGAACCCCTCGTCGATCGCGGCCAGCGGCGGCACGCCGTTCGCGAGCCCCTCCTCGGCGAGCGCGGTCGCCTTCGCGGCGTCGCCATCGATGATCGCCTGGCGCATCGCGCCGAACAGGTCGTCTGCCATGGGTGGTCCTCCAGGTGTCCGGGACGCGGGTGTGGTGGTCATTGGCGGTCCGGGTTGCGGACAGGGCTTCGTCGTCGCGGTCAGGAGTCGGGGACGGTGCGGCGGGCATGCACGGCCCGCTCCAGGATCGCGACGCTCGCGTCGTGCAGCCGGACGGGGTCGGCCGGCGTGAGCCGGTCGTCGCGCGGTGAGCGGGACGCGCCCGGGATCTGGGTACGCGAAGACAAGGACGCCTCCTGCACGTGTCGATGGCCGCCAGCGTCCCCTGCCGGCGGGGGGCCGCGATAGGGCGGAAGGTCCCCCCGGTCGGGACCGACGGACCATCCCGTCCCCTTGCGCCTGCGGCGAGACTGGTCGTGATGCCCGACGTCGTTCACGGGACCGAGCGTCGACCGCTCGTGCCCGGCCGCCTCCTGTTCGACGACGCCGACGAGCTGTCGGTTGTGGTCCCGGCCTCCTGCCGCCGAACCGGACGCTGCCACGAGTGCGTCGTCGAGGTGCGCGCGGGCGGCGAGCAGCTGTCCGAGCGGACCGCGCCCGAGGCGTTCCTGGGACCGGGGTTCCGGCTGTCCTGCCAGGCACGCGTCGAGCGGGCCGAGCAGGACCTGGAGTTCGCCGTCCTGCGCCGCCGGCTGCGGATCCAGCTGGCACCCGAGGCGACGATCGGGGAGGTCGACCCCCGCGTCCACGATGATGGCGACCGGAGGTTCGCGGAGGACGGCACCGACCTCGGTCCGTCGATGGCATCGCCCCTGGGTATGGCGCTGGACGTCGGCACCACCACCGTCGTGCTCGAGATCGTGGACCTGCTGCGCGGGACGATCCTGGCGGTGGCCGCGTTCGAGAACCCGCAACGGTTCGGCGGCAGCGACGTCGTGACCCGGGTCTCGTACGACACCGACCACCCGGGTGAGCTGCGCCAGTCGCTGCGCCGCGCGCTCAATCACGAGCTGCGACGGCTGTACCAGACGCTCGGGATCGACCGGCACCGGCTGGTCGAGGTGTACGTGGTCGGGAACCCGACGATGCGCGACCTGTTCTTCGGCCTGGACGTCCGCCCGATCGGACAGATCCCGTATCGCTCGGTCACCGAGACGGCGGTCCGCGAGGGTGCCGCGACATCGACCGCGATCACGCGCCGGGCCCACGAGCTGGGGTTGCTGGTGCACCCGCGGGCGCGCGTGACGGGCGGGCCGCTGATCGCCAGCCACGTCGGTGCGGATGCCGCCGCGGACCTGGTCGCGACCGGGGCCGTCGAGCGCGGTGGCTCGTTCCTGCTCGTGGACATCGGCACCAACACCGAGGTCATCGCGTCGGACGGCACCCGGATCATGGCCGCGTCGAGCCCGGCGGGGCCCGCGTTCGAGGGCGGCGGAGTGCGCCACGGGATGCCCGGCGCCGAGGGCGCGATCGAGGCCGTTCGGCTGTTCCGGGGGCAGTTCGATGTCCGGACGATCGGCGGCGGGCAACCCGAGGGCATCTGCGGCTCCGGGCTTGTCGACCTGCTCGCGGAGCTCCGACGTGCCGACTGGCTGAGCGCGCGGGGTGCCCTGGCGGATCACGCTGCGGAGGTCACGGTGGTGCCCGACCCGAGGATCACGTTCTCGCGCGCCGACGTCGGCCATCTCGCGGTCGCCAAGGCGGCAACTGCGGTGGGGGAGCGCGTGCTCCTCCGCCGGCTGGGCATCGCGCCCGGGCAGCTGGACCACGTGTACCTCGCCGGTGGGTTCGCCAACGCGCTCGACGTCGAATCTGCGATCGACATCGGGCTGCTCGTCCCGGTTGCGGTCGAGCGGGTCGTCCGGACGGGGAACGCGTCGATCGCCGGCGCCCGCGCCCTGCTGCTCTCGGGTCACCGTCGAGCGCAGCTCGAGGCGCTCGTTCGCCGGATCGAGCACGTCCAGCTGGAATCCGAGCCCGACTTCTTCGACCTGTTCACCGACGGCTGCCTGTTCGAGCCGATCGCCGCATGAGGAGCCCGATGCCGTCACGTCGACCCGTCACCCCCGCACCGGCCGGTCCGCTGTCCGGCCCCGATGCCCTGCGCCGCACGCTGTCCCGACCCGACGGGTTCGCCGTCGTGGTCGAGCTGGTCCCGTGGGCCGGGGAGCTGACCGACGCGCGCGGCCAGCGTCCGCTGCGCATGGCCGCGGACCTCGCCGGGGACGCCAGGATCACCGCCCTCAGCGTGACCGACAACGCCGGGGGTCACGCGCGTCTCAGCCCCGATGCACCGGGCGAGGCGCTCCAGGCGCTGGGGCACGATGTCATCGTCCACGTCGCGTGCCGCGACCGGAACCGCAATGGACTCCAGAGCCTCGGCTGGGACCTGCTGAGCCGGGGGCTCACGACCGTGCTGGCGGTCACCGGCGACTACCCGGTCGAAGGGTTCAACGGGCTGTCGAAGCCCGTGTTCGACATGGACTCGGTGGGACTCCTCGCGCTGTATCGCGACCTGGGTGCGGCGGCCGTCACCCGCGCCGCCGCCGACGGAGCCCGGGATTCGGAGGCCCACGACTTCTTCCTCGGCTGCGCCGTCGATCCACACAAGCGGCTCGAGCGCGATCTCGTCCCCCAGTACCTCAAGCTCGCGATGAAGGCCCGTTCGGGCGCCGGGTTCGTGATCAGCCAGGTCGGCTATGACGCACGCAAGCAGGACGAGCTCCTGCGCGTGATGCGCCGCGATGCGATCGACCTGCCCGCCGTCGCCAACGCGTACATCCTCGATCGCGGCGTGGCGCGCGCGTTCCACGCTGGTCGCGTGCCGGGCTGCGTGGTGACCGACGCGTTGCTCGCGCTCGTCGAGCGCGAGGCCGCCGGCCCGGACAAGGGGCGGGGGTTCTTCCTCGAGCTCGCGGCCAAGCAGCTGATCGTCGCCCGCGGTCTCGGGTACCGCGGCGTGTACCTCTCGGGACATCGCAACGCGGACGAGATCTCGCGGGTCCTGGAGCTGGCCGAGGCCCATGATCAACACGACTGGCAGGCCCTGGTCGGCGAGGTCTCGTTCGGGCTGCCGGGCGCGTTCCACCTGTTCCAGTCCGACGGAGCCGGGCTCAACACAGACGAGGCGGCTGCCCCCTACCGTGCGTCGCTCACCGCGGCGGCTCGCCGTCGCTCCCGCCGCAGCGTGGACCCGTTCTACAAGGTCAACCGCGCACTCCACGCTCGCGTGTTCGAGCCGGGCACGCCGGGCTTCCGGACCTGGGCGGGCATCTACGGGGCGATCGAGCGGGCGCACATCGGCAAGCCGCTCCACGTGCTCGAGCAGGCCGTCAAGGTGCCGCTGTTCGACTGTCGCGACTGCGGGGACTGCTCGCTGCCCGATATCGCCTACCTGTGTCCGGAATCCCACTGCGCCAAGAACCAGCGCAACGGTCCGTGCGGCGGTGCGCACGACGGACGGTGCGAGGTGGGCGATCGGCCGTGCGTATGGGCCGAGGCCTACCGCCGCCTCAAGCCGTACGGCGAGGAGCTCACGATGCTCGACCGCGCGCCCGTGATCCAGGACAACCGGCTGCGACGGACGAGCGCCTGGGCCAACACGTTCCTCCGACGGGATCATTTCGGGCCCGATCCGGCGGCGGTCTCGGTCCCTGCGCCCGCTGCCACCCCGTCGCCCGCGCCCGCCGTCGCCGGGGCGGCGGTCACCCCCGTTGCCTCCTCGTCCTCCACCCCGCCAGTGGCCACTCCGCCCGCCACCACGCCCGAGAAAGGATCAAGCTCGTGAGGCCCGACCGTTCCGGCAACCCGTTCCTCGTCGTCGGCGAGAACATCCACGCCACGCGCATCGTCAAGCGATCCGGCAGGCACGCCGTCGAGCTCGAGCATGGCGCGATCGGTATCGCCTTCGACCTGCCCGGCGGCGTGCGCGGCGTCCTCCCGGTGCACCCGGATGTCGCCGCGGGCCGCGACTTCACGAACGGCAAGGTCAAGCACGTCGCAAGCGCGATCCGGTGGGGTCTCGACGAGGACGACCAGGCGGATCTCGCCGCCGCCTACGTCCGATCGATGGCCGCCCGCCAGGAGCGAGCCGGGGCGGACTGGCTCGACGTCAACGCCGATGAGGTCGCAGCTGATTCGGAGACCCGGGCGCGCGCGATGGCGTGGCTGGTCGGCGTGATCGAGCCGGTGGCCGCGGTGCCGGTCTCGATCGACTCTTCGGACGTGGCGGTCCTGGCGGCCGGCGTCGCCGCATCGACGCAGCCGGCCGGACGGCTCCTGCTGAATTCGGCTTCGCTTGAGCGGCCCGAGGTCCTCGAGCTCGCTGCGGCGACCGGCTGTGCGGTCGTCCTCGGGGCCAGCGGTCGAGCCGGCATGCCGGCGAACGCAGACGAGCGGGTCGCGAATGCGATCGCGCTGGTCGAGGAGGCGATCGCGCGCCAGATTCCGCCCGAGCTGCTGTACGTGGATCCACTCGTGCTGCCGGTGGCCGTCGAGCCCGATGCCCCAGGGTACGTGCTGGCGGCGGCCCGCCAGCTGCGCGAGGAGTACGGCTCCGCGATCCACCTGACGGGCGGCCTGTCCAACGTCTCCTTCGGGCTCCCCGATCGGCGACTGCTCAACGATGTGTTCATCGATCTCGCGGCGGCGGCCGGGATCGACAGCGGGATCATCGACCCCGTCGCATCCGATCTGGACCGGGTGTTCGCGGCGGACCGTGACGCGGAGCCCTACCGGCTGGCCACTGATCTCCTGCTGGGCCGCGACCCGTTCGGTGCGGAGTACGTGAGCGCGTTTCGCGCCGGCCGCCTGAGCTCGGCGGTGGAAGCCTGAGCGCGGGGCCGCCGGCCACGGCTACGCGGCCCCGCGGCTCCCCGACGCCGGGACGGCCTTGACCACGCCGTCGTCGTAGCTCATCGCCAGCCGCTCGCCCGGCTGGAGGACGAGCACGTCCTCGTTCCAGTCGCCGTCCAGCAGGCGGCGCAGCAGGACCAGGCTGCCCTCCATCCGCTCGAACGCCCAGCCGCGGCGCTCTGCCTGAGCGCCGGCGAGCGCCGCGGCAGCATCGTCGTCGCCGACGCCCATGGCGACGAACGCGCCGCGGCTGTAGTGCGCGCGCCAGGCGCCCATGACCTCCATCAGGTAGTCGGCGTTGTCCTCGCCGTACTTCTCGACGTACGTGGCCCGCACGGCCGCCAGCTCCTCCTCGGTGTCGCTGGCAAACCCCGCGCCGGCCGAGCCGGACCGGCTGCCGTCCACGCGCTCGAGCTGGTCCGCGACGTACCAGTACGTGGCACCGCGATCGCGCGTCTCCGAGTCGTAGCGTTCGCGCCCCCCGAGGAACAGCGTGATGCAGTCGTGGGCGCGTGGGAGAACCACCGGCACATCGCGCGCCTCGATCCCGGCGGTCGCGCCGCCGCACAGCCCGTAGCCCAGGACGATGGCGTCGTAGCCCGGCGGCGTGGCGTCGATGGCGCCCTGGAGCTGCGAGCGGAGATCCGGCGGATCATCGTGCAGCCCGCGCCGGAACATCGTCACGTCGACCACCTGCGGCGACCGGGCTGCGCACAGGTAGACGGGCCGCGCGAGGATGTCGCACGCGATCGCATGGAGGCGCATCACGGGGCTCACGTTGACAGGGGATAGCGGCCGAATGCCTCGACCTCGTCGACCATCGCGAGCACGTTCTCCGGAGGCACGTCGCCCATCACCGTATGGACGGCGCCGAGCATGAAGCCGCCGCCGGGCCCGAGCAGCGAGATCACCCGCCGGACCTCGGCGCGAACCTCATCGGGCGTGCCGCCGGGCAGCACCCGGTGGGTGTCCATGCCGCCGCAGAACACCAGGTTGTCGCCGAACCGGCGCTTGAGCCCCCCGAAGTCGGACATGCCTCCGGCCGATGCCTGGACCGGGTTGAGCACGTCGACGCCGATCTCGATGAAGTCGCCCAGCAGGTCGTAGACGTCACCGTCGGTGTGGAACATCAGCTTGGCGTCGGTTCGCTCGCGGATGAACGCGATGTAGTCCGCATGGATCGGCTTGAGGATCCGCCGGTACATCGCGGGCGACATGAGCAGCCCGACCTGCGACCCCAGGTCGTCGCCGATCTTGATCATGTCGATGAGATCGCCGCACTCGCGCAGGAACCCGTCCATGATCCCCTTGCACACGCCCTGGATCTTCCACAGGAGCGCCTCGGCGAAGTCGGGTTCCGCGGCGAGGTTGAGCAGGAACGCGTCCGTGCCCTGCATCGCGAACGCGCGCTCGAGCGGGAACAGGAGCCACGGGGTGGCCAGGCTGGCGAACATGTTCTCGTCGCGCAGCCGCTGTGCCTCCGCCCGGACGCCCTCGAAGCGGGTCGGGTCGGCGACGTCCGGCCAGGCGTACGCCTCGATCTCCGCGAGCGTCGTCGCGTCGGCCATCGGATGGACGCCCGGGAACCAGGTCCCCGGCGTGGCCTCCAGCTGGCCGCTGCCCCAGTCGTCGATGAACGCGGAGTGGGGGTCGCGGGCCGCGTTGCGCGCGCGAGTCGACGCCGGGAAGCGGTCCAGGACCCCCCGCACGTCGCCGTGCAGGCGGGCGTACGTCGCCTCGTCGGGGAGCGCGGTCCCGAGCTCCGGCCAGTCGTAGATGTAGCGCTCCGGCGCCTCGATGCCCGCGAGGGCCTTGATGCCCTGGTAGGTGGACATCTTGATCCCGGTGGCGTTGCTCGGGCCGAGCACGATCGGCACGCGGTCGGGCATCTCGTGGGCAAGCGTCGCGAGCACGCGCTCGCGCGGGGTCATCGGCATACGGGCCTCCGGCGGCCGGGACTCGGGTCCGGCTCGACTCGAGCGTAGCCCCATGCGGTCGGTGGCGTCTCGTCCGTCCGGCCCGGTCCCGTGACCCGAGCGACACCGAGGCCGCTTGATTCAGGTTGCCGATGCCGTAGGGTTGGCGACGCACCGTTCGGATCGCGGACCACGACAAGAGGACATCGGAGGGCGACCATGGCGACGGGCACGGGCACCGGTACCCGCGAGGACCCCTGGCAGCTGACGACCGCCAACGGCGGCTCGCACTACCAGATGTGGCGCGACGAGACGGCCGATCCGCCGGCGCTCGTGTGCCAGGTCGGCGGCACCCAGCTGCGCTACCACCTGCGGGCGATTGACGACCTTCACGCCTGGCTGCGTGCGCAGGGCGACTGGGTCGCTCTGGGCGGTGCCGACGAGCAGAAGCCGGCGCCGGAGGCGACCGTTGAGGCGTGGGGACGATCCGACGGCAACCCCGTCGGCGGCTGGTACGGGCTCAAGAAGGGCCTGCGCGGCCGCTTCGGCGTCTACCTGCCGCCGCTGCTCGAGCAACTGGGCCTCGCGGAGGTTGAGCACAACCCCAGGAACAACCGGATGCGGGCGCGCTGAGCGAGGTTGAGAGGAACGCGATCATGGGCCACCCGCCTCCACCGGATTCGCTCACCGCCTTCTACCGCGGCTGGGCCGCCCACCAGGACCGCCTCCTCGAGGTCATCGGTCCGCTGACCGACGAGCAGATGCGTCTGCGGCCGGCGCCCGACCATTGGGCCGTATGGCAGCTTGCGGCCAACATGGCAGGCGGCCGGGCGTACTGGTTCCACGAGGTCCTCGGTGAAGGCGATCCAGCAATTCGCGACATGTTTCGCGTTGCCGCGACGACCGTGCCCGGCCTCCCGCTCGAGGACGCCGGGTGGGAGGACGATGAGGCCCGTCCGCGGACCGCAGCCGAGCTGGTCGACGCATTCCAGGTGACCTGGCGGATGGTCGACGACTGCCTGCAGCGCTGGACTGAGCAGGATCTCCAGGTCGCGTTCCCGCGGCCCCGGCGCCACGGGCCGACGTCCACGCGCGCGTGGGTGATCTGGCACGTCATCGAGCACGAGCTGCAGCATGGCACGGAGATCGCGCTCATTCTCCGCAGCCAGGGCCTGCCCACGCTCGTCCTCTAGCGCGCCCCCCCCGGGGGGGGGTCACTCTCAGGCAGTCCTCAGCCGGGCAGGGCATCCTTACCCCGAATGACGACCGCACGCCCGCCCCGCGTGGAGCCCGGCCACGACCAGCGCCTTCGTCCGAGCGACGAGCGAGCGCTGCTCGCGCGCGCCGCGCGCACCAACCGCCGGATCGCCGTTGTCGCGCTGGTCGGCGCCCTGGTTGCCCTGGGTCTCGTCGCGTGGCGGTTCGTGCTGCCCGCGGATGCCGGGTGCCAGTCCGCAGCCTGGGCAGCGTCACCGGCGATCGAGGAGCTGCCGCTGGGCTGGACCGTCAGCTCCAGCCAGTACGACGTCAGCCGCAAGACGATGACCCTGCTGGGCCCGCTGCCGTCGGACAGCACGACCAACCAGGCGGTGCTGTACGCGACCGTCACCTGCTACCCGCAGGGCGCCGCAGAGTCGGTGTCCCGGTCCGCAGACGCCGCGGCGGCGGCCGGCCAGACGGTGACCTCCCGCAGCGACCTCGGCGACCAGGGCTTCCTCGCCACCGACGCGTCGGGCGCGATCTTCCTCCAGTTCCGGCACGCCGATGTGGTCGTCTACATCGCGGCGTCGGGCGACGCCACCAGCGACGAAGTCGACGCCGTCGCGTCGGCGTTCGACCGTGCGATGGGGGGCGACGGCGCGGCGATCGCCATCGGCACCCCGGACCCGGGTGCCCCAAGCCCGTCCGCCGATCAGCCCAGCGCCGACGCCTCGGCGGCGCCGGTTCCCACCGGGAGCCCCGCCGCCCCCGAGCTCGAGGCGGCCATGCCCACCCAGGTTGGCGACATCACGCTCACGGTCGAGAGCGCCCTGGGGCCCGACATCCTCGGCGACGACCAGGGCAGCCGCGCGATCACCGCAGCGCTCCGGGCGGCGGGGCGCACGCCCGATGACCTCCGCGTGGCGCAGGCGTACGACGCGACCGGATCAGCCGACCTCTCGATCCTCGGCGTCAGCGTCACCGGCATGAGTCTGGACTCGGTCAGGGCCCTGGTGATGAGCTCGTGGCTTGCCGCCACCGGCCCGGGGGTCGCCACGGACACGGTGACCCTCGGCGGACACGCGTTCACTCGGATCGACTACGGCGATGGCGGGACGGTCGACTACCTCCTGGCCGAGGGCGACCACGTCCTGCTGATCGAGACGGCCGACGCCACGCTCGCTGCACAGGCGGCCGCCGCGCTCCCCTGATCGACTGCACCAAACTCCACGGTTCCACACCGGACCGCAACGACGTATGCTCGCGGGGATCGGCCATCGCCCCGAGGTTCAGGAGCGAGGAGAGGTACGTGCAGGAGACGCTTGTCGCCTATGCGGGGGACTGCGTGGTACGCGGTGATGTCGAGCTGGGCGACGGGCGCCTGAGCGACGAGGTCAACGGGCGCGAGCTGCTGATGTTCCGGACGGCCACGCTCGAGGCGCTCGACGACGGGCACCAGGTCGCGATGGACGAGCTCGAGGTCGAGCGTCGAGACCTGCACGTCATCGAGGTGAACGGTCGCCGCGGCGATCCGAGCCGTCGGATGCGGACGGTCGAGGAGCGCGTGGTGCTCGAGATCGGACCGTTCATCGTCATCGGAAACCTCCACCGGGCGCCCCACACGCAGGCGCTGGCAGCGCTGGCGAGCTGGTCCAAGTTCGTGCCGGTGACCGACGCGGTGTTCCAGATGGGGCGTGACGCCCCGCAGCGGCACCAGGATGTCCTGCTCGTCAACCGCGACCGGATCTCGAAGTCCCGGCCGGTGGGGGACGGTTCCCCGGGGCCCGGCATTCCCTGGGATCGGGCTACGACCAGCTAGGCGCGGCCAGCGCGGAGCTCGCCGCCGGGCCCACGGCTTGCGCGGCGGTCGCCGCCTCCCGCTGATCCAGGCACGGGTCGCCAAACGGCCATGCGCGCCGGGTGTCACGCTGGCGTCATCGTTGCCGGGCAGGCTCCGCCGGGCGATGATGACATTCATGGCAGCCCCCGCCCTCGACACCGCGCCGATCCTGGTCGTCGATGATGACCCCAAGATCGTGCGCCTGGTGCGCACCTATCTCGAGCGCGAGCGCTACGTGGTCGTCACCGCCATGGATGGCCGGTCGGCGCTGCGCGCGATCGAGGAGTCGTCGCCTCGGCTCGTCGTGCTGGACCTGATGATCCCGGAGATCGACGGGCTCACGGTCATCCGCCGCGCCCGCGAGCTGGGCGACGTCCCGATCCTGGTCCTGTCCGCGCGCGGTGCCGTGGGCGACCGGATCCTGGGCCTGAGCGAGGGCGCCGACGACTACCTGCCCAAGCCGTTCTCGCCGGCCGAGCTGGTCGTGCGGGTGCGCACGATCCTCCGGCGCACGGAGCGGTCCGCGACCGGCGCGCCGGCCGGGGTCCTGGTCCTTGGCGACCTGGTGCTCGACCTCGATCGCCATCAGGCGACGTTGGCCGGCGCCGATGTTCCCCTCAGCGCCCTCGAGCTGCGCCTGCTGGGCGCGCTGCTCGACGCGGACGGCCGGGTGCTCAGCCGGGACCAGCTGCTGGACGCGATCCACGGCACCGGCGAGGGCGACGTCACCGACCGGGCGATCGACCAGTACGTCAAGCGGCTGCGCGAGAAGCTGGGCGACGACCCCGGCGCGCCGCGGTACGTGGCCACCGTGCGCGGCGTCGGCTACCGGGCCGCGGCGGCAGCCGAGCGGCGAGCGCCGGCATGAGGTTGCCGCGCGACGGGATCTCGACCCGGATCCTGGTCGCAGCCATCACCGTGGCCGCCGTCTCGCTGGGGATCGTCGCGGTGGGGGTGCTCCGCGTCGGTGGCGATTCCTTCGAGGCGCTCATGATGGCCGCCGGCGCCAGCGCGGAGCACGCCCACGAGATGTTCAACTCGAGCGTCGCGCTCGTGTTCGGCATCGCGGCCGCGGTCGCCGCGATCGTCGCCGTGGTGCTGGCGATGGTGCTGTCGCGACGGCTGGCCCGTCCGATCGAGCGCCTCGCGGCCGCCGCCGCCCGGATCGCCGACGGCGACCTCACGGCCAGGGTCCCGGAGGAAGGCCCGGCCGAGCTGCGCGCGCTGGCGGTATCGCACAACACCATGGCCGCCCGGCTATCCGAGCAGGAGGCTATCCGCCGCGAGTTCATCGTCAATGCGTCGCACGAGCTGCGCACGCCGCTGACGAACCTCCAGGGCTACCTCGAGGCGCTGCGCGACGGCGTGCTGCCGCCCGACCCCGCAATGTTCGATTCCCTGCGCGAGGAGGTCGACCGGCTGACCCGCCTCGCCGCGTCGCTCGACGTCCTGGCAGGGGCGGAAGGGGAGCCCGGCGTCGCCCGGGACCTCGACGTCGCGCCCATCGTGCGCAGCGCCGCGGATCTCGTGGCCCCGGTGCTCACCCGTCGATCGATCTCGCTCGCGGTGGACGTGCCCCCCGGGCTGCAGGCGCACGTCCGTCCCGACGAGCTGACCCAGGTCCTCGCGAACCTGCTCCAGAACGCGGTCCGATACACGCCCGAGGGCGGCGAGGTCAGGGTGACGGCCGGCCGGGCGGTGGACGGCGTGGACATCCGGGTCGCGAACACCGGTCCCGGGATCCCGGAGCCGGAGCTGCCGCGCGTCTGGGAGCGCTTCTACCGGGTGGAGAAGTCGCGGGACCGCGAGCGCGGCGGCGCCGGCATCGGACTCGCGATCGTCCGCCAGCTGGTCGAGGCCGCGGGCGGCAGGGTCGGTGTGACCAGCGAGGGCGGCTGGACCACGTTCTGGCTGCGACTGCCCGCCTGAGCTGCGGACCGGTACGCGTGCCGGCGTGATGCCGCGGTCTTCCCTCTCCGCGGTGCCTCGGCCGTCCGCGTCCGCGGTGCCCGTGCCGGCGCGGCGCTTCGCCCTCCCGCCAGCGCCCCTTCAGCGCCCCTTGGCGTACCCGGTGGCGGTGAGCTTGTCCCACAGCGAGCCGGCGTTCTGGTTCTGGATGTGATCCATCATGTACGCCTGTCCGACGTCGACCGGACCGAACTCGTCGTCGAACCGGACGCGGGCGACCGTCTCCTCGCGCGACCAGCCATTGCCGACCGCGTCCGCGACCGCGGCCTTCCAGCGCAGCAGCACCGCACGCTGGGTCTTCACGTAGTCGAGGGTCACGACCGGCCCGTGCCCGGGCACGACGCGATCGACGTCCAGCTGCCGGATCCGCTCGAGCGCCTCCAGCCACTGGTCGACGTCCGAGGTCATGAGCCACGTCTGGCAGCCGGAGAAGATCGTGTCGCCGGTGAACACGACCCGCTCCTCGGGCACGTGCACCGCGAGCTGTCCGGGGGTGTGCCCCGGGGTCCACAGGCAGTGGAACGTGTGGTCGCCCACCTTGAGCATGAGGTCGCCCGTGAACACCACCGTGCCTCGCGGCAGGTCTGCGTAGTACGCATCCCGGTCGGGGATCAGCGGGGTTGCCTCGGGATCGTCGGTCGGGATCGCCTCGAGGGCGTAGGCGAACGGGTCGAGCGACGCGCTCGAATCCATGAAGATGTCGTACAGCGCCCGGTGGTTGACGACCTTGCCCGCCCCGCGGAACCAGTGGTTGCCGAAGATGTGGTCGACGTGGTTCTCGGTGTTGATCAGGTAGCGGATCGGGCCGTGCGTCTCGGCCTCGGCCCGCATCGCCACCGCCCGCGTCGGGAGCTGGGGCGTGTCGATCACGACGACGCCGTCCGACGTCGTCACGAAGCTGGGGTTGCAGCCACGCAGCTTCGTCGTCGTGTACACGTTGGGCGTGACCCGTTCCATCATCGAGGCGAGCGCATCCATGTCCCGATGTCCTCCGGTCCGGCTATTGCGTCGCGGTAAGGCCGCCGTCGATCGCCAGCACGTGGCCGGTCACGAACGAGGCAGCGTCTGAGCACAGGAAGATGGCTGGCCCGGCGATGTCGCGGGTCTCACCCACGCGGCCCAGCGGGATCCGGCTGACGATCCCCGCCTTGAACACGGGGTCCTCCAGGAGCATCGCGACCTGGGGCGTGTCGACGAAGGTAGGCATGATCGCATTGACCCGGATGCCGTGCCTCGCCCACTCGGTCGCCCACTGGCGGGTGAGCGAGCTGATCGCGCCCTTGGCGGCGACGTAGGCCGAGTAGCCGGCATTGATCCCGAGGTTGGCCCGGACGGACGAGATGTTCAGGACGCTGCCGCCGTTGCCCGCCGCGACCATCGCCCGTGCCGCCGCCTGGGTGGCGAGGAGCGTGCTCCGGACGTTGAGCTCCATGATCCAGTCCCAGTCATCGCGGGGGTAGTCCTCGGCAGGGTGGAGCACGTTGCCTGCGCCGCCCCCGACGGCGTTGACGATGATGTCGATCCGGCCGAACCGCTCAACGGTCGTGCCGACCATGCGCTCGCAGTCCGCCTCGCTGGTGGCGTCCGCGACGATGGCCATGCCCTCGGATCCTGCGGCGGAGATCCGCGTCACGGCGGCGTCAAGTGCCTCGGGGGTACGCCCGGCGACCGCGACCCGCGCGCCGGCCACGGCAAACGCCTCCGCCAGGGCGGCACCGATTCCGCCGCCCCCGCCGGGGATCAGGGCGACGCGCCCGGCCAGGCTGAACATGCTGAGGTCGCCCATCGTCCACCTTCTCCGATTGCGATGACGGTGCTAGTATCATCGACAATCGATTATCTGCCAAGTTGCGCCGGTCGCCGGTGGGCTCGGGGTCTGCGCCGGACGCCGAGGCCGCGGCGGCTTGACGATGCGACGAAGCGTCGATGCGACGAAGCGTCGATGCGACGAAGCGTCGATGCGACGAAGCGTCGATGCGACGTCGAAGATCGATCGGAAGGAGGTCCGGGCCGTGTCGGTGGCAGAGGAGATCCTGGGGCAGTTCCTCGGCGACGAGTCGTTCCCCGTGACCTGGGACTCCGAGGTCGAGCGGCAGTTCTTCTGGGTCTACGACGACCTGCACTGCCCGCATCCCATCAGCCCCATGTTCTTCGACATCGGCGGCTGGTGGCTCAGCTGCGACCACATGTTTCGGCGCTTCGGCACCCCGTTCGCCGTGGACTGGCTGGCCAAGAACGTCAACGGCTACGTCTATACGACGGCGATCCCGCCCGACCCGGAGCTGCGGATCGACGCCACCGAGTACTCCGCGCGCTACGGCGCCCGCGTGCCGCGCGACGCGGCGTACGCGACCACCATGGGCAAGTACCTTGACACGGTGCTGCCCGTGTACGGCGAGCACTTCGCGGAGTGGTGGCGGGACCGGCTGCGCCCCGAGATGGAGCGCAACTTCACGTACCTGGAGGGCCGCCTGGACGAGGCGGACCGGATGAGCCTGGCCGAGGTCGCGTGCGTGCTCGAGGACGCGATCGACATCCATGACCGGCACTGGAAGATCCACTGGATGCTCAACTTCGCGCAGCTGTCGGCGACGCTCAACCTGCGCGCGGTCATGGAGAAGACGCGCGGCAGCGTGGACGAGCAGCTCCTCGGCCGGCTCCAGAACTCCGCGTCGGACCGCAACTGGGACTCGATCGAGGCCCTGTGGACGATGAAGAACGAGGTTCGCGACGACGCGCAGCTGCGAGCCGCCTTTGCCGGGACCGCGCCGCGCGAGATCGGCCGGGCGCTCCGCGAGTCCGAACGCGGCCGCCGGTTCATCGCCGAGCGCATGGAGCCCTACCAGCGCGAGTTCGGCTGGCACGCCGTGTGGAGCCACGAGTTCATCTTCCCCACCGCACGCGAGGAGATGGAGCCCGTCCTGGAGCTCGTCCGCGGCTACCTCGACACGGACTACGACTACCCCGCGGCGATCGACGCAATGCGCCGGGACATCGAGGCCGCGTCGGAGGAGATCCTCGAGGGGCTGACCGGCGACGCACTCGAGGAGATGCGCGCCGCGAACGCCGTCAACCTGCGGATGGCGCCGCTCACGCCCGACCACCACTTCTACATCGACCAGGGCGCCAACGCCCACGTCCGCCTGGTGCTCATCGCGATCGGCCGCAAGCTGGTCGAGGCGGGCCATCTCGACCGGCCCGACGACGTGATGTTCCTGCGCTACAACGAGCTGCGCGCGCTGATCGGCGACGCGTCGGCGATCGAGGCGCGCACAATCGTGGCGGCCCGGCGCGCCGAGCGGGCGGCCTCCGAGGCCATTCGCCCGCGCGACTGGATCGGCACCGCCACCCCGTCGCAGCTCGCGTTCCCGTACCTGGTCAACTGGGGCTATCCAGACCGGTTCCACCAGCAGCAGTCCGCCGACGTGCGCAGCATCACCGGGCTGGGCGCGTCGCCCGGGATCCTCGAGGGGATCGCCCGGGTCGTCCGGACCGTCGACGAGTTCGACGAGGTGCGCGAGGGCGACATCCTGGTCTGCCAGATGACGAACCCCGCGTGGGTCGTCCTGTTCACCAAGATCGCGGGCCTGGTCACCGATACCGGCGGCACGACCTCGCATCCCGCGGTCCTCGCCCGCGAGTTCGGGATCCCCGCCGTCATCGGCACCTCCGTCGCGACGCACCGGATCACGACGGGCGACCGGCTCCGGATCGACGGCACCGCGGGGACCGTGGACATCCTCTCCGCCGGTTCCGGCGCCGGCCCTGCGCCCGCCGGCACCCCGGTCGGAACGTGACGGCAGCCGCATGACGGTCGACCGGCTGCCGTCGCGCAGCGTCCTGGCCGACCAGGTCCGCGACCATCTCCTGGAGGGGATCCTCAGCGGCCGGTATGCGCCGCACTCGAGGATCGTCGAGACCCAGGTTGCGCGCCAGCTGGGCACGAGCCAGGCGCCGGTCCGGGAGGCGCTTCGCAGCCTCGAGGCCCTTGGTGTCGTGGTGATCTCGCCGTTCCGGGGTGCCCGCGTCCGGCGTCCGACGCGGCGCGAGATCCTCGAGGCGTATGCGGTCCGGTCGGCCCTCGAGGTCCTCGCCGCCCGGCTGGCCGTCCCCCGGATGGGCGAGGCGGACCTCGCCGAGCTGGCCGCCTACGGAGAGGCGATGGAGCTCGCCGCGACGACCGGTGACGGCCGCGGGGTGGCCGATGCCGATGCGAAGCTCCACGGGCGGATCGTGGAGCTTGCCGACAACCCGACCCTCGAACGGGTGTGGCGCTCTCTCGAGCCAGTGTCGCGGACGTACATCAGCCTCACCGCCCAGGGCGCCGATCCCGCCTGGTCGGCGCATCTGCACGGCCCGATCCTCGATGCGCTCCGCAGTGGCGACGCCGACGGGGTTGCGACCGCGATCGAGCGCCATTTCACCGAGGCGAGCGCCAACATGGCGCGCCGGTGGCCGGACACCGGGCTGCCCGTGGATGCGTTCACGGCGGCCGTGACCGCCGATGCCGATGGATCAGGGGACCGACCGACGACACCAGCAGGGAGACCATGACGACCACCCTCCAGCGCTCCGAGGAGATGTCCGCCGGCTCCGCCAGGATACGGATCGACGTCATCGGCCCACACCCCCGTGATCATGTCCTCGAGGACATGAGCTTCATGAACTACCGGCTGGCCGACGTGCGCGTCGAGCCCGAGGTCACGCTCGCCGAGCCCGACATCCTGTGGTACCAGGAGGGCGACCGCGACATCAGCTACGACGGGCGCCGGATGACCTTCCGGGGAGACTGGGCCGCTGGCCCGATCCAGAAGGTCATCGTGTCCATGCTGGCACTGCGGATGGAGGCCGTCGGGCTCCACCCGTTCCACTCGTCGGCGGTCCGCTACCGGGACCGCACGGTCCTGTTCCTGGGCGGCGAATCGAACCACGGCAAGTCGATGGGCCAGATCGAGGCGTGCCGCCGGGGCGGGATGCTGATCTCGACCGAGACGACGGTCATCGACGAGGACGCACGAGCGGTCATGGGCTCCAAGTCCGTGTTCCTCAAGCGCCGGACCGAGGGCACCGAGCGCGCCGACAAGGCGGCGCCCGAGCGCGGCGTCCAGAAGTTCTTCGGCGACATGCCCGAGTGGGAGACCTGGCTCGAGCCGAGCGAGGTGGACGTGGTGATCGTGCCCGCGATCGACGGCAACTTCGAGCCGTCGCTGGCGGAGATGATCCCGTTCGAGCGCCAGTTCCAGACGCTCCACTCGCTCCAGAGCTACTTCCTGCTCAACGAGCTGCTCGCGCCCGGCTTCCCGATGCCGATGGTCGATACGGAGCCGCTGCGCCACGCGCGAGCGGGGTTCGTCCAGCGCTTCGCGGATCGCCCCTACTACTTCGTCCGCGCCGCCACGCCGCAGGTGCTGCTGGACGAGGTGGACCGGGTCGCGTAGCCGGACATGCGGCCCTTCTCGTACCAGCGTCCTGCCACCATCGCCGAAGCCGTCGGCCTGCTCGAGGCGAACGGCGTGCAGGCGCGGCCGCTCGCCGGTGGCACCGACCTGATCATCCGCCTTCGCGACGGGTCGGTCCGGGCGTCGATGGTCGTGGACGTCAAGGGCATCGAGGAGCTCGAGTCCGGCATCCGCGAGGACGGCGACCTGCTGATCATCGGCGCTCGCACGGTGATGACCGACATCGCCGGGGATCCGCGGGTGCGACGCGATTTCGCCGCCCTGGCCGAGGCCGCGTCGGTGGTCGGGTCGGCGCAGATCCGCAATCGGGCCACGCTCGCCGGCAACATCTGCAACGCCTCCCCGGCGGCCGATACGGTGCCCTCGCTGCTGGTCTACGACGCGCGGGTCGTGGCCACGGGCCCGGGCGGGACCCGGCGACTGGGCATCGACGAGCTGCTGGTGGGACCCGGACGCACGGCGCTCGGACCGGGCGAGCTGCTGACGGCGATTGAGCTGCCGCTGCCCCGGGAGCCGCGCGGCGGCGTCCACGTCCGGCGCACCCGGCGGCGCGGCCACGACCTCGCGTCGGTCACGCTGACGTGCGCGGTCCTCGAGGGTGGGCGCACCCGGCTGGCCTACGGGAGCATGGGGCCCCGGCCGCTGCTCGTCGTCGATGACACGGGCGTGCTCTCGGATCCGGGCGCCCGACCAGAGGCAAAGCGCCGCGTGCTCGATGCCCTGTTCGTCGATGCCAGCCCGTCGCCGCGGTCGATGCGCGCCAGCCCCGAGTACCGGCTCGAGATGCTCCGCGTCCTCGCGCTGCGGGCGGTCGACGTCGCCGCCGCCCGGCTCGCCGGAGGTGCGCGGCGATGAGCGACATGCTGGCGATCACGATGACGGTGAACGGACGCGTGCGCGACGTCCGGATCTCTGCCCACCACACGCTGCTCGAGGTGCTGCGCGACGATCTCGGGCTGACCGGATCCAAGGAGTGCTGCCTGGTCGGGGAGTGTGGCGCGTGCACGGTCATGCTCAACGGCCGGAGCGTCGATGCCTGCCTCGTGCTCGCCGCCGAGGCCGATGGCGGGCACGTCCTGACGGTCGAGGGCCTCGCAACCACCGACCGGCTGAGCCCCGTCCAGCAGGCGTTCCTCGACCACGGGGCCGTGCAGTGCGGGTTCTGCATCCCGGGCCAGCTCGTCGCGGCCCACGCGCTGCTGGCCGAGAACCCGCACCCCAGCCGGGCCGACGTCGAGGAGGGGCTGGCCGGAAACCTGTGCCGGTGCGCGGGCTATCAGCAGATCATCGAGGCGGTCCTCGATGCCGCGGACGAGGCGGCGCGGTGAGCGCGCAGGGCGTCGGCTCGCCGAACGGTGTCGGCGCCTCCCCGGCCCGCGTGGGCGGGTTCGACCGGGTGGTCGGCCGCCAGGCGTATGTCGCCGATCTCCACGTCGAGGACGCGCTCCACGTCAAGCTCGTGACCCTCGACTGTGCCCGCGCCCGGATCGACCGGATCGACGTCAGCGAGGCGCTCCGGGTGCCCGGCGTGCGCCTGGTGATGACGGCGGCCGACCTGCCGCATCCGATGCCCCGGTTCGGCCCCCAGTTCCGCGATCGGCCGGTCCTCGCGATCGGCGAGACGAAGTACCACGGCGAGCCCGTGGCGGCCGTCGCCGCCGAGACGAAGGATGCCGCGGAGACGGCCGCCCGCCTGGTGCACGTGGACCACGAGATCCTGCCGGCCGCGTTCACGGTCGCGATGGCGCTCGCTCCCGACGCACCGCTGGTCCAGGATCCCGAGCGCCGTCCGGACGACCCGTTGCGCGGCACGAACGTGCTCCGCGAGCACCACTACGGGTGGGGCGACGTCGACGCCGCGCGCCCCGACGTGGTGGTCGAGGGGACCTATTCATTCCCGATCGTCACCCAGTTCGCCATCGAACCGCACGCGTTCATCGCCGCGCCCGACGGCGACGGGATCGCGGTCTGGAGCTCGATCCAGCATCCCAGCTGGCTCCAGCGGCTGCTCGCGGACATGCTGCACATGCCGCTGGCCAGGGTCCGGGTGCTGGCTCCGGATCCCGGCGGCGCCTTCGGGGGCAAGCAGCACGCGAAGTACGAGCCGCTGGTCGCATTCATGGCGCTCGCTACCGGCCGGCCGGTCCGCCTCGTGCTCACGCTCGAGGAGACGTTCCAGGCGGTCCGCCGGGGCGCCTGCGAGCTTCACGTCCGATCCGGCTTCCTCGTCGACGGCACGCTGGTGTCCCGCGAGATCCACGCCGACTACCTGATCGGCGCGTACGCGGACATTGCCGACCGGACGGTGACCAAGGGGGGCTACACCGCGGCCGGTCCGTACCGGATCCCCAACGTCCGGATCGTGGCGCGCAGCGTGCTGTCGCACACCACGCCGTCGACGGCGTTCCGCGGGTTTGGCAACCCCCAGCAGATCTGGGCCGTGGAATCGAACATGGACGAGGCCGCCCGGGTGCTGGGCATCGATCCCGTGGCGCTGCGACTGAAGAACCTCCCCGAGCGCGGAGAGACGTTCATCCCCGGCGACACGCCGGCCGACGGTCTGTGGGCCGAAAGCCTCGAGCGGGCCGCCGGGATGCTCGACTGGGGCGGACCGGTCGCCCCGGGTCGGGGACGCGGCATCGCCGTCGGCCTCAAGTCGGGCCCCACGACCGGCCTTTCGTACTCGACCGTGCGGCTGCTGGCGGACGGCAGCATCGTGGTCTACGCCGGCACCTCGGACATGGGCCAGGGCGCCCGGACGATCTTCGCCCAGATCGCCGCACAGGAGCTCGGCGCCCCCGTCGACTGGGTGACCGTGGTCATGGGCGACACGGCGGTCGTGCCGTACGACCAGCAGACCTCGGCCAGCCGGTCATCGGTCCTGATGGGCAACGCGATCCTGTTCGCGTGCCGTGACATCCAGGCAAGGCTGCGGACGATGGCGGCGCGGCTCGAGAGCGTCGACGAGGCCGAGGTCGTGGTGGACCGCGGGGTGCTCACGATCGGCGGTCGCGAGCTGCCGATCCGGGAGGTCCTGCGGCGCGGGCTGGGGCGCCTCGGCGGCGAGGTGATCGGGGTGGGCGAGATGCGCAAGGAGGCGGATCCCGGGCATCCGCTGGGCGGCACCGCTGCCTTCTTCGAGTTCAACTGCACGGCCGTCGAGGTCGAGGTGGACCGGGATACCGGCGACATCGCGATCACGCGCCACGTCACGGTCTCGGACGTCGGCAAGGCGCTCAACCCGGCCCAGGTGCGCGGCCAGGACGAGGGCGCCGCCGTGATGGGTCTGGGGCACACGCTGATGGAGCGCATCATCTACGACGACGCCGGCCGCATCCGGAACCTGGGGGCGATCGACTACCGGATCCCGACCAGCATGGACCTGCCGCACGTCATCGAGAGCGACATGGTCGAGAATGGCGACGGTCCCGGGCCGTATGGTGCCAAGGGCATGAGCGAGGGCGCGCTCCTGTGCGTCGCGCCGGCGGTCGCCGCGGCCGTGCGCGACGCGACCGGCGCCGTGATCCGGGACCTGCCGCTCTCGCCGGAGCGCGTGTGGCGGGCGCTGCAGGTTCGGCCGGGCGGCGGTCAGCCCGGCGAGCCCGGTGCGCCCGATATGTCCGCCCAGCCCGGTGCGCCCGGACCCGGCGAAGGCCCAGCCCGATGACGCTCGTCTATCGCCTCGACCACCCGCACGCGCTCCCGCCCGACGAGGTGACCTCGCTCGTCGGCGGCAAGGCGGCCAACCTCGGGGTCATGGCCCGGGAGCTCGGCCTGCCGGTCCCACCGGGCTTCGCGATCACCACTGCGGCCTGCCGGAGCCACCTGGCATCGGGCTGGCCGGCCGGGCTGGACGACGAGCTTCGTGCTCGGATGGCGGAGGTCGAGGCGGCGCTCGGTCGTCGGTTCGGCGACCCGGCCGACCCGCTCCTCGTCAGCGTCCGGTCCGGGGCGCCGGTTTCGATGCCCGGCATGATGGACACGATCCTGGACCTCGGGCTGACGGATGCGACGGCTGCCGGGCTGGCGCGTGCCACCAACGACGAAGCGTTCGCGCGCGACTGCCGGCGGCGGTTCGACGCGATGTTCCGCGAGATCGTGGGGCGGGACGCGCCGGACGATCCATGGGTCCAGCTCCGCCTCGCCATCGAGGCCGTGTTCAGCTCATGGAACAGCGACCGGGCCAAGGCCTACCGGCAGCGCGAGGGGATCCTGGACGACGTCGGCACGGGCGTCGCGGTCCAGGCGATGGTGTTCGGCAACCGCGGCGCCGATTCGGCGACGGGGGTCGTGTTCACGCGCAATCCGGCCACCGGCGAAGCCGGGCTGTACGGCGACGTGATGTTCGCCGCGCAGGGTGAGGACGTCGTCGCGGGAACCCACGCGACGCAGCCGCTCGCGGTCCTCGACGAGCGCCTGCCGGCCGTGGCGCAGGAGCTCCGCGACCATGCCGCGCGTCTCGAGCGCCACTTCCGCGACCTGTGCGACATCGAGTTCACGGTGGAGCAGGGGATCCTGTGGCTGCTCCAGGTCCGGGTGGGCAAGCGGAGCCCGCGGGCGGCGCTGCGGATCGCGCTCGACATGGCTCGGGATGACGCGTTTCCCCTGACCCGTCTCGAGGCGGTCGAGCGGGTCGCCGCGATCCTCGCCGACCCGCCGCGGGCCGCGTCATCCCGGGGTCTCGACGCGACCCCGATCGCCTCCGGCCTGGGCGCGTCGCCGGGCGTCGCGAGCGGGGAGATCGTGACCAGCCCGGAGGATGCGCAGCGGCTGGCCGACGCCGGCGGTTCGCCGATCCTGGTGCGTGCGGAGACATCTCCGGACGACGTGCACGGGATGGCGCGTGCGGCTGGGATCCTGACCGCGCGCGGCGGGCTTGCCAGCCACGCGGCCGTGGTCGCGCGTGGCTGGGGCATCCCGGCCGTGGTCGGTGCCGGCGAGGTCGAGGTCCTTGATGGCGAGGTCCGCTTCCCCGGGCTGACGTTGCACGCCGGCGATGCGATCACGATCGACGGCGACACCGGCGAGGTGTTCGCGGGGGCCGTCGCCACCGCGTCCGCGATTGCCCCGGAGGCCGGTCTGCTGCTCGGCTGGGCCTGCGAGCTGGGGATCGCGATCGGGACGGCGTCGGGGGATGCGCCGCCGGCGCCCGCGGCCGGGCCGGCGGTTGCAGCAGCGCCCGCGATCGAGGGCGCAGGACCGACGGTCGACGACTGTACGCACCTCCTCCGGCTCAAGGGTGTCGCCTCCGTCGAAGCTGTCGCGGAGTCGCTCCGGGCTTCGGCGGACTCGGTCCAGCCGCTCCTCGACCGGCTCGTCGCCGATGGGCTCGCGGGCCCGATCGCCGGGGCGTTCCGGCTCACCGAGCCCGGTCGGGAGCGGGGTTTGGCGCTGCTGTCGGAGGAGCAGGGCGCGCTCGGCATCGAGACCGCCAGCGCGGCGCTGGACGCCTTCCTCGAGCTTGACCAGCGCATGAAGACGGCTGTCACGGACTGGCAGATGCGGTCCACGGACGGCGACCCGGTCATGAACGACCACGCCGATCCGGAGTACGACGCCGCCGTTCTTGCCCGGCTGGCGGCGATCCATGCCGATGCGGTGGCCTGGCTGGCGCCGCTCGAACCGCAGTGGCCGCGCGCGGAGGGGTACCGGAACCGGCTGGGCGGCGCCCTCGACGGGGCGCTGCGTGGCGACGGACGGTACGTCGCCTCGCCGCGCGTCGACAGCTACCACGGGGCCTGGTTCGAGCTGCACGAGGACCTGATCCTGCTCGCCGGCCGAACGCGTGCGGACGAGGTTGCCGCGGGGCGGGCCTGACCCGACCTGGTTGTCGCGGGGCGTGCCTGACCCGACCTGGATCCGGCGGGGTGCGCCTGGCCCGGATGGGCCGTCTGGCTCTCCGATGAACCCGCCCGGCCGGGCTACGATCGTCGCCGTGGACGCGTCCCCGGCGAGCCACCGCTGTGCGGATTCGGAGGACGCGGATGGACGTCAAGGTGCGCGAGGACGCCCCTGGCCTGACGCTCGATCCCGGACGGGTGACCGTCCGGGTGGCCGTCGATGCCGACTGGGAGGCGGCCGGTCGGATCTGCTACCTGGCCTTTGCCTCCCTCGCGGTACACCACGGCTTCCCGCCCGACTTCCCGACGGTCGAGGCAGCCGCGCAGCCGATCCGCCAGCTGATCAACCACCCGCACATCCACGGTGTGGTCGCCGAGCGCGATGGGCGGATCGTGGGCAGCAGCTTCCTCGACGAGCGCTCGCTCGTCTCGGCTGTCGGCCCCGTCAGCGTGGATCCGGACGCCCAGGACTGGGGCGTCGGGCGGGCCCTGATGACGGCGATGCTCGATCGAGTCAGCGAGCGCCGCGCGCCCGGGGTGCGACTCGTCCAGATTGCCTATCACAACCGGTCGCTGAGCCTGTACGCGAAGCTCGGCTTCGAGGTGCGCGCCCCGCTGGCGGCGATGCATGGCGACCCCATCCGGGTCGCGATGCCCGGGTACGAGGTCCGGGTGGCTACAGCCGCGGACGAGGCGCGCTGCAACGCGCTGTGTGTCCGGGTGCACGGGCACGACCGCGCCGAGGAGCTGACCGAGGCGGTCGCGGCCGGCACGGCCAGGGTGGTTGAGCACCTGGGCCGGATCACCGGGTACACCACCGGGATCAGCTACTTCTCCCACTCCGTCGCGGAGTCCGACGACGACCTGTGCGCGCTGATCGGCGACGCGGACGGGATCCCGACGCCGGGCATCCTCGTTCCGCTCGACAACGCCCGGCTGTTCCGGTGGTGCCTCGCGCATGGCCTGCGCGTGTTCTTCGTGACCACGCTGATGGCGAAGGGGATCTACCAGGAGCCCCGCGGCGCCTGGATGCCGTCGGTCGGCTACTGACCGCGGCGCGCCGAAGCGCGCTCAGACCGCCCGGGCGACGGGTCCCGAGTCCTCGACCTCGAACTGGACGTCGAGCGCGTAGCGCGAGCCCGGGTACCGCGACTCGGTCGCCTCGACCATTCGACCGCGGCTGTCGCTGATCACGCGACGCTCGACGAGCAACGGCTCCCCGGGTGCGACCGCCAGCAGGTCGGCATCCTCCGCGCTCGCCGCCTCCGCGGTGATCGTCCCCTCGCCCCGCCGAAGGTGCCAGCCGCCCACGGCGAGCGCCTCGTGCAGCGACCCGGTCTCGAGGTCCGCGGAGAGCACGGCGTCGGCGGTGCTCGCATCGAGGATCGCGATCTCGATCACCATCGGGACGCCGTCGGCGAGTCGCAGTCGCTCGACCACGACGACCGGCTCGGACAGGCGAAGGCCCAGTGCGGCCGCCTCCTCGGACGTCGCCGGGCGGATCTCCCGGGTCAGCAGGCGGGAGGTGGGTGCCCGGCCGAGCCGTTCCATCTCGTGGGAGAACGCCAGCAGCCGGTCCGCGTAGCGGTGCGAGGGCGGAGCGACCACGAAGGATCCGCGGCCCGGGACCCGACGGACGAGCCCTTCGTCGACGAGCCGCTGCATGGCGTTCCGGGCGGTCATCCGGCTCACCGTGAACTCGAGGCACAGGTCCGCATCCGACGGCAGGCGGTCCCCGGGATGCATCGACGCGATGCGGATCCGCAGCGACTGCTCGATCTGGCGATAGAACGGGACCCACGATTCCGGCGCGTGGGTCATGCGATTGCCCCCCGCTCGGCGCCGTGCACCGCCGCCCCGATCGACCCGGCCCACGTTCCCAGCTCCGCCGGCACGACCGCGACCGCGTCGAGCGCGGTCGTCCGGACCCGCAGCTCGAGCTCCGCCCGGATCGCCGCGAACAGCAGCTCGCCGGCAGCGGCCACGCCGCCGCCCAGGACGACCCGGTCGGGCGAGATCACCGCGATCATGTTCGCGATCCCGATCCCCAGGTATCGCCCGACAGCGGCCAGCCCGGCCCGTGCGCGTGCGTCGCCGCCGGCTGCCGCATGCACCGCCGCCTCGGCCGTCTCCGTGCCGCACGCCGCCGCGATCTGATCGGCCCGGGCATACGCCTCGAGGCAGCCGCGGTTGCCGCAGCCGCACCACGGCCCGTCGGGGTCGATCGTCTGGTGGCCGATCTCGCCGGCGGTCCCATCGTGTCCCAGGAGGACGCTGCCCCCGACGGCGACCACGCCGCCGACGCCCGTCCCCAGGGTCAGCCCGATCATCGTCCCGGCGCCGCGGCCGGCGCCCAGCCGGAGCTCCGCGAGCCCAAACGCCCGCGCGTCGTTGATCAGGAATGCCGGGACGCCCGCTGCGGCGGACACCGGCGCGGCCACGGGGTGGTCGGCCCAGGGCCCGGGGATGTTGACCAGGAAGCGGGTGGTGCCGGCCACCGGGTCGTACAGACCGGGCACCCCGATCCCGACGCTGAGCACCGGCCCCCACTCGTCGATGGCGACGGCCGCGACCTCGGCGAGCTGCCCCACGACCGACGCCGGCACGGTGGCCGGGTCGGGCACGAGGCGGGTCGGCACCTGCCCGTTGGCCACCGTGGTCCAGGTGCCGGCATCGTGCGCGACGACCGCCCACTTGAGGTTGGTCGCGCCCAGGTCGAGGCCGAGGTGCCGGGTCGCAGCCTCGTGGGTCATCACATCAAGGCTCGGCCGTTGCTCAGGACTCGGCCGTCACACGGGTGTAGGCGGCGGCGACGGCGACGATGATCGACCCGAACACGATCTGCCGCCACGGCTCGGGCAGGCCGAGGATGGTCAGCAGCGCCGTCAGCACGGTCAGGATCAGCGCGCCGAGCATGGTGCCGGTGAACGTGCCCCGACCGCCCAGGATCGAGGTCCCGCCGATCACCGCAGCGGCGACCGACGGCAGCATCTGCGACTGGACGAGGGTGACGCTGGCCGTGTTGCCAAGTCCGGAGTAGAGCAGACCGGCGATCCCGGCCAGGACGGCCGAGATCACGTACAGCACGATCAGCACCTGCCAGGATCGCGCACCCGACAGGCGCGCCGCGATCGGGTTGTCGCCGATGGCGAACAGCAGCCGGCCGTAGCCGGTGCGGCGCAGGCCGATCAGGATCAGGG
>CAVYXU010000057.1:0-44319 GCA_963772565.1 uncultured Chloroflexia bacterium
CCTGGGCTACCGCCGCGACCCGATCCTGAAATCCCTCGACCACATCGAGAACCGCGATGCGCTGCTGGACCTGTCCGACCCCGCGAACCCGAAAGAGGCCGATTGGCCGGCGGCCGAGTTCATCGTCGGCAACCCGCCATTCCTGGGACGCAAGTTCCTGCTTGGAGCGGCGGGTACTGACTACGCAAGCGCTCTCGATGGCGTGTTCTGCGGCCGACTCGCGCGAGCCTCGGACTTGTGCGTCTACTGGCACGAGAAGGCGCGTGCGCAGATCGAGCGGGGAGTGGTACGCCGAGCCGGCCTCCTCGCCACCCAAGCCATCCGCGGTGGCGCCAATCGAAGGGTTCTTGTGCGGATCAAGCAGTCCGGCGACATCTTCTTTGCGCGCGCTGACGATGAGTGGATCCTCGCCGGCGCAACCGTTCATATCAGTTTCGTCGGTCAGGACGACGGCACCGACACAGAACGATCCCTTGATGGCCAGAACGTCACAAGCATCCACGCGGATCTCACCTCGGGTGTCGACCTGACCAAGGCACGCCGCCTTCGTGAGAACTTGGACACGGCCTTCGTTGGTGATCAGAAGGGAGGTCCCTTCGACGTCTCTGAAGCCGTGGCTCGCGGCATGCTTGCTGCCCCGAACCCAGATGGTCGATCGAACGCAGACGTGCTGCTCCCGTGGGTCAACGGCGAGGACATCACGAAGCGCCCACGACACATGTGGGTGATCGACTTCGGCGTCGACATGCCGCTGGACGAGGCCGCGCTTTACGCGGTTCCATTTGAACACGTGCGGCAGCACGTACTGCCCACACGCGTTGGAATCCGCAGCCAGAAGCGGGCCACTTACTGGTGGCTGCATCACGCCCCTGCTGCACGATTGCGCCTGCGCCTCTCGGACCTGCAGCGCTTTATTGCCACCCCGACGACCTCGAAGCACCGAATCTTCGCCTGGATTCCTGGTGGATCGCTTCCTTCAATCGCTACCGTTGCGATCGCCTCCGACGAGGACAGCGTGTTCGGTATCTTGCAGTCGCGCGTTCACGAGGTCTGGGCCAGGGCCGTGTCGACCCAGCTGCGTGAGGCTGCGAGCGCGACCAGGTACTTGCCACAGACGTCGTTCGAGACGTTTCCATTCCCGAGGCTAACCGCGGTGCAGCGAAACAGGATAGGGGACGCCGCCCGCCACCTCGTCGAGCTCCGCGACGGCTGGCTCAACCCGCCCGACGTCCCACCGGCCGAACTCGAGAGGCGCACCCTCACGAAGCTCTACAACCAACGCCCTACGTGGCTAACAAACGCCCATGAGGAGCTGGATCGCCGGGTGATTGACGCCTATGGCTGGGACGACACACTGAGCCAAGACGACATCTTGAAACGACTTCTGGACGCGAATGCAGCGGCACTAGGAGTCACCCTTGATCGCGGCACGCCATGAACCGTTTCATTGGGATGGAGAGCGAGTAGCAAATGTCGGAATCAGAAGACGCCATCGACCCGGCAGTGGGCTCCGATGACGATCCTGCCGGGATCTCGGAGGACCCTGCCACCTACATCACGGATGCAGAAGCGGCTGACCTCATTGAGGCCGAGCCCGTCGCAGCGGCGGTCAGCTACTCGGGTCAGGACTTCGATGTCGCTGGTTTGGTGCGCCGTCTCCGCTCCGAGGACATCTTGATTCCTACATTCGGCCACAGGGACGAGCGTATTTCGTCGGCCGGGTTCCAGAGGTCATTCGTGTGGACGCGACCGCAGATGGACCGCTTCATTGAGTCCCTCCTGCTCGGCTACCCAGTTCCAGGGATCTTCCTCGTTCGGCAAGGCGATCGACGTTACCTCGTGCTCGACGGTCAGCAGCGGCTGAGGACGTTGCGGTACTACATGGACGGCGTTCACGAAGGGAAGGAATTCGCGCTCCAGAACGTTGCGACTCAATTCAAAGGTCTCACATACAAGTCCTTGCCAGAGGACATGCGGCGCCTCCTCGACGACACGTTCTTCCAGGCCACGATCGTCGTAACTGACGGCACCGCTGAGTCTCTCGAGTCGATCTACCGCGTCTTCGAGCGAGTCAATGCCGGCGGAACCCAGCTCACTCCCCATGAGATCCGAGTCGCGTTGTTCGCCGGCCCACTCATCGACTACCTCGAGGAACTGAACACCGACGCCGCCTGGCGGTTCCTGTACGGGAAGAAATCGCCGCGACTCCGCGACCAGGAACTGGTCCTCCGGATTCTGCTCTGCTTGACTCTGCGGCAGAGTACCGGCGGCCACTAAAGAGTTTCCTCAATGACTTCGCGTCCACAAGGCGGTATCTCGCCGGCATTGACAAGGAACTAACGACTGGGCAGTTCCGGTTGTCATCATGGTTGCTCGCGGAGGCGGGCGGCCGTGAGGCGATCCGACCCGGAGGCCAGCAACTGAACTCCGCGCTGACTGAGGCCGTCTTCGTCGGACTGATGCGTCGCCTGCGGACGAGCATCAATATTGAGCCCGCGGAAGTGGCTGCTGCACTCGCAGTTATGGCAGGGAGCGACGAACTACTTCTCGTCACCAGCCGCGCAACAGCTGACGAGGAGAGCGTGAAGAAGCGCCTCGAGATCACCACCTCCGCCTTTCAGGGGGAGTAGCGCATGTGGCAGGGGGCTTGGCCATCCCTCACCATTGTGCAGCTCCGAGACTCCCTTGACGCTGTCGTGGACCTCGTAGACCGTCCGGCGGCGGGTCAAACAGACGATGTCACTCGTGCACTCGCTCGTTTCCTAGTCGTGCGATCCTGCGGCTTCCTCGAGCAGGTGTCGGAGGAAGCCTGCCGCTGTTACATCCGAAGCAAGTCATACGCTGCCGTGCCGGCATATGCCTCCAGCTGGCTCGGACGCGGCGCCAACCCGACACCGGAGAACCTGCTCAAGCTCGTGCGGCGCTTCGACGGTCAGTGGGCAGACGCACTCGAGCAGTTCTTGAAGAACAACGACGAACTCTTCTGGCGCGAGATCGCCCTCCTCGTGGATCGCCGCAACAAAGATCGCTCATGGACTAGGCGAAGGAACTGGCGCTGCGCGTGCCGTCACGCTCGCCGGCCACTCCAGGGCGGTGGCTGATTGGTTCGTAACTCAATTCGATCCCAGATAGGCGACATAACTCACCTTATCGGAAGTACCAACGAGCCACGTAGAGGGTCTGCGGGCCTTGAGGTCGCGGGGACGTTCGGAGGGCGTCAGACCGGGACAACCGCCAGCAGCTGCGCGCTGATTGCGGCGCCGGCCACGACGGCGATCGGCGGAATCCGGCCTGTCGCGAGCGCAGCGAGGCCGATCGCGGCGATCACCACGTCGACAGGGGTGGCGATGGCGTTTGTCGCGACGGGTGTGTACAGCGCGGCGAACAGGATGCCCACGACCGCCGCGTTCGTTCCGGCGAGCGCACGGCGGAAGTCAACCGATGCGCGGAGCCGGTGCCAGACGGGCATCACGCCGAGGATGAGCAGGAACGACGGCACGTAGATCGCGATGAGGGCGACAAGGCCACCGATCGGCCCACCCGGCGGCGTTGACGCGACCGTTCCGAGGTACGCGGCGAAGCTGAACAGCGGGCCGGGCACCGCCTGCGCCATGCCGTACCCGGCGAGGAACTGGTCGTTCGAGACCCAGCCCGGCTCGACGACGCTCGCGTGCAGGAGTGGCAGCACGACATGCCCGCCGCCGAACACGAGCGCACCCGCGCGGTAGAAGGTGTCGACCAGGGCCCCCGGGCCGCCGGCCGGTCCGTGAGCGAGGGGCAGCGTCACCAGAAGCAGGAAGAACAGGCCGAGCGACACGGCCCCCAGCCGGCGCGAGGCCACCCGGGCGCCTTCGGTTGACGCCGGACCGGCACCCCTCCCCTCCTGTGGAGGCAGGGAAACGAAGAGCCAGCCGATGACCGCCCCGGCCGCGATGATGGCCAGCTGCGACAGCGGGGTTGCGATGACGATCGAGCCGGCAGCAGCCAGGATCGCCATGGCTCGACGCCGCCAGTCGGGCGTGAGCCGTCGCGCCATCAGGAACACCGCTTGGGCGACGACCGAGACGGCCGCCAGCTTCAGGCCATGCACCCAGCCCGCGTTGGCGAGGTCCACGGAGCCGGCCACCAGCGCGAACGCGACGAGGGCGATCGCCGACGGGAGCGTGAAGCCGGCCCAGGCCGCAAGTCCCCCCGCGATCCCCGCTCGCCGCATGCCGATCGCGATGCCCAGCTGGCTGCTGGCGGGGCCCGGCAGGAACTGGCACAGGGCGACGAGGTCCGCGTACGTGGCGTCGTCCAGCCAGCGCCGCCGGTCGACGTACTCGCGGCGGAAGTACCCGAGGTGCGCGATCGGGCCACCGAACGACGTCAACCCGAGGCGGGTGGCGACACGCAGAACCTCGAGGGCGGTTCCGGAAGCGGTCCCCTGCTCAGTCACGAACACCCCGGTGCTGGTTGTGATCGGCGTGGAGCATGCTGCAGCAGGTCCGATGCTGGCTCGATCCTCGCCAGGCCGGCGAGCCCTGCTGCCTGGGCGACGCCGGCAGCACGCGTGGATCCGCGTCCGCAACGCCCACCAGGGGCTCCGCGGCGCCCATCCCCTCCCCTGCCGGCGCCTTGATCCGCGTCACCCCACCGATCCGTCGCCGCGTCGACCTTGCCGGACGCAGCGAAACGCCCGAAGGAACCCTCCGGCCCGTCGCCGTCCCCGCTGATGCAAGCACCTGCGGCTTCGTCGCCGTTCCTTCTGGCCCCTTCGGGCAAACCAAATACTACGGGACGCCCAGGGGCACCACAATGGGCTTATCCACGAGTTCCGCGGATCGGCGGCCCCGGCCGGCTGGTTGTCCACAACCCGTCCACGAAAGTCGTGGTCGTTGGGTCCCCTACCCCCCGCTATCAAGCTCCAGCGGCCAGGTCCGATCGCCCGAGAAGACGGCGGGTACCCCGGAGTCGTCGAGGTCCACGGTGATGTCGGGACCGGCGTCGGCGGCGACAAGCCGCCAGCGACGCTCGCCCACGCGCGCGACCCGCCAGGTGGCCGCCCTGACCTGCAGGTCCGGGCGGACCTCGACGGCCGGAATCGTGTCCCCCTCCCCTGCCCCGACCCGGCCCTGCAGCCAGGAGGCTGCGACTGCCGCCGTGATCGGTGATCCGGCGACCACCAGCACGTGATCCGGCGACCACGCCAGCTCGACGTGCTCGATCCCTGCCCCGTGTGCCACGTTGCCGTGAAGGTGGAGGCCATCGGCGGAGGGGTGGAGCGTGAGCAGCGTGTCCGCACCCGCCAGCTCCAGCCGGGTCGGCCGCCCGTCGACAGCGACCTCCAGCAACAGCGCGAGGGCGAAACGGCCGTCGGGTCCCATGCTGATGGCCCGCCATCGCCGCCCGCGGCGGCCCTCCGCGAGGACCCAGGTCAGCCGGGAGCCGTCATCCAGTCGCGCGGACCCAGCGACTCGGACGGCCGGCGCTGCTTCTCCGGGCATGGTCAGGACGGGACGCCATCAGCAGCGAGCGTCTGCCGCCAGCGCTCGGCGGCGGCCCGCAGCTCGCCGGCCATCGCGGGCGCCATCCGGCCCCGCACACGAACATCCTGGTTCCCGTACTCGAGATCCACGGTCCCGCGCTCGCGGACGCGCGCGAGCAGCTCGCCGGCGGCGTACGGCACCGCAACGTCCACGTCCTCCCACAGCGAAGCCAGGAGCGCCGCGATCTCGGCGCGCAGCGTGTCCAGCCCGAACCCGGTGGCCGCGGACACCAGCACCGTGCCCGCGACGGCCGGTGCGGGCATCGACCCATCCGCGCCCGGATACAGGAGGTCGGCCTTGTTGAACGCCGCCAGCCGGGGCTTGTCGCCCGCGGCCAGCTCGTCCAGGACGACCTGCACGGTGGCCCGGTGCTCCTCGTGATGCGTATCCGCGGCATCCACGACCTCGACCAGCACGTCCGCGCGCGTCACCTCCTCGAGCGTCGCGCGGAACGCGTCGACCAGCTGGTGCGGCAGCTTGTGGATGAAGCCCACGGTGTCGGTCACGATCGCCGTCTGCCCATCGCCGAGCTTGACCTGGCGGGAGGTCGGGTCGAGCGTCGCGAACAGCTTGTCCTCCGCGCGGGCGACCTCGGACCCGACGAGCGCGTTCAGCAGCGTCGACTTGCCCGCGTTCGTGTAGCCCACGATCGCGACGGTCGGGTACAGGCGTCGATCGCGGCCGCGCGCCGCGGTCTGCCGCTGCTGGCGGACGTTCTCGACGCGCTCCTTCATCTTCTTGATCCGCTGGCGGATGAGCCGGCGGTCCGTCTCGAGCTGCGACTCGCCCGGGCCCCGGGTGCCGATCCCGCCGCCGGTCCGCGACAGGTGCGTCCACAGCCGGGTCAGGCGCGGCAGCTGGTACTCGAGCTGCGCGAGCTCGACCTGGAGCCGGCCCTCGTGCGTCTGCGCGTGGAGGGCGAAGATGTCGAGGATCAGCCGGCTGCGGTCGATGACCTTGACGTTGAGCAGCGTCTCCAGGCTCTTCTGCTGTGCCGGGCTCAGCTCGTCGTCCGCGACCAGGACGTCGAACCCCGTCTCCGACTTGGCCTGGAGGAGCTCCTCGGCCTTGCCCTTGCCCGCGTACCAGTTGGGATCCACGTGGCGGCGGTTCTGCCACTCCGCGCCGACGACCTCGGCACCTGCCGTCTCGGCCAGCGCAGCAAGCTCCGTCAGGCTGTCCTCTGCGGTCCAGCCGGGGTCGTCACCGGTGTCCACCGCGAGCAGGAACGCCTTCTCGACGGGCGGCGCAAGGTCGATGGTCGAACGCGGGCTCATGGCGGCCAGCATACCGGCTTGCCGGTCCGATCCCCCGTTCGCCTAACCTCGGTAGTCCTTCCGGCGTGTGTCGCGTGGATGCACCACGCTCGATGCTTGGTGCATGCCCCTCGCTGATCTTCTCCGCGACGCATTCGGCTGGCTCCGCGCCCCCGCGCCCGGTCCCGCCCTGCCCGAGCCCGAGACCGCGCTCCGGCGGTTCGTGATCCGCGGGATCGCGATCTTCGCGCTCGTCGCGAGCGTGATCTACCTCACCTGGCGCGCGACGTCCACGCTCGACCTCAGCTCCTGGTGGGCGTCGGTCCCCCTGCTGGTGCTCGAGATCCACGCGGCCCTCGGCCTCGCGCTGTTCGCGTTCTCGCTGTGGGACGTGGACCGGCGGCCGGCACACCGCAACGTTGCATCCAGCAAGCTACGGATCGCAGTGCTCGTGCCGACCTACAACGAGGGCATCGAGATCCTGATCCCGACGATCGCCGCCGCCAAGGCGGTCCGCCTGCGCCACGAGACGTGGGTCCTCGACGACGGTGCCCGGCCCGAGGTGGAGCGGCTCGCACGCTCGCTCGGCGTTCGCTATCTCGCCCGCGCGGAGCACCTCCACGCAAAGGCCGGCAACCTCAATCACGCGCTCGGCGTGATCGACGCTGACCTGATCGCCGTTCTCGACGCCGACCACGTTGCGGACCGCAACCTGCTGGTACGGACGGTCGGGTACTTCGACGACCCGCAGGTCGCGCTGGTGCAGACGCCGCAGGAGTTCTACAACCACAACTCGTTCGAGCACGACGCCGTCGCCGGCGACGGCGAGCGGTTCCACGAGCAGGCGCTGTTCTACCGGATGCTCCAGCCGGGCAAGAACCGGTGGGGCGGCGTGTTCTGGTGCGGCACGGGCGCCGTGGTCCGGGTCGCCGCGCTGCGCGATGTCGGCGGGGTCGCGACGGACACGATCACCGAGGACATCCACACCACGATCCGGCTCCACCGGCGCGGCTGGCACACCGTGTACCACAACGAGGTGCTCGCGCGCGGCCTCGCGGCGGGTGATGCCGACACGTACCAGCTCCAGCGCCTCCGCTGGGGCACGGGCGCGATGCAGGTCCTGCGCCGCGAGAACCCGCTCTGGGTGTCGGGCCTCACGCTGCCGCAGCGACTGTCGTACGCGGCGACCCTGCTCGGCTGGTTCGACGCCTGGCGGACGCTCGCCTTCGCCGTGCTGCCGATGATGGTCGTGCTGACGGGGGTCGTCCCCATCCGCGCTGACCTGCGCACCTTCGCCACCGCGTTCGTCGCGACGTTCCTGCTCCAGCAGCTCGCCCTGCTCGCCCTCAGCCGCGGCTGCCACCGGCCCGTCCTGTCGATCGTGTTCGAGCTCGTCCGGATGACCTCGAACCTGCGCGCGACGATGACCCTGCTGACGCGCCGTCGCCCCACGTTCATGGTGACCCCCAAGGGCCGTCTGGGCGACGGCCGAAGCCGCGTGCGCGTGCCGCTGCCGCTGCGTGCGCTGCTGGCAGCGTCGTTCCTGTCGACGGCCTGGTTCGCCCTGACGATGCTCGGCCGCACGTTCATCACGTATGCCGAGCCCGGGGCGGTCATCGCCTCGTTCGGCTGGCTGCTGTTCAACGTCGTCCTCGTGTGCCTGGCGATCCTGCGCATCCGGTCCCTGAAGTACGCACCCGAACGACGGGCGAGCGTCCGCTTCGACGTCGAGCTGCCGGCCCTGCTGGCCGACCTTGCTGCCGAGGCTCGCGACGTGTCGGCGGCCGGGGCGCGGGTCGTGACCGGGACAGAGATCGCCCCTGGATCGAAGGCCAAGCTGATCCTCGCGACGCCCGGCGGGCCGTTGGCGCTGCGGGGCACCGTCCGCTCCGTCCGGCGCGATCCGCGGGGTGGCGTCGTCCACGGCATCGAGTTCCTGCCGGGCCAGCACCGGGCACGCGCCCGGCTCGCGCTGTTCCTGTTCGAGCAGCAGAAACGCCCCAGCGTGGACCGGACGCCCGTCCCGATCGCGATGCCGGAGTTGGTCCCGACCCCCGCCTGAGCCCCGCGGCGCGAAGCTCGAGGCGGGAATTCGGCGGGCTCAGCCCGGCGCCTGCTCCATGAACGCGCCGACGGCCGGCACCACCGCTGCCTTCGGGTCCTGGGTTGCGTCCATAACCGTGAGCGCGGGCTCCCTGCGGAACCACGTTCGCTGCCGCTTCGCGAACTGGACGTTGCGTCGCACGTCGCGAGCGATCGCCTCCTCCAGCGTGCACTCGCCATCGAGCGTCGCCCAGCTCTCGTGGTAGCCGATCGCGGTGAATGCCGGGAGCTGCGGGTCGAAGCGTTCGCGCAGGGCCCTCGCCTCCTCGACCAGGCCGGCCGCGAACTGGGCGCGGGCGCGGTGCAGCATCCGGCGCTGGTGCTCCGCGGGTTCCACGACCAGCTGCAACCCGAGGACCGGCGCCGGGTAGCCGATGCGTGCAGGCAACGGGGCGTCGCCGCGCAGGGTTGCGATCTCCAGGGCGCGCACCACGCGACGCGGGTTCCGGAGGTCGATGCGCGACGCGTGCGCGGGTGCGATCTCCGTGAGTCGCGAGGCCACGGCCTCGAGCCCCCCGGACGCCAGCATCGCGTCGATCCTGCTCCTCACGTCCGGATCGGACGGAAGGGCGTCGGTGTCGATGCCCGCGAACACGGCGCGCAGCCAGAACCCGGTGCCGCCGGCGAGGATGCCGATCCCACCCCGCTCGCCCAGGGCACGCAGCGCCACCAGCGCGTGCGCGCGGAAGTCGACGACCGTGTAGGAGTGATCGGGATCCACGAGGTCGAGCCCGTGGTGGACCACCCGGCCGCGCTCCTCGGGGGTTGCCTTGGCGGTGCCGATGTCAAGGCCCCGGTACACCTGGCGAGAGTCCGCCGACACGATCTCCGCAGGGATGCCGCGCGCCATGAGCTGCTCGGCGACCGCGAGGGCGAGCCCGGTCTTGCCCGTGGCGGTCGCGCCGCCGATGACGACGAGCGGCGGCAGGTCCGCCGGCCCTCCGCTCGCTGGCGGCGGCAGGTCCGCCGGCCCTCCGCTCGCTGGCGGCGGCAGGCCCGCCGGCCCTCCGCTCGCTGGCGGCGGCAGGTCCGCCGCTCCTCCGCTCGCGGGCGCAGGATCGCCGGCCGAGGGCATCGGGCTCAGGCCAGGCGTCCGCGGAGCGCGTACGGCCCCGCGTGCTCCACGGCGACCGGCACCAGCTTGCCCATCAGCCCGGCTGGCCCCGCAACGTGGACCAGCTTGTTCTCGCGTGATCGACCGGCCAGGTGGACGATGCCATCCGGGAGGTGGGCGAACGCGTCCCGTGACTCGGCGCTCCCGGCCGCCTCGTCGTCGTCCTCGTGGTCGTGACGCCGGGGCGGGATGATCGTGTCCACCAGCACCTCAGTCGTCCGACCGACCCAGCGGCGGTTCCGCTCGTGCCCGATGCGCTCCTGAAGCGCCAGCAGCTTGACCAGCCGGCGACGCTTCTCCGCGGCGGGCACGTCATCCGCGAGCCGGGTCGCCGGGGTGCCGGGCCGCTCGCTGTAGGCTGCTGCGAACACCTGGTCGTACTTCACGGTCTCGAGCAGCCGCAGCGTGGCCGCGTACTCCTCGTCCGTCTCGCCACAGAAGCCGACGATGACGTCCGTGGACAGCGCGATCGCTGGGATCGCCTCGCGGATCCGGCCCAGTCGCTCGAGGTAGTGTTCGATCGTGTACTGGCGGCCCATCCGGCGCAGCATCGTATCGCTGCCCGACTGGACCGGCAGGTGCAGCGCCTCGCACACGGACGGGCAGTCGCGCATGGCCTCGATCAGGCGGTCCGACAGGTCCCACGGATGCGAGGTCACGAACCGGAGGCGCGGGATGGCCCGGAGCGCCGTCGGCCGCCGCACGCCCTCGGCCGCCCGCATGCCGTCGAGCGCCCGCACGTCATCGGCCGTCCGCACGCCATCGAGCGCCCGGATCAGCTCCGCGAGGTCGGGGCGCGCCTCGCGGTCCTGGTGCCGTCCGACCGTTCGTGCCGTGACGACGTGCGCGAACCGCGGCTCCGCCGGCAGGTCGTGCCCGTAGCTGTTGACGTTCTGCCCGAGCAGGGTGACCTCCCGGTAGCCGGCCGTTGCCAGCGCCCGGGCCTCGTCGACGATCTCGTCGAACGGGCGGCTGCGCTCGGGACCCCGGCTGAACGGGACGATGCAGTAGGTGCACGTCTTGTCGCAGCCGTAGATGATCGGCAGCCAGGCGCTGATCGCGGAGGTCCGGCTGACGGCGCCACCGGCGATGGCGTCCGCTCGCGCGCGCACCAGATGGGTTGCGTCCGAGACGACCGCGCGGTTGACGGTGGTCGTCGCGGCCGTCATCGCCAGGGCGCCCACCGGCGCCTGGGCCGAGGCCAGCCCGAGCCGATCGATGAGCTCCGGCTCCTCGTCCGGGCGCAGGAACAGGTCGATCGCGGGGTACCGGCGAGCCAATCCGTCCCGGTTGCCCTCGCGCACGGAGCAGCCGGTCATCACCACCCGAAGGCCGGGGTTCGCGGCCTTGAGCCGGTTGAGCTGGCCCTGGCGCCCGATGACCTTGGCCTCCGCAGCCTCGCGGATCGCGCAGGTGTTGATCACCACCAGATCCGCCGCCTCCATCGCGGAGGCTTCCGCACAACCTGCGGCCAGCAGTCGACCGGCCATCTCCTCGGAGTCGCTCTTGTTCATCTGGCAGCCGAGCGTCCACACGAAGAACGACGGGAGCGAGCTGGCTTCGGGGCGGAACTCGCCAAGCCGCCGGTCCTCGGGGTCGAGCGGGCTGCGCGGCCCTTCCAAACCGACCGAGGGCGGCAGGATCTCGAGCACGGGCAGCCGGCGGGTGGTCGTCATGACACCCGTGATGGTACGGCCTGGGCGCTCAGCGCAGCCGTGCCCCTGTCGTGCGGCCGAGCGCCGTGCGCAGCCCGGCCACCAGGTCATCGGGCATCACGAGCTCCGCGTGCGCCTCGGCGTACGGACCCAGGTCGCCGTGATAGTCGGTGCCGCCGGTCTCGACCAGCCCGAGCTCCCGGGCGACCGCCCCCACGGCATCGCGCGTGCCGGCGTCGAAGGAACGGTGATGCGACTCGAGGCCTTCGAGGCCCTCGGTGACGAGCTCCCTGAGCAACGGGACGCGACGCGGCGCCTCCGCGAAGTGGGCCAGGGAGCTCAGCCCGCCCGCCGCACGGATGGCGTGGATCGCCTCGACCGGACCGAGCCCAGTCCGCGGCACGTACCCGGGCATGCCGTGACCGATGATCCGCTTGAAGGCATCGTCGACGCTGTCCGCAAACCCGGCGGCCATCAGCGCCCGGGCCAGGGTGGGGCGTCCCAGGGCATCATCGGCACTCAGGTCAAGCTGGGCGATCTGCGCGTCCACCGGGAGGCCGATCTCGCGCAGCCGGTCGACCGTGGCCTGGAACCGCACGCGGCGCGCGCCGCGCTGCATCGCCAGTGCCGCTTCGAACCGCTCATCGTCGGGGTCGACGCCGATCCCGAGCACGTGGAGCTCTCCGTCCGGGAGGTCGAGCTCGAGGCCGACGGTGACCGAGTTGATCTCGACCGCGGGCACCAGCTCCATCCCGGCCGGCAGCGGGTCGGCTCCCTGAGCGACGAGCTCCCGGTAGGCGGCGAGGTTGTCGTGGTCGGCGATGGCGAACAGCCGGACGCCCGTGGCAGCCGCCTGCCGAACGAGCTCAGCCGGCTCCAGGACGCCGTCGGACCTGGTGGTGTGGGTATGGACGTCCGTGGTGGCCGTCCCGGCCGGGATCGGTGCGTCGTCCGCGCGCGGCTGGTGGCGAGCGCTCACCGGCTCAGACCTCGACGATGCGCTGGATTCGTTCGATCTGCAGCGCCCGACCCGTGGCCGGATCGATGTCCACTTGGCACGCGTTGAGGATGACCGGCCCGTCGCCGACCTCGAAGCGGGTCGGCAGGGCGTTGATGAAGCGCGGCAGGACGGTCGCCGGGTTGAACCCGATCACACTCCACAGCGGTCCCGTCATGCCCAGGTCGGTCAGGTATGCCGTCCCCTTGGGCAGGATCCGCTCGTCGCCCGTGACCACGTGGGTGTGGGTTCCGACCACGGCAGAGACCCGCCCGTCGAGGTACAGGCCCATCGCGTTCTTCTCGGACGTGAGCTCGCAGTGGAAGTCGACGAGCCGGATCGGGGGCAGCGGCTCGGAGGCCTCGTCGAGCAGCCGGTCCACGTCCGTGAACGGGTTGTCGATCGGGATCATCGTCGTCCGGCCCTGGAGGTTGATCACGGCCAGCTCCGTGCCATCGAGGGCCTGGAAGATCCCCCAGCCGCGACCCGGAACGTCGTGCGTGCCGTAGTTGAGCGGCCGGAGCACGCGCTCGCTGGTGTCGAGGAAGGGGTAGATCTCGCGCTTGTCCCAGATGTGGTTGCCGGACGTGACCACGTCCACGCCGGCCGTGAACAGCGCCTCGGCGGTGGACACGGTGAGTCCCATCCCGCCGGCCAGGTTCTCGCCGTTGGCGGTGACGAAGTCGACGCTGCGTTCGTCGCGGAGCTCGTGCAGCACCTGCTCCAGGGCAACCCGGCCCGGCTTGCCGATCACGTCACCGATCAGCAGGACCCGGCAGGAACCGGGCGGGCGGGGCGCGTTCCCGTTCGGCGGGTTGCCGAGACCGGCCCGCTCGCTGTCGCGCGTCATCGATCGCCCAATCGCTACTTTGCGTACTCGACGGAGCGGGTCTCGCGGATGACCGTGACCTTGATCTGGCCCGGGTAGGTCAGGCTGTCCTCGATCTTCTGGACGATGTCGCGCGCGAGCCGGCCGGCGCTCAGGTCATCGATCTCCTCGGGGCGCACGAGGATTCGCACCTCGCGACCCGCCTGGACGGCGAACGAGCGATCCACGCCGTTGAAGCTCTCCGCGATCGCCTGGAGGTCCTCGAGCCGCTTCACGTAGGTCTGCATCGTCTCGCCGCGAGCGCCCGGGCGTGACGCCGAGATCGCGTCGGCGACCTGGACGATCGGCGCCTCGATGCACGCGAACTCCACCTCCTGGTGGTGGGCCGCGATCCCGTTGACGACCTTGAACGGCAGGTTGTGCTTCTGGGCGATGGCCGCACCGATCGCGGCGTGCGGCCCCTCCACCTCGTGGTCCACGGCCTTGCCGAGGTCGTGGAGCAGGCCGCCGATCTTGGCCGCCTGGACGTCCGCGCCGAGCTCGGCCGCGATGATCGCCGCGAGGTGGCTCGTCTCGACGCAGTGGACGAGCACGTTCTGGCCGTAGCTCGTGCGGTATTTGAGGCGGCCCAGCAGCTTGATCATCTCCGCCGGCAGGCCCGGGACCCCGGCGTCGTAGGCGGCCTGCTCGCCGGCCTGGCGGATGACCAGGTCGACCTCGGCACGCGCCTTGTTGACGACCTCCTCGATCCGGCCGGGGTGGATCCGGCCGTCGGCGATCAGCTTGGTCAGCGCGAGTCGCGCCGTCTCGCGACGGACGGGGTCGAACCCGGACAGGATGACCGTCTCGGGCGTGTCGTCGATGATCAGGTCGACGCCCGTGGCCTGCTCGAGGGCGCGAATGTTGCGTCCCTCGCGGCCGATGATCCGGCCCTTCATCTCGTCGCTCGGCAGGTGGACCGTGGTGACCGTGTGCTCGGCGGTATGGTCGGCGGCCACCCGCTGCATCGCGGTCACGATGATCTCGCGGGCCTTCTCCTGGGCCTCGTCGCGTGCCTGCCGCTCGATGGAGCGCGACAGCTTGACGGCGTCGTGCTCGGCCTCGTCGCGGATCGCGTCCAGCAGGATCGCCTTGGCGTCGTCCGCGGACATTCCGGAAACCCGCTCCAGCGCCGCGACTCGCTCGGCGTTGAGCCGTCCCAGCTCGTCGCGCTCGTGCTCCAGGTCGCGCTCGCGGTCGTTGATCTTGCGGCTCTTCTCCTCCAGCATGTCCGCCCGCTGGTCGAGCTGCTCGTCGCGCGAAAGCAGCCGGCGCTCCAGGTTCTGGAGCTCGCCGCGCTTCGCCCGCGCCTCCTGCTCGGCCTCGCGCCCGAGGCGCAGCTTCTCGTCCTTCGCCTCGAGGATCATGTCCTTCTGCTGGGTACGGGCCTCGGCCACGATCCGGGCGGCCTTGTCCTGCGCAGACTTGATCGTCTGGCTCGCCAGGATGCCGCGGGCGACAAACCCCACGGCGGCGCCGACGGCAGCGGCGATGACGGCCGCGCCTGCGACGACGATTGGTTCCATCTTCAGTTCCTCCCCCCCGGCCGGACTGATGGGCCGGAGGCGTTGGCGAATCAATATCGGGCTACGTGCGGCCCGGAATGCTTGGGCGCTGGGAGCGGGAGGCTCGGTGCTCTCCCACTCTCCTCCGAGACGCACGGCTCGCCCGGAAGCAGCCCGCAGGTCCACGTCCGGTTGTGCCCGTAGCCTACATCGTCGCCCCGGAACCGGCTCGCAAGGTGCCGGGACGACGTGCGACAGCTATTCGGCGTCCGCCGTGCCGTCCGGATCACCTGGGTCGACCATCCGTCGCGAGGCCGCCGACGCGACCGCAGGGTCGAAGCCATGGCGCGCGAGGAGCGCATAGGCTCGCTGCCGTCGCCGGCGTGGATCCACGACACGGACCAGGGCGCGCGCGTTGCGTTCCAGCAGGTCCGCGGCTGCGCGCTCATCCGCGGAGGCGGCCTCGGGATCCGCGTCGGTCGCAGCCCGCCGCTCCCCGAGGACCGCGTCGACGGTATCCCGGTCGATCCCCTTGAGCCGCAGCTCCTGGCGCAGCGCGTGCTCCCCGCGCGGGTGGGCGCGGTCCCGTGACTCGACCCACGCCTGCGCAAAGGCTTCGTCGTCGAGATAGCCGAGCTCCGCCATCCGCGCGATGGCCGCGTCGACGAGGTCCGGGCGGTACCCGGCCCCGGTCAGCCGGCGGCGGACCTCGGCCTTCGACCTGGGCCGGGCCTCGAGGAACCGGGCGGCCGCATCAAGCACCTCGCCGACATCGTCGACGGCGGCGCGACGGTCCCGGCGCTCGGAGATCGAGGGCTTGCGGGGACGCGTCGACCCGAATCGGCGACCCGGGCCTTCGCTCACGGTGCGACCTTACTCGGCCTCCTCGATGCCCTCGACGGGCAGGGCGACCTCGATCATCTTGGCCCGGATCAGCCGGTCGATCTCGGCGGCGAGGTCCGCGTTTCCCTTGAGGAACTCCTTGGACGCCTCGCGACCCTGCCCCAGCCGTGTATCGCCGAATGTGAACCACGCTCCGGTCTTGGTCACGACGTCCATCGCCACGCCGACGTCCAGCAGGCCGCCTTCCTTGCTGATCCCCTCGCCGTACATCACGTCGAACTCGGCGACGCGGAACGGCGGCGATACCTTGTTCTTGACCACCTTGACCCGGACGCGGTTGCCGACCGACTCGGTCCCGGTCTTGATCGTCTCGATGCGCCGGATGTCGAGCCGGACCGAGGCGTAGAACTTGAGCGCGCGACCACCGGGCGTCGTCTCGGGATTGCCGAACATGACGCCGATCTTCTCGCGCAGCTGGTTGGTGAACACAAGGGACGTGTTCGACCGGCTCACGGCGCCCGTCAGCTTGCGCAGGGCCTGGCTCATGAGCCGGGCCTGGATGCCGACGAAGCTGTCGCCCATCTCGCCTTCGATCTCGGCGCGCGGCACGAGCGCCGCGACGGAGTCCAGGACGACGCAGTCCACGCCGCCGGAGCGGATGAGGGTCTCGGTGATCTCGAGCGCCTGCTCGCCGGTATCCGGCTGCGACACCAGCAGCTCGTCGACATTGACGCCACAGGCTCGCGCGTACGCAGGATCGAGCGCGTGCTCGACGTCGATGAACGCCGCGATGCCGCCGCGGCGCTGGGCCTCTGCGATGACGTGCTGGCACAGGGTGGTCTTGCCCGACGACTCCGGACCGAAGACCTCGGTGATCCGGCCGCGAGGGATGCCGCCGACGCCGAGCGCAAGGTCGAGCGCGATCGAGCCCGTCGGGATCGAATCGACCGCCTGCCGCTCGCGCGAGCCGAGCTTCATGATCGAGCCGCGCCCGAACTGCTTCTCGATCGCGAGGATGGCGGCATCAACCGCGCGACCCCGTTCGGCAACGGCCTTGTCCACGGCCTTGTCGGCGGCGCGCGCGTCCGTGTCCCTGCTCGTGATCGTCATCCCTGTCCTCGCTCCTGGCGGCTTGTGCCGACCCGAGGGAGCGGGACCCGGTCCCCGCCCGCCCGGCGCGTCAGCCTTCGCCGGACTCCTGCTCGTCCCACCGAGGCTTGCGCTGCTTCCGGATGACCTCCACCTGCTGTGGAGCCTCCGACATTGGCGCGAGCTTGGCCTGGGTGGACTTGTCCTTGGGCTTCTTCTTGACTTCTTTCGCGGGGCGGTCTCGTGAACCCATCGCTCGCCTCCACGTGCATCGACGATACGGACATTGACTTCACACGGGCTTTACGGCGCGTTCTCCGCGACTCATCCGAACGGCGCGTTCGCGCAGCATCGGCATCTCGACGGGGAACGTTCCGGCGCGCAGCGCGGCCCGGATCCTGTGCATGAAGTCTAGGGTGAAGGTCAGGTTGTGACAAGTTGCCAGCCGGTACGCCAGCAGCTCCCGGGCCCGGAACAGGTGGCTCAGATAGGCGCGTGAGAACCGGATGCACAAGGGGCATGGGCAGTCCTCCTGGACTGGTCGCGGATCGTCGCGGAACTGCTCGTTGCGGAGGTTGAGGCGGCCGCCCGGCACCCACAGCTGGCCGTTGCGGGCGACGCGCGCCGGGAGCACCGAGTCGAACAGGTCGATCCCCCGGTGCACGGCCTCGAGCAGGTCTGTCGGTGACCCCAGACCCATCAGGTAGCGCGGGCGAGGATCGCCGTCGAGCAGCGGCACCGTTGCGTCGAGCGTCAGGTTGCGCTCGTCGGGCGTCTCGTCGCCGGCCAGCCCGCCGATGTTGATGCCGTCGAACGGAAGGCTCGCGATGAACGCTGCGGACTCGGCACGCAGCTCGGGATCGAGGCCACCCTGCACGATCCCGAACAGCGCCTGGTCGGGGCGGTTGTGCGCCTCGAGGGAACGTTCCGCCCAGCGATGCGTGCGACGCATCGCGTCGACGACCACCGCGCGCGGTGAGCTGGGAAACACCGGCTGGTCGAAGGCGACCGCGATGTCCGGACCGAGGGCCTGCTGGACCGCGATCGAATGCTCCGGCGTGAAGCGGTGCATCGACCCATCGAGATGGCTCTTGAACGTCACCCCGTCGTCGTCCACGACCCGCAGGTCGCCCAGGGAGACGACCTGGTACCCACCCGAATCGGTGAGGATCGGCCGGTCCCAGCCCATGAACCCGTGAATGCCGCCGAGCTGCTCGATCCGCTCGTGACCGGGTCGCAGGTAGAGGTGATACGTGTTGGCCAGGATGATCGTCGCGCCGGCCGCGGCCACCTCGTCGGGGTGAAGCGCCTTGACCGTGGCGTTGGTCCCGACGGGCATGAACTGCGGCGTCTCGACGACGCCGTGGGTGAGCGTCAGCCGGCCCAGCCGGGCGCGCGTCGAACCATCCGCGGGCGGCGGGACGAGGACCTCGAAGCTGGCAGCGGTGGTCACCGGGTGGGGACGTCGTCCCACAGCGGCGGCATGTCCGGCTCGGATCGCCGCGGCGCGGGGATCTCGAAGCCCAGCGCTGCGAGGTGGCTCCTCGCAGCCTCGGTGGCGATCCGGCCCTGCGGCGTCCGGTCGAGGAACCCGAGCCGGAGCAGGTACGGCTCGTACACGTCCTCGATCGTCTCCGACTCTTCGGCCAGCACCGCGGCCAGGGCCTGGACGCCGACGGGACCCGACTGGAACTTCTGGATGATCGCGGCGAGCAGCTTGCGGTCCGTCGTGTCGAGCCCGAGCTCGTCGATGTCCAGGATCGCCATGGCCTCCACAACGGCCTGCTCATGGACGCGACCATCGCCGTTGACCTCGGCATGGTCGCGAACGCGACGGAGCAGCCGGTTGACGATCCGCGGCGTGCCCCGGCCGCGCTTGGCGATCAGGCGGGCCGCGTCCGCATCCACCTCGACCCCCAGGATCCCGGCCGACCGGCGGACGATCGCGGTCAGGTCGTCCTCGGCGTAGAAGTCAAGCCGGTAGGTCATCCCGAACCGGTCCCGGAGCGGGCTGCTGATCCGGCCCGCGCGCGTCGTCGCGCCGACGACCGTGAACGGCTTGAGGCTCAGCCGCAGGCTCCGCGCGCTGGGTCCCTTGCCGATCATCACGTCCAGCGCGAAGTCCTCCATGGCCGGGTACAGGATCTCCTCGACGGCGCGGTTGAGGCGATGGATCTCGTCGATGAACAGGACGTCCCGCTCATCGAGCGCGGTGAGGATGGCCGCGAGGTCGCCGGCCCGCTCCACCGCGGGTCCGCTGGTGTAGCGGACGTTGACGCCGAGCTCCCGGGCGATGATCGTCGCGAGCGTGGTCTTGCCCAGGCCGGGCGGTCCGTAGAGCAGGACGTGATCGGCCGCCTCTCCCCTGCCCTTGGCCGCCTGGAGCAGCACCGACAGGCTCGCCTTCACCTCCCGCTGGCCGATGTACTCGTCCAGCGTGCGGGGTCGCAGCGAACCCTCGACCGCGAGCTCGCCGAGGTCGGCGGCACCGGCCGCGAGCAGGCTCAGGGGGTCGTCTGTCATCGCGCGCAGTCTAGCAGCCTTCGGGCCATTTGGTACAGATGTTCGTTTTGGAATCCGGAGCCGCCCGCGGGGCTGCCAGGGTGGCATGATCACGTCATGACTGAACCATTCACGATCGATCGCATGCTCCAGCTTCCGCGCCTCTCGTCGCTCCGGCTCAGCCCCGATGGACGCCGCCTCGCGGTCTCCGTCTCGACCGTCGCCGTCGACGGCAAGAAGATGGCCGCCTCGGTGTGGCAGGTGGATCCCGACGGCGTGATTCCGCCCCGCCGCCTGACCCGCTCCGCGGCCGGCGAGGGCAACGAGGTCGCGTTCCTGCCCGACGGCTCGCTGCTGTTCACGTCGACGCGTCCGGACCCGGACGCCAAGCCGGACCCAGATCGCAGGATCGATGCCCTGTGGCTGCTGCCGCCCGATGCGGGCGAGGCACGGCTGCTGGCGGCGCCCGAGGGCGGGTTGTGCGGCGTCGCGGCGGCGCGCGGCACCGCCGCGATCCTGTTCGGTGCCAACGTCTACCGCGACGCCCCGGACTTCACGACTGACGCCGAGCGCGCCAAGGCGCGCAGGGACGCCGGCGTCGAGGCGATGCTGTTCGACGAATACCCGATCCGTCACTGGGACCACTACCTCGGGCCGCGCGTGCGACGCCTGTTCGCGGCGCCGGTTCCTGCCGGCGAGGGACGGATCGAGGCGCCCGTCGACGTGGAGCCCGGCGCGATCGGCTTCACGTTCGAGGAGTCGGGATCCGACATCAGTCCCGACGGTTCGACGATCGTAGCCACGCGACGACTTCCCGGCAGCGTGCCCGAGACCTGGGACGACCTCGTCGTCTACGACGCGGCCACCGGCGCATCGCGCCAGCTCACCCACGGCGACGCGGGCTACCACGAGCCCGTCATCTCGCCCGACGGCCGGCATGTCGCCGCCGTGCGCATCACCTACGCGACGCCCGACAAGGCCGAGGCTGCGACCCTCGTCCTGATCGACCTTGCCACGGGTGAGCAGCGGACGATCGCGAGCGAGACCGATCGCCGCCCCGAGCACCCGACCTGGGGACCCGACCTGTCGGTCCTCTATTTCTCGGCGGACGACGAGGGCATGCACTCCGCGTACCGGGTCGACCTGCCTTCGGGCGCCACGACCCGCCTGACCGCGGACGGCTCCGTCACCGACCTGTGTCCGACGCCCGACGGAACCGCGGTCTTCGCCCTCCAGTCGACCATGGTCTCGCCACCTCGCGTGGTCCGATTCGACGCCCGCACGGCGGACCAGATCCCGGTCCCCGTGCCCAACGCGATCGAGGAAGCCGCAGTCGAGCTGCCCGGCCTCCTGGAACGGGTCATCACCGTGGCCGGGGATGGCACCCCGATCGGCGCCTGGCTGATCCGCCCTCCGACGGCATCCGCCGCAACGCCCGCCCCACTCGTCGTGATGGTCCACGGTGGGCCGCTGGGCTCATGGAACGGGTGGCACTGGCGCTGGAGCCCGAACATCCTGGTCGACCGGGGATACGCCGTGCTCCTGCCCGATCCCGCCCTCTCGACCGGCTACGGCCAGGCGATGCTGGATCGTGGCTGGGGCCAGTGGGGCGGCACGCCGTACACGGACATCATGGCCAGCGTCGATGCAACGGTGGCTCGGCCGGACATCGACGGCGACCATGTCGGCCTCATGGGCGGCTCGTACGGTGGATACATGGCCAACTGGGTCGCCGGCCACACGGACCGGTTCGGCTGCATCGTCACCCACGCCTCGCTGTGGGAGCTGGTCGGCTTCCACGGCACCACCGATCACGGGCCCGCCTGGGAGCACGAGATGGGCGACCCGTACGTGGACCCGTCGATCTACGTCAACAGCTCGCCGCGGGAGCACCTCGCGGCGATGGCTGCGGCAAAGACGCCGATGCTGGTCATCCACGGCGAGCGTGACCACCGCGTCCCGATCTCGGAGGCGCTCACCCTGTGGACCGACATGCGGCGGATGGGCGTGCCCGGCCGGTTCCTGTACTTCCCCGACGAGAACCACTGGGTCCTCAAGCCGCAGAACGCGCGCGTCTGGTACGGGACAGTGATCTCGTTCCTGGACGAGCACCTGCGCGGCATCCCGTTCGAAAGCCACGCGCTGCTGTAGCGGCCAAGCCCCGCCGGGGCCGGGCGGCGCCGGGGCGCCGTCAGTCGCGCAGGAGCGTCCGCAGGGCCGCCTTGACGCGCTCCTCGAGCCCCGCGCCGACCGCGGCGTCGTTCACCGCCAGCCGGGAGGCCTCGCGCGCCTCGCCCAGCGAGTAGCCCAGCGCCTGGAGCGCGGCCACGACCTCGCCCTCGGACGCGGTCGACATCGCCGCCGAGGTGCCGGCCGCGATGCCCGCCGCGGACACCTTCTCCTTGAGCTCGAAGATGATCCGCTCGGCGAGCTTCTTGCCGATCCCCGGGATCGACACCAGGACCGCCTGGTCCTGCTGGAGGATCGCGAGCTGGAGATCCGCGGTCGCGCGAGAGCCGACGATCGCGAGGGCGACCTTGGGTCCCACCCCGGTGACCGTCAGCAGCAGGTTGAAGAAGCCGAGCTCCTCGCTGGTCCGGAACCCGAACAGCGCCTGCTGGTCTTCGCGAACGAGGTGGTAGGTGTGGAGCTTGAGACGGCCGCCTGGCGTCGCGTCGGCGATGACCGACGGCGCCGCGAACACGCGATAGCCGATGCCGCCGACCTCGATCACGAGCGAGTCGCCGGCGATCGCTCCGACGACGCCCTCGACCGAGGCGATCACCCGCGCACGTCCGGCGGGCCGCCGCGGCGGGCCGCCGCCGCCGGCGGGCCGGTCTTGCCGCCGGCGCTTGACCGTTTCTCGCGCGCCAGCGCCTCGCGCACCGATTGCTCGTATGGCGTCTCGCCCCGCGTGATCGGCGCCACCGCCGCGCGATCCAGGATCGGCGCCCGGGCGTTGCCGCCATCCGTGGTGCCATGCGCCTCCGGGCGCTCGCGATTGGCGATGCAGATCGCGGTCGCCAGCGCATCCGACGTGTCGTCGGGCGTCGGGACCTCGGTCAGCTCCAGGATGACCGTCACCATGCGCGCGACCTGGCCCTTGTCCGCGCTGCCGTACCCCGTGACGCCCAGCTTGACCTCGCTCGGCGTGGCCTCGCGGACGCCGACGCCGGCCTGGGCCGCGGCCAGCAGGACGACGCCGCGCGCCTGGCCGACCGCGAGCGCGGTCTGGACGTTGCGGGAGAAGAACAGGCGCTCGACCGCCACCAGGTCCGGGTGGTGCGTCTCGATCAGCTCCGCGACCAGCGCATGGATCTGTACCAGGCGGTCCGGCAGCGGGACGTCGGGGCTCGTGGTCAGCGTGCCGTAGTCGACGGCGCGGAGCCGGCCGCCGGTCCGCTCGACGATCCCGTATCCGAGGGAAGCGGTCCCGGGGTCGATCCCCAGGACGATCACCCGGCGACCTCGGCCATCAGCTCTTCGGGGATGTCGACATTGGCGCTCACCCGCTGGACGTCGTCCAGATCTTCGAGCAGCTCGACCAGCCGCAGCGCCTTGCGCACGTGATCCGCGTCCATGCTGACGGTCTGCTTGGCGAGCATCGCGGTCTCGGCAGCCTCGACGCTGATGCCACCATCCTCAAGCGCCCGGCGGATTCGCTCGAGGTCGCCAGGCTCGGTGTAGATCTCGATCGGGTCGGATTCGGCGTCCACGTCGACGGCGCCGGCATCGATCGCGGCCAGGGCGACCTCGTCTGCGTCCGCTCCCTCGCGCGGCACCGTCACCAGGCCGCGTGGCTCGAATTGCCAGGCGACAGCCCCGCTGCCCGCGAGCTGGCCACCCGCCTTGACGAAGATCGACCGGACCTCGGCCGCCGTCCGGTTCCGGTTGTCGGTCGCCGCCTCTACCAGCAGCGCCACGCCGCCCGGGCCGTAGCCCTCGTAGACGATCTCCTCGTACTGGACCTCGTCACCGCCGCCGGTCGCCTTCTCGATCGCCCGCTTGATGTTGTCGGCCGGCATGTTGATCGAGCGCGCCTTCTCGATCGCGAGCCGCAGCCGGTAGTTCGCGTCAGGATCCCCGCCGCCGGCGCGCGCGGCGACTGCCACCTCGCGCGCGACCTTGGTGAACATCGCGCTGCGCTTGGAATCGTTGACGCCCTTCTGGCGCTTGATCGTCGACCATTTGGAATGTCCGGACATCGGGCGGGAGTATACCGACTATCATCGTGACGACGGGTCCACCGTCCCGGTTGCGGGTGCGTCGCGCGCCCCAGGTCCGGACCCGGCGTCGCAAGCCTGCGCATCCTGCGCCCACCGTCCCGTCACGGCCGGGCCCCCGGTCCGACGGTCGAACCTACCGAGAGGAACCGCGCGCGATGACCTTGAAGAGCGTCGATATTGCCCATGTCCGCAGCGTCGTCCTGGCCGGCCACGCCGGCAGCGGCAAGACGACGCTGGCGGAGCAGGTCCTGTTCCGGGCGGGGGCGATCCCGCGACTGGGTCGGGTGGACGACGGGACGGCCCACCTCGACTACGAGCCCGAGGAGCAGAAGCGCAACCAGACCTTGAGCCTGGCGGTCGGAACCTTCGATCACGACGACCACGAGATCACGGTCGTGGACACGCCCGGCTACCCGGACTTCGTGGGCGAGATGATCCAGGGGTTTCACGCGGCCGATGCGGCGCTGTTCGTGATGGATGCATCGGCCGGGGTCGAGGCGGGGCTCGAATCCGCCGTCGCGGTCGGCCGGGCGACGAACACGGCGGCCTGCTTCGTGCTCAACAAGTGCGACCGGGAGAACGCCGATCCGGGCCGGGCGCTGGACGACCTGCGGACGGCGTTCGGCAACAAGATCGCACCGCTCCACCTGGCGATCGGCGCGGCCGACACGTTCACCGGCTACGTCGACCTCGTTCACCGGCGCGCGTGGCGCTTCGAGAACGACAAGGAAGTCCAGGTCGACATCCCCGCCGAGCTCGCGGACGAGGTTGCCCGCAGGCGCGATCAGCTGCTGGAGGCCGCCGCCGAAGCTGATGACGTCGTGTTCGAGAAGTACCTCAACGAGGAGGAGATCTCGGACGCGGAGCTCGATGCCTGCCTCCACAAGGGCGTCCGCGAGGCCGTCCTGGCGCCGGTGCTGGTGGCCTCGGCCGCCAGGGGCATCGGCCTGGGCGCACTCCTCGACGCCATCGTCCGCTATCTCCCCTCGCCCGAGGAGGAGGGCCCATACGCGGCCACCGACAAGGCCGGCAAGGAGGTCGAGATCGCGGCGTCGGCGGACGGCCCGCTCCTGGTTCGCGTGTTCAAGACCGCGGCGGACCCGTTCGTCGGCCGGCTGACGTACCTGCGCGTCCTGTCGGGCACGCTCAAGAGCCAGGGCGGCGTGTTCAACGCCAGCAAGGGCGCCGATGAGCGGATCGGGCAGCTCCTGTATCTCCACGGCAAGGAGCAGGAAGCCGCCGGGGAGCTCAAGGCCGGGGAGATCGGCGCCGTCGCGAAGCTGGGCGTGACCGAGACCGGCGATACCCTCGCCGGCAAGGAGCACCCGCTGATCCTGGCGCCGATTGTGTTTCCTGACCCCACCCTCCTGGTCGCGATCGAGCCCGAATCGAAGGGCGATCTCGACAAGATGGGGCCGGCGCTCCAGCGGATGCTCGAGGAGGAGCCGACGGCGCGCGTCGAGCGCAGCGAGACCGGAGAGCAGATCCTGCGCTCGATCGGCGAGGCACAGGTTGCGGTCATCACCGAGCGCCTCAAGCGCAAGTTCGGCGCCGCGATCGTGACTCGCACCCCGACCGTCCCCTATCGGGAGACCATCCGCGGCAAGACCCAGGTCCATGGCCGGTACAAGAAGCAGACCGGAGGCCACGGCATGTTCGGCGACGTCTGGCTGGAGCTCGAGCCGAGCCCGGGCAATGGCGTCGAGTTCGCGGACCGCGTCGTGGGCGGGTCGGTCCCCAAGGGATTCTTCACCGGGATCGAGAAGGGCATCCGCGAGACGGCCGCCGACGGCGTGTTCGCCGGCTACCCGCTGATCGACTTCAAGGCGACCCTCTACGACGGGTCGTTCCACCCCGTCGACTCCAACGAGCTGGCATTCAAGATCGCCGCCTCGATGGCCCTCAAGGACGGCGTGCTCCAGGCGAAGCCCGTGCTGCTGGAGCCGATCATGGCGGTCGATGTCCGGGTGCCGGAGCAGTACATGGGCGAGGTCAATCGCGATCTCAACGGCCGCCGGGGACGCCTGCTGGGGCTCGATTCGGCCGACGGCATCCAGGTGATCTCGGCGCACGTCCCCCAGGCGGAGCTGTTCTCCTACGCCACCGAGCTCCGGGCGTTCACCGGCGGGCGCGGCACGTTCAGCGCGACGCTCGACCATTACGAGGACGTGCCGTCGCACCTCGCCGAGAAGATCGTCGAGGCACACAAGAAGGAGCTCGCCGAGGCCCACTGAGCCGTCGCGCCGGCGGCCGATCAGGCCGCCCTTCGACTCGAATTCAGCCGCGTCCGCCGGCGCCACCGAGCATCTCGACCAGCGCCCGAAGATCGATCTGCCCCTCGTACAGCGCGCGTCCGACGATGGCCCCCGCGCACCCTGCCGCCTGGGCGGCCAGCACGTCCTCGACGGACGCGATCCCGCCCGAGGCGATGACCCGTCCGCGACCGAGCGCAACCAGCGAGCGCAGCATCCCGAGGTCGGGTCCCTCGAGCAGCCCGTCCCGCTCGATGGCCGTGACCTCGAACGTGGTGATGCCGGCGTCGGCGAGCATTGCCACCGCGTCCGCCGCGGGCAGGCCGCTCGCGCCCGTCCGCCAGCCCTCGCCCAGTGCCATCCCGTCACGGACGTCGATCGAGGCGACGACCCGATCTGCGCCGTGGCGCGCCACGATCTCGGCTGCGAATGCCGGATCCCGCAGCACGGCCGTCCCGACGGCCACCCGGCTCACCCCCGTGCCCAGCGCGCCGGCGACTGCCGCCGCAGATCGAAGGCCCCCACCGAGCTCGACATGGGCACGGCCTCGAAGCTCCGCAACGACCGCGGCGACGAGCTCGAGCTGCCGCGGCTCCCCCGCTCGCGCGCCGTCGAGATCAACCACGTGCACCCAGGTGGCACCGGCGTCCGCAAACGCGCGCGCCGTCGCCGGAGGGTCCGAGCCGTAGGCGGTCTCGCGTGCGAAGTCGCCCTGCCGGAGCCGAACCACCCGCCCCCCGAGCAGGTCGATTGCCGGCAGCAGCTCGAACGTTGACACCCCGACATACTCCTGCTAGCGTTTTAGCACACTACTACGTTATCACCCCATAGGGCGCACCCCCGCCACGTGCACCCCACCCGCCAACGTCCAGCGTCGCATGCCTCGTGCGATGCGACAAGAAAGGAACCGCCCGTGACCGACGACTGGCGCACCCCGGACACCGAGGCGCTGATCGACGTCCTGTTGCGCCTCGACTCGAGCGAGGACGCCGAGCGGTTTCTCCGCGATCTGTGCACGCTCGGCGAGCTCCGGGACATGGCCCAGCGCTGGGCTGTCGCCAGGCTCCTGGACGCCGGTCTGCACTACGCGGAGATCTCGCAGCGGACCGGCGCCAGCACCGCGACGATCACGCGGATCGCATCTTGGCTCAACCACGGCGAGGGTGGCTATCGCCGGATGCTCGACCGAACCCGCGACTCCGAGGCGGCCGCGGGCGGCGCACCCGGCAGGGTTCGATGAGAGAACGCCTGCGCCTGGCGATCCCCAACAAGGGACGCCTCGTCGAGCCGACCCTGGCCCTGCTGCACGACGCCGGGCTCATGTTCGAAGAGCACGACCGCAACCTCGTCGCGCGGGTCCAGAATCACCCGCTCGACATCCTGTTCGTGCGCACAGGCGATGTCGTGGAGTTCGTGTCCGACGGCGTCGCGGATGCGGGGGTCACGGGCATCGACATCCTCGCCGAGAGCGGCGTGCCACTGCCCACCCTTCGGCCGCTCGGCTACGGGCGGTGCCGGCTGGCCGCAGCCGTCGCCGCCGACGCGCCGTTCCAGGCGATCGAGGATCTCGCCGGGCTCAAGGTCGCGACCTCGCATCCCAACGTCACCCGCGGCTTCTTCGCAGATCAGGGGATCCCCGTCGAGGTCATTCCGCTGTCGGGCGCCGTCGAGGTCGCACCGCGGCTGGGTCTCGCGGACGGGATCGTGGACCTCGTGTCCACGGGCTCGACCCTGGCCATGAACGGGCTCCGCGCGATCGGCGACCTGCTCGCCTCCGAAGCGATCCTGGTGAGCAGCCCCGCCGCGCTCGAGCAGCGCGCCGGCGAGCTCGAGTCCATCGTCACCATGCTGGGCTCCGTGATCGCGGCCCGGGGACGCAAGTACCTGATGATGAACGCGCCGTCGACCAAGCTGGCCGTGCTCGAGGACCTCCTGCCTGGGCTCGAGTCCCCGTCGGTCATCCCGCTGGCGCACGCGGGGATGATCGCAATCCACTCTGTCGTCGGCGCCGACGAAGTCTGGGGCCTGCTGCCCCGGCTCAAGACCGCCGGCGCCTCGGGGATCCTCGTGCTCCCGATCGAGAAGATCCTGCCGTGAGCGGCGCGACGACCAGCGTGGCACCCGCCGAGCTGCGCCTCCAGCGACTCGACCTCCGCGATCCGGACGCCGCCGCGGTCCGTGATCGCAACGCCTTGTTCCGGCGCGGTGCCGTGCCCGATCCCGCGGTTCGCGAAACCGCCCGCCGGATCCTCGCCGATGTTCGATCCCGCGGCGCCGACGCGGTGCGCGAGGCATCTGCCCGGTTCGGCGGCGGGCGGCCCGACGGCCGGCTGCTCATCTCGCGTGACGAGCTTCTCGTCGCACGCGACGCGCTCGGCCGCGAGCAGCGTGACGCGCTGGAGCTGGCTGCCGCCAACATCGAGCGATTCGCGCTCGCGCAGCGGCCCGTCTCCACGCGCACCTCGATCGTTCCCGGCGTCGACCTCGAGCGTCGCTGGCTGCCGGTCTCCCGCACAGGTGCGTACGTGCCGGGTGGCTCCGCGCCGTATCCCTCGTCGCTGCTGATGACGGTCGTGCCGGCGCGTGTCGCCGGCGTTGCCTCGATCGTCGTTGCGTCGCCGGCCGATCGGGACGGAGCGATCCACCCGGTGCTGCTCGGCGCCGCCGGCCTGCTCGGGGTGGATGCGCTGTTCGTCGCGGGCGGCGTTCAGGCGATCGGCGCACTTGCCTTCGGGCTGCCGGACATCGACCTTGCGCCCGTGGACCTCATCGTCGGCCCGGGCAGCACCTGGGTCACGGCAGCCAAGATCGAGCTGGTGGGCGAGGTCGGGATCGATCTCCCGGCCGGTCCCTCGGAGGGGCTGGTGCTCGCCGACGCATCCGCCGACATCGCCATCGTGGCCGCCGACCTGATCACCCAGGCCGAGCACGGGGTCGACTCCCCTGCCCTGCTGGTGACGCCCGACGAGGCGTTTGCCGACGCCGTGGAGGGCGAGGTCCGGCGCCGGCTCGCAACCGCCGCCCGGCGCGAGATCCTGGCCCGGGCCCTCGCCGATCACGGCCGGATCGTGCTGGTTCCCGATCTCGCCGCCGGCATCGAGTTCGTCAACGGGTACGGACCCGAGCACCTGTCGATCGAGGTGAATGACGCGGAGGCTGCCGTCGCGCAGATCCGCAACGCCGGTTCGATCTTCGTTGGCCGCTGGTCGCCCGAGTCCGCCGGCGACTACGCGTCCGGGGCGAACCACGTCCTGCCCACCGGCGGGCTAGCGCGCGCGTGCGGTCCGCTGGCCGTCGAGATCTTCGGCAAGTACAACCAGGTGCAACGGATCACGCGCGACGGCCTGGCCGCGCTTCGGCCGGCGATCCGGACGCTCGCCGAGGCGGAGGGCCTGCTCGCCCACCGCGACGCGGTCGAGGTCCGCTTCGCGTCCGAGGAAGGTCGGCCATGAGCCCCACCCCCGTCAGCTTCTCGTCGCCCGTGGAGCCTTCGTCCTACAGCTGGGAGGCGACCGACGAAGGCGTCGCGTCCCGCTATGGCCTGCCGATCGAGCAGGTCATCCGGTTCGACCTCAATACGTCGCCCGCGCCCCCGCGGCTGCTCGCCGACCTGCTCGCCGGCGGCACGTTCGAGACGAGCCTCAGCGAATACCCGCCGGGCGACTACCGCCGGCTGGTGGAGGCCGCCGCCACCCGCTACGAGGTGGGCACCGACGAGGTCGTCCCCGGCGCGGGGGCGGACGAGATCCTGGACATGTGCGTCAAGGCGTTCCTCGCCGCCGGGGCCGCGGCGGTGATCCCGGTCCCCAGCTACGCGATGTACCGCGTGGTGACCGAGCAGCGCGGCGGTGCCGTCGTCCCGGTGCCTCGACTCGGACCGGATCGCGGGTTCGGGCTCGACGAGGATGCGATCCGCGCGGCCGTGGCGAGCGCGTCGATGCTGTGGCTGTGCAACCCGAACAACCCCACCGGTCAGCTCGAGGCACCGGGCACCATCGAGCGCCTGCTCGAGGGCATTGCTGCCGACGCGGCCGAGGCCGGACGTGAACCGGCCGCCGTGATCGTAGACGAGGCGTACGCGGAGTTCGCCCGGGAGACCGTCATCCCGTTGCGGACGCGGTTTCCCAACCTGGTCGTGGTCCGGACCGCGTCCAAGGCGTACGCGCTGGCCGGACTCCGTGTCGGGTTCGCCGTCGCAGCGCCGGCGACGCTCGCCCGCGTCGCCCTGTACCGGCCGCCCGGCTCGATCGGCACGATCTCCGAGACCGTGGTGACCCGGGCCCTGCTCGATGCCGAGGAGATGCGCGAGAACGTCACCCGGGTCGATGAACAGCGGGGCCGCCTCGCCGACGACCTCGCCGGGATCGGCTGGCAACCCTATCCGTCGGTGACCAACTTCCTGCTCGTGGACCTCCGGACGCCGGAGCGGGCCGCGTTCGTGGCCGGCCGGCTGCTGCGGCTGGGGCTGGTGCCGCGGACCTTCGGCGCGGACCATCCGCTCGCCCGTTGCCTGCGGTTCACGGTGCGTGCCGCGGACGAGAACGATCGACTTATCGCTGCCGCGCGCTCCATCGCGCAGGAGGTTCCCGCATGACGACGCCGCTCGGAACCCTCGACGTCCTGGAGCAGGAAGCCCGTCGGGTTCGCCTGCGACGGCGGACGCGCGAGACCGACGTCGAGATCACGCTCGATCTCGACGGGACCGGCCGTGCCGATGTCGCGACCGGCGTCGGCTTCTACGACCACCTGCTGTCGTCGCTCGCCCACCATGGCCTGTTCGACCTGGACGTTGCGGCAACCGGCGACCTCGAGGTCGATGAGCACCACACCGTCGAGGATGTCGCGCTCGTCCTCGGCTCCGCATTCGCCGCCGCGCTGGGCGATCGCTCCGGGATCCGCCGGTTCGGCGACGCCGCCGTCCCCATGGACGAGTCGCTCGCCACCGCGGTCGTGGACATCGGGGGTCGGCCGTACGCCGTGATCGACCTGCCGTTCCGCGGTGAGCGCGCCGGTACGCTGCCGCTCCAGCTCGTGGACCATGCGCTCGAGGCCTTTGCCCGCACCGCCGGTGCGACCCTGCACCTCGATGGTCGCGGCCGCAACGACCACCACCTCGCCGAGGCGGCGTTCAAGGCGCTCGGCCGCGCGCTCCGTGGCGCCTGCGAGCCCGATCCGCGGCGGGCCGGGGTCGCATCCACCAAGGGCTCGCTCGGATGACCGGCCCGGGGCCGCTGGTCGCCGTCATCGACTACGGAGCGGGCAACCTCGTGTCGATCGACCAGGCGCTCGACGCGGCGGGCGCGCGCGTGCGTCTGGCAAAGTCCGGTGGCGAGATCGACGACGCGGACCTGCTGGTCGTGCCCGGAGTGGGCGCCGCGGCGCCGGCGATGGACCGTCTCCGAGCCGGCGGGTTCGTGGCCCCGATCCGTGACTGGGTCGAGGCCGACCGGCCGTTCCTGGGGATCTGCCTCGGCCTCCAGCTCCTGTTCGACGGCAGCGACGAGGACGGCGCGACGACGCTCAGCCTCCTGCCGGGCCGGACGGTACGCCTCGACGACGCCCCGACCCTGCCCCACATCGGCTGGAACCAGGTGAGCCGCCATCGCTCGCATCCCGCGTTCGCGGGGATCGTCGATGACGCCGACTTCTACTTCGTCCACTCCTATGCCGGCCTACCGGCGGCCGGTCTCGCGGACGACACGGTGCTCGCAACGACCGAGCACGGCCGGCCGTTCGTGTCGGCGGTGGCACGTGGCCGGCTGCTCGGCGTCCAGTTCCACCCCGAGCGCTCGGGTACGGACGGGCTGCGCCTGCTGGCCAACGTCGTGGCGTCCGTGTCCGGGGCGGGCCGCGGTCAGGACGCTCGACCGGACGCGGCCTGATGCTTCGCCGGCGCGTGATCCCCTGTCTCGACGTCGCCAACGGACGCGTGGTCAAGGGCACGAAGTTCGTCGACCTGGTCGATGAGGGCGATCCACCCGAGCTCGCCGAGCGCTACGCAGCGGAGGGCGCCGATGAGCTCGTGTTCCTCGACATCACCGCGGCACCGGAGGGTCGCGGGACGCTGCTCGACATCGTCGAGAGAACCGCCCGACGGGCGTTCGTGCCGCTCACGGTGGGCGGCGGCGTGCGCACCGTCGACGACATGCGCGATGTCCTGCGCGCCGGCGCGGACAAGGTGAGTCTCAATACGCGCGCCGCCACCGAGCCCGACCTGATCACACGCTGCGCGGCACGGTTCGGCAGCCAGGCCGTCGTCGTCGCGATCGACGCACGGCGCGTCACCCGGGCAGACGGGGATCCACGCTGTCCGTCGGGCTTCGAAGTCGTCGTCAAGGGCGGACGCGAGGCGGTGGGCCTCGACGCCGTCGAGTGGGCGAAACGCGCGGTCGAGCTCGGTGCGGGCGAGCTGCTGGTCACGTCCATCGATCGGGACGGCACCCGGTCCGGCTACGACACGGAGCTGCTCCGCGCGATCACCCGTTCCGTGGTCGTCCCGGTCATCGCCTCGGGCGGCGCGGCAGGCCCGGACGACTTCGTCGCGGCCGTCCGCGACGGCGGAGCGGACGCGGTCCTCGCCGCGTCGATCTTCCACCGCCGGATGTTCTCGATCGCAGAGGTCAAGGCCGCGATGGCGGCCGCCGGGCTGCCGGTCCGGCTGGGAGTTGGCTCGGAGGTGGTCGTATGAGCGACGTTGCGAACGCCGGACCGGTGCTCATCGCGGCTGGCCTGGACCCCGAGGGCGTCACCTGGGACGACACCGGGCTCGCCCCCGGGGTGGTGCAGGACGTCGCGGACGGGCGGGTGCTGATGGTCGGCTGGCTTGACGCAGAAGCGTTGGCGGCCACGCTCGCGACCGGCGAGGTTCATTTCCACTCCCGCTCGCGCGGCCGGCTGTGGCGCAAGGGCGAGACGTCCGGCAACGTCCTGCACCTGCGCTCGCTCGCGCTCGACTGCGACGGCGACGCGCTGCTGATCGGCGTCGCGCCGCACGGGCCGACCTGTCATCGCGGGACGCGGAGCTGCTTCGATGCGGACGGGGCGCCTGCTGCACCATCTGGGGAGGCGCAGGGCTTCGCGTGGCTGGAGACGCTGTGGGCGACGATCGCGGCCCGGGCGACAGACCGACCTGCTGGCTCCTACACGACCCGGCTCCTCGACGGTGGCGTCGACCTCGCGGGACGCAAGGTTGCCGAGGAGGCGACCGAGGTGCTCCTGGCGGCCAAGAACGATGAGGCGGACGAACGAACGGGTGCGGCGCGAGACGAGACGCGGGAGCTGCTCGCGGGCGAGGCAGGCGATCTCCTCTACCACGTGCTCGTGCTGCTCAAGGAGCGCGGCCTGGAGCCGCGGTCGGTCGTCGCGGTGCTGCGCGAGCGGCACGCCGGCTGACGCGGGCTACTCCCCGGGCTCGACCAGCCGCACGTTCTTCTTGCCGGCGCGGACGATCCAGAAGCGTCCGTGCAGCGGTTCCGGAAGTGGCGCGTCGGGATCCGTGATGCGCACGTTGTTCACGTAGAACCCGCCACCGGCCATCGCGCGCCGCGCCTCGCCCTTCGACGAGTACGCGTTCGACCCGATTGCCGTTCCGAGGGCGCTTGCGAGCTCCTCGGCCCTCAACGAGAACGCCGGGACCTGACCCCGCATGTTCACGAGATCGTCGAATGAAAGCACCGAGACGTCGCGGCTGAACGCACTCCGGCTCTGCCGCTCGGCATCCCGCGCCGCATCCTCGCCGTGAACGCGCGCCGTGACGTCGAGCGCGAGGCGCCGCTGCGCCTCGCGTCGCTCCGGCTGGGCGGCGATCTGGGCATCGAGCGCCTCGATCTCCTCTCGCTCCCAGGTCGTGAACCAGCGCATGTACGTGGACACGTCCCGATCGTCAACCTGGATCCAGTACTGGTAGAACGCGTACGGCGTGGTCAGGGCGGGATCGAGCCACACCGAATCCCCGCCCTCGCTCTTGCCGAACTTCGCACCGGACGGCGACAGCAGCAGCTTGTAGGCGATGCCGTGGGCCGGGCCGTCACCGTCCCCGTCGCCGCTGGTCCGGCGGATCAGCTCGAGGCCGGCGGTGATGTTCCCCCACTGGTCCGCTCCGCCCATCTGCATCTCGACACCGTGATCCCGGTACAGCGTGGCGAAGTCGAATGCCTGGAGGGTCATGTAGCTGAACTCGGTGAACGACAGGCCGCGCTCCAGGCGCTGCTGCACCGAGTCCTTGGCCAGCATGTACGGGATCGTGAAGTGCTTTCCCACGTCCCGCAGGTAATCGATCAAGGACAGGCTGCCCAGCCAGTCCAGGTTGTTGACCATCGAGGCCTGCGCGGGCCCGGGCGCGAAGTCCAGGAACCGCTCGAGCTGGGCCCGGATCGCCGCCACGTTGTGCTCAAGGGTGTCCCGGTCGAGCAGGTTGCGCTCGCTGGAGCGACCCGAGGGATCGCCGATCATCCCGGTGCCGCCGCCGACCAGCGCCACCGGGCGCCCACCGTGCTGCTGGAGACGGACCAGGCCGAGGATGGGGATCAGGTGGCCAACGTGGAGCGAGTCCGCCGACGGGTCGAACCCGTTGTAGGCGGCGATCGGTCGCCCGGTTGCGAGGCGTGCTGCCACGCCGGGGGTCGCGGCGTGCAGGATCCCCCGCCACTCGAGCTCCGGGAGCAGTCCCGCGAGCCCGGGGGACGGGTCTCTCGCGACGGTTTCGTTCATCGGACCGTCACATGCAAGGGGCCGGAGGCGTCCACGCTCCGGCCCGAACAGGGGGTTCGGGCTTCCATCCCCCGCATGGTATCGTTCCGCCCGCAATGCAAACCAGCCTCAAGCGGAGGCAGCGCCAACGCCGGCTTGGCAACAAGCGCCGTCCCCGCGGAAGCGGCGCCGCTCGCGCCGCGGTCGTCGCCCTTCCCCTCTTCCTGTTCGGCACCTTGATGGTGCTCGGCCTGCTCGGCGCGGCCGGGGCGGTCGCCGGGTACTCCTACCTCGCGCGCGACCTCGAGGATCCGAAGTCCCGGCTGGAATCCATCGAGTTCTCGCAGCAGACGACGGTCTATGACCGCACCGGCGAGACGATCCTGGCGCGTCTCGGAGATGACCGCCGGGTCGTTGTGACCTTCGACCAGATTCCGCCCGCCCTGATCGACGCCACCACGTCGATCGAGGACAAGACGTTCTGGGACAACGCCGGCTTCGACCCCCTGGGCTTCGTGTCTGCCGCGATCGACACGATCAACGGCCGGGACCGGGGCGGCTCCACGATCACGCAGCAGCTCGTGCGGGCGCGACTGCTTCCTGCGAGCGCGTTCACCGGCAGCATCTACGAGCGCAAGGCCAAGGAGATCATCCAGTCGATCCGCCTGACCGAAGCGTATCCGGGCGAGACCGGCAAGCAGACGATCATCGAGAAGTACCTCAACCAGAACTTCTACGGGAACCGGAGCTACGGTGTGCAGGCGGCCGCTCGGAGCTACTGGCGCAAGGACCTCAAGGACCTCGACCTCGCCCAGCTCGCGCTGCTCGCCGGCATCCCCCAGTCGCCGACCAAGTTCGACCTGGTCAAGAACGCGGTCGAGGAGACCTACACCGACGACAACGGCAAGGAGCAGACGCGCCTGGTCGTGCCGCCGAACACGGAAATCGTGCAGCGCCGCAACTTCATCCTCGACCTGATGAAGACCCGGAGCGTCCTGACCAAGGGCCAGTACACCGACGCCGACTTCGAGGCCGCCAAGGCCGAGCCCGTGATCCTGGCTTCGCAGGCTGCCGACCAGTGGAAGGCGCCGCAGTTCGTGTGGCAGGTGCGGGACGAGCTTGGTTCGATCCTGTGCGGATCCGCCCAGTGCGAGACGATCGACACCGGCGGCTACAAGGTCATCACCACGCTCGACTACACGATGCAGAGGACGGTCGAGAAGTGGGTCTACGCCGCGGCCATCGCCCCCAACATCACCAAGCAGGACAAGACGCAGACGGTCAGCAAGGCGCTGACCGCGCTCAAGATCCCCAAGAGCCAGTGGTCGTGGGTCAACAACCTGCGCGGCAAGAACGTCAACAACGCGGCCGCGAGCGTGCTCGACTATCGCACCGGCGACATCCTCGCCTATGCGGGGTCCGCGTCCTACACCGCCAAGGGCTACAAGCAGTTCCAGCCGCAGTACGACGTCCTCGCCGACGGCTGGCGGCAGCCCGGATCCTCGATCAAGCCGGTCGTGTACTCGATCGGGATCGAGGACCGGACCATGACCGCGGCGACGATGTTCATGGACGTGGTCACGAACTTCGCGCCCAGCGGCGCGAAGGCGTACACGCCGACGCAGGCGGACAACAGGGAACGCGGACCGGTACGACTCCGCAACGCGCTCCAATTCTCGCTCAATGTGCCGGCGGTCAAGGCCGGCTTCATCAACGGGCTCGATCATGAGTTCCGGCGGATGCAGGACTTCGGGCTCACCTTCCCGTCGGGCGCGGTGCCCGTGGCCTCCGAGAGCATCGGGACGCTCGAGGTGCACCCCATCGACGAGCTCTCGGCCTACGGCGCGATCGCAAACGGCGGCGTCCTCGTCCCGCACCGCACGATCCTCAAGGTCATCGACCCCAGCGGCAGGCAGATCTGGCCGGCGACGGATGCCAAGCCGACGGGCAAGCGGGTGATCTCGGCTGAGACCTCCTTCGTGATCACCGACATTCTGGCCGGCAACACGATCAGCAGCGTCAACCCGTTCTGGGCCAAGTGGGCCGTGCATGATGGCATCGGCGGCAAGCTGCGGCCCGCCGCGTACAAGACGGGCACCACGCAGGACAACCGCGATGTCCTTGCCTACGGCTACCTCCCGCCGCCGTCCGACACGTCGCTGCCCGCGCTCGTCACCGGGATCTGGATGGGCAACTCCGACAACACCCCGATGGGCAAGACGTCGCTCGAGACCACCGCGCCCGTGTGGTCAGCGATCATGTCCGAGATCTCCAAGGGCATTCCGATCGAGGGCTTCAGCCGGATCAAGCCCAAGACCCTCGAAACGGCCACCGTCGACGCCTTCACCGGGATGCTGCCCGGCCCGACCACGACCAAGACCGTCAAGGAGCTGTTCCTGCCCGGGACCGCGCCCACCCGTTCCGCCGACGTGTCGGTGTACGTGGACGTCGATTCGGCGTCCGGCCTGCTGTGGCAGGATGGCTGCGCGGGTCCGATGGTCACCAACAGCTACCTGGACTTCAGCCGCGCCGAGCCGGCCTTCCCCGTGTGGCAGAAGGCGGACATCGCGTGGCAGAAGCGCGCCGCCAGGGGCGCCGGCGTCGCCGGCGGTCCGAAGCGCTCCTCGACGCAGTACTTCTACGGCGACGGCTTCTACCCGTTCGGGCACACCTGGGGCGGCAAGTTCCCGCCCACCGCGACCTGCACGGTCGTTCCGCCATCACCGACGATCTGCTTCTCGCTCAATCCGTTCTCGCCGTGCCCCACGCTGGAACCGTCGCCGACGCCGGTGCCGTCGAAGCCCGGCAATGGTGGCGGTCCGAGCCCCAAGCCCAAGCCCTCGCCGAAACCCTGACGCCCCGGCGACAACGCCGTGCGCGGTCAGAGCCTCACGATCGTCGCGCCGTCGCCGCCCTCTCCCCGCTCGCCGGCGCGGAACGACTTGACCAGGGGATGCGAGCCCGCCTCTGCCCGCACGGCGTCACGCAGAGCCCCCGTTCCGAGCCCGTGGATTACGATGACCTGCTCCAGACCTGCCAGGGACGCGTCGTCGAGATAGTGAGCCAGCGCGTCGAGCGCCTCCTCGACCCGTGCCCCCCGCAGGTCCAGCGATGACGCCACGGCCCTGGCCTTGGCCAGACGGAGCGCCGCGGTTCCGGTAGCCGCCTCGTCGCCCCCGCCCCTGCCGCTGCCCGTCACTCCGCCGGCCGGGACTCCCCCGCCCAACGCTGGCTCGAGGTCGGTCACCGGGACCGATACCCGCATGCCTCCCGCCTCGAGCGTCGCCCGCGTCCCACCCTTCTCGAGCGCGGCAATCCGGCCCTCCCAGCCGCCGTTGCGGCTGCGGGCACGGTCGCCCAGGTGCCACGACCTCGGGGTCGCGGGCTCGACCAGCTCGGGCTCGCGACGGGGCTCCGGCAGGTGGCCGAGGATCCCCTCCGCCCGGGCGAGCGCCGCGTCGATGGCCGGTGCGGTGACCGTTTCCCGCTCCAGGCGACGGCGAACGCCGGCTACGTCGTCGCGCAGGCTCGTGACCAGGCGCTCCGCCTCCGCGCGCGCGGAGCTCACCGCTTCTTCCCGCTCGCGGCGTGCGCGGCGTCGCTCTTCCTCGGCCGCCCGCAGGGCCTCGGCCGCCTTGGCGTCGGCAGCACGAGCCCGCTCGACCGCGCCCGCGATCTCGCCCTCCTGACGCCGGATCGACGCCAGGGTGGCCTCGAAGGCACGTTCGTTCTCGGTCAGCCGGCTCCGGGCATTCGACACGATCGGCTCGGGCAGACCCAGGTGCTCGGCGATCGCGAACGCCTGGCTGCCACCCGGCAGCCCGATCGTCAGGCGATAGGTCGGCGACAGCGTCGCGAGGTCGAACTCCACCGACGCATTGCGCGCCGCCGAGGTCTCGTGGGCGTAGACCTTGATCTCCGCGTAGTGCGTCGTCGCGGCGATCAGCGCGCCCGATCGGATGAAGTGATCGAGCAGGGCCTGGGCAAGCGCCGATCCTTCCGTCGGATCCGTGCCGGCGCCGAGCTCGTCGAGCAGGACCAGCGTCTCCGGCCCGGCGTGCTCCACGATCCGGATGATCGATCGAAGGTGACCCGAGAAGGTGGACAGCGACTGGGCGATCGACTGCTCATCTCCGATGTCGGCGAACACGTCGCGGAACACGGGGAGCTTCGATCCTGACGCCGCGGGAACGTGGAGCCCGGCCTGGTGCATCAGTGACAGGAGGCCGAGCGTCCGCAACGCCACCGTCTTGCCGCCCGTGTTGGGTCCCGTGATCACCAGCGCGGTGTACCCGTCGCCCAGCCGCACGTCGATCGGCACCACGTGGCCCGTGAGTCCCGGATGGCGAGCCGACAGGAGCACGACCTCCGTCCGTTCCGCCAGCGCAGGACGGACCCCGTCGAGCTCGGCTGCAAGCTGCGCCTTGGCCGCCCAGAAGTCGAACTGGGCGAGCGCCTCCAGTGTCTCGCGGAGCAGGGTCGCGTTGGCGCCGACGAGCGCCGACAGCTCATCGAGGATCCGTCCCACCTCCTCCTCGACGGCGGACTGGGCCTCACGCCAGGCGTTGCCCAGCTCGACGATCACGAGCGGCTCCACGAACAGCGTCTGGCCGCTGCCCGACGCGTCGTGAACGATCCCCTTGACGCGGCTCCTCGCCTCGGCCCGGATCGGAACCACGTAACGCCCGTTGCGGAGCGTGACGATCGGCTCCTGGAGCGCACCGCCGAGCTCGGATCCGACCAGAGTGTCCAGCCGCCGGCGGAGCCGGTCGTAGGTGACCCGCACCGCCGCCCGCAGACCGCCCAGACGCGGCGACGCCGTGTCCAGCAGCTCGCCTACCGGATCGAAGCTTCGGTTGAGCGTGCTGCGCACGGCCGGCAGCGGGTGCAGCCGCCGGCCGAGCTCGCGGAGCAGCGGGCGGCGGTCGTCCGCCAGGGAGGTCGCCAGCCGGGTCGCCGCATCGAGCGTCTCCCCGATCTCGAGAAAGTGCTCCGGGTCGAGGCGCCCGCCGCGCGCCGCACGTCCGATCCAGGGCTCGATGTCGTGCGCGGCCCCGATCCCCACGCCGGCCCGCTCCTGGAGCAGCTGCCGGGCCTGGTCGGTCTCGTCGAGGCCGCGGCTCACGATCACCGTGTCGGCCGACGGCTCGAGCGACTCGGCCAGGCGGCGGGACGGCGGAAACGAGGTGTGCTCGGCGAGCCGGGCCCGGACGGCCGGGAACTCGAGCAGGGCGATCGAACGGGCGTCCATGATCAGCGCGAGGCGGCTGACGGCGACCGTGCCGGGCGAGGCGCCGCGGGACCCGAGACGGACGCACTGCCTGCCACGAGGAAGCGCCACGGGACGCTCGCCCACGGCTCTCCCGCGTAGGCAATACCGATCCGGCCCGTCACCACGACGTCCGGCGCCGGGTCGGTGGCCGGTGCGAGCTCGAGATGCACGGGCGATGCCGGGTCGCACAGGTCGACGCCGGTGTGGCGTCGATCGATGTCGAACGCAACTGCGACGAGCCCGGGTCCAGCCGCGATGCGTGCGTCGGGCACGGCGCGTGCCGTCTGGCTGCCTCGCCCTCGCCGTATGCGCGCCGCCCGCATCGCCTCCGCGCCGGCCACGGGCTCGACCGCGCGGATCAGCACCGCCGCGGGTCGGGGCGCGGCTTCGGTGACGACGTTGAGGCAGTTGTACATGCCGTAGACAAGGTACACGTAGGCGATGCCCGGATCGCCGAACATGACTGCGTTGCGGGCGGTCCGGCCCATCCGGGCGTGCGACGCGCGGTCGCCCTCGCCGATGTACGCCTCGACCTCCACGATCCGTCCGACTCGACGCGGCGCCGCAAGCCCGTCCCGCTGCGGGACGTCCGTCGGCGCGGCCGGCTCCGGGAGCCGGACCAGGCGCGCGCCCAGCAGCGCCCGCGCAGCGTCGATCGTGTCGCCGGCCAGCAGCCGGCGCGGGAACGGGAGCCCTGGCGGTGGTCCGCCGCCGCCGGAGCCGACCGTCACCCGACTCCGTACAGGAGCTTGATGGAGTCAGGGATCAGGAACGCGGTGAGTGAGATGAAGTTCGGGATCACGGTCTGGTGCAGCAGTGCGCCGGTGCCCGACCCGTTGATCGTGTTCCAGAAGTCGCGCAGGAACGGCAGCTCGTCGGGGTCGACAGGGAAGCCCGGGCGCAGGAAGAACTGGTCCAGGATGATCGTCACGAACATCAGCAGCAGGAATCCCTGGACGACCCCCAGAACCCCGCCGATGGCCTCGTCGAGCGCCGGGTACTTCACCCACAACGGCGCCTTCTTGTAGGTGCCCTGGATCACCAGCGAGAACGCGATCACGGCCGCGGCGAACACGGCCAGGAACCCGATCATCGACCCGTATTCGGGCGGGAACTGGTCCCAGTTCTCGCCCAGGAACCCGCCCAGCTGCACCTCGACCTGGGCCGCGAACAGGAACGAGAACACGATCGACAGGATCCCGACCAGGCGTCGGATGGTGCCCTGGATGAAGCCCACGATGAAGAACCCGAACAGGACCAGGATCACCAGGACGTCGAACAGGTTGATCGAGTGCAGGAAGTCGGCGACGTTCACGCAGGTACCTCGTGACGGCGGCCGCACCCCGGTCGGCCGTTTCCTCGCGCGAAGCGTAGCAGTGTGCTCGACGCGGTCGCAATGGGGCGAACGCCCCACCACCGCACCGGATCACGCACGCAGGCGCCCGCCGATCGTCGCCAGCGCCTCGACGATCGCCGCCACCGCGGCATCGATCTCGGGCTCTGTGAGCGTCCTGTCCGGAGCGCCGAATCGGATGCGGAAGGCAAGGCTCTTCTCTGCGGACGACAGCGGGCTTCCCCGGTAGACATCGAACAGCCGCACGTCCCGCAGGAGGTCCCCGCCGTGGGTGGCGAGCAAGGTGTCCACCGCGACCGCCGGCGTCGGCTCGGGCACCACCACGGCAAGGTCGCGTTCCACCTCGGGGAAGCGGCCCACCGCGGGCGCCAGCTCGGGAGTGAGCCGGCCCGAGTCCAACCCGTCGATGGCGATCTCCGCGAGCAGCACCCGCTGCCCCGTCCGCAGGCCCCAGCCTTCCACCAGCTCCGGGTGTGCCTCGCCGAGGATGGCGGCAAGGCGGCCGGGAACCATCGCTCGCGCGGTGCGGCCGGGATGGAACAGCGGCTCGTCGCCTTCGGCTTCGTAGGCCGGCTGCCCCATGCCGAGACGCCGGGCAAGCAGCTCGACCAGGCCCTTGGCGTCGTCGAGATCGTAGGCACGATCCGGGCGGTTCCAGGCCCGCGGCTCGGCGGCGCCGGTGAGCGCGAGCCCAAGGCGCCACCACTCGCGTGGTGTGTCCCCTGTGTGCGCGTATCCCTTGCCGACCTCGAACACCGCGATGTCATCGGTACCCCGGCGGAGGTTGGTGCCGACGACGTCGAGCAGGCTGCCCAGCAGGTTCCGGCGGAGCAGCGAGTGATCCCGGGACAGCGGGTTGGTCACGCCGATGGGGTCGCCACCCGGCTCCGCCTCGCCGCCAACCGACGGGACGTCGCGCCGAAGCACGAACGTCTCGACGTGTCGCGGTGAGACCAGGGCCGTGGTGATGACCTCGGTCAGGCCAGCCCCGGCAAGGGTCTCGCGGATCAGCTCACGGATCTCGAGCGGCGATGGACGGAAGGCGGGCATGAGCGTGTCCGGCGTGACCGACGGCACCAGCTCGTAGCCACGAACACGGGCGATCTCCTCGGCCAGGTCCGCCTCGACCAGGATGTCTCGCCGCCACGTGGGGACCAGCGCCGACAGCGAAGTTCCCGGCGCGGCTTCGACGACGAGCGGTTGCGGCTCCAGCGCCACCGTGACCTGGGCCGTACCCAGGGGCGCCACCGTCTCGATCCCGACCTTGCCCAGGAGGTCCTGCTGGTCGGCAGCCGACAGCGCAACGCCGAGCAGGCGGCTGACCCGCTCCGGACGGAAGGCAACGCGTGACGGGCCAGGCTCGACGGGGGCCGTGTCGATCCGTCCGGCGGCGACCGTGCCACCGGCCCAGGCCTGGATCAATTCGGCGGTCCGATCCGCCCCGAGCCGCGCCAGCCGCGGCTCTTGGCCCTTCTCGAACCGGCTGCTCGCCTCCGATCGCAGCGCGTGGCGACGCGCCGTTCGACGGATGCTCACGGGATCGAAGATGGCCGACTCGATGATCACGTCGGTCGTCGAGTCCGAGACCTCGGAGGCGGCCCCGCCCATGACCCCAGCGATCGCGAGCGGGCCGTCGAGGCCCGCGATCAACAGCGTATCCGGGTCGAGATCCCGCTCGACGTGGTCGAGGGTTTCGAGCTGCTCGCCAGCCGCAGCGCGTCGGACCACGATCGTCGCGCGTCCGTCTGCCCCTGCGACCACGGGCGCGGCATCGAACGTGTGGATCGGCTTGCCCAGCTCCAGCATCACGTAGTTCGACGCGTCGACGACATTGGAGATCGGGCGCATGCCCGCGGCGAGCAGCCGCATCTGGACGCGGTCCGGCGCCGGACCGACGGTCACCCCGCTCACCCAGCGCCCGACGAACCTCGGACACAGATCCGGATCGCGGACATCAACGACCAGCCGGTCTGCGGTGGCCGGGCCGTCGCCCTCGAGGACCTCGATCTCTCCTCGCTCGCGGACGGGCCGGCCGGTCGCGGCCGCCACCTCGCGTGCCAGACCCAGGATTGACAGGGCGTCACCGCGGTTGGGCTTGACATCCACGTCGAGCACCACGTCGCCGTACAGGTCGGCCAGCGGAACTCCGAGCGGGGTGCCGGCGGGCAGGATGAGGATCCCGTCGCCGTCGCCGGTCAGGTGCAGCTCCTCGCCCGAGCACAGCATGCCGTTGCTCACGACACCCATCTTCTCGGCACGCTCGATCCGGCGATCCCCCGGCAGGATCGCGCCGGGCAGGGCGACCGGGATCCGCTGGCCGGGGGCGATGTTGGTCGCGCCACACACGATCGAGAGCGGCTCGCTCCCATCGCCCAGGGTCACGGTGGTGAGCGACAGGCGGTCGGCCCGCGGATGCCGCTCAACGGTCAGCAGCTCGCCCGTCACGACCTGCTCCCAGTCGGCGCCCCAGCGCTCGATCTTCTGGACCTCCATCCCGAGCAGCGTCAGCCGTTCGGCGAGCTGCTCCGGAGTCAGGTCGATGTCCACGAGCTCGCGCAGCCAGGACAGGGGGACCCTCATCGGAAGGCCTCCAGGAAGCGCAGGTCGTCCTCCATGTACAGCCGGAGGTCGCCGACCGCGTGCCGCAGGTTCGCGATCCGCTCGACGCCCATCCCGAACGCAAAGCCCTGGTAACGCTCCGGGTCGATCCCGCCGTAGCGCAGGACGACCGGGTGGACCATGCCCGCACCCAGGATCGTCATCCACCCGGTCCGCGAGCAGGCCGGGCACCTCGCCCCGTTGCAGATGACGCACAGGATGTCGAACGCGACGGAGGGCTCGGTGAACGGGTAGTAGCCGGGACGGAACCGGGTGGCGCGGTCGGCGCCGAACATCGCGTGGGCGAACTGGTCGAGCAGCCCCTTGAGATGCGCCATCGAGGTGCCTTCGTCGATCATGAGGCCCTCGACCTGGAAGAACTCCGAGGCGTGGCTGGCGTCGACCGCCTCGTACCGGAAGCAGCGGCCGGGCAGCAGCGCCCGGATCGGGGGCCGCTCCTGGTGCATCA
>CAVYXU010000058.1:0-20064 GCA_963772565.1 uncultured Chloroflexia bacterium
AGTGCTGATGCAGTCTACGGGACGTGGCGCGGCCGGCGCGCGGCGCGAGCTCGGGGCGGGTGTGTGTTAGGGTGTGTGTGCGTCAATTCACACTGGAAGGCACACGATGGCGCTCGTTCGAACCAACATTACGCTCCCCGAGGACGTCCTGGCGCTGGTGGACGCCGTGGCCGGGCCGCGCGGCAGGAGCGCCTACATCGCGGACGTGGTCGCTCGCCAGGTCCGGCGGGACCACGCCCGCAGGGTGTTCGCGGAGCTCGCGGGCGCGCTCAAGGGCTCGAAAACCTGGGGCGAGACGCCCGAGGAGACGGATCGGATCCTGCGCCAGGTCCGGGACAGCTGGGACCGTGACGACAAGCTCTGGCCCGAGTGACGCAGGACGATGCGCTACATGCTGGACACGACGCTGCTGATCGACCACGCGCTTGACCGGTACGCCGCTCCCGAGCTCGTGATGCGGCTGTTCAGCGAGCCGAATGACCTGTTCGTCTGCGATGCGGTGGTCGCCGAGGCGTGCTCGAAGGGCGAGGACGATGAGCTCGCCACGATCACGAGCCTCATCGACGCGCTCGAGTACGTGGCGACGACGCCGACTGCGGCAAGGTGGGCCGGGGAATCGCGGCGTCGGTTGGGTCGTGGGTCGCCGCGCCGGCTCGCGGACTCGCTGGTCGCGGGCGTGGCATGGAGCCTCGGCGCGACGGTGGTCACGCGCAACCCGCGCGACTTCGAGGCACAGGGCGTGCCGGTGCTCGCCTACGGGCAACCGCCGGAAGCCTGAGCGCCGCTACCAGCCCTCGGCCAGGGACCGGTCGAGCGCGGCAACCACGACATCCGCGCTCTCGCGGGTGATACACAGCGGGGGCTTGACCTTGAGCACGTTGTTCCCGTCGCCGGTGGGCTGGATGATCACGCCCAGCTCGAGCATCCGCTCGCAGATCGCCTGCGCCTCCTCGGTAGCCGGCTCGAGCGTCTCGCGGTCCCGGACCAGCTCCACGCCGAGGTAGAGGCCCATGCCGTGGACCGCGCCGATGATCGGGTGGCGCTCGGCGAGGCCCTCGAGGCCGGCCTTGAGGTGCGCGCCGACGTCCCTCGCGTTGGCCTGGAGCCCTTCCCGGTCGATCGTCTCGAGCACCGCCAGCCCGGCCGCGCAGGCCACGGGCGAGCCGCCGATCGAGGAGAAGAACGATCCCTCGGCGCGGAACGCCTCGGCGATGGCGCGCGTGCTGATCACCGCGCCGACGGCCATCCCGTTTCCGGCCGCCTTGGCCACGGTCACGATGTCCGGCACGACATCCTGCTGCTGGAACGCCCATTGGTATTGGCCGAGGCGCCCGTAGCCGGTCTGGACCTCGTCGGCGATGGCAAGACCGCCGGCCGCCCGGACCAGCGCGTACACCCGGTGCAGGTAGCCGTCCGGCAGGATGACGCCGCCGGCGTTGCCGAACAGCGGCTCCGCGATGAACGCGGCCGGGCGATGGCTCGTGGCCGCGAGGGCGGCCAGGGTCTCGCGAACGTGGTCCGCGTAGAGAGCCCCGGCAGCAGGTCCCCGATGGCGGCCGCGGTACGGGTTCGGCGCCTCGACGGGGTGGATCCATGCAGGCCTGGTCTCGAGCGCGTGCGGGTTGTCCAGGAGCGATGTCGTGATCGCGTCGGTGGCGCCGGTCCAACCGTGGTAGGCCCCGCGAACCGCAAGCACGTCATCGCTGCCCGTCGCCACCCGTGCCAGGCGTAGCGCCAGCTCATTCGCCTCGCTCCCGGTATTGACCAGGAACACGGTGTCGAGCGGGGCCGGGAAACGTGCGACGAGCGCCTCCGCGAACTCGACCATCGGTGCGTACAGGAACCGCGAGTTCGCGTTGAGGCGGGCAAGCTGGCGCGCCACCGCCTCGGTCACCGCCGGATGGCTGTGTCCCACGACGGCAATGTTGTTGACGACATCCACGTACGCGCGGGCGCCGCCGTCCACAAGGTGGTGGCGCCAGCCTCGCTCGATCCGCGGCGGGTCCGCGTAGTAGTGGACCTGCACGTCGGCCAGGACCGCATTCCGGCGGGCAAGGAGCGCCGCGGCGTCGTCCGGGGGCGCCACCACGACCTCCGGGTCGAGGCCGAGGAGCGCCGCCGGGTCCGGGCACAGGGCCTGCCAGGCGCCTGCGAGCGACGGCACGCACCGGCGTGGCGCGTCGAGCCCTGGGATCGCGATGAGCTGCACGTGGAGGAGGGCGGGCAGCGTGTCGGGTCCCTTGGCTGCCACCTGGCCAAGGGCGTCCCCGGCGCGGACCGTTGCTCCGTCCGGCACCGATGCGGCCACGCCGTCGAGGCGTACGTCGAAGCCGTCGGCGCCGATCATGAGGCCGGCGGGGGCCCGACGAACGACACCGCCGACCGGGGCGACGACGGGCAGGCCGGCAATGGTGAACAGGTCGACGCCGAGGTGGATCGTGGCCGCTTCGACGCCCGCATCCGGCTCTGCGTCGATGAGCCGGGCCTCGCCCCATCGGCCGATGGCCACCTCCCCCGCGCCGACGATCTGCGCCACCGGGTCGTCGATCGCGGCGGGATCGCCGGTCGCGGATCCAGGAAGGTCCGAGGTCGGCGACAGGTCCAGGACGTGGATCCGGCTCGCCGGAACGCGCACCGGCGGGACGGCCTCCTCCGGCAGGCGGACCCGGACAGCCGGGCCGAGGCCCGCCACCTCGCGAAGGACGGCCTCCGCGAGCGGGAACGGGATCGCGACCACGGCCTCGAGCGCCGCCCACTCCTCGTCGCGCGTCGAATGGACGTACGCGTTGTCGGGCTCGAGCGCCGCCTGCTGGTCGCCGCTGATCGCAACGGCGGCAGACCGTGCGACCACCATCGGCCACAGCGCGGCGAGCTCGGCGGGCTCGAGCGGCAGGAGCGGCAGGAAGCCCGCTGCCACGTCGCGCGCGACCTGCAGCGGATGGTCGAGGTCGTGGAACAGGTCGGCGGCGATCGTCACGGCGAGCTCCGCGGCGAGCCACGTCCGCGACAGGTCGCCGAAGTCGATCAGCCCGACCGGCATCGGGCGCCCCGCACGATCCCGGCGGGCGACGGTGTTGAGGTCGGTCACGTCCTGGTGGACCGTGCGGATGCGCAGCTCCGGAGCGAGGGGATCGAGCGCGGCGGCCGCGTGCGCCATGGCGTCCTCGGCAAGCTGTCGCCGGGCCGGGGTCGATGCGAACGGCGCCAGCGCCTCGACCACCGATCCCGCATGGCGGACGTCCCATTGCAGCGCGCGATCGAGCGCCGGGTGGTCGAAGTCCTCGAGCGCGCGGGCGATGCTGGCCGCCATCGCGCCGTGGGCTCGCAGCACCGCCGGGGCAAGGTATCCCTCGCCGTCCAACGGCGACCCGTCGATGTACGTCACGAGCCGCAGGTCGTGGTCCACGCCGGCGCGAGTCGTCCCGCGCGCGATCAGCCCACCGTCTCGGGCCGCCTGGGGCACGGGAACCTCGAACCCCGGTCGTGCCGCGGCCACGTGCAGCATCGCCGCATTCTCGGCTTCGAGCTCGTGGCGGGAGATGCCGTGGCGCGCCACCTTGAGCACGAACCGGCCGTCGTCCGCCTCGACGAGGTAGTTGCGGTCCTGGTGGCTGCCGAGCTCGGACCGCACGCCCTCGCGGCCGAAATGGTCCCGCAGCAGCCGCGCCGCCTCCTCGAGGTCCACGTCCGGCCGGCGGTGCTCGTGCTCCAGGAACGGGTTGCTTGCCATCGGGGCAATGGTTGCAGACCCGTGCCTACCTGCGGCGGCGCGCCGCGCATCGGCGAGCACCAGGGAGGGTCACCCTTGTGGACGATGACATCCACTCCCCGGCGCGATGGCTATTGCAGTGGCGATGTCGCGTTCGGCCTCTGCCGAGGCCTCGGCCGCGGCTGACCCCAGGACGCTCAGTCCGCCGGGGTCTCGCCCGGGTTCTGTGCACCGGCCTTCGGCTCGCCTCCCCAGCCAAGGTTCGTGAACGTCGGGATGAACCGATAGCCCTGACCCGGGACCGTCGCGATGAAGCGTGGGTGGCGGTAGTCGTTCTGGAGCTTGATGCGCAGGCTCCGGATGTGCCGGTCCACCATGTTGCTCTCGGTCACGAAGTCGGTGCCCCAGATGGCGTCGAGGATCTCGTCCCGGGTGACCACGCGGCCGGCGCGACTGGCGAGCAGGTACAGGAGGCTCTGCTCGATGCCGGTCAGGTGCACGATCGAGTTGCCGGCGCGGACCTGGCGACTGAGGATGTCGATCTCGATCTCCCCGAGCCGGATGGTCGGCACGATCGGCCGGTCCGTGCCCGACGCCCGGCGGGTGATGACGATGGACCGCGCGAGCAGCTCCTCGGGCGAGAAGGGCATCGTGAGGATGTCGTCCACGCCGAGGTCGAATGCCCGGAGCTTCGTCTTGAGGTCGCCGCGGCGGGTGAGCCCGAGAGCCGGCGTCACTCGTCGCGTCAGCTGGTTCGCGGCGCCCAGCCGTCCGAGCAGGTCAGCGGCGTCATCGTGGTCCATGTCGATCACGGTGAGATCGGGTTGCCATTCCTCCAGGATCGCGTCGGCCTCGGCCAGGTCACCCGCAGCCCGCACAACGAACAGGCCGTGGTTGAGCGTCAGCTCGATGAGGTCGACGACCAGCTGACGATCGTGAAGGACGAGTGCGCGGCGTGCCTCGGCCTCCTTCGTGCTCGCTTGGTCACCGGCTGTCAAGAGTCATCCTCGCTGCGCTGGAGACGCTGAAGTGTCTGCATGTCCTCGGGTTCGGCGCTAGGCCTGGCCATGCTGATGCGGCTCTGGCGGAATCGCCGAGCGATCCGAACGTACCTCATCCTCTCGCGCCCGCAATGTCATAGTGCACATACGCTCCGTGCACATATGCTCCCGAGTGCAACCGCAGCACGATCAGCGGGACGTCAGGAAGGCCCCCATCGGCGCGATCGAATCGGTTGACTCCCATCTCGCACGGCTACTGCCGAATGCTGACGCCAGCATCCTGCGCCGCTTGGAACGTGCGTCCCAGCAACAGACCTTCCGCCGCCACGACCTGGTGCACGCGAGAGGAATCCAACTGCCCCCCTTCGTCATGCTCGACGGGCACGTCATGACTCGGCGGGTTGCGGAGACCGGACAGGTACGTGCCGCGCTGATCGCAGGGCCCGGCTATCTCGGCGGACTTCGATCGATCAGCGACCCGGCGGGTGAGGCGCTCTACGAGTTGGTCGCCCTGACGGACGGGACATTGGCGACCTGGGATCCGCGAGTCGTGCGAGAGCTCGCGCTCCAGCACGCCGGACTGGCCGTCAGCCTCCTTGACCGGTCATCGGATTTCGCGGTGGTTCTCGACATGCGGCTCGATGAACGGTCCTTCGAGAATGCGCGCCAGCGGCTGGCTGCCATCCTCACTCGCTACGGGGAAGTGATCTTCGACACACCCCATCCAGTCGCGCGGCGAGCCGATCTCGCCGCCATGATCGGTTCGAGTCGCGGGATGATGCACCGGGCACTGCGCGGGCTGGAAGCCGACGGTCTCGTGAATCGCCAACGCACCGGCGGTATCAACATCCTGAACCCTGAAGGGTTGGCCCAGCTGGTTGCGGTGGCGCCCCCGGATGGCGCTCCGGCGCTCTGACCACCGGGCAGTCGTGCCGCTCGGGCCCTGCCTGACTCGGTGCCCTCGAACGGCGAGTCCGGGGCGCCGCCAGGCTCCGGAGTGTCGCTGCCTCAGGTGACATTCGCGCACGCTGGCAGCGGGAACCGCCCGTTCGGCGGGGCCTGGCAGCTCCCTCGTCGAGGGGACCCGGCGGGCGACGGCGCAGGGATCGACTCGCAAGAGTGACGGTGCGTAATGACACCACCTGCTTCGCGCCGGATGCTGGCACGGTATCGAAAGGAAACGACGGGCGGACTGGCAGAGCTCCCTCCGTGCTTCGCCGGAGGGAGCACACGCCCCTCGAGTCAAGTCCGCCGCGCAACCGGCCCGTCACGTCACATTCGCGCACCCTCGCCGATCGCGGGTTTGCCCTCCGCTTGGCTCCGATATCCTTCGCGGGTGGCGCACTACCTGTTCAATTTCGATGGCGGCCGAGATGAGGCCGTCGACCTTCTCGATGCGAAGATGTGGGGAATCGGCGACGACGAGGTGGTTCGCGACGCGCTTGTCGCAGGTGATCTCGCGCTGATCTTCGTGGCGACGCCCCAGGGCGAGTTCGTCGGTCGCGCCAGGCTGGCGACGGAAGTCCACGAGTGGACACGCCGTGAAGCCGACGCCTACCCGGGCGATTCCCCCGGCGGAGTCCTGCTGTCTGATGTCGAGCATTGGGAACACGGCCTGCCGATGGAGACCGTCGTGACACGGATCGACCCGATGGCGACGAACCCGGTCGTCCAGACGAACGCCACGCTCGGCTTCCAGCGGGGGGTCGTTCGGATCACCGCCAACGAAGACGAGTCGGCGCTGGCGCTCAGTCGCGAGCGTCGGAGGAGCTAGCCCAACAGCCACCTCGCGGGTGGAAGCGCCTTCGGGCAGCTGCAGACCTCGGGGCGCATCCGGAGCTGGCTCGGAGCCCAGGAGGCGGAGTGCTACCAGACAATGCCCTCAGGTCTTCGACCCGGTCGCGTGGCCTCTCTCCCATCCAGCCTGCATAGCAACCATGCATACTTCCCGGGAACCCCCAGGAGGAGCTTCGTGAGCGTCGGCACCGCATTCCATCCCCGCACTGCGCCCCTCAACCGGAAGATGCAGTGGCGGGAGTGGTCGGGCTATTTCGCCTCCTCCGTGTACGCCGACTTCCACGACATCGAGTACAACGCGATCCGCGAGGCGGCCGCGGTGATCGATGTCAGCCCGCTGTACAAGTACCGGCTGACCGGGCCGGATGCGATCCGGCTCACGGACCGGGTGATCACCCGCGACGCGACGAAGCTCAAGGTCGGGCAGGTCTACTACACGCCGTGGTGCGACGAGCACGGCAAGCTGGTCGACGATGGCACGGTGCACCGCGTGGCAGAGCAGGAGCTGCGCTGGACGGCCGCCGATCCCCAATACCGGTGGCTGCACCAGAACGCCGCCGGGTTGGACGTCGAGATCGAGGACGTCACCGAGTCGGTCGCCGCGCTCGCGCTCCAGGGCCCGCTCAGCCGCGCGGTTCTGGAGGCCGTCACCCGCCAGGACTTCGGCGATCTGCGCTACTTCCGTCGACGCCCGGCGAAGGTCCGCGCCGGCCGGCGATCGATCGCCATCGACGTGTCGCGAACGGGCTACACCGGGGACCTCGGCTACGAGCTGTGGATCCCGGCCGATGACGCAGAGGCGGTCTGGGACGCGCTGTTCAAGGCGGGAAAGGCGTACGCGATCCGGCCGGCGGGGATGCTCGCGCTGGACGTGACGCGACTCGAGGCGGGCCTGATCCTGCTCGAGGTGGACTACACGTCCGCGCGTCACGCGATGAACCCGGAGCAGAACTACAGCCCGTTCGAGGTCGGTCTCGGCCGCCTGGTCAAGTTCGACAAGGCGGACTACGTCGGCCGTCGGGCGCTCCAGGCGGAGCAGGCCGCCGGAGGTCCCGCGCGGCGGCTGGTGGGCCTGATCCTCGACTGGTACGACATCGAGCGGCTGTACGACGAGCGGGGCCTGCCACCGGCGATCTCGCCGACCGTGGACCGGACGCACGTGCCGGTGTTCGCCGATGGGCGCCAGGTGGGCAAGGCCACGTCGCACGGCTGGAGCCCGATCCTCAAGCAGGCGATCGCGCTCGCCTCGGTTCCGCCACGGCACGAGCAGGTCGGCAGCCGGCTCCAGGTCGAGTGGACGGTCGAGGGCCGGCGCGGACGGGTGAATGCCACCGTCGTCGAGCTGCCGTTCCTCGACCTCGAGCGCAAGCGGGCCTGATCCGATGCCGGACGGAGGCCTCGACTTCACGCGCTTCGACGAGATCGTCGGCGAACGCCTTGGTGCCTGGACGGACGAGCTCGTCGACTTCCTGCGCATCCCGTCGGAAGGCGGGGATGCTGAGCATCTGCGCGCGGCCGCCGACTGGACGGCAGCACGCCTGCGACGTCTGGGTGCGGCCGTCGACGTGCTCGAGCTGGACGGCGTCCCGCCGCTCGTCGTCGGCGAGATCGGAGAGGGCCCCCGGACCGTGACCGCGGTCCAGCACTACGACGTCCAGCCCTCGACGCCCCTGGATCTGTGGACCAGCCCGCCCTACGAGCCGGCGATCCGGGACGGGCGCGTGTGGGCTCGTGGGGCGACCGACAACAAGGGCGAGCTGCTGCCACGGATCTGGGCCGTCGAGGCCTGGCTCGAGGCGTTCGGTCCGCTTCCCTGCCGGGTCCGGTTCCTGGTCGAGGGCCAGGAGGAGACCGGCAGCGGCGCCCTCGATGCGCTGCTCGACCTGCGCCCCGACCTCCGCGTGGCCGATGCCGCGCTGATCGAGGGCGGCGGCCTCGACCTCGAAGGCCGGCCGGGCATCGTCGGCGGCGGCAAGGGGATGGTCGTGATCGAGCTGCTCGTCCGCACGCTGACCCACGACGCGCACTCCAGCCTGTCGGTGCTGCTGCCCAATGCCGGCCATCGCCTGGTGCAGGCCCTGGCGACGTTCTGGGACACGGCCGGCCGGCCGGCGATCGAGGGGCTCGACGCGGGCAAGCGCCCGCCGACGAGCGCGCAGCTGGCGGCGATCGCCGCGATGGACCTCCAGGACCTGGCCGACATCCGCGAGGAATGGCAGCTCGAGACCTTCGTCGGCGGGCTCGACGGGACCGCCGCCATGGAGGCAATGAGCTTCGACACGACGCTCAACCTGCAGGGCCTGTGGGCCGGCCACACCGAGATCACGCCCAAGACGGTGACCCCGGCCGAGGCGCACGCCCGCCTCGATATCCGGATCGTGCCCGACCAGGTTCCGGACGAGATGGTCGCCGCGATCCGGCGTCACCTCGACGCTCGCGGGTTTGGCGATGTCGAGGTCGTGGCGTGCGAGAGCGAGCCGGCGTGGTGGACCCCGCCCGATCACGCGGTGATCCTGGCGGCCGCTCGCGCCTCCGAGGCGGTCACCGGGCTCGAGCCCGTCATCGGGGTATCGATGGCGGGCACGGTGCCGATGGCGCAGGTGTGTGCGAGGCACCGCGTTCCGGCCACCTCGCTGGGAGCGGGGCGCGGCGACTGCCGCGCGCACGCGCCGGACGAGAACATCCGCATCGATGACCTGGCGACGGCGACCCGGATCACCGGGCGCTTCCTCGACGAGCTCGCGCGCCTGCCCGAGGTTCCTCCGGTTCCCTGATCGCGGTCAGCTGCCCGGGACCGATCGGCCCCGGCGCCGACACTGATCGCGGTCAGCCGCCCTGGATGATCGCGCCGCCGCTGGTGGTCACGGTCATCGACGCCGGTGGCTGCGACAGTTGCAGGTTGGCACCGCCGCCTGCCGTCCCCGACACGTCGTTGACCACGTTGAGCTCCGCCCGGCTCCCACCGGACATGGCGACCGTGGCCGAGTCCGCGACGAACCCGGAGAGCCTGGCCTGTGCGCCGCTCGAGGCCATGAGGCGCAGTCTGCCGACCCGACCCGTCGCGTCCAGCTGGGCACCGCCCGAGACGTCGATCGCGAGCTCGGTCGTCGATGCGTCCAGCGTGCCGACCGCACCGCCCGAGAGCGTGATCGAACGAAGATCCGGGACGACGACGGTCAGCGTGACGGGCTCGCGCGAGCTGATGCCGGGTGGCGCCACGTTGACGATGAGCTGCCCATCGGTCACCTGGGTCACGACCAGCGGCAGCAGGTTGGCCTGGGTGGACAACGTCACCGAGGCGGGCGAGCCCGCACGCACGATGACCCGCAGCCCACCGCCGACACTGAGGTGCTGGAAGTCCGCGTCGGTCCGATCCTCGGTCGTGAGCTCGCCGGTGCCGACGACGGGCGCGGCCTGCGTGGCCTGCGCGGGAAGGCCGGGACCGCAGCCGGTGAGGGCGGCCAGCAGCGGCAGCATGGCCAGGGCCGAGGTGACGGGGCGGCGACGGGCGCGCAGGCGCATGGACACACTCCTGATCGGGCCGCATCGAGAGGATGCCGGTCGCCAACCCGGAACCGGAGGGCCGGACGGCGCACAACGGCGGGCCAGTGGTCGCCGCGGGTCGGGCCGGGCGCGAGCCCCGTGGGTCAGTCCGCCTCGGCAAGGGCGATGCGAACCCGGTCCTCATCCCGTGCACGAAGCAGCGAGACCTTCATCGGTCGCAGCTCACCCGTCGCGAAGCCTTCCGCGATCGTCGGGTCCTCGTTCATGAACGCCAGCGCGGCGGCCTCATCGGGCGCTTCGAACACGCACAGGCCGGTGTTGATGCGCCCCAGGGTCGGCCCGACCATGACCACGCGGCCCTCGTCGAACAGGCGCATCAGCCGCACCCAGTGACGCCCCCACGCCTCCTGCTCGGCGTCGGTCATCGTTTCTGCAAAGTCGTCGCGCGGGGGGTGGATGAAGTAGATCCATTCGGCCATCGTCGTCCTCCTCGCTGCTGTCTGAAAGGGCGACGGTCAGCCCGGCAGGCGAGTCGAGCCGGCCGGACCGTCGCTCCCACGGCCCGCTTCCTCGTCGGCATGGCCGAGGGCGAGGACGGCGAGATCGCCTCTCGGGCGCCCCATCAGCTGCATCCCCATCGGCAGCCCGTCGTCGTTCCGCCCGACCGGGACGCTGAGCGCGGGCAACCCTCCGAGCGTCGCGTAGATCGTCACCTCCATCCAACGGTGGTAGGTATCCATCGCGACCCCGCCGATCGAGGCCGGCCAGCGGACGTCGGCGTCAAACGGCCACACCTGCGCCGTGGGCAGGACCAGGATGTCGTACCGCTCGAACAGGCCAAGCAGGTGGTGGTACAGCGTCGTGCGCTCCTGGTGCGCAGCGTAGACCTCGGGGCCGGTGAGGCGCAGCCCACGTTCCACCTCCCAGGCGACCTCGGGCTTGAGCTGTGTCCGCTGTGCCGGATCGCGGTATCGGGGTTCATGAGCCCCCGCGATCAGCCAGCTGCGCAGCGTGATCCACGCCTGCCAGATCCGCTCGGGGGCATACCCGAGTGCTGCGGGTTCCACGACGCAACCGAGGGACTGCAGCCGCGTGAGGCCCCGCTCACACGCCTCGAGGATGCCTGGTTCGACGGGGAGGTAACCCGCGAGGTCGCCCAGCCAGCCGACCCTCACCCCTCGAGGATCTGCGTCCAGGGGTCCGGCGAACAGCTCGCCCGGCTCGTCGATCGACAGGGGGGTCGATCGGTCCGGACCCGCCTGGACGGAGAGCAGCTTCGCGAGGTCACGGACGCTCCGCGCCATCGGGCCTTCGGTGCCCATTCCCTCGATGAACCCGGAACCGGGCGCGCCGCCGGGCACGCGCCCGGGGCTGGGCCGAAAGCCGTATACGCCGTTGAACGCGGCCGGGTTCCGGAGCGAGCCCATCATGTCGCTGCCGTCGGCCACCGGCTGGAGCCGCAGGGCGAGGCTGACAGCCGCTCCCCCGCTCGAACCGCCAGCCGTCCGCGACGGGTTGATGGCGTTGCGTGTGATCCCGAACACGCGGTTGTACGTGCTCGATCCCAGCCCGAACTCGGGCGTGTTGGTCTTGCCGATGACGATCCCGCCTGCGCTCTTCATGCGCGCGACCATGAGGTCGTCCTCGACCGGCACGTTGTCGGCCAGCAGCGGCGAGCCCTCGGTGGTCCGGATCCCGGCGGTCGCGGCGAGGTCCTTGATCGCCATCGGAAAGCCGTGCATCCAGCCCACGGGCCTCGCCCCGGGCGAGCTCGGCATCGCGGGCGTCGGCCCGGGCAAGCAGCACGTCGCGAGGCTGGAGGCTGACGATCGCGTTGTACAGCGGGTTGAGCGCCTCGATCCGGTCGAGGTACGCGGTCATGACCTCGCGGCACGACACGCGACGGGCATGGATCTGCGTCGCTCAGATCGCAGGCGGACAGCGTGGTGATCGGGTCGGTTACGTGCAATTGGTCATCCCGTCGTTGTGTGCCGCGGCGCTATGGGGTCATCGTCCGCTCGACGTACGCGTCGAGCCGCTCGAGAGCTGCGGGCATGTCGAGTGCGCCCGAAGCCGATCCGGAAGTGGTTGCCGGGGTGCCCGAAGATCGAGCCCGGTGCGATCAGCACGCCCTCCGCCCGCAGCAGGTCCTCGGCAAATGCCTCGACGGGGCGGTCCGCCAATTCGGGGAAGCCGATCGAGCCGCCGCGCGGCCTGACCCACGACAGCTGCCCCGCGCGTCGCGTGAAGAAGTCGTCGAGCAGCGCCATGTTCGTCGCGACGATCGCCCTCGACCGGCCGAGCACCGCGTCGCGGCCGCGAAGCGCGATCAGCGACAGGATCTCGGCCGGCGCCGAGGCGCAGATCGTCGTGTAGTCCTTGAACCGGACCGCGGCGTCGAGCAGCCGGGCGTCGTGGGTGGCCAGCCAGCCGATCCGCAGCCCCGCCATCGCGAACGCCTTGGACATGACGCCCAGTGACACCGCGTGCGGCCCGACGTCGGCGCCCGCCGGCAGGCGGTCGTTCGGGTCGAGCTCGAGGTACCGATAGACCTCATCGGACAGCAGGGTCGCACCGGCATCGGCGGCGATCGCCGCTACGGCGCGGTACGCGTCCGCGTCCGGCAGCGACCCGGTCGGGTTGTGCGGCGCGTTGAGCACGATCAGGCGGGTGCGCGGCGTGACCTGGCGGCGGAGCGCGTCCACGTCGATCCGCCAGCCATCGGCGGCGCGCAGCTCGTGGAGTGTCACGTCGGCACCCGTCGCGCGCGCCACCTCGTGGAGGCTCTGGTACGCGGGCCACACGACGATCGCGTGGTCGCCCGGCCCCAGCAGCACGTTGGCGAGGATGAAGATCGCCTCCTCGGCACCGCTGAACACGAGCACCTCGTCGGGCGTGATTGACTCGTAGAGCGAGGCGATCTCGGCGCGCAGCAGCGGGTGCCCAGGCGCCTCGGCGTAGCCGAGCCGGAGGTCCCGCCACAGGGTCGCCGCCTCCGGATCGGCGAGCGCCAGGACGTCGGCCATCGGCCACCCCTCGACATCCGAAGCGCAGAACAGGTGCCTGACGTTGAACTCGTAGCGCGCGAAGTACCGCTCCAGCGCGAAGTCGTCGATCCGCATGCCGACATCATCGCCCAGTCGGCGGGGCGGCGCGCATGCAGCAATCGGCCCGCGCCGGCATCGCCCGGTCAGGAACCGGCTATCCGGCGACCTCGAACAGCGCGGCCGCGAGGTCGCGGACGGTGGCCTCGTCGATACCGTGCGCTTCGAGCAGCCAGCCCAGGTTGTCTGCAGGATTCACGACGATCGCGTAGCCACCGCCATCGATGTCGATCAGGAGACCCGTCAGCGGCCCCATCGCGGCGTCACCCACCTCGGTGCCGGCCGGCACGCAGGCGCCCGGGAACGAACAGTACGCACCCTCGGACAGCTCGAGGGTCGCGCCGGACGGGCCTTTGTACGAGACGATGAGCTTGCCGCCGTTGGCCAGCCGATAGGAGCCGGTCGAGACGAACCAGCCCTTGGGAAGCGCCCCGCAGAGGACGGTCCAGTCCACCGCAAGGGCGACGCTGGAGAAGAACTGCCGGTTGGCGTCGGTGCCGGTGCAGCCGTCGGCGGTCGTCGCGGCCGCGGAACCGCTCGGTTCGGCGGATGGTGCCGCGGATTCCGCCGGGGGTTCCGTCGGGGTCGGAGCTTCGCTCTCGATGGCCTGGCTCTCGACGGCCTGGCTCTCCGCGGGCGCGGCGGATTCGTCGCCGGGCGCGGTTGACTCCGGCGCCGCCGTCGGCGTGGCCGCGGCCGGCGTGCTCGTCGTCGTCACGCCCCTCGACGGGGGCGGAGGGACGCATGCGGCGGCGAGCATGGCGATGGCGATCAGCAGGGCGGCCCGTCGTCTCAGCACGTGCCCAGCGTAACGGTCCGGAGCCGGGAGTGCAGGGCAGGCGTTGTCAGACCCGCACCTCGGCGGCCGCGAGGCGCACCAGGGCGGGCGAGACGCCGAACACGTCCCGGATCAGGTCGTCGCTCAGCACCTCGGCCGGCGCCCCGTCCGCCACGACCCGCCCGCGGTCGATGACGATGAGCCGCGGAAAGAAATGGGCGGCCAGCCCGAGGTCGTGGAGCACCGCGACCAATGCCGTGCCGTCGCGCTCGTTGAGATCCCGCAGCAGCTCCATCGCCTCCACCTGGTGGCGCAGGTCGAGATGCACCGTGGGTTCGTCGAGCAGCAGCACCGGCGCCGCCTGTGCAACCGCCAGCGCGAGCAGGACCAGCTGCCGCTCACCGAGCGAGAGCTCGCGCGCGTCGCGCCCGATCAGGTGCCCGAGGCCGACGCGGTCGATCGCTGCCGCCACGGCCGCCCGGTCCGCCGGGCTCCCGCCCCGCAGCGCCGACTCGTGGGGCAGCCGGCCAAGCGCGACGACCTCCTCGACCCGCATCGAGAACGGCAGCGCGGTCTGCTGGGGGACGACGGCCAGCCGCCGCGCGACCTCGGCGCGGTCGACGGCGGCAATCGGCTGGTCGTCGAGCAGCACGCGACCGGCGGTGGGCCGCAGGATCCCCGCCAGGACCCGCAGCAGGGTCGACTTGCCGGCGCCGTTGGGGCCGATCAGGGCCACCCGTTCGCCGTGATCCACGCGCAGCGACACGTCGCGCAGGATTGCCCGGTCGCGCAACTCGACCGTCACGCCGTCCACGAGCAGAGCCGGCCCGCTCACAGCTCGTACCCGGTACGCGCGCGCCGCAGCAGGGCGAGGAAGAACGGGGCGCCGATGAGCGCCGTCACCACGCCCACGGGAATGTTGCCCACGAGGCGGGCCGCGAGATCGGCGAACACGAGCAGGTTGGCACCCCAGATCGCCGAGATCGGCAGGACCGCCCGGGCGTTCGGCCCGACCAGCAACCGGACGACGTGCGGCACCACGAGCCCCACGAACCCGATCAGCCCGCTGATCGTGACGGCCGCCGCGGTCACCAGCGACGCGAGCGCAAGCAGCAGCGCGCGCTCTCGCCCGACGTTGATACCGAGGTGGCTGGCCGACTCCTCGCCCAGCAGCAGCGCGTTCAGCGACCGCGCCCGGGTCATGATCACGATCGACCCGACGACCACGATCGGCAGCGCGCCGGCCAGGCGCTCCCACGACGACAGGTCGAAGCTGCCGAGCAGGTAGGTGAAGATCTGGCGCAGCGCGGCCCCCGACAGGTACATCGTCATCGCGAGCCCCGCCGACAGCAGCGAGGCCACCGCGTACCCGGTCAGGAGCAGGCTGGTCAGCGGGGCCAGGCCGGTGACGCGCGACAGCTTGTACACCGTCGTCACGGCGATGAGCGCGCCGCCGAAGGCGAGGACGTGGACCAGCCCGAAGCCGAGGACCAGCGTCCGGATCGGGATGAGGACGGCGATCGCGGCTCCCAGCGCCGCCCCGGATGCGGTACCCAGCACGTACGGGTCCGCGAGGGGATTGCGCAGCAATCCCTGGAACGTGGCGCCTGCGACCGCGAGCCCGGTCCCGACGACCATCGCCGTCAGGACCCGGGGCATGCGCAGGTCCCACACGATCGCCACGGTGGCAGGATCGGCGTTCGACAGGTGGGTGCCGATCAACCGGTCCACGACGATCGCGACCGTATCGCCGAACGGGATCGGGACGCTGCCGAGCGCGATCCCCAGCAGCGCGCCGGCCACGCCGACGGCGATGCCGCCAACGACCAGCCACAGCCGCCGGTCGCGGGCGCGCGCCGCCGCATCGAGGCGCGAGCCGGTGTCGCCGAAGGTGGCCGCGCCGAATGTCACGGGACCGGAGGCACCGGTGAGGTGGACGGGATCGCGGCGTCGGGGTGGATCGTCGCCGCGAGAAGCTCGAGGCCGAGGAACAGGCGCGGGCCAGGCCTCGTGATCGTCGTGTCGTCGATGGCGCGAATGTCCCCGGTCTTCACCGCGGTCATCGTCGACCAACCCGGTCGCGCGGCCACGTCCGCCGCGGTGACGCCGTATGCGGCATCGGCCAGGAGGATGACCTCCGGATCGACCTGGAGCAGCCGCTCCCCGGAGATGTCGTACTTGTCGGGCGAACCCGTGGTGATCGGCTCGCCGCCCGCCATCGAGATCATCTCGGCCAGGAACGACTCGTCGGCCGGCCCGTAGAATGCGCCCGTGGCGTCGATCTCGTAGTACACCCGGGGTCGCGACTCCCCGGCGACCGCGGTCTCGACCGCCGCGAACCCGGCGCGCATCCGATCGGTGATCACCGACGCCTGGTCCGACCGCCCGACGGCCGTGCCGACCAGCTCGATGTCATCGAGGACCGCCGCGACCGATGGAGCGTAGACCACGACCACGGGCATGCCCAGCTCGCGCAATCGCTGGACCGCATCCGGCGGTGTCCCGAAGTTGCCGCCCGCGATCACGAGATCCGGCTTGGCGGCGACGATCCTCTCGATGTCGACGGCGACGGCGCTGCCATCGAACTTCTCGACGTCCGGGATCGCGCCTGCCTCTGGCGGGTACAGCAGGATGTCCTCCGACTTGCCCACGATCCGGTCGCCCACCCCGAGCGCGAACAGGGTCTCCGTGGTGGCCGGCGTCAGCGTCACGATCCGTTGGGGCTCGCTTGGGATCGTGACCGACGTGCCCTCGTCGTCGGTGATGACCGCGGGAAAGGCGGGCGCGGCGGTCGAGGGCGGCGTTGCGAGGGCGGAAGGACCGGCTGTGGCGGGGACGGGCGAGGCCGTCGCAGCGGGGCCGGCGCAGGCGGCCAGCACCGTCGCGAGCGCCAGCAGCAGGACATGGATCGCCCGCGGGGTGCGGACTCGAATTGACAGGTACGGACGTGCGTCCACGGGGACTCCAGGGTGCGGGGAGACCGGAGAACAGAAGACCCTCGCTTCGGGTCGAAGCAAGGGTCAGGCGGTGGATCGCACGATACGCCTGACCTTTCTCTCGAAGGCTCGAGCGGCGACGGCAGGTCGGCGACCGGACTTCCGCCCCTGGGGGCGGTCACCGTAGCGGGACTGTGCCGGAATCGCACCGGCTTCGCGACCGTACCGCGTCGGATCTTGGGGGACCCTGAGGTCCCGATGACCCGTCGAGCGTACCACCCCGCAACCGGATAAGTGGCCGATATGTGGCGCCCGCGAGACTGGCGCCCTCGCCCTCCTCCCGCCACCGATGTCCCCGCCGGAGGAGGTTCCAATGGAGGCTGCCCGATGGATTCGGGCCTGACACCACTGGCCGTGCTCGGGGCGCTCGTCGCGACCGGCCTCGGCCGCCCGCCGATGCTCAGCGCAGCGGCACCACCATGGCAGCCGCCCCAGTGCCCGGCGGTCGTGCCGGCGGCGGGCCCGGCCATCGCGACGGCGTGGTACCGGCTGGACTCGAACCTCGATGCCACCGGAACGCTCGAGGGCCGGCGGCTGACGCTCGGCCGGATCGGCGGGCGGGAGCGGCACCTGGACCTGCAGGCGGAGTCGTTCGCGTCCGGCCCCGTCGATGGCCGAGTGCTGGTGGGCGATGACGACGGATCGATGTCGGAGCTGCGGATCATCGACATCGGCCGGGGTTGCGCAACGGTCGTCGCCCGTGAGGCGGACGTGATCCGGGACGCGGTCCTGTCGCCCGGCGACGGGACGATCTGGGAGCATCGTGTCGACCGGGCGACCCGCGCGGACCTCGGGATCTGGCGTCGCGATCCGGATCCGGGACCCGCGGTCCGGGTGTTGCCGGGCATGGTCCCCGACGACCGCTACGGTCCCACGTTCAGCACGGAGCTGCGCCTGACTGACGACGACCGGCTGACGGTCTCGTCGTGCGGCGAGCTCGCCTGCCGCAATCGCATCCTGGACCCGGCAACCGGGCACGTGGCGTCGGTCGAGGCGACTGGCCAGATGCTTGGCATGCACGGGTCAACGGTCATCGCCGCGGGCGTGTGCCACGGATACCCCTGCCCGATCGTCGCCGTCGACATCGAGACCGGCGAGCGCACGATCGTCGTGGGCGATGCCGGCCCGGCGATCGTCGGTGGGATCGGCAGCCACGTCGTCGTCTACGGCGCCTCCAGCGGCCAGCTCGAGGCCATCGACCTCGATACCGGCCGTCACTCGCCCGTCGCCGGCAGCGCAGGCCTGCTGCCCGTCCTGAATGGGTCGTCCGCAACGAGCGGCTCGTCCGTTCCTGCGGGTGACCTGCTCGTCGCACCGGGCGGCCTCGTGTCCGATCCGGGCGACGCCCGTGCGCTCAACCCGCTCACCTCCGCCTTCGACACCATCGAGGAGGCGGTCAGATGACGGCCCTGCTCCGCATCCGGCCCGCCGGCCCCATCGTCGCGCTGGCGCTCGCGGTCCTCATGTCGCTGGTGAACGTGCTGCCTACCCACGCGGCCACGCCCGACCCGATCCTCGGCGGCGGCCTCTACGCGCAGAACCTCGGCCTGACCTACCGATGGTCATCCGCCGGCACCCCGCCGTCCGCGATCCGGTCGGCGATCGCCAGGGGCGCAGCTGAAGCCAACAGCACCCGCCTGTCGAAGGCGCCGACGTTCGCGTACTCGAGCGGCTCGGGCAACCTCATCTACTACGGCACATCGGTCCCCTGCGGCGTCAACGCGCTCGCGTGCATGCGCCGGGATCCGCCGGGCTGGTTCGGCGTGTGGTACCGGGAGAACGGCCATCGCTACGATTGGGGCACGCTGCGGTGGTGCGAGATGACGGGATCACCGAACGGATGCTTCGAGGCCGAGAACGTCGCCCTCCACGAGCTGGGGCACGTGATGATCCTCGACCACCACGTCAATCTCCCCGACAACAGCGATTCCCGCGACTCCATCATGCAGCGCATCCAGCCGGCGAAGCCGAAGGCCGGCTGGAACGCGCATGCATATGCGCGATGCGACGTGGCGACGCTCCAGCAGCAGTACGACGTCCAGTCATGGAGCACTCCGTACAGCACCTGCCTCAACGTGCCGACCGCGCTCAAGCTGACCTCGTCCTCGACGGCGGTCGTGACCGGCTCGAAGGTCGCTTTCACCGCAACGCTGTCCAGCAACGGAACCGGACGCCTGTCGAACAACCCTGTCAGCGCTCGCGTCGTGGTGCTCCAGGGGCAGACCAGCAGCGGCTGGTCGAACATCGCGACAATGACCGCCGGGTCGTCGGGAACGTACTCGGCTTCGGTCGCCGTGTGGGCGACCCGGGACTTCCGGGCCGTGTTCTCGAAGCCCGCCGGCGAGGGCCTCAGGGCGTCCACGTCCACGAGGTTGACGGTCACCGCCTGGAGCGGGTGTGCCGCCAAGCCCTGTCCCCTGTCCATCGTCCGCGGAGGAACATGATGCGCGTCTCGTGGTTCGGGTGCGGTCGCGTCGTCGCGCGTCGCTGGCTGGGGGCCATGCTCATCGTCACGACCATCGCCGCGTGCGGGGGCGCCGGGGCAACCGGCTACGTGCCCGGTCGGGGCGAGACCCCGACCGCGGCGCCGCCATCGACCAGTCCGCCGCCCATTGAGCCGACCGATCAGCCGATGCCCGCGGACCCGCCACTGGCGATGCTCGCCGGGTCGTGGGATGCGCCGGCGGCGGGCGCGCTGGGCACGTTCACGTGGGACGGGCTGGTGTCGGACGCGCCGTGGATCGTCGGTACCCCGACCGGCGACGCGTCAAGCGGGCCGATGACGGTCGCGTTCGTTCCCGGCATCGCGCAGGCGACGTGGCAGGCACGGTGGGCACCTGTCGTCGACGGCGCGGCCGCTGATGCCGTGCCCGGGGACGGCGGCGGCAGCGGCGCCATCGTCATCTCGCCGCCCGGGACCACCGGGGACTGGAGCCTCCAGCTCACCGCGACATTCGCGGCCGGATACGACGCCACCTGGTACTGGCGCATCGAGGTCGCCCGGTGAGCGCGGGCGGGTCGGGGACCGCGGGGGCTCGCCCGCCGCCGTCAGGCGGGTGGGGTGCCGCGGGCTATGGCCGCCGTCAGACGGGCGCGGCCGTTGCGTTGAAGATCGACACCTGCGCCTCCTCGGGCAGCATGACACCGAAGATCTTCTGCAGTGAGAGGAGATGCA
>CAVYXU010000059.1:0-19330 GCA_963772565.1 uncultured Chloroflexia bacterium
TGAAAGCTGGATCAGGCCAGCGGGTGTGAGTCCCGCCCGGGTAGGCGCCCGAGCGCCCGGTAGCAGGCCCCGGTCGAACGGTGAGAACCCTTCGGCTGAGCGGGGCGTCAAGAGCCTCTTTGGAGGGAGCAAGAACACGGGCCGTAGCGAGCAGTCGCGAGTCCTGCAGCCTCGACACAGTGACAACGAGGGAGCCGAGCCGCTCATTTCACGGCGAAGGCCACGTCCGACAGGTCGTGTTCGGGATGACCTGCCGGGTCCCTCCGGGGTAGGGGGATCGGCACGCGTTCGAAGGTCTGGTCCGGAACAGGAGAGACCCGTCTGGGCAGCCTCGTCAGCAAAGACCGGTCGTATAAGCCGATGGTGAAGTCGACCGGAGCCCAGCGGGAGTCCGGCGGGGTCGTAGTACCGGGCATGCCCGGGAAGGGCCCCGACTTTGGTCACGCCGGTGGCGGAGGTACGCGTCAGGGCATGGCCGGGACCACCCGGTCCAGCAACCCCCATGGGCGTCTGCCCATGGACAAGGTGCAACAACTCCAACACCGGCTCTGCGTGGCGGCCAAGCGGTCGCCGGAGCGGCGCTTCCACGCCCTCTTTGACCGGATCTTCCGGCCTGACGTGCTGGAAGAGGCGTGGAAGCGGGTGCTCGCCAATCGGGGAGCGGCCGGGGTCGATCGGGAGACCCTGGCACAGGTCGAGGCATACGGCGCGGAGCACCTGCTCCAAGACCTCTCGGACTCGCTCCGGCATGGTCGATACCACCCGTCGCCGGTCCGGCGGCGGGCCATCCCGAAGCCAGACGGCGGCGTCCGGCCGCTGGGCATCCCGACGGTTCGCGATCGCGTGGCGCAGCAGGCGGCGAAGCTCGTGCTGGAGCCGATCTTCGAGGCGGACTTCCTGCCCGTCTCCTTCGGCTACCGGCCCAAGCGGAGCGCGACCGGGGCGCTCGAGGTCATCCGGCGCTCGTTCATCGAGGGCAGGATGTGGGTCGTCGAGCTGGATATCCGCTCCTTCTTCGACTCGATCGACCACGCTCGGTTGCTCGAGTTCGTCGCAGAGCGGGTGTCCGACCGGCGGGTGCTCAAGCTCATCCGGCAATGGCTCACGGCAGGGGTGATGGAGGACGGCGTGCGCAGCCAGACGGTCTCTGGCACGCCGCAGGGTGGGGTGATCAGCCCCCTGCTCGCCAACATCTACCTCCACCGGCTTGATCTCACCTGGGCGAGGCACGGTCAGGGCACATTGGTGCGCTATGCCGACGATGCCGTGATCCTGTGCCGCACCCGGGCCGAGGCCGAGGCGGCCCTTGGGCAGGTGCGAGCGATCGTCACCGGCCTTGGGCTCGAGCTCCACCCGGACAAGACGCGGATCGTTGATCTCAGAGAGGGTCGGGAGGGGTTCGACTTCCTGGGCTGCCACTTCCATGCCCGGGTCTCGGGCCGGCTGCTGGAGCGCGGCATTCGCCGCTACTACCTCCACCGCTGGCCATCGGTCCGGAGCATGAAGCGGGTTCGCTCACGGGTGAAGGCGCTGACCGGCCGCAACCGCAATGGGGTGAAGGATGTCCGGGTGCTGATCCGGGACCTCAACCCCGTCCTGCGCGGCTGGGGCAACTACTTCCGCACCGGCAACGCCGCTGCCAAGTTCACCCAGGTTGACCGCTACGTCGTGGACCGGCTCCGACGCTTCCAGATGAAGCGAAAGGGCCGAGACCTGCGACCTGGCGAGGCCAACCGGTGGACCGAGGACTGGTTCGATGGGCTCGGCCTGTACCGACTGCGTGGCACCATCCGCTATCCGGAGGCAGCGTAACCATGCGTGAGCGACCATCGGTGAGCCGTGTGCGGGAGAACCGCTTGCACGGTTCGAAAGGAGGATGGGGAACCGGGTCTGCTCGCCAGACACCGCGCCCCTGACCACCAATGCTCGACCGATCCCTGACCATCGTGCTGCCCGCCTTCAACGAAGAGGCGCGGCTTGGCCCTGCGCTGGACGAGCTGTTCGGCTATCTCCACCGGCGCGGCCACGTCGCGCGCGACGGACGCCCCGGCGCCGAGGAGCTGCCGGCTGCCGTGGACGTGCTCGTTGTGGACGATGGCAGCACGGACGGAACCGCAGCCCTGGTGCGCGCTCGGCCCGAGGCCGTGGCGGGGGATCTCAGGCTGCTCGCCGTCCCGCACGGGGGCAAGGGCGCGGCCGTTCGCGCCGGGATGCTCGCCGCGACCGGGGAGCTGGTTATCTTCACCGATGCGGACATGGCCACGCCGCCGGACGAGATCGCGCCCATGGTGGAGGCGCTCGCGTCCGCCGACGCCGTGTACGGGAGCCGGATCCAGCGAGATGGCAGCGACATGCGCAAGTCGCAGCCGACCTGGCGCCGGGCCTTGGGCAAGGCGTTCCACATGCTGGCGTCGGTGTGGGTGGTGGGACCCGTGCAGGACACGCAGTGCGGGTTCAAGGGCTTCCACCGGGACGTGGCGCGCGACGTGTTCGCTCGCCAGCGGATCACCAGCATCGTGTTCGACGTGGAGGTGATCTACCTCGTGCGGCGGCGCGGCTACTCGTTTGCTGTCCTGCCGATCCGCTGGGCGGACCGCCGGGGCTCGCGGATGCACCCCGGGCCGCTGCTTGCCATCCGGGTGGCGTGGGACCTGTTCCGGACTCCGCTCCTCCACCGGGACGTGCGTCGGGTGGCCCCCGGGACGACCGAGAAGCCCGCGGCCTGAGGTGGGTGTCGGGCCGCTCGCGCGGGTTGCGCCGCTCGCCCGCAGGACGACGCGAGGTGGCCTGCCGATCATCGCGCTCCTCGTCATCGGCCTGACCGCGGGAGTCACGCTCGCCGTCGCCGGCGACACGCTCGGCTACGACTTCCTCGCCTACCACGCCGCAGCGGCCCGCGTGCTTGACGGCAAGGCCGCATACGACACCTCGTTCGAGGCCGCCGGCGGCTTTGGACTGTTCTACTACCCGCCGACGTTCATCCCGCTCGTGCTGGCGTTCGGGTTGCTGCCGGCAGGGGTGGCGACGTGGGTGTGGACGGCCCTCCTCGGGGTGTCGTTCGGCGCCGGCGTGGCCGTCATGCCGGTGGCGATGCGCACGCGGTGGGTAATCGTGCTGCTGGCGGGTCTGTCGTGGCCGTTCCTGTACGCGCTCAAGCTGGGCCAGGTGGGACCGTTGCTGTTCCTCGCGTTCGCCGTGGGCTGGCGCTGGCTGGAGCGGCCGGCCGTGCTGGGGCTCAGCGGCGCACTCGGGGCCGCGATCAAGATCCAGCCGGGGCTGGTGCTGGCCTGGGCGATGCTCACCCGGCGCTGGGGCGGCGGTGCTCGTGGGCGCCGTGGTGCTGGCGCTGCTCGCCGTCCTTGCCACGTTCGTCGCGGGCGCCGGGGCATGGTCGGACTTCTGGCGGCTGATCGGCCGCGTGTCCGATCCGATCACCACGCCGCACAACTTCACTCCAGGCGCGGTTGCCTACCAGCTGGGCGTGTCGCCGGATGCGGCTGCCGTGCTCCAGTGGACGGCGATGGGGCTCGTCGCGGTCACCGTCGTGGTTGCCGCACTCAGGCTCGGCGCCGTCCCCTCCTACCTCGTGGCCGTGGTCGCGAGCCAGCTGCTGTCGCCGATCCTGTGGGACCACTACGCGATGCTGCTCCTGCTTCCCGTGGCCTGGCTGCTGGACCGCGGGCACTGGTGGGCCGCGATCATCCCGCTGGCCACCAGCGTGCTCCTGGTCGGGGTGATCCCATCGGTGGTGTACCCGCTGGCGTTTGCGGTCACCCTCGCCGCGCTGTTCGCGGTCCGGGCGCCGGTGGGACGGCAGACCTTCGCCTTCGGCGGCTGACGCACGAATCGCCGGTATCCTTGCCCGGTTTGCTGCCGGGGCTTCCCGGCATCCTCGCCGGCAGACTTCGCCGGTGACCACTCCTGGGCGGTTCATGGACCTGATCCGTCGCCGCGCAACATGGGTGGGCCTGCTGGTCACCCTCGCGGCGTTCCTGATCTACTGGCTTTCGGACCGGTCCTACGACGCCGGGCGCGGGGACCTGTTCTACCTCGCGGACGCCTTCCTCCACGGGCGGACCTGGATCGATGTCGTCCTCGGGCCGCTGGACGTGATCTACCGCGAACGACCACGTCTACGTTCCCTTCGGGCCGTTCCCGGCGATCGCGTTGATGCCGCTGGTCGCGATGATCGGGCCGGCCACCGCCGACCAGCTGCAGCCGGGGATCAACGCGGCGTTGGCGGCGGCGGTCGTGGGGCTGGCGTGGTGGGTCGCCGGCCGGATCGGGGTCGAGCGGCTGCGGGATCGCCTGGCGCTGGTGGTCGCTGCTCGGGTTCAGCACCCAGATCTGGTGGGTCACCACGCGTGGCGGCGTGTGGCACACCGGCCACCTCGTCGCCACGATCCTGACCCTGCTGCTGATCGCCGAGCTGTTCGGGCAGCGCCGCGCGATCTGGATGGGCCTGCTGATCGGCGCCGACTTCCTTACCCGGGCGCCGGTGGCGTTCGCAACCCCGTTCGTCGCGCTGTGGCTGATCCCGGACTGGGGCGAGGTGGCCGGCCGAAGCCGCACCGTGGCCGATCGCGTGACCGCGCTGCCCTGGCGGGACTGGACCTGGCTGGGCGTTGGGGCTGATCCCTGCCCTCGCGTTCTTCGGCTGGTACAACGCGGACCGGTTCGGCTCGCCGCTCGAGTCCGGTTACGCCCTGGCCGTGGTGCCTGAGTTCCTGCAGACGCTGCGCGACCAGGGGCTGTTCTCGGTGGTCCACGTGCCGATGAACCTGGACTACCTGTTCCTGCACCTGCCCAAGCTCATCGACACGTTTCCGTACTACCAGCCGGACGGGCTGGGAATGTCGGTCTTGATCACCAGCCCCGGCCTGCTGCTGGCGGCCCGGGCGCCGTGGCGCGACCGGCGCTCCTGGCTGCTCCTGGGCGCCGCCGTCCTCGTCCTCATCCCGACGCTCCTCTACTACGGCGGCGGCTGGTTCCAGTACGGCTATCGTTACTTCCTGGACTCGATCCCGTTCGTCTGGGCACTCGTTGCCCTGGGGATCGTCCACCGCGGTCCGGTCCGGTGGTGGGGCTGGGTCCTGATCGGCTGGGGCGTGCTGGTGGGCCTCGGCGGCGTGTACTGGGCGTACCACATTGGCTAGGTCAGGCGGTCGAATGCGCGTTGTTCCGATCTGGGCGCTCCTCGCCCTGTTCGTCCTGTCCGGTGCGGCCGGCCTCATCTACGAGGTCGTATGGGCACGTCAGCTTGTGCTCGTGTTCGGCAATACCAGCCAGGCCGTGTCCGCAATCCTCACCGGCTTCTTCGGCGGTCTGGCGATCGGCGGTGCCGTCGGCGGCAGGCTTGCCGACCGGGTCGCCCGGCCACTCCGCATGTATGGCCTGCTGGAGATCGTGTTGGTCGTGGTTGTCCTGCTGACGCCGGCGAGCTTCCGCCTGATCGGGGAGGCGTACCGCGGCCTGTACCCCGCCCTGTCCGGGACGCCGATCGCGCTCGCCCTGGTGCAATTCGCGCTCTCAGTCCTGGCGCTTGGTCCAGCAACGCTCCTGATGGGTGCGACGCTGCCGACGCTGACGCGCTTCCTCACCCACGGCACGTCCGGCCTGGCTGGTGCCTTCCAGCGCCTGTATGCGGCCAACACGATCGGCGCCATCGCCGGCACGATCGTCGCGGGGTTCGTGCTGATCGAGCTGCTCGGCCTCACCGGGGCGATGCTCGCGGGGGCGGCCTGTTCAGGGACCGCAGGAGTACTGGCACTGCTGCTGGACCGCAGGACCCTCGTCGGGGGCCCGGTCTCGCTACTCGAGCACCGGATCGGCGGCTCGCCGTCCCCGCCGAGTCCGCGATCGGCGACTCCCGCCGCCCGGCTGCCAACCGGCGTAGACCGTCGGCGGCTTGCGCTCGTGCTCGCATTCGTGTCGGGTCTCACCTCCCTCGGCTATCAGGTGGTCTGGAACCGGCTGTTGGGCGCGGGGACGGGCAACTCGACCTACGTGTTCTCGATCATCCTGGCCCTCTTCCTGGTCGGGATCGCGACCGGTGCCGTGGTGCTTGGGTTGATCCGGCCACGGGTCCGCTCGATCACGACGCTGATCGGCCACGCGCAGATCGTGACCGCCGCGTTCGTGCTGATCGGAGCATCGGTCCTCGCTTCACCTGGCAGCCCTTTCTTCGGTGGGTCCGCCCAATTCGCTGACTCGATCCGCCACTTCGCCCTGAGTGCGGCCATCGTGGTGCTCCCGCCAACGGTAGCCATGGGCCTGACCTTTCCCGCGACCGCGATGCTCCTCGGCGACCGGAACGGGTCCGAGGGGTCGGCGGCCGGCTCGCTGCTCGCCGTCAACACCGCGGGCTCGATCGTGGCCACGTTCGTGCTGCCGTTCTTCGTGATCCCATTCATCGGCTCGCCTGCAACCCTGGCCGGCCTGGCGTTGGTGAATTGCGTTGTCGGGGGATGGCTGCTCGCCCGATACAGGCCCCATACGCTCACTGCCCGCGCGATCGGTGCGCTCACGGGCGTTGTCCCAGCGGTCGTGATTGCTGTCGCTCTCGTGTCCGGGATGGCTTTCCGCAACCCCACCGTCCACCTGATCATCGCCAGCTCAGGCGACGTCTTCGAGGCGACGGAGGACGAGATTGCGCCAGTCGTCGCTGGACGCGCCAATGGATTCCGCCAGCTCTGGGTCGGCGGCACCTCGATGACGGCAATCACGGTGGACACGAAGCTCATGCCCCTGCTCCCGCTCATGCTGCGCCCAGAGGCCGAGCATGGTCTCGTCATCGCGTTCGGCATGGGGACCGCCTTCCGGACCTCATTGATCGCGGGTGTGAGAACGGACGCCGTTGAGCTCGTTCCTTCGGTCCCGGAGATGTTCCACTGGTTCTACCCGGATGCCGACCGGGTGCTGGCCGACCCGCAGCGGCCGCGTCATCATCGCGGACGGGCGCAACCACGTGGAGCTCACCGGCAACAGCTACGACTTCGTCGTTGTGGATCCGCCACCGCCGATCGAGAGCTCGGGAGTCTCCGTGATCTCATCGCTGGAGTTTTATCAGGCGTCCAAGGCTCGCCTGAATCCCGACGGGGTGATGGTCCAGTGGGTGCCCTACGGCCCGACGCAGGACGAGTTCCTGGCGCATGTCCGGACCTTCATGACGGTCTTCCCCAACGTTCAGGTGATCGCCGGTCCCGGTGGCAACGGGTTCGACCTCATCGGGTCTGACGGAACGGTGGACCTCGACCCGACGCTGATCCGGTCCATCCTGGAACGCCCTGGGATCCTCGCCGACCTCGATAGCGCGCCGGACTCCGAGGGTCGCTCCGCTGACGAGTGGGTCAAGGCGATCCAGGGGTTGACATGGGCGTCCGGAGAGGAGCTGCGCAGGGCGGTGGGACACGGCCCCCTTGTCACGGACGACCGACCATTGCCCGAGTACTTCCTGATCCGGCGTCTGGCAGACCCGAACTCCACTCCGCTGACGCTCGAGGGATTGCGGGCCCTGCTTCAGTAGCGACGGGTCGCCGACGGCCGGTGGTACGCGTGGGTCATGCCGCGGAGGCTGGCATCACTTTCCCGTCGCGTGCTTTGCGGTGCGCACGCGGCCAACATGGACGAGCGCGATGCCGATCGGCCGCTCGCCAGCGAGGCTGACGGCGATGCTCAACGCGCGTCCCGGTCCCGAGCCACGCCGCGAGTGCCTTGTACGTCCACAGCGACGGGTTCCCATGCAACAGGAAGTCGAGACCGAGCGTACCGGCGTGCTCGTCGGCCTAGGTGCCCTAGGACTCTTGGCCGTTTGACGACCACGTTGTCGCAGCGCACCATCGCAAGGCATTCATCAGGCGTTCTTGGGGAGAGCTCGTGGATCCGGTCCTTGCATATATCGATCCAGGTTCTGGCAGCCTGATCATCCAGGCCGTCATCGCGGCGATCGTGGCGGCACCGTTCGTGCTGCGCCAGCAGATCGGGCGCGCTGTCCGCCGGTTCCGTGGTGTCCCGGCGACGGCGGCGACGCGAACGGACATCGATCCCCGCGAGTGACCGAAGGCACCGCGGAGCGGGAGCCGGGTTCCTGGCGCGATCCGTTCGGGTTCGTCTTTCGCCGTGACGGCACGCTGTACCGTCAGGTCAATCGGGCGGCCGCCGACGAGTGGACGTCATTCGAGGGATCCTCGCTGCTCGCGGATCTCCAGCGTTCGAACCTGCTGATCGCGCACGAGCCGGTGTCGGTTGCCCTGGCTGCCGATCCGGAGCGCTCCCTCGCTGTCATCCGCCCGGAATCGTTGCCGTTCATCTCGTATCCCTATGAGTGGACGTTCGGTCAGCTCAAGGCCGCTGCGCTCCTGACTCTGGAGATCCAGCAGCGTGCTGCGGCGCAGGGGTTTGAGCTCCGTGACGCCAGCGCCTACAACGTCCAGTTCCGCCTCGGCCGGCCAATCTTCATCGACACCCTGTCATTTCGGCGCGCAACGCCTGGCGCCCCATGGATCGCCTACCGGCAGTTCTGTGAGCATTTCCTGGCGCCCCTGGCGCTTATGGCCAGGCGCGACATCCGCCTCGGCGGGCTCCTCAGGGATCATCTGGACGGTATCCCGCTCGACCTGGCGGCGGCACTCCTGCCCGCGCGCACTCGTGTCTCGCTCGGGCTCGGTAGTCACGTGCATCTGCACGCCCGGGCGCAGCGCCAACATGCCGACCGGCCGGAGACAGCGGCCCGGGCTGGCTCTCGCACGATGAGTCCGACTCGCCAGGCAGCCCTGCTGGACAGCCTGGTTCGTGTCGTCGCGGGCCTCAAATGGGCGCCCGTGGGAACGGAGTGGGCGAGCTACGGAGTGGCGTCGTCCTACGACGATGAGAGCGCGGCACGAAAGGACGTTGTCGTTGCGGACCGCCTTGCTGCGATCAAGCCGTCCGTCGTGTGGGACCTGGGTGCGAATGCCGGGCGCTATTCGGCGATCGCTGCCGGCGTTGCCGAGCGGGTGGTCGCCCTGGACATCGACCCAGCGGCCGGTGAGCGCCACTGGCAGTCGCTCCAGGCGCGAGACGAGACGAGGATCCTGCCGCTGCTCCAGGATCTCGCCAACCCGAGCCCGCCAATCGGCTGGGATGCCCGCGAGCGCCGCTCGCTGTTCGACCGGGCAGAGGACGCCACGCTCCTCGCCCTCGCGCTGGTGCATCACCTCGCCATCGGTCGGAACATTCCGCTGCCGATGCTCTCCGTGACGCTCGCCCGCCTCGGAGCCGCCTTGGTGCTCGAATGGGTGCCGAAGGAGGACCCGATGGTCCAGCGGCTGCTGGCGACCCGGGAGGATGTCTTCCCCGACTACACGGAGGCGGGCTTCCGGAGGGCCTTCGAGCCCGAGTGGCACGTTGTTGACGCGACCTCTGTCGAAGGGACCCACCGCGTCATCTACCAACTGGCGAGACGAGATGCCGCCTGAGCGCAGACCGGGGTCGGCACCGCAGAGGATCGGCCGGGGCGTCGTCCGCGTCGTGACGTCGATCGCCTGGTACCCGTGCTTCTTCGCCCTCGCGTGGGCGCTGCGCATCATGGCGGACCGCAACGTTGACCCGGTGGCCGATTACCGGAGCCTCGTCGTCATCGCCATGGCCAGCCTGGGGATCGCGGCGGGGACGCGGCTTGTCGTTCGGAATACGCCTCTGGCAGGAGCGCTCGCATGCCTGGCGGTGCTGGCGTTGCTGAAGGCGATCACGCCGGCGCTGCTCGCCTTGTTCGTCCTCGCAGCGCTGCTGCTCGCCATGGAGTTTCGACTGGAGCGGCTCGGGAGGCTCAAGCTTCCATGGCCCAGGATCCACGAGCTGCTGACAATCCTGGCGGCCGTCATGCTCGTACTCGGGATCGGCGACTACGCTTCGGTCCTGGCCAGTCGCCCTTCCGTATCGTTCGATCCCGCCTGGGGTGCGCTGTCGTCCGTCGATGCTGCGCGTCTACCGAACGTGTACGTGGTCATCGCCGATGGGCACGGCCGTCCTGACGTTCTCCGCGATGCATATGGGTACGACGACTCCGCGTTTGTCGATGGGTTGGCAACCCTCGGGTTCCACGTTGCGTCCGACAGCCGGGCGAACTACCTGAACACGCAGCTCTCGCTTGCCTCGTTCTTCTCTGGCTCCCATCTGGCTGATCTGGGGTTCGACATGACCCAACCGCCGGATCCGGTCCGCCTCTCCGCGGTCCTCAGGGAGAACCCGGCCAGGCGTCTGCTGGATCGGGCCGGCTACGAGGTCATCGGGATCCCCTCCGGCTACGACCACATCGCGGAGCGAGATGTTGACGTGGACCTGGACACCGGTCAGCTGTCGGAGCTCGAGTACGCATTGCTGCAATCGAGCGCCGTCGGGATCTGGGCGCAGGTGCCGGTAGAAGAGATCTGGCTGGCCGCCGCACGTGACCGGACTACCGCGAGCCTCGCCGCCCTGGACCGCGTTGCGGCCGACGATCCCAGTCCCCACGCCGTGTTCCTCCATCTGCCCTTGCCCCATCCGCCGTATGCGTTCGACAGGTCCTGTGGCGCGAGCCCGGTCACAATGTTTACGTTCCAGACGATCGATCCCAACGGTCCCGAAGTCCCTGCGGGGATGCAGGTCGTGGTGGATCAGACGCGCTGCATCGACACGATGCTGATGCACGCACTGACCGTCCTGGTCGATGCGGATCCGTCTGCCGTCGTGATCCTGATGTCAGACCACGGTCCGGACGTCCGGTTCGATTGGGACGTGCCGCGTGAGCCCGGGTTGAGCGATCGAGTGGCCTGCCTGTTGGCCGCCAGGACGCCGGGAGCAGATGGGCTCCTCCCCGACGACATCACCCTGGTGAACGTCCTCCCGATGCTGTTCAATCGATACTTGGGAACGAACCTCCCGCTGCGCCCAGATGACACATACCTGGGGCGGACCGGATCGGATGGGCCGTTAACCCTTCTCCATCAGCGGTAGCTGGGACGTGATTTCCGGTCGAGAACCCGAGTTGCCCCGGAGGGCTAGCTCCAGCCGACGCACCTGGATGCGCCCGACGGTGTTCGTGGCGCTGTTGCTGTACCTGACGCTCGGGATCGGTGTTGCCCTCCCGTGGGTATGGCCCGCACTGGTACCGAACCGAATGGCGGTCATCGCTCACAGCGGCGATGTATCCAGGTGGCCGAGGGACTCCTTGCCGGCGATCTTGGCCGCAGCGGCATCGCCAGCCGATGGCATTGAGTTCGACGTCAATCGGTCGAGTGACGGGACCTGGTGGCTCATGCACGACACCGACCTTGCTGCCGGCACGACGGGGTCCGGGTCGCTCTGGACGAAGACAGACCTCGAGATGGCCTCGCTGCGAAATCAACGGCGGCATGGGCTTCGACCCGACGCGGCAGCAGGACCTTCTGCCCGTTCCTCGGCTCACGGATGTCCTCGACCAGCTCAATGGGTACCGGGGCACGCTCATCGTCGACTGCAAGGACAGCCGCCCCGGCGCCAATCGAGACCTGGCCATCCTGCTCGCGAGCCGCGGGCTGTACCCGAGCATCATCGCCCGGCATGTTGCCGGCCCCGCCGAGGTGAAGGGTGTCGACCAGCGCTTCACCGTGATCACGCAGACTGTGCAGACGCTCGACCCGAACGTCGACGTGTGGCTCGCGTCCGCGACGGTCGAGGTCGGTCCGCCACGAACGACCTGGGCGGACCTGTTCGGGGATGTCGGCATGTACGTAGACGCGACTCACTGGGGCGTGGCAGAGGAGCCGCTACTTGACAACGGCCGGCGCTGGGGAGTTTCGTTCGTGATCACCAATGACATCGCTGCGGCACTGGCGTGGAGGGAGAGCCAGCAGTAGATGCTGCGCAGCCGCGATGATCAGACTCGTTGGCCAAGAGCTCGCGAGATCGCCGGGATGCCCCTGCGGTTCGCGTGGTACCCAACCTTCTTCGCCTTGGTCTGGGGCGTCCAGCAGCTCGCCGCCAATGATATGGACCTGGGTCCCGCCGCCAGGAGTCTGTTCGCACTCGCGGCCGGCAGCCTCACCATCACCTTCGTTGTGCAGCTCCTGGTCCGAAGGTCGCCGATCAGCGCAGCGATCGCCGGCGTCATCGTGTTGGCTTTCCTGAGAGGCGGATCACCAGGGACGCTTGGAGCCTTTGCCCTGCTCGCTGTGCTGATCGCCATCGAACAGCGCTTCGAGCATCTTGGCCGGCTCCGACTCCCATGGGCAACGATTCACAACTCGATTACGGTCATCGCCGCAGTGATGCTGGGGGTCGGGATTGCGACGTATTCGCAGGCACTCGTGAGTCGCCCGGAGGCCACGTACCAGTCGGCCTGGTTCGATCAGTCGCTCGCGCTCGCAACTCGTCCAAACCTATACGTGATCATCGCTGATGGACATGGGCGCGCGGATGTCCTCCACGACTCGTACGGCTACGACAAATCGGCCTTTGTTGCTGGGTTGCAGTCGCTGGGGTTCCAGGTGGCCTCCAGTAGCCGAGCCAACTATCTCGACACCGAGCAGTCATTGCCATCGTTCTTCTCCGGCGCCCACCTTTCGGACCTTGGAATGGACATGGCCCGTCCGCCCGATCCGGTGTTCCTCGCCGCTGCGCTACGCGAGAACCCGGCGACACAGGCGCTGCACAACCTCGGGTACCAGGTCTAACCATCCCATCGGGCTTCGATCATGTCGCCGAACGAAATGCCGATATGGATCTCGGGACGGGGGAGTTGTCCGAGCTCGAATATCGGTTGCTCCAGTGGAGCGCCCTCGGCTCATGGTTTCCGGGGTACGTGGAAGGTCTCTGGAGGTCTGCCCTAAGGTCTCGGACTGACGCCAGTCTGGATCGGCTCGTTACGGTTAGTCGCGAGCCGATCCAGGCACCGCGCGCCGTGTATGTCCACATCCCGCTGCCGCACCGGCCGAATGTCGTCGATGAATCGTGCAGTCCCGTTGCGACCAGCCCTTTCACTTTTGAAGGCGGCGACCCGGGTCGACCGGAGGTTCTCCAGGCCATGCGAGAGTCGGCCGAGCAAACACAGTGCGTGGATGGGCTCCTGGCACGGACGCTCACGCTCGTCGTCCAGGCTGACCCGGAAGCGGTGGTGGTGCTGATCTCAGACCATGGACCGGATTCGAGGTTCGATCCAGCGAACCCAAGCCAGCCCGGGCTTGGAGATCGGATCGCGTGCCTGTTTGCCGCCCGGACCCCCGGCTTCAGTCAGCTGTTCCCGGACGACGTCTCCCTCGTCAACGTCCTGCCCAGGTTGTTCAACGCCTACTTCGCAATGAGCTTGCCGCTTCACTCAGGCGACATCTATGCGAGAAATCCTGGCGCGGGCGGCGCCCTGGCTCGTGTTCAGAATCCATAGCACCGCCCGAACGAGTCGCCAGTGTCTGGTTTGCCGGGCCCTCGGGCCAACAGACAACACGCGTGTTCGCCGGGGCGGGTCGGCCTGGACGACCTGTACTGGGCGTACAACATCGGCTAGCCAGACACTGTCGACGGGTGATGGGTCGCCCCGCGTCTCGCTCCTCAGACCGGGCCTTGCCGTCCTAGGACTCTTGGCTGTTTGACGACAATGTTGTCGCAGCGCACCATCGCGAAGCTTTCATCAGGCGTTTCTTGGGAGATCTCTTGGACCCGGCCTTTGCCTACATCGACCCAGGATCCGGCAGCCTGATAGAGCAGGCCCCCAACGCGGACATCGACCGCGCAGCGTGATCGAGCGCGTCCCCGAGCGGGCTCCGGGTTCCTGGGCGGAGCGATGACGGCAAGGCTACCGAGCCTGGCGCGTGCGCTGGGTCGCTTCGGGTGGTATCCGACGCTGATCGCCGTGTCCTGGCTGCTTGAGGTATACGCCGTCTCGCGCGTGGAGCCTCCTGCGGCCACCCGTCCAGCGATCATCGCCTTCGTCGTTTCGCTCGGCATTACCGTCGTGGTCGTTCGGGCGCTCGGGCGGGAACGAGGGTCGCTGGCCTCCGCCGGTCTGGTCGTGGTTCTGATCGTCGGCAGGAACCTTGCCGCGACTGGTGCCGTCGTCGCCGCGATCGTCGTGCTGATGATCGAACGCCGCTGGTCCAGGGAGGGTCGCATCTCGTTGCCGTGGCCCCGGATCCACGAGACCCTTGCCATCCTCGTGACGGTCCTGTTTGTCATCCAGCTTGGCCGCGTTGCGACGATGGCCGACCCGCCGCCGGCGGTTCCCCCCGGGGCATGGGACGAGCAGCCCCTCAACGACGCTGGCCGCCCGGACATTTTCGTGCTCCTCGCCGACGCGCATGGGCGGCAGGACGTGCTCCGGGACGCGTACGGCTACGACGACACCCCCTTCATCTCAGGGCTCGAGGCTGACGGCTTCGAAGTCGCATCGTCGAGCTCTGCGAACTACTACTACACGGAGTTCTCGCTGGCCTCGATGTTCACGTCGTCTTACTTGGCCACGCTCAACGACCACCCGGAGCCCGCATTCGAGAATTCCCTGGCCCGTCACACGATCGAGGCCAATCCGGCGTTCCCCCTGCTTCGACGCGCCGGCTATGAGATCACGGTCATCTCGAGTGGCTACGAGCACCTCGGACTTCGCAGCGCGGACCAGTATGTGGACACGGGCCAGCCCAATGAGTTCGAATCGGTCCTGATCCACAACGTGGCGGTGACCAGCCTCTGGGATGACGTCGACCCTCGGCATGGATTGGCGGGCATCCGCGCCAGAACTCTCGATGAGCTTGATGCGCTCACTGGGTTAGCTATCACTCCGAGCGCTCGCGCCCGGTTTGTGTTCGCGCATCTTCCCGCGCCCCATTGGCCGTTCGTCTTCGACTCGCTGTGCGGTCCGGCGGTGCCGAGTGGCGAGGTAGAAGGGGGATCGGGACGCCACGCCGGGACGCCGGTGACAGTTGCGGCTGCGGTCGCGCAGACGATGTGCGTCGACCGACTCGTCTTGGACGCCGTCACCAAAGTGATCCGCGCCGAACCTGATGCCGTGGTCATCGTGATGTCTGATCATGGTCCCGAGGAGCACCTGGACTGGTCGGCACCAAACGCGTTGGGGATCTGGGAACGCAGCGCGAACCTGTTCGCCGCCCGGACGCCCGGACGGACCAACGTCTTTCCCGACGATATCCTCCTGGTCAATCTCCTCCCTACGCTCTTCAACGCCTACCTTGGGACGGAGCTTCCCACGCAGCCCGCGCAGTATTGGTACGGTCCACGGCCCCAGGACAACACGTTCATCCGCGTAGATCCCGAAGCCCCAGCAATGAGCCCAATTCCGCACACCCGCGTATCGGGCCGCGGCTTCTGACGAACGCGGAACGGAACATCTGGTTGCCCGCGCAACTGTTTCCTGATCCGGTGCTATGCTCGAGGGCGTGTCCCCCACGACATTGACCGGCGAGCCTCCCTGTCCGCCGGCCGTCGGCGACACGGCGTCACCGGCGGCCGGGCCCCGCACGTTGCGGGCGCTGCGTCGTACCTTCGATTCGATCGATGCGCACGAATGGGACGCCCTCGCCAACGCCAATCCGTGGGCAACGCCCTTCTCGAGCTGGGCGTTCCATCGCGCCTGGTGGGATGCATACGGCGACAACGCCCACGAGGAGACCGTCGTCCTGGTCCGCCGCCGACGGGCCGGACGACGCGACGCCGGTCGCGATCGCTCCCCTGATGCACCGCCACGAGGTGGAGCCCGGCGACGTCGAGCTCCGGACGACGATGCGCCACGCGGACGGCGCGCTCCTCACGTCGGTGCCGCCGGACGCGAAGGCCGTGTTCTTCGGCGCCTCCTACCACGCGGACTACGCGACGATCCTGGCGGCCCCGGACGACCTGCCGGCGGCCGCGGAGGCGATCGCGGAGTACCTGGCGGGTGCCGGCGACCCGGGGCACCCGGACCCGTGGGACGCCGTTGACCTGCGGCGCCTCCGCTGCGGCGATCCCGCGACGCTCGCGCTCACGGACGCGTTCGGGCGCCGCGAGATGGCGGAGGGCTGGACGCTCAACCTCGAGCGCGAGGAGGTCTGCCCGGTCTCGACGCTGCCACGCGACGCCACGATCGACGACTTCCTGGCCACGCTGGGCAAGAAGGAGCGCCACGAGATCCGGCGCAAGGTCCGGCGCGCCGAGGCGGCCGGTGAGATCCGCCTCGACGACGCACCGGCCACCCCCGCGAACCTGGATGCGTTCATCGACCTCCACCAGAAGCGCTGGGGCGATGCCGGGCTGTTCCCCGACACCCCGGGCGGTCACCAGAGCCGGGTGTTCTTCCGGCGCTTGTTCGAGCTGTTCGGACCGGACGGGCCCGTGCGCCTCGCGTTCCTCACGGTGAACGGGCGTCGGATCGCAGCGGGCGTGTCGTTCGAGACCCCGGATGCGCTGCTGTACTACAACGCCGGGGTGGATCCCGATGCGCGGGACCTGTCGCCGGGCGTGGTGATGATCGAGCGCTACGTGCGTCGGGCGCTGGAGCGCGGGATCACGCGCATGGACTTCCTGCGCGGCGACGAGCCGTACAAGTACGAGTGGGGCGCCGTGGACGAGCCGATCCAGCGCCTGCTCATCCGACGAACGGGGACGGGATGACCACCGCGCCCGCCTGGGATCCCTGCCTGACGCCGCTGACGCGTCCCACCCTGTCCGCGCCGGATCGGATCCGGGTGGTCCAGGTCATGGCGACCGGCACCAACGGCGGGGCCCAGGAGCACGTGTTCAACCTCGTCTCGCGCATGGACCGCGACCGGTACGACGTGTCCGTGGTCTCGCTGTCGCCCGGCAGCGCCGTGCGCAAGCTCCAGCGCCACGACATCGACGTGACCGTGATCGACGAGCCCGACGACGCCATCGCGACCGGGATCCTGGCCGCCCACCTGGTCGATATCCGGGCCGACATCGTCCACAACCACATGTACCGGGCCGAGATCGTGGGCACCAAGGCAGTGATCGCCATCTGCGAGGCAGGGCATCGGCGCCCGTGGGTCATCTCGACGGTCCACTCCTCGCGCGTGCGCCCGGAGGAGGACCAGGACGAGCTGCGGCGGCTGACGCCGGCGATGAACCACCTGATCGTCGTGTCCAACGCCATCGACGCGAAGGTCGCCGGGGAGGGTCGCACCAACACGCCGCGCAGCCTGATCTACAACGGCGTGGATCTCGACCGGTACGACCACCAGGAGCCGTGCTGCACGCTGCGCGACGAGTACGGCATGGAGCCGGGCTCGCAGATCGTGGGTGCGGTGGGTCGCCTGGAGCTCGAGAAGGGGCACCCGACGCTGCTGGAGGCGTGGCCTCACGTGCTGCGCTCCGTGCCCGATGCCTATCTGATGATCGTGGGCGAGGGGAGCCGGTACGACGCGCTCCACGAGATCGCCCGCAATCTGCGGATCGCGCACCGGGTGGTGTTCACCGGTCGCCGCGACGACATCCCGGCGGTGACCGCGGCGTTCGACGTCGCCGTCCTCCCGTCCCACCGCGAGGCACAGGGACTCACGATCCTCGAGGCGATGGCGCTGTCGCGGCCGGTGGTCGCGTCGGACGTGGGCGGGATCCCGGAGATGATCCAGGATGGCGTCAGTGGGTTGCTCGTCCCGCCGCAGGATCCGCCCGCGCTGGCAGCCGCGATCGTGCGGTTGCTGAAGGACCACCAGCTGGCGGACATGCTGGGCCGTGCAGGCCACGACCTCGTCCACGACCGGTTCTGCGTCCAGCTCATGGTCAACGCGGTCCAGGACCTGTACGACGAGGGCGCCCGAGCGGTACGCCCGCGCGAGGTGGCGACGGTCGCGGGCTGAGGCACGCGAGGCCCAGCCTTGATCGAGTAATGTCTGCCCTGGCTGGGCCTCACCCGCATCCTGATCGCGCCATGCGGCGTGCAGCGAGGCCACACCACTCGACACCGTTCGAGACGGGGGATGCCAATGCGGGCGGCGGACAGCGGACTCAGGGTGCGCCTGAGCGAGGTACGTACCCGCGTCCAGGCGGCGACGGCGGCCATGCCGCTCGCGGTCCCCCTCGCCTTCATTCCGCTCGCGATCCTCGTCGTCTTCCTGCGTCTGCCCGACGCAGTCCTGAGGCCCCAGTTCTACTGGGAGGAAACGCGGGAGTTCTGGGCGCCGACGTTCTCGCTCGATCCGCTGGGCTACCTGCTCAGGCCGTGGGCCGGCCAACTCCTCATTCTCCCGCGACTGGCCTTCCTCGCAGCTCGGCTTGGTCCGTACGAGATCGCACCGGCGATCACGTTCCTCCTGCAGGGGCTCCTGATCGGCGGCGTCGCGGGGTTCTTTGCCTCCAACAGGCTCGCGCTCGTGTTGCCGGATTGGCGGGTGCGGATGGCCATCGCCTTGAGCATCCTCGTGCTTCCGGTGACGGACCCTACCTCGGGCCGCTGAGCGGCCATTGGTTCCTGGCCCTCTATGTCGTTGCCGTGGCGCTGGATCCCGATCGACGACGCCTCGACTACGTGTGCGTGCCGCTGTCAGTCTTGTCGGGCTTCGGCGCGGTCCTGGCCGTCCCGTTGCTCTGGTGGCGGCGAGACAGGCTCGCGGTTGTGGCCACCATCGCGGCCCTTGCACAGGGGCTGACCTTCATTCAGTCAGGCAGGGGCGGGGGAGTTCCTGATCCCGGTGAGCTTCTGGTCGGCGTGCCCGCGATCCCGTTCGTCATCCTTGCGGTCGCAGTGGCGAGAACGTTGCCCGTGCGAGACGCCGTCGCATCGTTCGGGTTCTTGGGCGTCGCGACTCTGCTCGCCGGAGCGGTTGTGCAGGGCCAGGGAGGGGACCGCTACCTGATGGCCGGCCTGTTCACGTTCACGTTCGTCACCGTCACTGGCCTCGCGGCAGGACGGCGGCTGGCGATTCCGATCCTCGTGTGGATGCTGTTTCTGATGGTCACGACGTTCCGCATCGCGCCCGCGCCCGACGTCGCGTGGTCGACGCATGCCCGATGCATCGGGGGTTCGGTCCCGTGTGAGGTTCCAGCCTGGCCTCCGGAGTGGAGCGTCAGCTGGAGCCCAGTTCACGAGTAGTCGGACCCGACCGTGGTTGCGCCTCGCCGTGGCTCGTGCCAGCGGCGTGGGCGACCGAGAGCACACTGCGCCCAGCCTCCATCGATGCCCGGCGATTGGGTCGTGTCCGAGGGCACCGGCTCCCGTAGCATCGCCGCATCATCCTTAGGGCACCGCAGGCGACGCCCTGGCGACCTGCCGCCGCGTCTGCGGTTCGCGCTGATCATCGGCGGAGCGGCCGCTTGGATCTCATTCGCCGTGCTCGTCGGCGGGATGATGGCGCGCACTCCGCCCCGCCGCCGGGTTCGATTTGGAGCTGCTGCTGAC
>CAVYXU010000060.1:0-15714 GCA_963772565.1 uncultured Chloroflexia bacterium
CATTGGTGGTCAGGGGCGCGGTGTCTGGCGAGCAGACCCGGTTCCCCATCCTCCTTTCGAACCGTGCAAGCGGTTCTCCCACCGGCTCACCAATGGTCGCTCACGCATGGTTACGCTGCCTCCGGATAGCGGATGGTGCCACGCAGTCGGTACAGGCCGAGCCCATCGAACCAGTCCTCGGTCCACCGGTTGGCCTCGCCAGGTCGCAGGTCTCGGCCCTTTCGCTTCATCTGGAAGCGTCGGAGCCGGTCCACGACGTAGCGGTCAACCTGGGTGAACTTGGCAGCGGCGTTGCCGGTGCGGAAGTAGTTGCCCCAGCCGCGCAGGACGGGGTTGAGGTCCCGGATCAGCACCCGGACATCCTTCACCCCATTGCGGTTGCGGCCGGTCAGCGCCTTCACCCGTGAGCGAACCCGCTTCATGCTCCGGACCGATGGCCAGCGGTGGAGGTAGTAGCGGCGAATGCCGCGCTCCAGCAGCCGGCCCGAGACCCGGGCATGGAAGTGGCAGCCCAGGAAGTCGAACCCCTCCCGACCCTCTCTGAGATCAACGATCCGCGTCTTGTCCGGGTGGAGCTCGAGCCCAAGGCCGGTGACGATCGCTCGCACCTGCCCAAGGGCCGCCTCGGCCTCGGCCCGGGTGCGGCACAGGATCACGGCATCGTCGGCATAGCGCACCAATGTGCCCTGACCGTGCCTCGCCCAGGTGAGATCAAGCCGGTGGAGGTAGATGTTGGCGAGCAGGGGGCTGATCACCCCACCCTGCGGCGTGCCAGAGACCGTCTGGCTGCGCACGCCGTCCTCCATCACCCCTGCCGTGAGCCATTGCCGGATGAGCTTGAGCACCCGCCGGTCGGACACCCGCTCTGCGACGAACTCGAGCAACCGAGCGTGGTCGATCGAGTCGAAGAAGGAGCGGATATCCAGCTCGACGACCCACATCCTGCCCTCGATGAACGAGCGCCGGATGACCTCGAGCGCCCCGGTCGCGCTCCGCTTGGGCCGGTAGCCGAAGGAGACGGGCAGGAAGTCCGCCTCGAAGATCGGCTCCAGCACGAGCTTCGCCGCCTGCTGCGCCACGCGATCGCGAACCGTCGGGATGCCCAGCGGCCGGACGCCGCCGTCTGGCTTCGGGATGGCCCGCCGCCGGACCGGCGACGGGTGGTATCGACCATGCCGGAGCGAGTCCGAGAGGTCTTGGAGCAGGTGCTCCGCGCCGTATGCCTCGACCTGTGCCAGGGTCTCCCGATCGACCCCGGCCGCTCCCCGATTGGCGAGCACCCGCTTCCACGCCTCTTCCAGCACGTCAGGCCGGAAGATCCGGTCAAAGAGGGCGTGGAAGCGCCGCTCCGGCGACCGCTTGGCCGCCACGCAGAGCCGGTGTTGGAGTTGTTGCACCTTGTCCATGGGCAGACGCCCATGGGGGTTGCTGGACCGGGTGGTCCCGGCCATGCCCTGACGCGTACCTCCGCCACCGGCGTGACCAAAGTCGGGGCCCTTCCCGGGCATGCCCGGTACTACGACCCCGCCGGACTCCCGCTGGGCTCCGGTCGACTTCACCATCGGCTTATACGACCGGTCTTTGCTGACGAGGCTGCCCAGACGGGTCTCTCCTGTTCCGGACCAGACCTTCGAACGCGTGCCGATCCCCCTACCCCGGAGGGACCCGGCAGGTCATCCCGAACACGACCTGTCGGACGTGGCCTTCGCCGTGAAATGAGCGGCTCGGCTCCCTCGTTGTCACTGTGTCGAGGCTGCAGGACTCGCGACTGCTCGCTACGGCCCGTGTTCTTGCTCCCTCCAAAGAGGCTCTTGACGCCCCGCTCAGCCGAAGGGTTCTCACCGTTCGACCGGGGCCTGCTACCGGGCGCTCGGGCGCCTACCCGGGCGGGACTCACACCCGCTGGCCTGATCCAGCTTTCAGGACGCACCATCCGGCGCAGTCTAGAGCAGGCAAGGCGAATCGGAGCCGGACCACCCTGAGCACAGCCCCCGGGCCTGGGCCGCGGCGGCCCGAGGTCGCCAGCGACGGACTGGACCGCCCCGCGGTCGTGACTGGACGCCCCGCGGTCGTGCCTGACACACTCCGCGGACGCCGGCCGACCCCGCGCAGACCCATTGTGGAGATCCAGTGACCTCGACGCAGCGCTGGACCATGCTCGCGGCCATCCTCGGCTCGTCGATGGTGTTCCTCGACGGGACCGTGATGAACCTCGCGCTGCCCAAGATCGGCGAGGAGCTGCCGGGAACGGTCGTGTCGACGCTCGAGGGCCAGACGTACGCCGTCAGCGGCTACCTCGCGACCCTGGCGGCCCTGCTGATCCTCGCCGGCGCCCTCGCGGACTATCACGGACGCCGTCGCGTGTTCGCCATCGGCCTCGTCGGTTTCGGCGTGACCTCGGTGATGTGCGGGGTCGCGCCGTCGCTCGAGCTGCTCGTCGTGTTCCGGCTGCTGCAGGGCGCCGCGGGCGCCCTGCTGGTACCGGGATCGCTGGCCATCGTGACGGCGCTGTTCGACGGGCCGGCACGGGCGCGGGCGTTCGGGATCTGGGCAGCCGCAACATCGGCGACCACCCTGATCGGCCCGGTCGTCGGCGGCGTGCTGGTCGACGGCGTCAGCTGGCGGGCCGTCTTCCTGATCAACGTGCCGCTCGTCCTGGTCGCCTTGTTCGCGACCGTTCGCCACATGCCCGAGACGCGCGCCGAGGGCGCCACCGGCCGGTTCGACTGGCTCGGGGCGGCGGTCGCGGTCGTCGCCGTCGGCGGGATCGCGTTCGGGACAATTCGGGGGCAGGACCGGCGGTGGGAGGACCCGATCGCCTGGGCGTCCCTCGCCGTCGGCGCTGTCGCCCTGGTCGCGTTTCCCGTGCTCATGGCACGGCGCCCGGATCCGCTCGTCCCCCTGGGGCTGTTCCGTCGCCGCCGGTTCGCGACGATCAACCTGTCGACGCTGCTGATCTACGCCGGCCTGTACACGACGTTCACGTTCCAGGGGCTGTTCCTCCAGGGCGTCGTGGGCTACTCGGCGACCGCGGCCGGGATCATCGGCCTGCCGTCCGGGATCCTGTTGACCGTGCTCTCGACGCGCGTCGGCAGCGTGGCCGGGCGCCGCGGGGTGCGACCGTTCCTCGTCGCGGGCCCTCTGATCATGGCCGCCGGGCTCATGTGGCTCGCGCGCGTCCCGGCGACCACCGAGCCCTGGCGCCTCGCGCTCGGCGACCCATCGACGCTGGTGCCCCCGGTCTCGACCGTCGTCGACATCCTGCCGTTCGTGATCCTGTTCGGCATCGGGATCTCGCTCGTGGTCGCGCCCCTCACGGCGACGCTGATGTCCTCCGTGCCGGTCCGCAACGCCGGGCTCGCGTCAGCGATCAACAACGCGGTCAGCCGGATCGGCCAGCCGCTGCTGTCGGCACTGATCTTCGTGGTCGTGAGCGGATCGTTCTACGCGGCGCTGGCAGGCGCCGTTCCGGGCCTCGACGCGTCGGACCCTGCGCTCCGCGAGCTCGTCCAGCCGCTCAACCCACCGCACGTGGGGACCCCGCCTGCGGTGGCGGCCGCGGCGCACATCGCGTCGGTGGACGCGCTTCGACTGGCGGCCGTCGTGTGCGCCGTGCTCCTCGCGGCGGGCGCGCTCGCGAACTGGATCGGCCTCCGCCCGGAGACCGAGGACTCCGACGCCCATGAAGCTTCGGCGGGCGCCGCCTGAGGGCTGACCGGGCCCGGACGCGCCGTCAGCGGATCACAAGGGACGCAACGCTCAGCGGGCCACCCGGAACGCGCCGCCGTGGCCCGGGATCACGATGTCGGCGGCCGCGAGCACACGCTCTCGATGCTGCTCGATCGATGCCTGGTTCCAGGCAAGCGGATCCTCGAGCGGCGTGCGGTCCTGGCGCCACCACAGATGCGTCATCGCATACACCGCGTCGTCCGCCCGGACCACCAGCGTCGCATCCTCCTCCGTGTGTCCGGGGGTCAGCCACAGCTCGCTCTGCGGCGACAGGTGATACCCGTCGCCGTCATGGTCGAGCCACAGGTCGTCCTTGTAGCGGGCCCAGAAGTCAACGACCTCTGCGTTCGGGAACAGTGCGATGTTGACGGTGTGGTCCGGGTGATGGTGGCTGAGGAACACGTGGGTCACCGCCTCCGGGACAACGCCGAGGTCGCGTAGCGGATCGAGGATCAGGGAGCGGCGGGCCACCATCCCGGGATCCACGATGATCAGGGCGTCCGCGTCGCGGACAAGGACGATGGACGAGCCCACGCGGTCGCCCGCGTAGCCGGCGTGGAGCAGGTGAACGGTCGTCATCCGAGCAGGGTACCCGCAGGTGGATCGCGCGCGACCCACTCCCGGCATACGCAACGCCGCGGCCGTCGGTCTCCGCGCGGTGGCATGCTCCGGCCATGACGACCCTGGACCGCGCCGACCTGATCCTCACCGGTGGCCACGTGTACACGGGAGATCCCGCGGACACCCGGGCGGAGGCGGTGGCCGTGCGCGCCGGCCAAATCGTCGCCGTCGGGACGGCCCGCACCATCGATGCCCTCCGCGGGACGGCGACGCGCGTGATCGACCTGCGGGGCGGGATGGCCGTGCCGGGCTTCGGGGATGCGCACTGCCACCCGGTCCACGGCGGCCTCACCATGATCCAGTGCGACCTGCACAGCGACAGCTACTACCAGACGCTCGACGACTACCTCGGGATCATCGCGGCGTATGCGGCGGCGAATCCGGATCGTCCGTGGATCCTCGGCGGCGGCTGGAGCATGGCCGACTTCCCGGGTGGGACGCCCCGGCGCGAGGACCTCGACCGCGTCGTCCCGGATCGCCCCGTCTACCTGCCCAACCGCGACGGCCACAGCGCGTGGGTCAACACCCGGGCACTCGATCTGGCCGGCGTCACGGCCGACACGCCGGACCCGTACGACGGGCGCATCGAGCGCGATCCGGCCGGGACCCCGACCGGAAGCCTCCACGACGGCGCGATGGGCCTTGTCTCGGCCATTGTTCCGCCGCCGGCGGAGCAGGACCTCCTCGATAGCCTGCGCGCCGGCCAGCGATACATGCACGCCCTGGGCCTGACGCAGTGGCAGGACGCGATCGTCGAGCCCGATCGCGAGGAGATCGCCTACCGGTCGCTGGGTGACAGCGGCGAGCTGACGGCCAGGGTCGTCGGGGCGCTGTGGTGGGAGCGGCATCGCGGCCTGGAGCAGATCGACGAGCTGATCGAGCGCCGCGCTCGCGGCCCTGCCGGCCGGTTCACGCCCACGAGCGTGAAGATCATGCAGGACGGCGTGCTGGAGACGTACACCGGCGCGATGCTGGAGCCGTACCTCGGGGCAGACGGGCGGCCCACGGACAACCGGGGACCGAGCATGGTCGACCCGGCGCTCCTCAGGGACGCAGTGACCCGGCTCGACCGGGAGGGGTTTCAGGTCCACTTCCACGCCATCGGCGATCGGGCGGTGCGGGAATGCCTGGACGCCGTGGAGGCCGCGCGCGCCGCGAACGGGCCGTCGGACCATCGCCACCACATCTCGCACATCCAGGTGGTCCACCCCGACGACATCCCTCGCTTTGCTGCCCTCGACGTGACGGCCAACGCCCAGGCGTTGTGGGCAGTCCACGAGGGTCAGATGGACGACCTGACGATCCCGTTCCTGGGACCGGAGCGGTCCGGATGGCAGTACCCGTTCGCCTCGCTGCTGCGGTCGGGCGCGCGGCTCGCGATGGGCAGCGACTGGTCGGTCTCGACCCCCAACCCGCTGCTCGAGATGGAACATGCGGTGACGCGAGTCGCGTACCTGTCGCGGGGTGTCAAGGAGCCGTTCCTGCCCGAGGAGCGGATCTCGCTCGAGGCGGCGCTGGCCGGATTCACCAGCGGGACCGCGTTCGTCAACCACATGGAGCAGGAGACAGGCACGATCGAGGTCGGCAAGCTGGCGGATCTCGCAGTCCTGGACCGCGATCTGTTCGCTCCCGACGCGGGACCGATCGGCGACGCGCAGCGTGCTGGCGACGTTCGTCGAGGGCGTGGCGGTCTACGAAGCGCCGGGCTTGAGCGGGTAGGTCAGCCGCGACAGACGACCGGCCGCGGGAGACGTAGCGCTCCGTCGTCCGGCATCCAGGCGTCCAGGCGTCGGTTCGGGCCTCAGGGCTCAAGCGCGAGGGCCACGCCTTCCGCCGTCGCGGCCGAGGCCAGCGCCCGATCGAGCGTCGCCAGCTCGCCGTCCACATCGATCGCCAGCCACAGGTAGGTCGCGTCGTACACCGAGAGGCGATGCCGCTCGGCGAGGGCGAGCGCCATGCGGACGCCAGCCGCGCCTCGGTCTGCCGTCTCGATTCCTGTCTCCTCCAAGCTCTCGAGACGGCGTGACGCTTCGATCGAGTCCCAACCGGAACGGCGCAGGATGGCGTGCCCGATCTCGGTCCAGATGATCGCGGGCGCAAGCAGAAGGCGGTCATCCGCGATCCAGGCGCGCAGAGATGCGGGGATATCGGCCCGCTCCCCGAGCGCGAGTTCAACGGCGACCGACGCGTCGACGACAACGGGGGCGGGGGGCGCCGCGAACGTCAACGCGCCGGGTCCTCGCGCTCATCGCGGCCCTCGCGGATCCAGCCGACGATCTCGTCGGGGGTCGGCCGCCGACGCGTGTCCGCGGCCCGCATCAGGAGCAGCCGGTCGACGGCAGCGAGCCGTCGACCCCGGATCCGGTCAGGGTCGAGCGCTTCGAGGTCTCGCAATGGGACGATGGCGGCGACAGGCTGGCCCGCCCGCTGGACGATGAACCGCTCGCCCCCGGCGGCCTCATCGAGCACCTGTCCGAACCGCGCCCTGACGTCGAGGGCGTTGATCGTTCTCATAGCACCATCATAGGGCTATGAGAGTCGGCGTCAAACCCCGGGGAGATCCTCCGGGCGGTCGATGTCCTGCAGCGTGGCCCCCTCCGGGTCGAGGCCGCGCCAGGCCTCGGGCGCGATCACGGCCGACGGGACGGAATCGAGCAGCGCGCGCAGGCTATGGCGTCCGGCGGCCAGGCAGGCGATCGCTGCTTCCGACACGCCGGCGCGGCGCACGGCCATCGGCAGCGGCGCCACCGGTGATGCGGCGAGGGTCATCGCGGACACGTCGGGTTCCGCCGCGAGACGCTCACCGAGCAGCCGCAGGACACCGGGCACCAGCCCCGGCATGTCGCCGCCCACCACCAGGGCGATGCGCGGAGCCTCATCACGGACGGAGGCGTGTTCGGTCGCGTCCGCCGCGAGCATCGCGAGCCCGGCCGCGAGCCCGGCCAGCGGTCCGCCGTGGGCGACCGGATCGCGGGCGATGCGCACCCGGTCCGCCAGTCCCTCCGGCAGCCGGGGCTCCGGGACCTCCGGCGCCACGACGACGACGATCGGCCCGGCGACCGATGCGACCGCGTCGAGCGCATGGTGGAGGAGCGGCCGGCCATCCAGCTCCGCGGACAGCTTGTCCGAGCCGAACCGCGACGACGCCCCGCCGGCGAGCACGATCGCGACGACGTCCGTCTCGCTCACCGGCTGCCTCCCTGGGCTGCCCGCTCGCGCAGCCGCGCGATCGTCTTCGGGCCCAGGACGTGTCCGGCATCCGTCCGAAGGAGGAGGCCACGGCGGCCCAGGTCCTCGAGGATCACGAGCACGTACCGCCGGCTGGTCCCGGTGGCGTCGCGGAAGGCCGCCGGGGTCAGCGGGGACTCGGCGGCCATCGCGAGCGCCCGACGGGACAGCTCCCGGTACGTCGTCCCGGCCCACGCGAGATCGTCCTCCAGCCTCACGAGGCGGCCGGCGGCCTCGAGTGCGCGCACCCCGTCGGGCGGGCAGCCGGCTGCGCGGGCAGCATCGGACAGCGCGGGTGGGGCTGCGACCGAGAGCGCGACTTCCAGCCGGTCCATCGCCGCCAGCGTCTCCGCTGGCAAGCCAGGTGGCCGGGCCGCCTCCCGCAGCCGATCGGCGTCACGGGCCAGGACACCCACGGCAACGAGCGCGTCGAGCGATCGGCTCGCGACCTCGGCGGCCGCCTGGGCCCCGAGCGTCGCCAGGCGCCGGGCCGCGAGGGCGACCTCCTGTCGAACCAGGGCGGCGGCAGGGCCGGCGGCGGCAGGATCCGAGGCGTGGTGGTCCGCGACGATCTGCCGGGCTCGGTCCCGCAGCGACGTTTCGACATCACCGGCGAGGACCCACGCACCGTCGTTCCGCATGGCTCCGTGGAGCTCGACGCGCGCCGCGACCGAGCCTACCGGCGTCGCTGCGAGCGCGGCCGCCCGGTCCGGCGTCAGCCGCCGGCGCGAGACGCCACGCGGCGGCAGCGGATCGAGGACGATTCCGCCACCGGCCGTCGAGCCGGGCGATGGTCGTCGGAGCGCGAAACGATCGCCGGGGGCCGCGGCGATCTGCCCGTCGAGCCGAAGCAGCGCGACGCGGCTCCCATCCGGCAGGTCGATCGCCTCGCGCGGGCCGCGCACGACGAGCGCACCCGCCTGCTCCGTGCCCGCGTGGATCCGCAGTCGCTCGCGATCCGCGGGAGGCGCCGCCCGGGTCCCGGCGAGCGCGGCGGCCGGACGGGCCGCGACCAGGATCCGTGATGTCTCGACGACCTCCGGATCGCTCGTCAGTACCTGCCCACGGCGCAGCACCGACGCCTCGACGCCGCCCACGAGCAGCGCGGTCCGACCCCCGCCGGCGCGTTGCACCGCCTCGTTCCGGACCTGGACCTCACGGACACGGACGTCCTGCCCGCCCGGGACCAGGCGCAGCGCCATGTCGTGCACGATCGGACCACCGCGCAGGGTCCCGGTGACGACGGTGCCGCGGCCCCGCACGCTGAACACGCGGTCGATCCCAAGCCGGGGGTGGCCATCGCCCGGCCGGCGCGACGCAGCGCGTGCCGCCAGCGCGACGACCGCCGCCCGTACGTCGTCGATCCCCTCGCCCGTCGTTGCGCTCGCCACCATGACGGGCGCCCCGGCCATCGATGTCCGATCAAGGAGCTCGCGCACCCGGGCGACGAGCCCTGTGCGCCGGTCAGCCTCGGGCGCGAGATCGGCCTTGGTGACAACGGCGATCCCGTCCGCGATGGCCAGCGCATCGAGCAGCTCCAGGTGCTCGATCGTCTGGGCGTTCGGTCCATCGTCGGCCGCGACCACCAGCAGCGCCGCATCGATCTCCCCCGCCCCAACCAGCATGTTGCCGACCAGCCGGTCGTGCCCCGGGACGTCCACGAAGTCGACGACCTCACCGTCCGGCAGCGCGAGATACGCGTACCCGACATCGATCGTCATGCCCCGGCGCCGCTCCTCGGGAAGGCGGTCCGCGTCGATCCCGGTCAGTGCCCGGAGGAGCGCGGTCTTGCCGTGGTCGATGTGGCCGGCCGTCCCGATCACCACGCTCATCGCAGCCCTCCGCGGTCAGCCGAGCTCGCGGATGGCCGCCGTCAGGGCGCGCGCCAGGGCCTCATCATCTTCGGGCTCCACGGTCCGCAGATCGAGCACCACGGCGCCGTCCGCGATCCGCCCGACGACGGCGGGCGATCCTGCCCGCAGCCGAGCCAGCAGCCGGTCCGGCGTCGTCGACGGCACCACCACGGCTCGCGACGGGAGCGTCTCGCCGGGCAGCGAGCCGCCGCCGACCGTCGACTCGACCTCCCGGACGGTCGCGCCGGCGACGACCTCCGCAACGGCCGCCGCCCGCTCGTCCAGCCGGTCCACCGGCGTCCCGATCTGCCGCCACACGGGGATCTCGCGCCCCGCAACGCCGGCTCGGTAGAGCGCCAGCGTCGCGGCGACGGCGGCAAGGATGACCTTGTCGGGCCGCATCGCGCGGGCCAGCGGGTCGCGACGCAACCGCTCCACGAGGTCCGCCCGGCCAACGATGAAGCCGGCCTGTGGCCCACCCACCAGCTTGTCGCCACTGAACGTGACCAGGTCGGCGCCGTCGGCGAGTCGCTCGGCCGGCGTGGGCTCATGCGCGAGACCGAAGGCGGTGGTGTCGAGGAGCGCGCCGCTGCCCAGGTCGTCGACGACGATCGCGGCGTGCTCGTGCGCCGCGATGGCCAGCTGGCGGGCATCCGGCGTCTCGACGAACCCCTGCTGCGTGAAGTTCGACGGATGGACCCGAAGCACCACGCGGACCTTGCCTCCCTGGAGCACCGCCTCGAAGTCCCGGACTCGGGTCCGGTTCGTGGTCCCGACCTCGACCAGGCGTCCGCCCGCCCGTCGCACGATCTCCGGGACGCGGACACCCCCGCCGATCTCGACCAGCTCACCACGACTGACGGCCACCTCGCCGCCCCGCCCGGCCAGGCCCACGGCCAGCGCCACGGCCGCGGCGTTGTTGTTGACCACGAGCGCGTCCTCGGCACCGGTGAGCGCGACCAGGTGGTCCTCCGCCTCACGGTATCGGCGTCCCCGCCGGCCCGTTCCCGGGTCCAGCTCGAGGAACAGGGCGCCGGACGCGGCGGCATCGGCGGCACGGATCGCCGCCTGGGGCCACGACGCGCGGCCGAGGTTGGTATGCACGATGACGCCGGTGGCATTTATCACTCGGCCGGGGGCCGCGGCGCGCCCCAGCGCCTCCAGGCGCCCGACGACCTCGCGACCCAGCTCTGGCGCCGGCCGCGCCATCGCACCGGTACCCGCACTCGCCAGCCGCGTCCGCTCCTCATCCACGACGGCGCGTGCCATCGCGAGCACGGCGGCCGGCTCGCGATCGGCGACATCGGGCCGCGCGGCCGCCAACACGCGGTCGATGCTGGGCGGGTGGGCGCGGGTGGACGGGCTCACCTTGCGATCATGGCATGGCGGGAGCGCATGGGAGTCGAACCCACCGCGCGACGCCGGGCGCCGCGCCACCGGTGTTGAAGACCGGGGAGCCCACCGGGACCCCTCCGCTCCCGCGTGGCGCGATTATGCCCGGGCGAGCCGGGTGCACCGCCGGGCCTGGTGGACCGGCACCGGACGACGTGGGATCGATCCGGCACCCGTATGATCGGCCCGTGTCTGCCGATCCCCGCCTCGACGTCTCGCACCCGCTCCGCCTGACCGAGCTGACCGAGTGCGGCGGCTGTGCCGCCAAGCTGGGCGCGGACCTGCTGGAAGAGGCGCTCGCCGGGCTGGGTGCGGGTCCCGGCGCAACCGACCCGAACCTGCTCGCCGGCCTCGAACCTCCCGACGATGCCGCCGCCTACCGGGTCTCGGATGACCTGGCGATCCTGGGCACGCTGGACTTCTTCCCGCCGCTCGTGGACGACCCGGTCGCGTACGGCGAGATCGCCGCGGCCAACGCCCTGTCCGACGTGTTCGCGATGGGCGGGCGGGTGCTGTTCGCGCTCTCGATCGCGGCCTTCCCGGAGGACTTCCCGAAGGCGGCGCTGGCGGCGGTGTTCGAGGCCGCGGCGAGCAAGGTCGGCGAGGCGGGCGGGATCCTGGCCGGCGGCCACACGATCCGGGACCCGGAGCCCAAGTACGGTCTGGCGGTGATCGGCACGGCCCACCCGGATCGCCTGTTCCGCAAGGGCGGCGCACGGCCGGGAGACGTGCTGCTGCTGACCAAGCGGCTGGGAACGGGGCTGATCGTGAGCGGTCGCCGCCAGGGCCGCACGAGCGACGCGGAGCTGGCTGCGGCGATCGCGCAGATGCGCACGCTCAACCGGGCAGCATCCGAGGTGTTCAGCCACCACGGGATCCGGGGCGCGACCGATGTCACGGGGTTCGGGCTCCTGGGCCACGGGCTCGAGATGGCGCGAGCGTCGGGGGTGCGGCTCGCGTTCGACGGTGCCGCACTGCCGGCGCTCGAGGGGGCGCTGGCCATGGCCGAGGCGGGCGTCGAAACCGACGGCGCCGGGCACAACCGGCGGTTCGTGCTGCCATCGCTGGAGATCGGGGACGGCGTGGCGCCCGCGCTGGTCGTCCTGGCGCATGATCCGCAGACGTCGGGCGGACTCCTTGCCGCGGTCCCGCCGGACCGGCAAGCGCAGGTCGTGGCCGACCTCGCGACGGCCGGGGTCGCGGTGTGGCCGGTGGGCCGCGTCGAACCTGGCGAAGGCGTCGCGCTCCGCTAGGGCTAGGGTCTGTTCAATCCTCTCGGGACAGGATCACCACGCTGTACGGGCCCACGGCGACGAGCCCGCTCTGGTCCTGGTCGTCGAGCGGCCCCCCGTCCGCGTCGAGGTCGTTGGCCTCGTGCCCCCCGAACTCGTCCGCGTAGGCCGGCGAATCCGAGTTGAGCCTGACCCTCCACCGGCCCGGCGCCGGCAAACCGATCCGCAGGTCCCTCACCGTGCGGTCGGCGAAGTTGGCGATGATGACCGTGTCGTCGTGCGGGCCACCGTCCATCCACCGGTGCATCGGCGAGCAGCTTGTCCTCGTTGTCGGCACGCAGGATCGCGACGTTTGATCCCCGAAGCCCGCGGGTCACGTCATCGCGATTGCGCCGCAGCGCGATCAGATCGTGGTGCAGGCGCACGACGCCATGGTTCGACACGGCCTTGTCCCAGTCGAGGGCGATCGCATCGTCGAACCAGCGATCCTCGAGCAGCGCCTGGCCCTGGAACAGCATCGGGATGCCGGGCGAGGTCAGGACCAGTGCAGAACCCAGCAGCGCTCGTTTGCGCGCCCACCAGTTGCCCGCCGCGCCGGGCGCAATGGCCTCGGGGACGCGCACGTTGCCATTGGCGACATCGTCGTGGGACTCCGTGTAGATGACCCTGGCTCCGTGGCGCGCCGCGTCCCTCGCCGAGGATCGCGTCCACCACCGCGTCGATATCGCGGTCCGCGTCATCGGCCGCGACCAGTGCCGGGCGAACCCAGAGGACGAACGCGGGATCCCACTGGGCCCCGAAACCGGCGCCACCCTCGGCGGTGGGGGTCACCATCGCCGGGTCGCCCTGGAGGTCCTCCGCGATGGTGATCTTCCAGGGCTGCCGCTCGCGGATCTCGTCGTTGATCCAGGTCAGGAACGACCAGCCGTCGGCCAGCTCGGAGGCGGGATCGCCCAGCTTCCCGTCCACCGTCCGGATGTACAGCGTCGCATCGAACCGAAGTCCGTCGCAGCGGAACTCCTCGAGCCAGGTCATCGCGCTGTCCCGCAGGAACGTCCGCACCTCGCCGCGACCGTAGTCGGGCCGGGTCCTTCCCCACGGCGTTTCGCCGCGCTCGTCGTTGTAGACGTAGATCCCCCCGCCGTCACCCTCGGTCCAGCCATCGAAGCGCCACAGGTCGAGGTCGGTCGGACCGAGGTGGTTGTATACGACGTCCACGATCACCGCGATGCCCATGGCATGGGCGTCGCGGATGAACCGCTTGAACGCGTCGGGCCCGCCATAGCCCGACTCGATCGCGAACAGGTGGGCCGGGTTGTAGCCCCACGAGATGTCGCCCGCGAACTCGAACGGCGGCATGACCTGGACCGCCGAGATCCCGAGCTCGCGAAGGTACGGCAGCCGGCGCCGCGCGGCATCGAACGTGCCCTGCGCGTCGCTGTCCTTGGCAAATGTGCCGACGTGCAGCTCGTAGATCACGAGGTCGTCCCAGCCGGGCGCCTGGAACGTGTCCCCGCCCCAGTCGAACGCGCTCTGGTCGTAGACGACGCTGTTCCCGACCGAGCTCGTGACCGAGCGGGCGTACGGGTCCATCCGCAACAGGTCCGCATCGCGCGTCCGGATCGTGAACCGGTACTCGGCGCCGGGCGTCACGCCCGGCACATCCGCGGACCATGTGCCGGTCGTTCCGTGACCGTCGCGAGCGAGGGGCGTCCGGGTCTTCGCCCAGTCGTCGAACGAGCCCGTGACGAAGACTGCCGTCGCGTGCGGCGCCCAGACACGGAAGGTGGTTCCGCCGTCGTAGGGGATCGCGCCCATGCCGGCGCGCCGGGACGGGCCCTCAGCTGACACGGGCGCAGCGTACCCGTTCGAGGCTCGGCTGCGGTCGCGAACCGTCGTGTCCAGCGGAGACGTTTCCGCAACGCCGGCGCGTCCGCGCGTCTCGGCCCGATCCCGTGGCGGAGTACGCTGGCGCCCGTGTTCACGCGCTCGATCTGGTGGCAGGACGACACCCCCGATGCGCCAGTGGTCGTGATCGACCAGCGGCGGCTCCCGCGAGAGGCGGTCACCGCGACATGGCGCACGGTCGACGATGCGGTGTCGGGTATCGCGGACATGCAGGTCCGAGGTGCACCCCTGGTGGGCGTGGCGGCCGCTCACGGGATGGCGCTCGCGGTGCGCGAGGATCCGCAGTCGCTTGACGTCGCGCATGCGCGCCTGCTCGCGACCCGCCCCACTGCGGTCAACCTTCGATGGGCGCTGGAGCGGGTGCGGGATGCCCTTGCCCGCGAGGCGCCTGGCGCACGCGCCGGTGTCGCACGTCGCCTCTCCCAGACGATCGCCGACGAGGATGCGGCGGGCAGCCGGCGCATGGGCGAGGCGGGCCTGCCGCTGCTGCGGGCGATCCACGAGCGCACCGGGCGGCCGGTCCAGGTCCTGACCCACTGCAATGCGGGCTGGCTCGCCTGCGTCGAGTGGGGCTCCGCGCTGGCACCCGTGTACGTCGCTCGCGAGGCGGGCATCCCCGTCCACGTGTGGGTCTCAGAGACGCGCCCGCGGAACCAGGGGGCCGCGCTGACGACCTGGGAGCTCGCCCAGGCGGGCGTCGAACACACCCTCGTTGTGGACAACGCCGCTGGCCACCTGCTGCGGACCGGCGCGGTCGATATCGTGCTCGTGGGCGCCGACCGGATCGCGGCCAACGGCGACGTCGCGAACAAGATCGGCACGGTGCTCAAGGCGCTCGCAGCGCGTGACGCGGGCGTGCCCTTCCACGTGGCCGCGCCCTCGTCCACCTTCGACGCCGACGCCCCGTCGGGCGACGCGATCCCGATCGAGGAGCGTGACGTCGCCGAGGTCCTGCTCGTCAACGGCGTCGCGATCGCGCCGGCCGGCACGCGCGCCCGGAACTGGGGCTTCGACGTGACTCCCGCTCGCCTGATCGACGGCTACCTGACCGACCGCGGCCTGCTCGCCGCGTCGCAGCTTCCGGAGGTTCTCGGGTGAACGAAGCTGAGGCGCGCAACGCCCTCGTCGCCGCAGCCCGACGGCTCGAGGAATCCGGTCTCAATCACAACGCGTCCGGCAACCTGAGCGTGCGCGTCGACCGAGGGGTGCTCGTCACCCCGACGGGCGTCCCCGCGCGCCTCATGGAGCCGGACGACGGCGTCGTGCTCGCAGTCGACGGCACGCCGCTCGACACCGGCGCCCGCCTTCCGACCAGCGAGTGGCGACTGCACCTGGCGCTGTACCGGCGATCCGATGTGGGCGCGGTGGTCCACACGCATTCCCCGGAGGCGACCGCGGCCGCAACGATCCGCCGGCCCCTGCCCGCGGTCCACTACGTCGTCGCGCGGTTCGGTGGTTCGGTGCTTCCGTGCGCGCCGTACGCGACGTACGGCTCCGCCGAGCTGGCCCAGGGTGTCGCGACGGCGCTGGGGACGTCCGGCCTCGCCTGCCTGATGGCGAACCACGGGGCCGTTGCCGTCGGCCCGGACCTGGCGACGGCGGCGGCGCTTGCCACAGACGTCGAGTGGCTGTGCGGCGTCTGGCGGCGCGCACTCCAGCTCGGCACGCCCGAGGTCCTCGACGATGCCGAGATCGCCCGTGTGCGCGAGCGATTCCGGAGCTACGGGCAGCCGCCGGCCTGACGCGCCGTC
>CAVYXU010000061.1:0-7664 GCA_963772565.1 uncultured Chloroflexia bacterium
CGAGACCTCGAAGCGCTGGACCTCGACCGGATCCGGGGTCGACGGCTCGCTGCCGTCGACCGGCTGCTCCTGATGCGGGCCGCGGACACGCGTCGGCGGCCGACCCCCGACGAGATCGTCGGCTGGATCCGCGAGGGCCGCGATGAGCGCGAGGACCCGGCGCGTTTACGTTCGCGGCGCCCCCGGCCCCCGTTGTCGTCGACGCGTCGGTCGCCGTTGAACTCGCGCTCGGGGAGCGGGCCGATACCCCGCATCTCTGCGCGCCTCGATCCGGATGACCGCCTCCTGCTTGCGCCCGCATCATCTGGACCGAGATCGGGCACGCCATCCTGCGCCGTTCCGGTTGGGACTCGATCGAAGCGTCACGCCGTCTGGAGAGCTTGGAGGAGACAGGAATTGAGACGGCAGACCGAGGCGCGGCTGGCGTCCGCATGGCGCTCGCCCTCGCCGAGCGGCATCGCCTCTCGTGTACGACGCGACTGACCTGTGGCTGGCGATCGATGTGGACGGCGAGCTGGCGACGCTCGATCGGGCGCTGGCCTCGGCCGCGACGGCGGAAGGCGTGGCCCTCGCGCTTGAGCCCTGAGGCCCGACCGACGCCTGGACGCCTGGATGCCGGACGACGGAGCGCTACGTCTCCCGCGGCCGGTCGTCTGTCGCGGCTGACCTACCCGCTCAAGCCCGGCGTTCGTAGATCGTCATGCCCTCGACGAACGTCGCCAGCACGTGCGCATCGCCGATCGGACCGGCGTCCGGAGCGAACAGGTCGCGGTCGATGACTCGAGGTGTCGAGCTTGCCGACCTCGATCGTGCCTGTCTCCTGCTCCATGTGGTTGACGTACGCGGTCCCGCTGGTGAATCCGGCCATACCCGCCTCGAGCGAGATCCGCTCCTCGGGCAGGAACGGCTCCTTGGCACCCCGCGACAGGTACGCGACTCGGTCACCGCATGTTCCATCTCGAGCAGCGGGTTGGGGGTCGAACCACCAGTCGCTGCCCATCGCGAGCCGCGCGCCCGACCGCAGCAGCGAGGCGAACGGGTACTGCCATCCGGACCGCTCCGGTCCCAGGAACGGGATCGTCAGGTCGTCCATCTGACCCTCGTGGACTGCCCACAACGCCTGGACCTGGCCGTTATGTCGAGGGCAGCAAAGCGAGGGATGTCGTCGGGGTGGACCACCTGGATGTGCAAGAGGCGGCGGCGATGGTCCGACGGCCCGTTCGCGGCGCGCGCGGCCTCCACGGCGTCCAGGCATTTCCCGCACCGCCCGATCGCCGATGGCGTGGAAGTGGACCTGAAACCCCTCCCGTTCTAGCCGGGTCACTGCGTCCCTGAGGAGCGCCGGGTCGACCATGCTCGGTCCCCGGTTGTCCGTGGGCCGCCCGTCTGCCCCGAGGTACGGCTCCAGCATCGCGCCGGTGTACGTCTCCAGCACGCCGTCCTGCATGATCTTCACGCTCGTGGGCGTGAACCGGCCGGCAGGGCCGCGAGCGCGGCGCTCGATCAGCTCGTCGATCTGCTCCAGGCCGCGATGCCGCTCCCACCACAGCGCCCCGACGACCCTGGCCGTCAGCTCGCCGCTGTCACCCAGCGACCGGTAGGCGATCTCCTCGCGATCGGGCTCGACGATCGCGTCCTGCCACTGCGTCAGGCCCAGGGCGTGCATGTATCGCTGGCCGGCGCGCAGGCTATCGAGGAGGTCCTGCTCCGCCGGCGGCGGAACAATGGCCGAGACAAGGCCCATCGCGCCGTCGTGGAGGCTTCCGGTCGGGGTCCCGGCCGGATCGCGCTCGATGCGCCCGTCGTACGGGTCCGGCGTGTCGGCCGTGACGCCGGCCAGATCGAGTGCCCGGGTGTTGACCCACGCGCTGTGGCCGTCGCGGTTGGGCAGGTAGACGGGGCGATCCGGGACGACGCGGTCGAGGTCCTCGCGCCGGGGCGTCCCACCCGGGAAGTCGGCCATGCTCCAGCCGCCGCCGAGGATCCACGGACGATCCGGATTCGCCGCCGCATACGCCGCGATGATCCCGAGGTAGTCGTCGAGCGTCTGGTAGTAGCTGTCGCTGTGCAGGTCGCACTGGATCATGGTGAGGCCGCCGTGGACCGGGTGGCAGTGCGCATCCCCGAAGCCCGGCACGGCCATCCCGCCCCGCAGGTCGATCACGCGCGTCGCCGTCCCGCGGAGGGCATCGATGGTGCGGGCCGTCCCGACGGCGACGATTTGGCCGGCGCGCACGGCCACCGCCTCCGCCCGGGTGTCCGCGGGATCTCCCGTGTACACGTGGCCACCGGTGAGGATCAGGTCGGCGCGGTCCAGGGTCGTCATGGCCGGAGCATGCCACCGCGCGGAGACCGACGGCCGCGGCGTTGCGTATGCCGGGAGTGGGTCGCGCGCGATCCACCTGCGGGTACCCTGCTCGGATGACGACCGTTCACCTGCTCCACGCCGGCTACGCGGGCGACCGCGTGGGCTCGTCCATCGTCCTTGTCCGCGACGCGGACGCCCTGATCATCGTGGATCCCGGGATGGTGGCCCGCCGCTCCCTGATCCTCGATCCGCTACGCGACCTCGGCGTTGTCCCGGAGGCGGTGACCCACGTGTTCCTCAGCCACCATCACCCGGACCACACCGTCAACATCGCACTGTTCCCGAACGCAGAGGTCGTTGACTTCTGGGCCCGCTACAAGGACGACCTGTGGCTCGACCATGACGGCGACGGGTATCACCTGTCGCCGCAGAGCGAGCTGTGGCTGACCCCCGGACACACGGAGGAGGATGCGACGCTGGTGGTCCGGGCGGACGACGCGGTGTATGCGATGACGCATCTGTGGTGGCGCCAGGACCGCACGCCGCTCGAGGATCCGCTTGCCTGGAACCAGGCATCGATCGAGCAGCATCGAGAGCGTGTGCTCGCGGCCGCCGACATCGTGATCCCGGGCCACGGCGGCGCGTTCCGGGTGGCCCGCTGAGCGTTGCGTCCCTTGTGATCCGCTGACGGCGCGTCCGGGCCCGGTCAGCCCTCAGGCGGCGCCCGCCGAAGCTTCATGGGCGTCGGAGTCCTCGGTCTCCGGGCGGAGGCCGATCCAGTTCGCGAGCGCGCCCGCCGCGAGGAGCACGGCGCACACGACGGCCGCCAGTCGAAGCGCGTCCACCGACGCGATGTGCGCCGCGGCCGCCACCGCAGGCGGGGTCCCCACGTGCGGTGGGTTGAGCGGCTGGACGAGCTCGCGGAGCGCAGGGTCCGACGCGTCGAGGCCCGGAACGGAGCCTGCCAGCGCCGCGTAGAACGATCCGCTCACGACCACGAAGATCAGTGCCGACAGCAGCGGCTGGCCGATCCGGCTGACCGCGTTGTTGATCGCTGACGCGAGCCCGGCGTTGCGGACCGGCACGGAGGACATCAGCGTCGCCGTGAGGGGCGCGACCACGAGCGAGATCCCGATGCCGAACAGGATCACGAACGGCAGGATGTCGACGACGGTCGAGACCGGGGGCACCAGCGTCGATGGGTCGCCGAGCGCGAGGCGCCAGGGCTCGGTGGTCGCCGGGACGCGCGCGAGCCACATGAGCCCGGCGGCCATGATCAGGGGGCCCGCGACGAGGAACGGTCGCACCCCGCGGCGCCCGGCCACGCTGCCGACGCGCGTCGAGAGCACGGTCAACAGGATCCCGGACGGCAGGCCGATGATCCCGGCCGCGGTCGCCGAGTAGCCCACGACGCCCTGGAGGAACAGCCCCTGGAACGTGAACGTCGTGTACAGGCCGGCGTAGATCAGCAGCGTCGACAGGTTGATCGTCGCGAACCGGCGGCGACGGAACAGCCCCAGGGGGACGAGCGGATCCGGGCGCCGTGCCATGAGCACGGGAAACGCGACCAGGGCGACAGCGCCGACGGCGAGGGACGCCCAGGCGATCGGGTCCTCCCACCGCCGGTCCTGCCCCCGAATCGTCCCGAACGCGATCCCGCCGACGGCGACGACCGCGACCGCCGCCCCGAGCCAGTCGAACCGGCCGGTGGCGCCCTCGGCGCGCGTCTCGGGCATGTGGCGAACGGTCGCGAACAAGGCGACCAGGACGAGCGGCACGTTGATCAGGAAGACGGCCCGCCAGCTGACGCCGTCGACCAGCACGCCGCCGACGACCGGGCCGATCAGGGTGGTCGCCGATGTTGCGGCTGCCCAGATCCCGAACGCCCGCGCCCGTGCCGGCCCGTCGAACAGCGCCGTCACGATGGCCAGCGATCCCGGTACCAGCAGGGCGCCCGCGGCGCCCTGCAGCAGCCGGAACACGACGAGCAGCTCGAGCGACGGCGCGACCCCGCACATCACCGAGGTCACGCCGAAACCGACGAGGCCGATGGCGAACACGCGACGGCGTCCGTGATAGTCCGCGAGGGCGCCGGCGAGGATCAGCAGGGCCGCCAGGGTCGCGAGGTAGCCGCTGACGGCGTACGTCTGGCCCTCGAGCGTCGACACGACCGTTCCCGGCAGCTCCTCGCCGATCTTGGGCAGCGCGAGGTTCATCACGGTCCCGTCGAGGAACACCATCGACGAGCCGAGGATGGCCGCGAGCATGGTCCAGCGCTGCGTCGAGGTCACTGGATCTCCACAATGGGTCTGCGCGGGGTCGGCCGGCGTCCGCGGAGTGTGTCAGGCACGACCGCGGGGCGTCCAGTCACGACCGCGGGGCGGTCCAGTCCGTCGCTGGCGACCTCGGGCCGCCGCGGCCCAGGCCCGGGGGCTGTGCTCAGGGTGGTCCGGCTCCGATTCGCCTTGCCTGCTCTAGACTGCGGCGGATGGTGCGTCCTGAAAGCTGGATCAGGCCAGCGGGTGTGAGTCCCGCCCGGGTAGGCGCCCGAGCGCCCGGTAGCAGGCCCCGGTCGAACGGTGAGAACCCTTCGGCTGAGCGGGGCGTCAAGAGCCTCTTTGGAGGGAGCAAGAACACGGGCCGTAGCGAGCAGTCGCGAGTCCTGCAGCCTCGACACAGTGACAACGAGGGAGCCGAGCCGCTCATTTCACGGCGAAGGCCACGTCCGACAGGTCGTGTTCGGGATGACCTGCCGGGTCCCTCCGGGGTAGGGGGATCGGCACGCGTTCGAAGGTCTGGTCCGGAACAGGAGAGACCCGTCTGGGCAGCCTCGTCAGCAAAGACCGGTCGTATAAGCCGATGGTGAAGTCGACCGGAGCCCAGCGGGAGTCCGGCGGGGTCGTAGTACCGGGCATGCCCGGGAAGGGCCCCGACTTTGGTCACGCCGGTGGCGGAGGTACGCGTCAGGGCATGGCCGGGACCACCCGGTCCAGCAACCCCCATGGGCGTCTGCCCATGGACAAGGTGCAACAACTCCAACACCGGCTCTGCGTGGCGGCCAAGCGGTCGCCGGAGCGGCGCTTCCACGCCCTCTTTGACCGGATCTTCCGGCCTGACGTGCTGGAAGAGGCGTGGAAGCGGGTGCTCGCCAATCGGGGAGCGGCCGGGGTCGATCGGGAGACCCTGGCACAGGTCGAGGCATACGGCGCGGAGCACCTGCTCCAAGACCTCTCGGACTCGCTCCGGCATGGTCGATACCACCCGTCGCCGGTCCGGCGGCGGGCCATCCCGAAGCCAGACGGCGGCGTCCGGCCGCTGGGCATCCCGACGGTTCGCGATCGCGTGGCGCAGCAGGCGGCGAAGCTCGTGCTGGAGCCGATCTTCGAGGCGGACTTCCTGCCCGTCTCCTTCGGCTACCGGCCCAAGCGGAGCGCGACCGGGGCGCTCGAGGTCATCCGGCGCTCGTTCATCGAGGGCAGGATGTGGGTCGTCGAGCTGGATATCCGCTCCTTCTTCGACTCGATCGACCACGCTCGGTTGCTCGAGTTCGTCGCAGAGCGGGTGTCCGACCGGCGGGTGCTCAAGCTCATCCGGCAATGGCTCACGGCAGGGGTGATGGAGGACGGCGTGCGCAGCCAGACGGTCTCTGGCACGCCGCAGGGTGGGGTGATCAGCCCCCTGCTCGCCAACATCTACCTCCACCGGCTTGATCTCACCTGGGCGAGGCACGGTCAGGGCACATTGGTGCGCTATGCCGACGATGCCGTGATCCTGTGCCGCACCCGGGCCGAGGCCGAGGCGGCCCTTGGGCAGGTGCGAGCGATCGTCACCGGCCTTGGGCTCGAGCTCCACCCGGACAAGACGCGGATCGTTGATCTCAGAGAGGGTCGGGAGGGGTTCGACTTCCTGGGCTGCCACTTCCATGCCCGGGTCTCGGGCCGGCTGCTGGAGCGCGGCATTCGCCGCTACTACCTCCACCGCTGGCCATCGGTCCGGAGCATGAAGCGGGTTCGCTCACGGGTGAAGGCGCTGACCGGCCGCAACCGCAATGGGGTGAAGGATGTCCGGGTGCTGATCCGGGACCTCAACCCCGTCCTGCGCGGCTGGGGCAACTACTTCCGCACCGGCAACGCCGCTGCCAAGTTCACCCAGGTTGACCGCTACGTCGTGGACCGGCTCCGACGCTTCCAGATGAAGCGAAAGGGCCGAGACCTGCGACCTGGCGAGGCCAACCGGTGGACCGAGGACTGGTTCGATGGGCTCGGCCTGTACCGACTGCGTGGCACCATCCGCTATCCGGAGGCAGCGTAACCATGCGTGAGCGACCATCGGTGAGCCGTGTGCGGGAGAACCGCTTGCACGGTTCGAAAGGAGGATGGGGAACCGGGTCTGCTCGCCAGACACCGCGCCCCTGACCACCAATGCCCGGACCAGTCGCGCTCGTCGGCGCCGGTGAGTTTCTCGCCCTGATGGCCGAATTCGATCGCGGCCTGCTCGCCGCGATCGGTCGCGATCGCCCGCGCGTCGTGATCCTGCCCACCGCGTCGGCGCCCGACGGCGAGGCCACCTTCCGCGCCTGGGCAGATCGCGGCATCAAGCACTTCTCGGAGCTCGGCGCCGAGGTCGAGCCGGTCATGGTCCGCGATGTCGCGGACGGGTACGACGCGGGCGCACTCCAGGCGATCGGCGAGTCGGATCTCGTATACCTCTCGGGGGGCAACCCGCGACACCTGCTGACGGTGCTGCGCGGATCGCCGCTCGGGGCCGCGCTCCGCGCGGCGCACGCCCGTGGCGCGACGGTGGCCGGATGCTCCGCGGGTGCCATGGCGATCGCCGGCCGCGCGGCCGACTTCCGGGTGCTTCCCCGGCTCCGGATCCCGCTGCCGCTCCTGCTGCGCTGGCCGGCCGGGCTGGGCCTTGCCGAGGGGTGCGCGGTGCTGCCGCATTACGACGCGTGGCCCGAGCCGCTGGCAGCCCTGGTGGCGCTCCAGGCTCCTCGTGGCGAGGCGGTCCTGGGGATCGACGAGGACACCGCGGTGGTCGGCAGCAACGGAGCCTGGCAGGTCCACGGCCGTGGCCGGGTCACGGTCTGGCGCGGCCGCCACCGCGAGCGCTTTCACCGCGGGGATGCGTTTCGGCTCTGATCAGCGCGCCGCCGGGACCGCCCAGGCTCCGGGGGCCGGCTCAGTCGGGTTCCGGAGCCGGCTCAGTCGGGCTTGATCGCGCGGAAGCAGTCGGAGCAATAGACGGGCTTGTCCATCCGGGGCTTGAACGGGACCTGCGCCTGGTTCCCGCACGAGGAGCAGACCGCGACGAAGTACTCGCGAGCGCTGCGGTCGTCCATCCGCTCGTAGCC
>CAVYXU010000062.1:0-7311 GCA_963772565.1 uncultured Chloroflexia bacterium
ACCGCCATCGCCAACCAACCCGCGACTCACGTCGCGAGTCATATCGATGGCCCGGCTGCCGCCTGGGCGCCCCAAGGCCCGCAAACCGCGCCGAAACGCCAGGCGGGCGCCCCGAATGACGCGCCCGGTGAGTCAGCCCGCTCGCGCCCGCCCGGCGAGTGACCCACTCGCCAACCCGCCCACATGGCGGCAGCGGTGTCAGGCCAGATCGAGCACGAACCTCAGTGCGCGATCGAGGTCCGCCAGCCGTGGGGCCGACAACACGCCGATCCTGTCGGCAAGCTCGGAGCTGGGGAACGTGAAGACCTGGTCGGCGTGGATGTAGCCGCCCCAGGACAGCGAGATGTCGCGCGCTGTCACCTCGACCAGGTATTCCGGACGAAGGTGGGCGCTCGCCGCGTTGGTCGTGATCGGCACGGCAAGCACGGTCGACGACCGGCTCATCGCGCTCGTCTGCACGATAACGGCGTAGTGCGGCCCCGAGATGACGTGTCCGCCGGTGTCGCGAAAGTCGAGCTTGTAGATCTCGCCCCGCGTTGGCCCGGTCGGGACCGACCGATTGCCGATGCTCATGAGGGTCAGCGACCGACGATCCGGGATGTGGTCGCACCGGTCGCTCGCGCGAAGGCGAGACCGTCCTCTGCGTCGAGAGCGAGCGCCTCGTCGAGCCGCGCCTGCCGCTCTGCGATCATGTCGTTGCGGATCGACTCCGCGATGGCCGCGCTCATCGACTCGTGTCGCTCCATCCGGCGCTGGGAGACGAACGCATAGAGGTCTGCGGGCAGGCTGATGTGCAACTTCGCGGACCGAGTGTTCTGCATGGCGAGTCTCCTGTTGGTGCTACCAGATGGTGGCACCAGCGGTAGCCCTCGTCAAGCGTCAGGGTGGCCCATGTCCGCGTCTCACCCGCGCCAACCCGCCCTCGCCAACCTACCCGCGACGGACCGTCGGCCACCCACCCGCGACTCACGCGGTGCGTCATTTCCACGGCCCTGCCGCTGTCACGATGCCCGGAAGCCCGCAACCAGCGCCGAAGCGCCAGGCAAGCAGCCTGAATGACGCGCCCGGTGAGTCACCCGTCTGCGCAGGGGCTGCGCGCCCTCGCCCCGCGCCCTCGATGCGTGCCACCCCGCCCGCGCGTCGCGGGCTCGGACCCCTCGCCGGTGTAGCATCGCGGTCCATGGGAGATGACCAGCCGCATTCCGCCACGGGCGCCGCCGCCGAGCACGCCGCCGCCGACCACGCCGCCGCCGACCACGCGGCCGCCCCGGACCGCCCAACCTCCGCCACCGACCACGCGGCCGCCCCGGACCGCCCCGCCGCCGCCACCGACCACGCGGCCGCCCCGGACCGCCCCGCCGCCGCCGCCGACCACGCCGCCGGCGGCCAGACCGCAGCCGCCGATCGTCCCGCCGCGGCCGCCGATCGCCCCGCCCCGGATCGCCCCGCCACGGGGGGCGGCCAGACGACCGCCGCCGATCGCACCGAGAACCGCGCCCAGCGCCCCGAGGCCACCCGCACCATCGAAGGCCTCCAGGAGGCCTTCCGCGCCAACGGCTACATCGCGGAACGCTCCCTCGCCACGACCGCGTTCCTCGCGCTCGAGCTCGGCCGGCCGCTGCTCCTCGAAGGCGAGGCCGGCGTGGGCAAGACGGAGCTGGCCAAGGTGCTCGCCGCCACCCTCGACACCCGGCTGATCCGGCTCCAGTGCTACGAGGGTCTCGACGTCAACACGGCGGTCTACGAGTGGAACTACCCGCGGCAGATGCTCGAGATCCGGCTGCTCGAGGCGCGGGGCGAGATCGACAAGGCATCGGCCCACGACATCTTCGGTCCCGCGTTCCTGCTCAAGCGCCCGCTCCTCCAGGCGCTCGAGGCGACCGACGGCAACGCCCCCGTGCTGCTGATCGACGAGATCGACCGCGCCGACGAGGAGTTCGAGGCCTATCTGCTCGAGATCCTGTCCGACTTCCAGGTCACGGTCCCCGAGATCGGCACCATCCGCGCGGCGCAGGCGCCCCGCGTCGTGCTCACGTCCAATCGCACCCGCGAGGTCCACGACGCGCTCAAGCGCCGCTGCCTGTACCACTGGATCGACTATCCGACCGCGACCAAGGAGTTCGAGATCGTGGCCGCGCGGGTCCCCGATGCGCCGGCACGGCTGGCCCGCGAGGTCGTCGCGTTCGTCCACCGGCTGCGCGCCGCGGACCTGACCAAGGTGCCGGGCGTCGCCGAGACGCTGGACTGGGCGTCGGCGCTGCTGTCGCTGGGGGCGACGGAGCTCGAGCCGGACATGGTCGACGAGACGCTGGGCGTGGTCCTCAAGTACGAGGAGGACATCCGCCAGGTCCGGGGCGCCGCGACCCGCCAGTACCTCGCCGAAGCCACGTCCCAGGCCTGATCGGTGGCCCGGGGGGACGGTGGCACCCTCCGCGCATCGCCTGGCACCTGAGCTCGCCGCGAGCCCGTATCGTGGACGCGTGTCGAAGCGAAACACCGTCCTGAGCTGGCTCCCGGTCGTCGCCTGGGCTGCGGTGATCTTCGTGCTCTCGGCGCAGCCGAACCTGCGCTTCGTCGCCGACGACGTCCTCGACCTCATCGTTCGCAAGATCGGACACATGGCGGTGTTCGGGATCCTGGCGGCGCTCGCGTGGTACGCGCTGGCGCGGACGACGACGCGCCGCGGACCGTGGGCCTGGGCGTTCGCGCTGACGGTGCTGTACGCGATCAGCGACGAGCTTCACCAGGGGATCGTGGCCGGCCGCCACCCGTCGCCGGTTGACGTTGGGATCGACGCGGCCGGGGCGCTGGTCGCCATCGCGGCGATTGCGGTCATCCGGTCCCGTCGGTCCTGAGGCAGGGCCCGCGCCGCCGGTGATCTCGCCGGCTGGACTACCCTGTGCCCATGGTCGCCGACCGCGCTCCCTTCGACCGCACCCCGATCCTGATCGCCCCCACCGGCGAGGCCATCGACGGCCGCCGGCTGCTCGCGGAGGCGGTCGGCTTCGGACGAGCGCTCCGATCGGCGGGTCTCCCGGTCGATCTCGGCGCCGCGATCGACTTCGCCCGCGCGCTGGGGATGGTGGACGTGGGCGAGCGCGGGACGGTGAAGGACACGGGTGCCGCGCTGTTCGTCCGCCGCCGGGACGATCGCGTCGTCTACGACCGGGTGTTCGACCTGTTCTGGCGTCGCCGCGGCCGGCAGCTGGCGATGTCCCGGATCGATCCCAACGCCGCCCCGGACGCCGATCGCGAGGAGGGCGAGCCGGGCGCCGCCGATGAGCTGGGCGATGGCCGGGAGGCGACGATGACGGAGCTCGCCCAGGTCGGCGTCCAGGTCGCAGCCGACGCGGACGAGGGCGCCGAGCTGGAAGGGGTGACGATCTCGCCCGATGCGTACTCCCGGGGCGAGGTGCTCCGCCACCGCGACTTCGACCGAATGACCGCCGCGGAGCTGCGCGACGCCGAGCGGTTCGTCGATCTCCTGCGCCCGAAGCTGGAGCGCCGCAAGACGCGCCGCCACGAGCTCCACCCGCACGGCCGGCGGCTGGCGGCGCGGGCGATGTTCCGTCGCAACCTCGCGACGGGCGAGCTGACCGAGTGGGTGTGGCGCCGCCAGGTCCGCGAGCCGCGCCAGCTCGTCGTGCTGTGCGACATCTCGGGCTCGATGGAGCGCCATTCGCGGCTGCTGCTGCGGTTCATCCAGGCGCTGGCGCGGACGAACGAGGTGCGCACGGAGTCGTTCGTGTTCGGGACGAGGCTGACCCGCGTGACCCGGCTGCTCAAGGACCGCAACCGGGATCGCGCGCTGGAGCGGGTGGCCGATTCGGTCAACGACTGGGCCGGCGGGACGCGGATCGGGGAGTCGTTCCGCGAGTTCAACCACAAGTGGGCGCGGCGGACGCTCCGAACCTCGGGCGTGGTGATCGTCGTGTCCGACGGCTGGGACCGCGGCGATCCCGCGCTGGTCGCCGCCGAGACCGCGCGCCTGCGCCGCAACTGCCATCGGCTGGTGTGGCTCAACCCGCTCGCGTCGGCCCCTGGCTACCAGCCACTCGCCGCGGGGATGAAGGCCGCGTACCCGTACATCGACGACTTCCTGCCGGCCGGCACGCTGGGCTCGCTCGAGCGGCTGGGCCAGGTGCTCGGCGGGGCGTCGCAGGGAACCGCCCGCCGCGGTTCCGCCGTGACCCATGCGGCGACGGTCGCGCCGTCGATGGGCCTGTTCGCGCCCGACGCGGCGCCACCACGTCAGCTCGACGATTCGGTCGCCGACGCGGACTCGGCACGGCCGCTCAGGTAGCAATCGACACGCAGCAACCCGCCGCAAGCGGAGACACGCACGGGAGGACCCGACATGCAGGAGCTCATGGACGCGCTGGACGGCTGGCGAGCCGAGGGCGCCGGCGTGGGCCGCGCAGTCGTCGTGCGGACGTTCGGCAGCGCGCCCCGGCCCGAGGGTGCCGTCCTCCTGGTGACCGATGACGGCCGGCTTGCCGGCTCCGTGTCCGGCGGCTGCGTCGAGGGCGCCGCGGCCGAGGAGATCATGGCCGCGCGCAAGGCCGGCCGCGAGCGCGTGATCCGCTACGGGATCAGCGACGAGCAGGCGTGGGACGTGGGCCTCGCGTGTGGCGGGACCATCGACGTCCTGATCTCGCCGTTGGTTCCAGATTCCGCCGCCGCCGCCGCCCGAGAGACTCGCGACGGCCTGGGCGACGGGCGCGCGATCGTGACGGTGCTGCCCGCCGATTCACCACCGGCGGCCTTTGGCGCGCACGCGCCGGGGCAGGGGAGCGAGCCCGCCGATCCGCTGGTCGTCCACGACGACGGCCGGCTCGAGGGTTCGCTGGGCGACCCCGCGCTCGACGCGGCGCTGGTCGAAGCGGGGACGGCGGCGCTGACCCAGGGCGTGTCGCGAACGGTGGAGATCGGTGGCCGCCAGCTGTTCGTCGAGGCGTACCCGGTTCGGCCCCGGCTCGTCGTCGTCGGCGCGGTCGAGGTGTCGCGCACGCTGGTCCGGCTGGCGAAGGAGCTCGGATACGAAACGGTGGTGATCGACGGGCGGGCGGCGTTCGCAACCGAGGCGCGGTTCCCGGACGTCGACCGGCTGATCGTGGGCTGGCCGGACGAGGTTGCGGACGAGATCGGGCTGGGGCCGGCCGATGCGGTCGCGGTGCTCACCCACGATGTCAAGTTCGACGAGCCGGCGATCATCGCGGCGCTGGCTCGCGGGTGCCGGTATGTCGGCGCGGTCGGGTCACGCAAGACGCAGGCGGATCGACGGGCGCGGCTGCTCGAGGCGGGGGTTGCGCCCGCGGACCTGGACCGGCTTCGCGGGCCGATCGGGCTGGACCTCGGCGGGCGGCTGCCGGCGGAGACGGCGCTCGCGATCCTGGCCGAGGTGGTCTCGGAACGAAGAGCCGGCTCGGGACGCCCGATGCGGGAACTGGCCCGCGCGCGCGAGGCGGCGATGGCCTCGGTCGTTCCCGAGGGTGGCGCCGAAGCCAGCGCCGGGGCCGGCAGCGGCCGCGAACCGGCGGCCGCCGGGTGAGGGTCGTCGCGATCGTCCTCGCCGCCGGGGCGAGCCGGCGGTTCGGATCGCCGAAGCTCCTCGCCCAGCTGGCGGGCCGCCCCGTCCTCCAGCACGCGCTGGATGCGGTGGCAGGCGCCCCCGTCGCCGACGTCGTCGTTGTCCTGGGCGATGGCGCCACGGCGATCGAGGCGGGGATCGCCTGGAGAGCCGAGCGCCGGGTCATCAACCCGCGGCCGCAGGACGGGCTGTCGAGCTCGCTCCGGGTGGGGCTCGATGCCGCCGCCGAGGATCCGCTGGCCGAGGCGGTGATCGTGATCCTGGGCGACCAGCCGTCCGTGCGCCCGGCCGTGATCCGTGCCGTGATCGACGCGTCAGCCACCGCCCCCGAGCCGATCATCCGCGCCCGCTACGCGGACGACGACGCCCCGAATCCGGTGCTCATCCGCCGGTCTGCGTGGGCGCTCGCCGCCGGCCTTGACGGGGATCGCGGCCTGGGACCGCTGCTCGCGCAACGACCGGGCCTGGTGGGGGAGGTGGCGGTGGACGGCCGCAACCCCGATATCGACACCCCGGCAGACCTCGCGCGCGCGAGCCTTCGACGGGCGCTGTCGTGACGGCGGCGGGCGCTGTCGTGACGGCGTGGAGGCGACGGCGATGACCATCGGCGATCACCCGGCCGGCGCACGAACGCTCGAGGACGCGTGGGCGGAACGCGTGCGCGCGAACCGCGAGCAGGCGGAGCGCGTCCGCGAGGTCCCCGCGGGCGACTTCTACGCCCCGGTCTCGTCCCTGTTCGTCGCCGATCCCCGGAGGACCGGGGAGCCGACGCTCGAAGCCCTGCGCTCGATGGCCGGCCGCGACGAGACGTGGCTGGACATCGGCGCCGGCGCCGGTCGCTACACGCTGCCGCTTGCGCTCGTCGTCAAGCGCGTGATCGCGGTCGAGCCATCGCCGGGCATGCGCCGCGCGCTGCGAACCGGGGTCGCCGAGCACGGGATGGCCAACGTCCGGGTCGTCGCCGGCGCCTGGCCGACGGCGCTGGACCTGCTCGGCCGAGTGCCCGCGGGAGACGTCGCGCTGATCGCGCACGTGGGCTACGACATCGAGGCGATCGGCCCGTTCCTGGACGCGATGGAGACCGCGACCCGCGACCGGTGCGTCGCGGTGCTGACGGACCACAGCCCGGCCTCGGTCGCGGCGCCGTTCTGGCCCGTCGTCCATGGCGAGTCCCGCGTGCCCCTGCCCGCGCTCCCGGAGCTGCTCGAGGCGCTCCACGCGCGCGGCCGTGAAACCGACGTGGTGATGGTGGAGCGGGCGGGCCGCTCGTTCGAGTCGGTGGACGCGCTGACGGCGTTTCTCCGGCGCCAGCTGTTCATCGCGGAGGGCGGCGAGCTGGACGCGACGTTCCGCGCCGCGATCCCGGACCGGATCGCGTTCCGGGACGGTGGCTGGACGCTCGCCGATCGCCCGGCGGGCGAGATCGGCATCGTCACCTGGCGCCCTCGCGAAGGCTGACCTCGCCCGCAGGCATGCGCTCGCGTGCGGCCAATACCGGCCGCGGCCCTGACCTCTTCGGCGGCCCTGACGTCGCGCGCGAACCTGACCTCGCCCGCTGCCCATCGCTCCCAGCGATCACATTTGAGCCCAAGGGGGGCAATCCCGGCCGTCGCGAGCGCAACGATCGGCGCGGGCGATGGTTCGACGCCCTGGAGACTCAGCCGGCCACGCTCGGCTCGAAAGCGTTCGCTCCCAGCGATCAGTGCGCACCCGCACCACCC
>CAVYXU010000063.1:0-34107 GCA_963772565.1 uncultured Chloroflexia bacterium
CGCTATCGTCGCCACGAGGAGGGACTGATTGGACCCGGCGACCGCACTTGTCCAGGCGCTGCACGTCACCGCCGCGATCATCTGGGTCGGCGGGCACCTGACGTGGCAGCACCTGATCCTGCCGACGTGGTTCCGGGAGCCGATCGTCACGCAGCGAGAGCTCGGGCGATCGTTGGTCGGGCGCTACGAGCGCGTCGTGATCCCGACGGCACTGCTGGTGCTCGCGAGCGGCGTGCTCCGTGGCACAGTGTTCGGACGGATCCACACCGTCGACGACCTGGCCACCCGGTACGGCCTCACATGGGCCGCCGCGCTGATCCTCGTCCTGGTGACCTTCGCCATCGGCGCCAGGCTGGGCACGCCGAGGGTGCGCGCGTACCTGGCAGACGACGACGCTTGGGCCGCCGCAGCGCAGGGTGACGAGGGCGCGTTGCTGGGGCGTCGCCGCGCATTCGTCTCGGCGCTGCGGGTCGAGCTGGGTGTGATGCTGCTGGTCCTCGCAATGATGTTCGCGCTGCGCTTCAGCTGACCCGGCATCCGTCGCGCCACGTCGCATCCGTGACACACGAGCTGTCTCGCGTGGCACGTAGGATTCGCGGTGCATGCAGCTGATCGACGGGCGACCCGTCTACGCCGCCACCGATCTCGTGGGCTATCTCGCCTGCGAGCATCGTCTTGCCCTGGAGCGGGCCGCGATGGCCGGACTGGTCGAGAAGCCGATCCGCAACGACCCCTCGATCGAGCTCGTCGCCAAGCGCGGCCTCGAGCACGAGCGGCGCTACCTCGAGGATCTGCGGGCGCAGGGCCTGCGGGTGATCGAGATCGAGAAGGACGGCTCGGCGGTCCTGCCGCTTGTCGCGGGGCCATCGCTCGCCGGGGGCGTGCTGCCGGCCACCGGCGACCAGCCCGTGCGAGACCCTGGTGCCGAGCTGCGCGCCGCGGCCGTCCAGACGATCGACGCGATGCGCGACCGCGCCGACGTCGTCTACCAGGCGACGTTCTTCGACGGGACGTGGCGCGGGCACGCGGACTTCCTGCTCCGCCGGGACCACGCGCCGGGGGAGCCGGACAGCGCGTTCGGACCATGGCACTACGAGGTCGCGGACACCAAGCTCGCCCGCCACGTCAAGGCCTCGGCGATCCTCCAGATCTGCTCCTACGTGGAGCTGCTCGCCGCAATCCAGGGCCGGCAGCCGGAGCACCTGTACGTGGTCCTCGGCGGCCGGGCGCGGCCCACGGACAAGCTTCGCGTGGACGACTTCATGGCCTACTACCGCCAGGTCAAGGCCGAGTTCGGGGCCGCGGTCGGACTCCATGGAACCAATGCCGCGGAACCCGTCTACCCGCCCATCGACACCTACCCCGAGCCCGTCGAGCACTGCGACGTCTGCCGCTGGAACCCGAGCTGCCGCGCCCGGCGCCGCACGGACGACGACCTAAGCCTCGTGGCCGGCGCGACCAGCCGCCAGCGGCGCGCGCTCAAGCGCCGGGGGGTGGCGACCCGTCGCGGGCTGGCCGGGCTGTCGCTGCCGATGGGCCCGCCACTCGAGGGCGTCGGGCGGGAGGCCCTGGCGCGCGTCCACGAGCAGGCCCGGATCCAGGTCCAGAGCGAGGACGAGGGCGAGGTCCTGTGGGAGCTGCTCCCGCTCGAGCGCGCCGAGGACGGCACGCCCGTCCCGACGCGCGGCCTGCTGGGCCTGCCGGACCCGAGCCCGGGCGACCTGTTCCTGGACCTCGAGGGGGATCCGTTCGCGCTGGACGACGGCGTGGACTACCTGTTCGGCATCCTGGAGCCCAGGCTGACGGAGGACGATCCGCGCTACGCCGGGTCCGGCGAGACCCCCGTCCCGAAGTTCCACGCGATCTGGAGCCTCGACGAGGACGGCCAGGTCACCTGGGCCGGCGAGAAGGCGGCCTTCGAGCGGACGGTCGACCTGATCATGGACCGCTGGGAGCGCGACGAGCGGCTGCACGTCTACCACTACGCCGCGTACGAGCGAACCGCGCTGGCGCGCCTTGCCCAGCGCCACGGCACCCGCGAGCTCGAGGTTGACCGCCTGATGCGGGGTGGCGTGCTGGTGGACCTGTTCCGCGTCGTGCGCCAGGGAATCCGGGCCGGTGTCGAGAGCTATTCGATCAAGCGGATCGAGCCGCTGTACGCGCTGGAGCGCGAGGTCGAGCTCAAGGACGCCGGCAGCAGCATCGTCGCGTTCGAGACGTGGCTGGAGCTTGGCCCCGATGCGCCGGTGGACGACGGGCCCCGAATCCTGTCCGAGATCGAGGGCTACAACCGGGACGACGTCGTCAGCAACTGGAAGCTCCGCGACTGGCTGGAGGAGCGGCGGATCGATCTCGAGGCCCGCGAGGGCGGCGCGATCGCCCGACCAGTCCTCGACGACGGGCTTGCGTCCGCGGAGCTCACCGAGAGGGACCACCACGTCGCCGAGCTCGTGACCAGGCTCACACCGGATGATCCGGGTGATCCGGTCCTCCGTGCCGAGCAGCCGGACGCCGCGGGTCGCTGGCTGCTCGCGCAGCTGCTTGCCTGGCATCGACGGGAGGAGAAATCGGCCTGGTGGCGCTATTTCGATCTGATGAAGAAGAGCGAGGAGGACCTGCTTGAGGAGCGCGAGCCCCTCGCGGGCCTGGAGCTCATCGCGGATCCGCGGCCCGAGAAGCAGTCGATGGTCTACCGGTTCGGGTTTCCGCCGCAGGACCACCGGATCGACACGGACACCGAGGTGTTCGACCCGGTGACCGGCAAGTCGGCGGGCACGGTGTTCCGGATCGACGACGTCGAGCGCATCGTCGAGCTGAAGCGCGGCCCGAAGCTGGCCGGCCTCGACCTCCCCCGATGCCTCGTGCCGCGAGGGATCGTGATGACCCCGGAGCACGCGGAGAGCCTGCTCCGGACCGGCGAGTGGGTGGCGGCGCATGGGCTGACGGCGCCGGCCGGGCTCGCCCCGGACGAGCCCGATCTCGCGGCGGCGCGGGCCCTGCTCCTCCGCACCCCACCGTCGATCCCCGGACACGAGGGCGAGCCCCTCCGCCGGGAGGACGAGACCGCCCTCGACGCGTCGATCCGGCTGGTGCTCGGGATACGCGGCGGCGTGCTCCCCATCCAGGGTCCGCCGGGCTCGGGCAAGACGTGGACCGGTGCGCGGCTGATCGTCCGCCTCGTCCGCGAGGGCAAGCGGGTCGGTGTCGTCGCCAACAGCCACAAGGTCATCGGGAACGTGCTCGACGAGGTCGCCCGGGCCGCCGGTCCGGAGGACAACGTGCGCATCGGCCAGAAGCCGAAGAGCGGCCAGCCACCCACGTCGGCGGCGGCGACCACGCTGGCCGACAACGCCGCCGTCGAGACCGGGCTGCGCGCCGGCACCGTCAACGTCGTCGGCGCGGTGTCGTGGACCTGGGCGCGATCGGATATGGCGCGGCCGGAGCCGGTGGTCGACGTCCTGGTCGTCGACGAAGCGGGCCAGATGAGCCTGGCCAACGTGCTCGCCTGCGCCCCTGCCGCCCGCACGATCGTCCTGCTCGGAGATCCACAACAGCTCGATCAGCCCACCCAGGGGAGCCACCCGCCGGGAGCCGAGCGGAGCGCCCTCGCCCACCTCCTTGCCGACCCCGCGTACATCAAGCCGGACCGGCCGACGATCGGACCCTCCGAGGGCCTGTTCCTCGAACGCACCTGGCGGTTGCACCCCGACGTGTGCGCGTTCACGTCCGCCGCCTTCTATGCCGGGCGTCTCCAGCCCATCGCTGGGCTCGAGCGCCAGCAGGTGCTGGCAGGTCCACTGACGCTGTTCGGAGGCCGCGCCCGGCTGGCCGGGACCGGGCTGCGCTATCAGCCGGTGCCGCACCTCGGCAACGACACCGACTCCCGTGAGGAGGCCGAGGCGGTCGTCGGGCTGGTCCGCGAGCTCCTCGACGCCGGGGCGACGTGGGTGAACGCCGACGGCGCCGAGACGGCACTGGCGCTCGGCGACATCGTGATCGTCGCGCCGTACAACGCGCACGTCGCGGCGATCGAGCGGGCGTTCGCAGCGGCCGGGCTCGGCCGGCCGTTCGTGGGTACTGTCGACCGGTTCCAGGGCCAGGAGCGTCCCGTGAGCATCTACGCGATGGCAACCTCGACGCCCGAGGACGCGCCGCGCGGGATGGAGTTCCTGTACTCGCTCAACCGGCTCAACGTCGCCACGTCGCGGGCTCGTTGCGTGGCCGCGGTCGTGGCATCGCCGGAGCTGGTGCGGGTCGCCTGCCGGACTCCGCGCCAGATGCGACTGGCCAACGGCCTGTGCCTGGCCATCGAGGCCGCGGCGAGCGCAAGCTGACCCGGGGGGCACAGGCGGGGCGCCTTCGGAGGCCCACCGGGCGGCCCGGTCCGATCAGCCCGCGAGCTCCGTTGCGACCCACGCGGCCAGCACGCGTGCGCAGGCCTCGACCTCCGCCAGCGGCACGTGCTCGTCGGCCCCGTGCGCAAGGCGGACGTCACCGGGTCCGAAGATGACGCACGGCGTGTCGCCCGCGTCGATGAACAGCCGCATGTCGGCACCGTACGGGACGCCCAGCGCCCGTGGTCGGCGGCCGGTCACCGCCTCGGCCACCGCGGCCAGCCCGGCCGGCAGCGGGTGATCGTCGGCAATCCGCGCCGAGCCGAAGCGCGCCCCGTCGATCTCGATCGTCGCGGGGTGCTCGCGCAGGAACGGATCGGCCGTGTTGGCCGCGGCGATGCACGCGCGCAGCTCGTCCGCGGCCGCTTCGGGGGTCTGGCCGAGGCGGACACCGTACCGTCCGCCTGCCACGACGCGATCCATGACCGTCGACGCCCAGCCACCGCCCGACACGGTGCCGATGATCGTCGGATACGGAAGCCCGAGCGCGGTCATCAATGGATCCGTCTCGCCGGCGTTGCGGCGCTCCTCGTCGGCCTCGAGCGCGCGGGCGATCGTCGCCAGGTTCTCGAGGGCCGACACACCCTCCAGCCGGCGGCTCGCGTGCGCGGCACGCCCCGGAACGGTGAGCCGGAACGTGACCGCGCCGGCGTGGGCGACCACGATGTCCAGCCGGGACGGTTCCGGGATGATCGCCATGTCGCCGGTCGCACCGGCGCGGATCGCCGCCAGCGTTCCCTGCCCGCCGTCCTCCTCGCTGGGCACGAGGGCCACGATCAGCTCGCCGCTGAGCCGTGGCAGTAGCTCGGTCACGTCGAGCGCCCGCACGGCGGCCAGGATCGCCGCGACGCCGCCCTTCATGTCGCAGGCGCCGCGCCCGTACAGCTCCCCATCGCGGGTGGCACCCGAGAACGGATCGCCGGTCCAGGTCGCCGGGTCACCGGGCGGCACGACGTCCACGTGCCCCGACAGCACGAGCCGGCGGCCTCCGGTCCGTCCGACCCGCGCGAGCACCACGGGCAGCGCGGTCCGGGTCACTTCCTCGCCCGGCCACGCCGGGTCGTCGCGGATCGCCGCGGGATCCGGGTGGAACACCTCCACCGCCATGCCCAGTGCCTCGAGCCGGTCGGCGAGGTTGCCCGCGACCGTCGTCTCGTCGCCGGTCACGCTGGGGATCCGGACGAGCGCTGCAAGGTCCAACGCGATCGCGGCCGGGTCGACGGCGTCGGCCGCCGCCTGTGCCAGCTCCGTGATCCCAGCGGCGGTGCCCGGCGACCGCGCGACACGCCAGCTCATGCCCGCAGCACGGGGCGCGTCAGGCAGGTGACCCCGCCCGAGCCGTTCTCGCCGACCTCGCCCAGCGGGATCGCGTGGACCTCGCAGCCGGCACCCTCGAGCCCACGCCGCGTGACGTCGTTTCCCTCGGCCGCCACCACCACGCCCGGGCGAACCGCGAGGACGTTGCAGCCCAGCGTCGGGTACTCGGCCTCGGGCACTTCCACCAGGCGGATGCCGAGGTCCGCGAGCAGCTCGTACAGGCCCGCCGGCATGAGCGGCAGGAACACGACCGCGAGGTCATCCGCGACCGGCGAGATCACCGACAGCAGGTGGACCAGCTCGGCCGGTCCCTTCCAGTACGGGACGTCGAAGATGCGCACGTCGCCGCCCACGATCGACGCGAGCTGGCGGGCGCCGGCGTCGTTCGTCCGCAGCGTCCGCCCGATGCACAGGAGGTCGGGGCGGAGCCAGAACGTGTCGCCACCCTCGATCGTGCCCGGCCCTTCGATCCGTCCCAGCGTCGGGATCCCGTGGGCTGCCGTCCACGCTTCGAGCACGGCCGGCTCGCCGGCGCGGTTCGGCTTGCCGGGTCGAAGCGGGATGGCGCCGCCGTCCGCGATCAGCATCGGGTCGAACACGTAGACAAGGTCCGGGTCGTCCGTCTCGGTCTCGAGCCGGTGGACGCGGACACCCAGCCGATCGAGCGTCTCGACCAGGCCGTCGTGCTCGCGACGCGCGCGCTCGATGTCGACGGCCCGCAGGAACCCTGCGGCCGGGAGGTCGTAGGCGGCTGCGAACGCCGGTCCGGGTGCCTTGACCAGGACATCGCGCAGAGGCGCGACCATGCTCTGGGCACCGAAGGCGCGGGTGTCAGGCTCCGTCATGTCCCGCAGGATACGTCGCGCGAACCGGTCGGGACTGCTGCGATGCCGCGGGCCGTCGGCCTGGGGACGGCTGCGACCGCGCGAGCCGGACGGTACCGGGTACGGGCTTCCATCCCGGTGGTCCGGTCGCGTAGCATCTGCCGATGGCGGGCTATGTCGCGCTCCAGCGGGTCGACCGCGTGTCCGTGCGCGCGCTTGCGTGGCGCGGGTCCGCGCGAGTCGAGGACGCCGCTCGGTCGGAGGATCGGGTGCACCTCGCCGCGCGGGCTGCGATGGACGACCGGCCCCTGGGCGAGCGGCTCGTCGAGCGCTGGGCGATCGTCCGCGAGCAATGGGCGATCACGACGTTCTTCCTGTTCGACCCCGAGAGCTGGCGCTAGGACGCCGGCCGGCGGCCCGGAGGCGTCGTCCGGCTGCCCCGAGGCGTCGTCCGGCTGCCCCGAGGCGTCGCGAGCCGGAGCGGAGGCGCCGTCAGCCGGCCCCGGCCGCGATCACGCGGAGGTCGTCGATCAGCCGGTCCACCTCGGCCGCCGTGTTGTAGTGGGTCAGCCCGATCCGCAGGACGCCTTCCGGCTCGAGGCCCAGCCGCTCGATCGGGCCGACGGCGTAGAAGTCGCCCCACCAGGTCGCGATCCCCCGCGCGCCGAGCGCGGTGGCGACGGCTTCGGCGGATACCCCGGCGATCGTGACCGCGGCGGTCGGCGTGCGCTCGTCGAACCGCGCCCGGTCGACGATGCCCCATGTGCGCAGCCCCGGGATCGACTCGAGACCGTCGAGCAGCCGGCCGAACAGCGGCATCTCATAGGCCCGGATCGCGGCCATGCCGGCGTGGGCGTGGAGGCGTCGCCCGGTCATGCCCGGGAACTGCGCCTCGAACGTGGTCCCGAACCGCTCGCCGATCTCGGCGATGTACTCGACCGCGGCGAGCGACCCGGCGATCCCCTCGTGGTTGAGCGTACCCGTCTCGAACCGGTCGTACGCCGGGCGCAGCTTGTACGTGGGCAGCGCCTCGAGGACGTCACCGCGGCCATACAGCACGCCGACGTGAGGCCCGAAGAACTTGTACGCGGAGCAGGCGAGGAAGTCGGTGTCGATGGCCTGGACGTCGATCGGGAGATGCGGCGCGGCATGGACCGCGTCCACGAAGGTGAGCGAGCCAGCCTCGTGAGCGCGGCGAACCAGCTCGGCGACGGGGTTGATCGTCCCGACGGCGTTCGATGCCCAGCCGAACGCGACCAGCTTCGGATGCCCGTGGAGGATGGCGTCAAACGCCTCGATATCGAACGTGACGTCGTCTGGCCGGATGTCCACCGTCCGAACGGTCAGGCCACGATCCGCCGCGGCGCTGCGCCACGGCCCGACGTTCGCTTCGTGGTCGAGGCTGGTGACCACGATCTCGTCGCCGGGCTGGAGCGACGCCGCGATCGACCGCGCGACGTGCATCGTCAGCGTGGTCATGTTGGCGCCGAACTTGATCTCCGACGGGTCGGCCGCGTTCAGCAGGTCCGCGAGCGCCAGATGCGCGTCCTCGAGCACGGCGTCGCTGCGCTGCGAGGTGAGGAACGGACCGTCGTGATTGGCGTTGGACTCGCGGTAGTAGCGCGAAACCGCCTCGATGACGGTGTCCGGGACCTGCGTCCCCCCGGGGCCGTCGAACAGCGCCACCGGGCGCCCGTCCTGTTCGAGCGCAAGGGCCGGAAAGCGGGCACGCAGCGCGTCAACGTCGATCGTGACCATGGAGCTCCTCACGGTGGCGGAGCTCCGATGCTAGCGCGAGTCGCGACCGCCATGCCGGCCCGAGGTCGCGTGCGGGCCGGGCAGGCCCGCACGATGGGTCAGGCGGCGGCCAGCTCCTCCGAGGCGTGCGTGGCCGTCGCTGCAGCCTGCTCGACCGCGAGGTCGATCTCGAGCCTGATGTCCTTGCCGACGAGCCAGCCGCCGGTTTCGAGCGCCATGTTCCAGGTCAGGCCCCAGTCCTCGCGGTTGAGCCTGGTCGTGGCATGGAAGGCGGCTCGCCGGGCATCGCCGAGACCCGGGTAGACCCCGAGGAACTCGACGTCAAACGTCACCGGCCGGGTGATCTCGCGCACCGTGAGGTTGCCGGTGACCCGGTAGTCGTTGCCGCCGGCGGCCTCGATCCGGGTGCTCTGGAAGGTGATCTCCGGGTAGACACCCGTGTCGAGGAAGTCGGCCGACCGCAGGTGCTCGTCGCGACGCTCGACACCCGAGTTGATCGACGCCGCCCGGACGGCGAAGGTCCCGCTCGAGGCCAATGGATGCTGCTCGTCGAGCCGCAGGGTCCCGGTCACGTCGTTGAACTTGCCGCGCACAGTCGAGACCATCATGTGCTTGGTGGAGAACTGGACGTCCGAGTGCATCGGGTCCGTGCTCCAGGTCGTGGTTGTCATCGTCAGAGTCCTCTGGGGTTTCGGCCGTGGTCGTGTACCGCGGTCATGTGGTTGCATGCGCAACTATATGGGAGGTAATTGCATTGTCAACTACCTCCTCGGTGCGGTAGGATGTGCCCATGACCATCGAGCTTGCTGACGACGCCACCGCGTCACCGGACGCCGCAGCCGCGCCCGCGGTCCCCGCGACCGACGATTCGCGTCTGGACGCCTGGCGCAGCTTCCTGCACGCCCACGCCCGCCTCACGAGGCGCATGGACGATGAGCTCCAGGCCGCCCATCGCATGTCGCTCGCCGAGTACGACGCGCTGATCCAGCTTGCCCGCAGCCCCGGACGGCGCCTGCGGATGAGCGTCCTCGCGGAGCGCGTGCTGCTGTCCCGGAGCGGGCTCACGCGCCTGGTCGACCGCCTCGAGGCCGGTGGCATGGTCAAGCGATCCGCATGCGCGACCGACGCTCGCGGCGCCGAGGCGATCCTCACGATGACCGGCGTCCAACGATTGCGCTCCGCATCGGAGACGCACCTCGGCGGTGTGCGGCGGTACTTCCTCGATGTGATTGCCGCGGACGAGCGGGACGCGATCAAGCGCGGGCTCGATCGCGTGATCGAGGAGCTTGGCTGCAGCACCGCCGCAGACCCGGCGTGCGCAACGGGGGAAGGCTGACGCCGGACGCCTCGCGGCCGGGTGGGCGGGTCCTGGCGGGCACCAGCGGCTTCGCCTATGCCGGCTGGACACCACGGTTCTACCCCGACGGACTCTCCGCGCGGAGCCGTCTCCCCCACTACGCCGCCCGCCTTCCCGCGTGCGAGCTCAACAACACGTTCTACGCGCGCCCGACGGTGGACCGGATCCGCGGCTGGTGCTCGGCCACGCCGCCCGAGTTCCGGTTCATCGTCAAGGCCCAGCGAGGAGCGAGCATCCGGGCCCTCTACGCCGATCCCGCGACGTCGGTCCCGTGGCTGACCGAGACGCTGCCTGAGTTCGGGGCCCGGCTGGGCGGCGTCCTGTTTCGCGTCCCGGGCGAGGTGGCTCGTCACGACGAGCGGCTGGACGGGCTGCTGCGTGCCTGGCCGGCGAGTCTTCCCCTCGTCATCGAGGCCCAGCACGCGTCGTGGCATGCCGACGGCGTGTTCGCCGTCCTCCGCGCCGCAGACGCGGTCCTATGCACGACCGATCTCGACGAGTCGGACGATCCACCCGACATCCGGCGGACCGGACCGTTCCTGTACGTCCGCCTGCGTCGCGCCGCCTATGACGACGTCGCGCTCGATGCGTGGGCCAGGCGCCTCGTCCCGTTCCTGGATGACGGGCTCGATGCATACGTGCTGTTCCGGCACGACGAGGACGGCCGGACGGCGCTGCAGGCGGAGACCTTTGCGGCACGGGTCGACAGGGTTCGGACCGCCGGCTGATCGGCCCCTTGCCGGTACCCTGCGTCCTGAGATGAAGCGCAGCACGCGGGCCCCAATCCGCTCCCTGATGGTGGCAGCCGTCCTGGTGGCAGCCCTCGCAGCGTGTGGCGGGAACCCACCCGGGTCCCCGGTCCAGTCGCAGGCAACCGCGCCACCGGACAGCGCCGCCCCGGCCACACCGGCTGCGACACCGTCGCAGGCGGCGCCACCTCCGGCCACGGCACCTGCGACGCCGCTGCCGACGATGACCACGGTCCCGACCGTCGACCGCCCGGATCTCGCGGCGGCCAACGTGACGGTCGAGCCGGTGGCCTCCGGGTTCCGGCAGCCCCTGTTCGTCACGACGGCCGGGGACGGCTCGGGCCGCCTGTTCGTGGTCGAACAGGGTGGGCGGATCCGGATCGTCCGCGACGGGCAGGTGCTCCCCACCCCGTTCCTGGACATCTCCGGACGGGTCACCGCCGGCGGCGAGCGCGGTCTGCTCGGTCTCGCGTTCCCGCCCGGCTTCGGCGCCGGCCGGACGACGTTCTACGTGCACTACTCGGATTCGGACGGCAACACGACGATCTCGGAGTTCCGCGTGATCCTGGACACTCCCGACGTCGCCGATCCGGCCTCCGAGCGGATCCTGCTCACCGTCAGGCAGCCGTACGCCAACCACAACGGGGGCTGGATCGGGTTCGATGCCGACGGGATGCTGCTGATCGGTCTGGGCGATGGCGGCAGCGGCGGCGACCCCCAGAACCGCGCCAGCAACCTGGGCTCGCTGCTGGGCAAGATGCTGCGGATCGACGTGCTCGGTGCGGCTGCCGGCCAGGCATACCGGGTCCCGGCCGACAATCCGTTGGTCGGACGGTCGGGCGCGCTGCCCGAGATCCTGCACTTCGGGCTGCGGAACCCGTTCCGCGACAGCATCGACCCCGCGACCGGTGACCTGTGGATCGGCGACGTGGGCCAGAACAAGTGGGAGGAGGTCGACGTCGCGCCGGCCGGCTCGCGCGGCCTCGATTTCGGCTGGCGTCGCTGGGAGGGCCGCCACTGCTACAACCCGTCGAGCGGCTGCGACCCCGAAGGCGTGACGCTCCCGGTGTCGGAGTATTCGCATCCGACCGGGTGCTCGATCATCGGCGGCGTCGTGTATCACGGCGCCGCGATCCCCGCCCTCCGCGGCGCATACCTGTTCTCGGACTACTGCGCGGGAACGGTGTGGGCCATCGATGCCGGCCTCTACGCGCGACAGCCGCCGATCACGCTCTTCGAGACGGGGCGGGCCATCAGCTCGCTGGGCACCGGCGAGGACGGCGAGATCTATCTCACCGACATCGCGGGCGGCGCGCTCCTGCGGCTGGTCGCGAAGGGCTGATCGCGGACCGGACCGTCGGCGATCCGCCGGTCACGTCGCGGTGCTCGTCCCGGGCGCCGGCTTGGCACTGGCGGGGAGCGGGCGGACCGGGCGCAGGAACAGCGCCAGGACACCGGTCACGTATGCGACCCAGACCACCAGCGTGATGAGCTCCGGCTGCGAGGTGTACCCGAGCAGCGCCCGGAGCAGCTGGCCGATGACCAGCGCGAGCCCATCCGGGGCGCCCGCGATCGCCTCGTGCGGCAGGATGCTGGAGATGTCGAACGCGGTGGATGCCCCGATCGTGATCCAGCCGATCTCGACGAGCTCGTGGATCGCCCGCGACAGCAGGCCGGCCGCGATGAAGATCAGGGCGATCCCCGTCCAGCGGAAGAACAGCCGGAGATCGATCAGGCGCGCGCCGCGATAGAACCCGACACCCAGCAGCGAGGCGATCCCGAGCCCCGCGGCGGCTCCGAGCAGCACGCTGGGCGCGCCGGTCCGGACGGAGGTCGCCTGGCCGACCAGGAACAGCGAGGTCTCGAGGCCCTCACGGATCACCGCGCTGAACGCCAGCACGGCGAGACCGAGGATCGAGCCGTCCGACAGCGCGCGATCGAGGGCGGCGTGGAGCTCGCCCTTCACCGAGGCCGACTGCCGTCGCATCCAGAACAGCATCCAGGTCACGACCGCACAGGCCAGCAGCATCGCGAAGCCCTCGAAGATCTGCTCGTACGGCGCCGGCAGCTCGCCGACCGTGACGAACAGCAGGACACCCGCGACCAGGCTCAGGGCGACCGCAGCCGCGGTGCCGGCCCAGATCCGGGCGAACTGATCCCGGTTCCCGGTTCGGACGAGGTAGGACAGGATGATGCTGACGATCAGCGCCGCCTCGACGCCCTCGCGGAGCCCGGTGAGCAGGCCGCTCGTGAAGGACCCGACGTCCAAGGGATGCTCCTGTGGCGGGTTGGGACGCGGGACGCCGCGCCATGGGAACGACGGGGATGCTAGGGCGCGTCGGGACATCATGTCAAGCGTGCCTGCCTGTCCAGTACAGGCTTACCTGACATGGTGGGTCAGGGTGCTCGCGGGATCGGCGCGGGCCGGTCCCGGCCCGGTCGCGTCACGGTCACGAGGACGATGGCATGCGCCTGTAATGCCGATGCAAGATTCGGTACCGGGATCCGTCCCGATCGGGTCCTAGACTGGCGCCCGGACCCCGATCTTCCCGCCGATGCCGCGCCTGTGACGGGGCCGGCATCGGGCCTCACGCCGCACGATCCGGTCCCCTCTCGGGTCGTGCGGCGTACCTGATCCTCGTGATCTGCGAGCTGCGACCGTGCGACTCAGCCCGCGAGCGGATCGTGCAATTCGGGGTCGACGCCGAGCTCCCGGATCAGCTCCGCGGCGCGCTTTGCATCGAGCTCGCCGGTCCGGGCGAGACCGGACAGCGCGCCGGCCGCGATGTGCGGCGGATCGATCTCGAAGTACCCCCGCAGCGCCTCGCGGGTGTCGCTCCGACCGAACCCGTCCGTGCCCAGGGTGACGTAGGGCTGCGGCACCCAGCGGGCGACCATGTCCGGCAGCGACCGGATCCAGTCCGTGGCGACCACGATCGGGCCGCCGTCGGCACCCAGGATCTTGCTCACGTAGGGCACGCGCTGCTTCCGTTCCGGGTTGAGCCGGTTCCAGCGATCCACGGCCAGCGCCTCGTGGCGAAGCTGCTGGAACGACGTCGCCGAGTACACCTCGGCCGCGATGCCGAACTGCTCGGCCAACAGGTCCCTGGCGGCGAGCACCTGCTGCATGATCGAGCCCGACCCCACGAGCCTGACCCGGCCCTTCGGGTTCTCGAGATCGGGCGCCGCCGCGTAGCGGTAGATGCCTTTGATGATCCCTTCGTCGGCGCCGTCCGGCCTGGGCGGCTGCGGGTAGTTCTCGTTGTACAGGCTGACGTAGTAGAAGACATCCTCGCCATCGACATACATCCGCCCGATCCCCTCGCGGATCACGGCCGCCAGCTCGTACGCGAACGCCGGGTCGTAGGCGCGGATGACCGGGATCGTGGACGCCAGGACATGCGAGTGGCCGTCGTCGTGCTGGAGCCCCTCACCGGCCAGCGTCGTCCGCCCCGCCGTCGCGCCGAGCATGAACCCGCGGCCCCGCTGGTCTCCGAACAGCCACGCCTGATCGCCCGTTCGCTGGAACCCGAACATCGAGTAGTAGATGTAGAACGGCACCATCGGCTCGCCGTGCGTCGCATAGGACGTGCCCGCGGCCTGGAACGAGGCCATCGACCCTGCCTCGTTGATCCCCTCCTCGAGGACCTGGCCATCGGTGGCCTCACGGTAGGACAGGACGAGCTCCGAGTCGACCGGCTCGTAGCGCTGCCCGAGGGCCGCGTAGATCCCGGCCTCCTTGAACAGCGGGTCCATGCCGAACGTGCGCGCCTCGTCGGGGATGATCGGAACGATCCGCTTGCCGATCTGCGGGTCTCGCATGAGGTTCCGCAGCAGCCGGGTGAACACCATCGTGGTCGAGACGGCGGTGGTGCTGCCGGCGTCGAACTCCTGGTCCACGTTCGCGGCGGGGGCGGGCAGCGGCTTCGCGCGCACCACGCGACGCGGGACGGGCCCGCCCAGCTGTGCCCGGCGCTCGAGCATGTACCGGACCTCCTCGGAGTCGGGTCCGGGGTGGAAGTACGGCGCGTCCTTCAGCTTGCTGTCGGGGATCGGCAGCTCCAGGCGATCCCGGAAGACGCGTAGCTCCTGCTCGTTGAGCTTCTTCGCCTGGTGGGTGATGTTGCGCGCCTCCACGCCGGCGCCGAGGGTCCAGCCCTTGACCGTCTTCGCGAGGATGACCGTCGGCGCGCCGCGGTACTCGGTTGCGGCCTTGTATGCCGCGTGGATCTTGCGATAGTCGTGCCCCCCGCGGCGCAGCCGAAGCAGGTCGTCGTCCGAGAGGTGCTCGACGAGGCGGCGCAGGCGCGGGTCAGGCCCGAAGAACCGCTCGCGCACGTAGTCGCCGGTGGACACGGAGTACTTCTGGAACTCTCCGTCCAGGGTGTTGTTCATCTTCTCGACCAGGACGCCGTCGACGTCGCGCGCCAGGAGCTCGTCCCACTCCCTGCCCCAGATCACCTTGATGACGTTCCAGCCCGCGCCGCGGAACAGGCCTTCGAGCTCCTGGATGATCTTGCCGTTGCCGCGAACAGGGCCGTCCAGGCGCTGGAGGTTGCAGTTGATGACGAACGTCAGGTTGTCCAGCCCCTCCCGGGCCGCCATCGAGATCCCGGCGATCGATTCCGGCTCGTCCATCTCGCCGTCACCCAGGTACGCCCACACGCGCTGCTCGGACGTGTCCCGGATGCCGCGGTTGGCCAGGTAGCGGTTGAAGCGCGCCTGGTAGACCGCGGCCAGCGGGCCGAGACCCATCGAGACCGTCGGAAACTCCCAGAAGTCGGGCATCAGGCGTGGATGCGGGTACGAGCTCAGGCCCTTGCCGCCGACCTCTCGTCGGAAGTGGTCGAGCGCCTCTTCGTCAAGACGACCCTCGAGGAATGCGCGCGCATAGATCCCGGGCGCGGCGTGTCCCTGGAAGTAGATCTGGTCGCCCCCGCCCGGATGGTCCTTGCCCTGGAAGAAGTGGTTGAAGCCCACCTCGTACAGGCTCGCGGCCGAGGCGTAGGTGGCCAGGTGCCCACCGAGGCCCGGGTACCGGTTGTTGGCCCGCAGGACCATCGCCACCGCGTTCCAGCGGATCAGCCGCCGGATGCGGCGCTCGAGCTGCTCGTCGCCGGGGAAGTACGGCTCCTGCTCGGGGCTGATCGTGTTGATGTAGCGGGTCCGGGTCAGGCTCGGCAGGCCGACGTGCAGCTGGCGCGCGCGCTTGAGGAGCTTGAACATCAGGAAGCGGGCGCGGTTCTCGCCGCCGTCGGCGACGACCTGGTCGAGCGACTCGAGCCACTCGCGGGTCTCCGCCTCGTCGACGTCCGGCAGCTGGTGCTTGAATTCGTCGAAGTACATCAGGGCTCCGTGGACACAGGGCGACGCTCGCCCCGGGCGGCGTACAGGGTAGCCCCGATACCGGCGGTTCGTGCTCTCCACGGCAACGGACTGGTACGGACGTCCGCCCACAACGGGCAGCCCCAGGGAGAACGACGGCCGGGCGCGGGCGGCGATTCGCCTCGTGGCGCAGACTGTGGCGATTGCGGAGGTCAGCGTCTTGAGCACCCAACCCCTCGTCCTCGTCGCCGACGACGAGCCGCGGATCACGAAGCTGGTATCGATCGCGCTCTCGGAGGAGGGGTTCCGCGTGCTGACGGCGGCCGGTGGCGAGGAGGCGCTCGCCAAGGCCGAGGAGGTCCGCCCCGACATCGTCCTGCTCGATATCGTCATGCCCGATCTCGACGGGATCGAGGTCATGCGCCAGCTGCGCGAGCGCCGGCCGGTGCCGGTGATCCTGCTCACCGCCAAGGGTTCGACATCGGACAAGGCGAAGGGCCTCGATCTGGGGGCCGACGACTACATCGCAAAGCCGTTCCATCCGGACGAGCTGGCGGCGCGGGTCCGGGCGGTGATCCGCCGCAGCAACGGCATGCAGCCAGGCGCCGGTTTGCTCCACTTCGACGACGTCGCGATCGATCTCGAGCGCCGGATCGTGACCCGCGGCGGCGTGCTCGTCCAGCTGTCGCGGACGGAGTGGCTGCTGCTCCAGCACCTGGCCTCGAACGCGGGCAAGGTCGTCCTCCACACCGAGCTGCTGACCAAGGTCTGGGGCCCCGAGTACCGCGACGATCTCCAGTACCTCCGCGTCTGGGTGTCGCGAGTCCGTCGCAAGCTGGGCGCGAAGCCCGGTGACCCCGGCCGCATCCGTACGTTCCAGGGCATCGGCTACCTGCTCGACATCGAGGGCGCCACGCGCAGCCGGGGCTCCGGCGGGCCGCCGGCTTCGGGCTGACCGCCCCGGACTCGCCGCTCCGGGCCCGCCGGTCCGGCCACGCGCGCGGGCGGGCGGGGTACGCTTCCGTCCATGCGCAGCTACCGCCGCGGCATCGCCCTGATCGTGGTCGATGTCCAGAATGACTTTGCGGATCCCCGGGGCAGCCTGAGCGTCCGCGGCGGGGCCGACGTCATCGAGGTCATCAACGCGCAGGTTGCCAACGCCGCCGCCGGCGGCGCGCTTGTCGTGTGCACCCAGGACTGGCACCCGCACCACACGCCGCACTTCGCCAAGGATGGCGGCGTCTGGCCGGACCACTGCGTCGAGGGTTCGTGGGGCGCCGAGCTCCACCCGGCGCTGGCCGTCCCGGACGGGACCGCGATCGTGCGCAAGGGCGCCAACGGCGAGGATGGATACTCGGGCTTCACGATGCGCGACCCGGTCACCGGCGCGTCGATCCCCACCATGCTCGAGGGGCTCCTGCGCGAGGCGACCGTCAGCGACGTGGTCGTCGCCGGGCTCGCGACCGACTACTGCGTCAAGGCCACCGCGCTCGACGCGGTCCGGCTCGGGTTCGCGACCACCGTGCTGACCGATGCCGTGGCGGCCGTCGACCTCGAGCCCGGCGACGGCGACCGCGCGCTCGCGGAGCTTCGTGGCGCGGGCGTCCACCTGGCGCCGTCGCAGCGGCCATGATCCGGGGCGTGGTTCGGATGCTCGGGCGGTCGTGCCGATGATCCGCCGGCTGGCGGCGCTCGGGGCGCTCGGGGCCGTGGGCGCGTTCGCGGCCGACCGCCTGCTGGCGAGGTGGCGCGGCGGTGGACACCCGCAGCCGCTGCGGATGCTGGTGGTCGTCGACGCACCCATCGAGGAGACGTGGGCGGTCGTCGCCGATGTCCCGCTCCAGACCGAATGGATGGTCGAGATGAAGCGGGTCAGGCTGGTCACGCCCGGGCCGCTCGCCGTCGGCACGCGTGGCGAGGCAACCGTCCGGATCTTCGGGATCCCGGTCACCGACCCGGTCGAGGTGGTCGAGCTCGAACCGCCGACCCGGTACGCGATCCGGCACGAGGGCCTGTTCACCGGCGGCGGCCTCATCACCCTGGAGCCCGGCGCCGACGGCAGCACGACGATCGTCCGTTGGGAGGAGACGCTCGTCGCCCCGCTGCTGCCGGAGATCGCGGGTGCGATCACGGGGCCGGTCCTGCGGACGATCTTCCAGGCGGATCTCCACCGGCTCAAGCGGCTCGTCGAAACCGGTTCGGCGGACGGCTAGCGAGCGCAGGCGAGATGGACGTCCACCTGGTCGACGCGACCTACGAGCTGTTCCGGGCCCACTTCTCGCCGCGGCCGCCCGTGCTCGGCCGCGACGGGATGGTGCTATCGGGCGTCAGCGGCCTGGTCGAGCAGCTGTGCTACCTGCTGCGCGAGCAGGGCGCGACGCACGTTGGGTGTGCGACCGACCGCGTCATTCGATCGTTCCGCAACGACCTCTACCCGGGCTATAAGACCGATGCCGGGGTGTCGCCCGACCTGCTGGCGCAGTTCCCGATCGCCGAGCAGGCGATCGAGGCGCTGGGCCTGGTGCTGTGGCCGATGGTCGAGTTCGAGGCCGACGACGCGATCGCCGCGGCCGCGGAGCGGTTCGCCGACGATCCCAGGGTCGAGCACGTCGTCGTCTGCACGCCCGACAAGGACCTGGCGCAGTGCGTCCGGGACGCGCGCGTGGTGCTGTGGGACCGACGGCGAGACGTGACCTACGACGATGCGGGAGTCCGCGCCAAGTGGGGGGTGCCGCCCGGCAGCGTCCCTGACCGGCTGGCGTTGGTGGGTGACGCCGCGGACGGGTTCCCCGGCCTGCCCGGCTGGGGCGACAAGTCCGCGTCGGCGGTGCTCGCCCGGTACGGGCATCTCGAGGACATCCCGGCGTCGGGGAGCGCCTGGGACGTGCCCGGGCTGCGCAACCCGGCCGGGCTGGCGGCGACGCTGCGCGACCAGATGGCCGACGCGCTGCTGTACCGGGACCTGGCCCGGCTGCGAACGGCGGCGGACGGGGTGTCCATCCCGCAGCAACGCGTGGACGAGCTCCGCTGGGAGGGCACCGATCGCGAACGATGGGCGTCGTTCTGCGATGCGTGGGGCCTGGGCCGGCTGCTGACGAGACCCCACCGCTGGCTGGCCGCGGGGCCGGCCAAGCCGGCCGCGGGGCCGGCCAAGCCGGCGGCGGGGCCGGCCAAGCAAAGCTAGCGCGCCTCGCCGGACAGGCGGAGCAGCTCCGCGTGGTGGAGCGCCGGCGCAGCGACCACGCCGAATGCCCGGGTGGCCTTGGCGACGTCGAACCACGAGCCCCCCGCAGTGTCGGTGACGACCGCACCGGCGCGCTCGGCGATCAGGCCGGCTGCGGCGACGTCCCAGGCCGACATGCCGCCCGATTGGACGAACGCGTCGAAGCGCCCGTTCGCGACGTAGGCGAGCGCGAGGGCGGCGGACCCCATGTTGCGTGAGACGCGAATCGCACGGCGCACGGCCCGTGCCCGGGTCGCGACCGCCCGTCCGCCGAGCGCCAGCGACACCACGTAGTCGCTCAGCAGGTCCTTGGATGATGCGGTCGCCGGATGCCCGTTGAGCAGGGCCGGACCACTGGCCGACGCCGAGAACGTCTCGCCCCGCATCGGGTCGTGGACCGCGCCCGCGGCCGGCCGGCCATCGACGATGAGGCCGATCGAGACGCAGAACACGGGGATCCCGTTCGCGTAGTTGATGGTCCCGTCGAGCGGGTCGACGATCCAGGTGCGTCCGTGCTCAAGGCTGCGGACCAGCGCGTCGTCCCGGGCGGGGCCGTCGTCGGGACCCGGATGCGCGGCAGCCGCCCGCTTCGAGCTCGACCCCTGGTGCGCACCGGACTCCTCCGCGAGGATGCCGTCACCCGGAAAGCGCTCCCGGATCGCGTCCAGGATCAGGCGTTCGGAAAGATGGTCGACCTCGGTGACCACGTCGCGCGCCGACTTGTGGTCGATCTGCTCCACCCGCTCGTACCGCTCGAGCAGGATGTGCCCCGCTCGCTCCGCGATCTCGATGGCGAATGCCGCATCGGCGGCAAACCGGTCCCGTGCGAGGTCGGCCGAGGTCACGACCCGCAGTCCGCGGTCAGCGGCCGGGTCGTCGTGCCCAGCGACACGACCACCGCATCGAAGGACACGGTGGCCCCGCCGTCCACCATCGGGCTCTGGACGTACGCGGTCTCGGGCCCGATACCGCGCAGCGACGGGTCGTCGATCCGGCACGTGGTCCGCCCGGCCGACGAGCCGGCGTTGGTGATCGAGATCGTCACCCGGAGCCCGGCCGGATCAGCCTGGATGCCCGTCACCTCCGAGGTGAACGGGCCGACGTTGGCGATGGCCAGCCGGGCGAGCACCGCGAGGATCACGACGGCCGCGCCGATCGCGACGAACACCGTCCCGTGCGCCTGCGACGCACCGGGTGCCCGGAGGCCGAGCGGGTTGCAGCGCTCGCACATCGAATCGGACAGCGGGATCCGGGCGCCACAGCGGACGCAGCCGTGGAGGGGCTCGGTTGCCGAGGGCAGCTGGGAGGGCGTGGAGGTCATCTCGTTCGTTGCGTCGTGGTCGACGGGTCGCTGATTGGTCGGGGCAGTCGATGGTGCCACGAAACGCCGGATCGCGATCCCGGCCGCCCGCCGCGCGGTGCTACAGCCCCGTCTCGTAGATCCGGACGTCGTCGGGTGACGCCGCGTGGCCGTCGCCGCGGGTGAAGGCGAGCGCGTCCTTCGCACCCAGCGCGTCGAGATCGGCCGGGAACCGCGCGATCATGTCCAGCACGACCTTGCGGATCGCCTCGGCGTTGCGGTTGAACACCTCGAGCACGTCGTGCGCGGTGACCGCCTCGGTGCCCTCGAGCACGCCCGCGTCGTAGTCGGTGATCAGCGCGATGTTCACGACCGCCATGCCCAGCTCCCGGCACAGGTACGCCTCCGGGTACTGGGTCATGTTGATGACCTCCCACCCGGCATCGCTGAACCACTTCGATTCGGCCTTGGTCGAGAAGCGGGGGCCCTGGATCACGACCACCGTGCCGCCCTCGTGGACCGTGATCCCGTGCTCGCGGATGACGTCGATCGCGAGCTGCCGCAGCGCCGGGTCGTAGATCTCGGCCGAGGACACGTGAGACACGATGGGGCCGTCGAAGAACGTGTGGTCCCGCCCCGAGGTGCGGTCGACGAACTGGTCGCTGACGACGAAGTGACCCGGCTCCACGTGCCGCTGGAGCGAGCCGGCGGCGCACGGGCTGATCACCGCCTTGACGCCCAGCGAGCGCATCGCCCACACGTTCGCGCGGTAGTTGATCCGGTGCGGCGGGATCGTGTGGCGGCGCCCGTGCCGGGGCAGGAACGCGACGCGCCGGTCGCCGACCGAGGCGAGGAAGAAGCTGTCCGATGGCGGGCCGTACGGCGTGTCGACCTTGATCTCGCGCACGTCCTCGAGCAGCGAGTAGAAGCCCGAGCCCCCGAATACCCCGATCTCTGCCAGATCCGCCACCGACCATCCTCCTGTGGGTTGCAGGGCATTCTCGCATGCACCGCCGGCACCTAGGATTGTCCGATGAAGGACGAGGCCGCCGCGATCACGTCGACACGAGCACGGCTGTGGCTGGCCGACTGGCGGCGGCACGTGTTCGAGCTGTACGCGGAGGTCAGGGCGACGGCCGCCACGGATCCCGCCGCGGCCTGGGAAACCTGGCGCCGCGAGCGCGAGGCCCTGTACCGCGGTCATCCCCAGTCCCCCGTCCCCGCCGCCGAGCGCGCCCACTTCCGGGCACGCCACTGGCCGTACGACCCCGCCCTGCGGTTCGCGGTTGCCGTGGAGCCGCCGCACGCGACCTCGGACCTCGGAGCCGGCATCTCGCTGCCCAACAGCGGCGATGGGCAGCTCTCGTTCCGACGCGTGGGACGCATGGCGCTCCCGCTGCCGGCGGGATCCCGGCACCTCACCGTGTACTGGATGGACGGATATGCCGGCGGGCTGTTCCTCCCCGTCCGCGATGCGACGAACGGGTCCGAGACGTATGGCGCCGGGCGATACCTGCTGGACACGGGCAAGGGTGCGGACCTCGGTGGGGATCCGGTCGCCGGGACGCTCGTCGTGGACGTCAACTTCGCGTTCCAGCCGTCATGTGCCTTCGATCCCGTGTGGGCGTGCCCGCTGGCCCCGCCGGAGAACCGCCTGGACGTCGCGCTCGAGGCGGGTGAGCGGCTGCGCTGAGCCGATCGCCGGATGCGGGGCCGAGCGCCGGCGCGGGGGCCGAGCGGCCCGGCCCGAACCGCCCGCCCGAAGGGCCGTTCGGCGGTAGCCCGACCGCCGACCGGCGGCCACGCTCACGAGCACGTAACGGGAGAGCCACGTCATGCCCATGAGCTTCGGCGGGTGGAGCATCCTCGGCATTGCCGCCGCGGTCGCCATCATCGCCGGCATCGTCCTGCTCATCGCCTATGCCGCCCAGCGCGGGCTCGTCGACCGCGAGCTCGACGGGGTGGTCGCCACCGAAACGGTGCCCGGCACGCTGCCGATCGCGAGCCCGCGCGGGCACGGTCGGACGCTGGGGATGGCCGGCGCGGCGATCCTGGGGATCGGGCTCGTGCTGGGCCTCCTGACCGCCGCCACGGGCTGGGGCGCGGGCACGGACCTGAGCGGATCCGGGCCGGGCGGCGCGCCGGTCGACTGCGCGCAATCGTGGAGCGGCTGCCCGCAGGCGACCCCGGGGCCGTAGCCGGGCATCATGCCCGGGCTCGCCTACCATGGCGGCATGCCTGACCAGACCGACGCCCTGACCGATCCCATCCGCCGCTTCCTCGCGGAGCCCCACATCGCATCCGTCGCGACCCTCGACGCCGACGGCAGTCCCCGGCAGACCGTCGTGTGGTATCGCCTCGATCCGGACGACCGGCTCCTGCTCAACGGGCGAATGCCGCGTCGGTGGTGCACGAACCTGGCGCGGGATCGACGCGTGGCGATCTCGGTGATCGCCGGCGACGATGCCTACCGCTGGATCGGCCTGACCGGGTCCGTCGATGAGATCGACGAGACCCGTCCGCGGGCGCAGGACGACATCGTCGCGCTCGCACACCGCTACCACCCCGAGGGTCCGGGCGACGATTCGATCGCGGCCTTCCGGAGCCAGTCGCGGGTGACCTTCCTGGTCCGGATCACGGGCGTGTACGAGCACCTCGAGGATTGATCCGGTGACCGGGCCCCGGGTCGTGGCGCTCGCGGGCGGCGTCGGTGGCGCGAAGCTGGCCGACGGCCTCCAGTCGCAGCTGGGGGCGCACCTCTCGGTCGTCGTCAACACCGGCGACGACTGCGTCCGGCACGGGCTCCTGGTCATGCCCGACCACGACACCGTGGTCTACAACCTGGCCGGGCTGGAGCAGCTGGCGGAGGGCTGGGGAATCGAGGGCGACACGCACGCGACGATGAGCCAGCTGGGCATCTACGGCGAGGAGATGTGGTTCGGGCTGGGAGACCGCGATCTCGCGCTCCACATCGTGCGCACCGCCCGCGTCGCCGCCGGGGGCCGGCTCACCGAGGTCTGCCTCGGCATTCAGCGGTCGCTGGGACTGCCGGCAAGCGTGCTGCCGATGACGGACGCGCGGGTCGCGACCGAGGTCCACACCGCTGACGGCTGGCTCGAGTTCCAGGAGTACTTCGTCCACCGGCGGCAGGCGCCCGAGGTGGATGGCGTCCGGTTCGCCGGGATCGAGGCCGCCACGCCGACCCCGGAGGTGACCGCGGCGCTGCGGGCCGCCGACGCGATCGTCATCTGCCCCTCGAACCCGATCGTGTCGGTGGAGCCGATCCTCGCCGTGCCCGGGATGCGCGGCGCCGTCGGCGAGGCCCGGCAACGCGGCGTGCCCGTGGCGGCGGTGAGCCCGATCATCGGCGGGCGCGCGCTCAAGGGACCGGCGGACCGGATGCTCGTGTCGCTCGGGCAGGAGGCGTCCGCGACGGGCGTCGCGCGACGGTACCGGGACCTGGTCGACGTGTTCGTCCTGGACGCGGTGGACGCGAGCCTGGCCCCCGACGTCGAGGCGCTCGGGATGCGGGCGCTCGTCACCGACACGGTCATGGTCGATGACCCGTCGCGCGAGCACCTGGCCGGCGAGGTCCTCGCGGCCGTCGCCGGATCCTGACCAACCCGGGCGCCGCGCGGCTGCGGCCCAGCGCGAGGCTGCCCGGGCGACGACCCGTCAACCGGCGATCAACGCCCCCAGCCAGCCGGCGACCTCGTCCGGATCGAGATCGAGCGCAGGCTCCCCGATCGCAAGCTCGGTCATGATTCGGCCCGGCTCGTCGGTGGGCCGCCAGGGCCCGCTGAGCAGCAGCCGATGCTCGTCGATGAACGAGAGCAGCCGCTCGTTGACGGCCGTCGCGTCCCCGGCCGCGAACAGCTCGAACGTGTTGGTGTGCGGCACCCGGGGGTTCGGGATGACCGTGACCGGCAGCGCAGCGGCGAGTGACCGGGCCCAGGCCACGTACGCACCCATCGACGGGAGCCGGTCGCGCAGCCCGGCCAGCGCGCCGATCGCCTCGGGCGTCATGCGATACACCGTGCCGCCCATGCGCCTGCGCCAGCGGCGCGCCTCGTCCACGAACTCGGACGGCCCCGCGAGGCAGGCCCCCGCAAGCCCGTCGAGGCCCTTGTAGAACGACACGTAGACGCTGTCCGCCAGGGCGCTGATCTCCGCCAATGGGCGGTCGTAGAACGGCTGCGCCTCCCACAACCGCGCCCCGTCGAAGTGGACCCGGATATCACGCTCGTGGGCCGCCGCCGACAGCGCCTCGAGCTCCTCCCATGCGGGCAGCAGGCAGCCGGCGTCGCGCAGGGGCAGCTCCACCAGAATGGCGGCGAGGCGGCCCGGAACCCTGGCAAGGTCGTCCGCCGTGGCGACATGACGGCCGGTGGTGAGGTGCTCGATCTCGAGGCCGTGGACGAGCCGCGGGCCGTCCAGCTCGTGGACGAGAAGATGGCTCAGGTCGGGCATGGCGACACGGCGCGTGCCGGCGCGGTCCGTCCAGACCCGCAGCGCGCACTGCTGGGCCATGATCCCGCTCGGGAAGAACGCGGCCGCGGGCTTGCCGAGCAGCTGCGCGACCTCGGCCTCGAGCCGGGCCACTGGGCCGCGCTCCGCGTAGGTGTCCCATTCGTCCAGGCCCATGGCATCGGCGGCGTCCGCGAGCGCCCGCAACACCTCCGCAGGGGTCCGGGTCCGGCGCGACGTGACCATCCGCGTGCAGGTCGCCGCGGCGGCCCGGAAGCGTTCCGCAAGCTCGTCGTCCATCGATCTCCCTGCCGTGCGCCCGAGCGCGTCACTGCCTCGGCACTGCCTCGGCGCGGCCGTCAGCGAGCCGCGGCCCCGGAAACCGTACAACGTCGCGCATCGGGCCATCGCGTCGCAACCATGGCCCGCGGTGTGCCAGGCGCTAGCATCGCCTTGTGCACAGCGATCGATCGGGCGACGACACTACCTCGCTGTCCCGCCCCGCCACCGTCGTGATCCCTGTTCGCTCGCTCGAGGGCGCGAAGTCCCGCCTGGGCGCGGTGCTCGACGCGGAGGAGCGCCGCGATCTCGTCACCCGGCTCCTGCGGCAGACGGTCGCGGCGTCGCTCTCGACTCGCGATGTCGACGTGGTGATCGTCGTGTCGCCGGATCCGGCCGTGCTCGAGCTTGCGCGCGGCGCCGGCGCCCGGCCGCTGCTGCAACGATCCCGCGGCCTCAATCCGGCGCTCCAGGAGGCCAGGCTCGCGGCGCCATCGGCCTCTCGTCTGCTGATCGTCCCCGGCGACCTGCCCGCCGTCTCGCCGATCGCGCTGTCCGAGCTGCTGCGCGCCGGTGACGCAGCTGGCTCGCCCAGCGTCGTCCTGGCACCCGATCGGCACGGGCGTGGCACCAACGCCCTGCTGCTCGATCCGCCCAACGTCATCGACCCCGCGTTCGGCGGCGACAGCCGCGCGGCGCACGCCTGGCTCGCGTCGTCGGCGGATGCCCCGTTCGCGGAGGTCGACGGCGCGCTCGCGCTCGACCTGGATACGCCGGACGATCTCCTGCTCGTCGCCGCCGAACGACCGGAGGCGCTCGGTGTCGACTGAGGCCGGCGACGGCCGCGTCGAGGTCCTGGCGCTGGCCCGGCTACCCGAGATCCGGGTCGGCGACGACCTGGGGCCGATGATCGGAGACGCGCTCGAGGCCACCCCCGACGCACTTCCGCTCCGGGCCGGCGACGTCCTGGTCGTGACCCAGAAGATCGTGTCCAAGGCCGAGGGCGCAGTCGTGGACCTGCGCACCGTCACGCCACGCGCCGAGGCCGTCGCCTGGGCCGAGGCCTGGGATCGCGACGCCCGTCAGATCGAGGTCGTGCTCCGCGAGGCGCGCCGGATCGTGCGGATGGAGCACGGGGTCCTGATCACCGAGACCGAGCACGGGTTCGTGTGCGCCAACGGCGGCATCGACGCCTCGAACGTGGGCCCGGGATCGGGCGACCTGGTCACCCTGCTGCCACACGATCCGGACGCATCCGCGCGGCGCATCCGCGACGCCATCCGCTCGCGGCTCGACCACGACCTGCCCGTGATCGTGTCGGACAGCTTCGGACGACCATGGCGCTGGGGCATCGTGGACGTTGCCCTGGGCATGTCGGGCCTGCTGCCGCTGGACGATCTCCGGGGACGCCCCGATGCCGACGGCCGCGTGATGCGCACGACCGTTCGGGCCGTTGCCGACGAGATCGCCTCGGCCGCGGAGCTCGCCCTGGGCAAGGCGGCAGGCCGGCCCGTGGCGCTGGTCCGGGGCGCGAACCCGCCTCTCGGCGAGGGCTCGATCCGGGAGCTGCTGATGCCCCCCGAATACGACCTGTTCCGCTGATCAGCGGGCCGGGCGCCGGCGCGCAGACCGCGCCGGCCAATTGATCTGGTCCCCGCCCGCGCCGTCCGGCCGCAACCACGCTACCCTCGACGCATGAAGGCTGGACTGCAGATCTCGTCGTTCACCTGGCCGGGCGGCACCGAGGCGATCGGCCCCACCCTCGGACGCACCGTTCGCGCGGCCGACGACGCCGGGTTCGATTCGATCTGGGTCATGGACCACTTCTTCCAGATCCGCAGCGTCGGCCGGGCAGAGGAGCCAATGCTCGAGGGCTGGACGGCGCTGGGCTTCATGGCGGCGCACTCGACCAACGCCCGGCTGGGGCTGATGGTCGGCGGCGTCCACTACCGGCTGCCGGGCCTGTGGGTCAAGGCCGCCACGACGCTCGACGTGCTGTCGGGTGGCCGTGCATGGCTGGGCATCGGCGCCGCCTGGAACGAGGAGGAGTCGCTCGGGCTCGGGTTCCCGTTCCCGCCCCTGGGCGAGCGGTTCGAGATGCTCGAGGAGACGCTGCAGATCGCCCACGGGATGTGGCAGGGCGAGCGCGGCAGCGAGGCGGCGTTCGACGGGACGCACTACCAGGCGGCGCGCCTGATGAACTCGCCGCAGGCCATGTCGCGGCCCCACCCGCCGATCATGATCGGCGGTGGTGGGGAGCGAAAGACACTGCGGCTGGTCGCCCAGTACGCGGATGCGTGCAACGTGTTCGGCGACCCCCAGCGGATCCACCACAAGTACGAGGTCCTGCGCGAGCACTGCGAGGCGATCGGGCGCGATCCCGAGGAGATCGAGCGGTCGACCCTCCAGTCCGTCCGCCTTGAGCTGGACGGTCAGTCGGGTGAGAGCCCCCAGCAGGTGATCGACCGGTTCGGCGAGCTCGCCGACGCCGGCGCCCAGCACGTGATCTTCGGCGTTGGTGACGTATGGGATCCGCGGATGATCGAGATCCTGGGCCGCGATGTCCTGCCGCAGGTACGCGCCCTGTAACGGGGCGGCAGGCGCAGGTCGCGCGCACCCGGAACACCCGGTCGACCGCGTATCGATACCCCCGGGGGGTATGCATCGTTCGTGCTACGCTGTGTGGCGCCACAGGGCTTTACGCAGAGATGACAATCCCACGATGAGCGACGACAACAAGCGCAGCGGCGACGCCACGAAGCGCACCGACAGCGGCACCGCCGACCCGTTCGGTGCGATGAAGATCAACTTCGGCGCCGACGCGGCCCCGGCGGCGGCGCCGGCCGCGGACGCCGGCGCGCGGCCGCGGACGCGGCGCCCGCGGGCACGGGTGGCACGGGCCCCAAGGCCGGCCTGAACCCGTTCGGAGCGATCTCGATGATCTCCGACGCACCGGCCGATGCAATCCCCGTCCCGGGCGGACCGGTGGCCCCGGCCGACGCCGCCGCTCGGACCGAGTCGAAGGTCCTGATCATCGGGTCCGGGCCTGCCGGCCTGACCGCCGCGATCTACGCCGCCCGCGCGAACCTGGAGCCGCTGGTGATCGCCGGCTCGGCGCCCGGCGGCCAGCTGATGCTGACGAGCGAGGTCGAGAACTACCCGGGCTTCCCCGACGGAATCGACGGCCCCGATCTGATGGCCAAGTTCCGCGCCCAGGCGGAGCGCTTCGGCACGCGATTTGCGGACGTGGACATCGACCGCGTCGACTTCTCCAGCCGACCGTTCCGGGTGTGGGCGCGCGGTACCGAGTACCGCGGTGAGAGCGTGATCATCGCGACCGGCGCCTCGGCGCTGTGGCTCAACCTCGAGAGCGAGCAGCGACTGCGCGGTCGCGGCGTGTCCGCCTGCGCCACCTGCGACGGGTTCTTCTTCCGTGATCGCGAGATCGCCGTCGTGGGCGGCGGCAATTCCGCCATGGAGGAGGCGAACTACCTCACCCGGTTCGCGAGCAAGGTGCACCTCCTCCACCGGCGCGACGCGTTCCGGGCCTCGAAGATCATGATCGACCGGACCTACGGGCACCCCAAGATCGAGGTTCACACCAACACGGAGGTCGCCGAGGTGCTGGGCGACGCCAAGGTCGAGGGACTGCGACTGCGCCATACCGGGACCGGCGACGAGCAGCAGATCCCGATGGATGGCCTGTTCATCGCCATCGGCCACAAGCCAAACACGGACGTGTTCCGGGACTGGCTCGATGCGGACGAGAAGGGCTATCTCGTCGCCCACGAGCACACGTCCAGCCGGATCGACGGCGTGTTCATCGCCGGCGACGTCAACGACCACCGGTACCGCCAGGCGATCACCGCCGCCGGCGATGGCTGCAAGGCCGCGATCGACGCCGAGAAGTGGCTCGAGGCCCAGGGCATCGCGGAGCCGGCCACGGTAACTGCCTGGTAGTGCGCGGCGATCCTGCCGGCCGAGCGGCCCGGACCGTTGCAGCCGCAACGACCTGACCCGCCCCGTGCTACGGTCCAGACCATGAGCTTCGCCCGCGGCAGCGGAGGCGGGCGCGGGCGCGGCGGCCGCGGACGCCTGGTTCCACCGGACACAGACTTCGAGCGCGTCCCGCCCGAGCGACGCGGCCGCACGGTGCGCCGGATCACGACCTTCTTCGGCCCCTACCGCGGCCAGATCGTCATCGTGCTGGTGGCCATCCTGGTCACGAGCCTGATCGGCCTCGTCAACCCGTACCTGCTCAAGCTGCTGATCGATGACGTCATCGTCGGCCACCAGTTCGACAAGCTGAACTTCTACGTCGGGCTGATGATCGTGTTGCCGATCGTTTCCGGGCTGATCGGCGTCGGGCAGAGCTACCTCAACAACCTGATCGGCCAGAGCGTGATGCAGGACCTGCGGAACGCGCTCTACGCCCACCTGCAGCGGATGCCGCTCCGATTCTTCACCGCCACCCGGACGGGCGAGATCCAGAGCCGCCTGTCCAACGACGTCGGGGGTGTCCAGCGGGTCGTGACGGACACGGCGAGCTCGGTGACCTCGAACGTCGCGGTCGCCCTGAGCACGATGGTCGCGATGGTCTTCATCGACTGGCGCCTCACCCTGCTGTCGCTCGGGATGCTTCCGTTCTTCCTCATCCTCACGGCGCGCGTGGGCAGGGTCCGCCGCCAGGTCAGCAGCGAGACGCAGAAGCGCCTGGCCGAGATGAGCGCCGTGACCGAGGAGACGCTGTCCGTCTCGGGGATGCTGCTGGGCAAGACGTTCGGCGCCCAGGAGCGCTCGGTGGCGAGGTTCAGCGCGTTGAACCTCGAGCTCGCCCGGCTCCAGATCCGGCAGGCCATGGTCGGGCGCTGGTTCTTCATGATCATCGGCACGATCTTCTCGATCACCCCGGCGTTCGTGTACTGGCTGGCCGGAACGCTCGCTGCCAACGGCGACCCGAGCGCCCCCACGGCCGGGGACATCGTGGCGTTCACCACGCTCCAGAGCCGGCTGTTCTTCCCGATGGGCCAGCTGCTCAACGTCCAGGTCGAGCTCCAGGGCTCGCTCGCGCTGTTCGATCGCATCTTCGAGTACCTGGACCTCGATCCCGAGATCGTCGATGCACCGGACGCGATCGCCCTCGAGCCCGCCGACGTCCGCGGCGCGGTCGCATTCCGGCGGGTCGAGTTCAACTATCCGAGCGAGCCCGCGGCGGCCGGTCGGGCGACGCCGGGTGACGAGGCGGCGGCTGTCGATGGTGAGGCCAATCCGGCCGTGGCCGACGCGGCCGCGCGCGAGCTGGTCGCGATGCCGGCGGCTGCGCAATCGGACGATGCGGCCGAGCCGGCCGCCCTGCGGCCGGGATCCGGGCAGCCGTTCGGCCTCGAGGATGTCTCCTTCGACGCGCGACCCGGTGAGCTGGTCGCGCTCGTCGGGCCATCGGGTGCGGGCAAGACGACGACCACCTACCTGATCCCGCGGCTGTACGACGTCGCCTCCGGGAGCGTCGAGATCGATGGCATCGACGTCCGGCGGATCCGTCTGGCGTCGCTCGGCCGGATCATCGGTTTCGTGACCCAGGAGACGTACCTGTTCCACGCATCGATCCGGGACAACCTGCTGTACGCGAAGCCGGACGCGACCCAGGAGGAGCTCGAGGCGGCGGTCGCTGCCGCGGCCATCGGCGACCGGATCGCGGAGCTGACCGACGGCTTCGACACGATCGTCGGCGAGCGAGGCTACAAGCTGTCGGGCGGCGAGAAGCAGCGGATCGCGATCGCACGGGTGCTGCTCAAGGACCCGCGGATCCTGATCCTCGACGAGGCGACCTCGTCGCTCGACACGGTCAGCGAGCGCCTCATCCAGGCCGCGCTGGGGCGGCTGACCGAGGGTCGCACCACGATCGCGATCGCTCACCGGCTATCGACGATCCTGCGGGCGGACCGGATCCTGGTGTTCGACCACGGCCGGGTCGTCGAGCGCGGGACGCACCGCGACCTGATCGCCCAGGGCGGTCTGTACGCGCGGCTGTACCACGAGCAGTTCGAGGCGGAGGCGGCGCAGCTTGCCGATCTCGGTGACGGCGTCGACAACGACGGCGTGGACGGCGACGCCGGCCGTCCCTCACCGGCCCCCGTTCGGTAGGTCCCGGGGCCTCGTTCGGAGGCGCTCGCCCATCCATTGCATGACTATGCACGCTCCATGTATAGTCATGCCGTGACGACACTCCGCCCGATCTCCAACCCCTCGAGCCTGCGGCCGGCGAGCCGCCGCGCGCGCCGGTGAGCGCGGACTCGACGGGAGCGGCGATCGCGGCGGGCCGTCATCTCGAAGCCTCCCCTGCCCCGGGCGCGACGCCGGGTGTGAGCGACACGTCAGCCACCGCGGCTGCCCGCGGTGCTCGGGCGCTCGAGGGAGATCCGCTTCGCGTCGCGATCATGGGTGCGACCGGGTATGTCGGCGCCGAGCTGATCCGCCTGCTCGCCCTGCACCCGCACGCACGGATCGTGGGCCTGGTCGGGCGCGAGCGGAAGGGCGACCCGATCGCGGGCATCCACCCCCACCTTGCGACGCGCGACCTGCGCGTGTTCGATCGCGTGCCCGACGACGCCGAGGCGGTGTTCCTCGCGCTGCCCCACGGTGCCGTCGCGAGCCGGATCGACGAGTTCCTCGGCCGCGACATGAGCGTGATCGACCTGGGCCCGGACTTCCGCCTCCGGGACCCCGCCGACTACCCGGTCTGGTACCACATGGAGCACCCGCGACCTGAGCTGCTCGCGGGTGCGGTATACGGCTTGCCGGAGCTGCATCGCGCGGAGCTTGCCGCGCTCGGGAAGGCACCCGGCGCCATCGTCGGGGCACCCGGCTGCTACGCGACGACGACGATCCTGGCGCTCGCGCCCCTCGCCCGGGCCGGGCTGATCGGCGACCTCGTCGTGGACGCCAAGAGCGGCGTCTCGGGCGCCGGCCGGGACCCCAAGGCGGACCTCCATTTCGGCGAGGTGAACGAGAGCGTCAGGGCGTACGGGATCTTCACCCATCGCCACATCGGCGAGATCGAGCAGGAGCTGGGAGCGCTTGGCCCGGATCCATCGGCAAACGGGGGCGTCCGCGGCGTCGACTTCCTGCCCCACCTGATCCCGATGACCAGGGGCATCCTGTCCGCGTGCCACGTCCGGCCGACGCGCGCCGTGACCCAGGCCGAGCTCGACGAGCTGTACGCGACCGCCTACCGCGACGAGCCATTCATCACGGTGACCGGCGCGCCGCCGGCGACCAAGCATGTCCTGGGCAGCAACGAGCTCCGCGTGTGGTGCCGGCTCGACGACCGCAACGGGCGAATCCTGGCGATCGGCGTCCTCGACAACCTGGTCAAGGGCGCGGCCGGGCAGGCGATCCAGGCCTTCAACGTGGTCCACGGCCTGCCCGAGACGGCCGGCCTGCTCCAGCTTCCGCTCGCGCCGTAGCGCGCACCATCCGTCCGACCTCCGAGGTCCTGTCCATGTCCATCGCGATCGACCCGCTGCTCGCGCCGCTCCCCGCGGATCGTCCGCAGGTCGAGCGCGCCGCCCGGATCCCGGCCGGGTTCCTCGCCGTGGGCACGCGGGCGGGCATCAAGTTCTCGGGCCGCCACGACTTCGCGCTGATCGTCGCGGAGGATGGCCCCGTGCCGGCGGCCGCCGTGTTCACCCCCAACCGGTTCGCCGCGGCGCCGGTTCAGCTGTCGCGGGCAAACCTCCGGGCGACCGGTGGAACCGACGCCGCGGCAGGGCTCGCCCGGGCGGTGATCGGCACGTCGGGCAGCGCGAACTGCGCCACCGGACCCGACGGCGACGCGGACCAGGCCGCCATCGGTGAAGCCGTCGCCGCGGCGCTGGATGCCGCAACCACGGAGATCCTCCACGTCTCCACCGGGATCATCGGCATCCGCCTGCCCATCGACAGGGTGACCGCCACGATCGCCCGGGTGGCGAGCGGTGAGCTGGCCGCGACCGACGACGCGCTTTCGGATGCGGCGCTCGCGCTGCGCACCACGGATACGACGACCAAGACCGCAACGACGACCGTGCTGCTGCCGGGCGCCGACGGCGCCGCGTCCGTCCCGGTGACGGTCACCGGGATCGCCAAAGGCGTGGGGATGATCCACCCGCGGATGGCCACGATGCTGTCGGTGGTTCTGACGGACGCGCCCGCGGATCCCGCGACGCTCCACGCGCTGCTCCGCGACGTGGCGGCGAGGACATGGGACCAGCTGTCCGTCGACGGTGACACGAGCACCAACGACACGGTGTTCCTGCTCGCGTCCGGACGCGCACCCGCCGCGCCGGCGGGGACCGACGTGCGGGCGCGGGCGGCGCTCGCCGCCGGCCTCGAGACCGTCGCCCGGGACCTGGCCCGCCAGCAGGCCGCGGATGGCGAGGGCGCCACCGCGCTGATCACCTGCCAGGTGTCCGGGGCCGCAGACGATGCCGACGCGCGAGCCGTGGCGAGGGCGGTGATCTCCTCGTCGCTGGTCAAGGCCGCCGTCCATGGCCGCGATCCCAACTGGGGCCGCCTCGCGAGCGCGGCCGGCAACGCGACGCTGGCCGAGGTGGCCGTGCTCGAGGCGGCCGGGATGCCCCAGGCGATGGCGACTGCACGAGCCGGGTCGGCCGCCGCCGTCGATCCGGCAGCGCTGCGCATCGCCATCGCGGGCCATCTCGTCTACGACGGGACCCAGGGTGGCCCGGTCGCGATCGACAAGGCCGCCGCGCGCGAGGCGATGGGCGGAGATGAGGTGCTCCTCCGGCTCGACATCGGGCTTGGCACAGGCACCGGTGAGGCCTTCGGCTGCGACCTGACCGAGGCCTACGTGCGCGAGAACTCGGAGTACACGACATGAGTGAGATCGTGGTCGTCAAGCTCGGCGGGACGACGCTCAAGGAACAGCGCCACGTCCTCGCCGAGGTGGCCGCCATCGCGCGCAAGCGGCCGGTCGTGCTCGTGCACGGCGGCGGCAAGCGCATGACCGAGTGGCTGGAGCGGCTGGGCGTCCCGTCCCACTTCGAAGGCGGGCTGCGGGTCACGGATCCCGCCGCGCTGGAGGTTGCCGCCGCGGTCCTTCGGGGCGTCGTC
>CAVYXU010000064.1:0-70971 GCA_963772565.1 uncultured Chloroflexia bacterium
CGGCAGCCACCGGTGGACGCGCGGAGGTCCGCGACATCGGCTTGTTGCAGTCCGCGGCGGCGAGGCCGCAAGCGACGGCGTTCGGACAGGAGGCGTAGCCGGACCGGTCACGCTTCCGCCGATGACCCTTCGCCCTGCGTACGGCGTGTGGCCCGAGTCCAACCGACGCCTGCGCGACGTCGTGGTGTCGATAATCGAAGCACAGCTGGCCATCCAGCCCTCGCCTGGGTGATGGCCGCTCTGGGCGACGATCGGTCACCTCGCCTGCCAGCGGGTGTTCTGGCTGTGCGACTTCGCAGGCGAGCGAGGCGCGGCGAGGACGCGGTTCACGAACGCGGGCTACGACTGCCCGGGCGACGACGACCTCGAGCGCGTCCTCAGCGCCGATGAGCTGGCGGAGGTGATCGACTCGACGTTCGGATCGTCGAGCAATGCCTGGATTCCTGGACGCTGGACATGCTCGACGAAGAGCTTCGGCGACCCGAGTGGGACGCTTCCTGGGTACACACGCGCGGCTGGGTCATCCAGCGAGTCTTCAGCCACGACGTGTACCACTGCGCGGAGCTGAACGAGGCGCTCGGCGCTGTGGGGCTTGCCCCGATCGACCTCTGGGGTTGAAGCACCGTTGTCCGTGACCCTGCTACGACCCGATCAACGGGGCCAGGAATGCCTGTTCGGCGGGGGTGTCGAGACGCTGGGCGTAGCCGATCCCCTGGCATGCCGACGCGGTGTGGTAGACGGAAACCTGGATGTTCGAACCGCCGAGGAACTGCGGTGAGCCCGAATCACCCGCGCACGGCGCTGCGCTGCGCGGGAGGGCATCCGTCGACTCCGTCAGGACCAGCCACCCGTCCGTCATGTCGACGATCGACGCGCGACCCCGCTGCCGGTATCCGGCCACATAGAGCTGGTCGCCCCGGGTCTCGGCGCCGTAGCCGACGAGCGTGACCTGTGGTCCCTGCCGGTTCCCGGCCGCCCGAAGGTGGTCGAGGAGTCCCGGCCGAACGATCGTCACCGGTGTCACGCCGGCGAAGGTGCCCGGCGCGAACTCAAGGACCGCGAGGTCGTGTGCGCCGCTGGTGGGGCTGGTGAAGCCCTCCGGGTCGAACTGCGGGTCCACCACGACATCGGTCGCATACGCGATCGACGACGGAGGAACGGCGAATGTGCAGCAGGCGGGGTATTCGTCCGGGAACACGCCACCGGGGAGGATCGGGGCCGATGGGGACCCGCCCTCGAGCGTGACCGCCCACGCCACCCCAGCCGGCACGAGCGGCGTCTCGATGCAATGGGCGGCCGTGAGGAACGCGTGGTCGGAGATGACGCTGCCGGTACAGATGCCGAATGGCGGTGTCGGGCCGGCGCCATCCACGTCGAAGCCGAGCATGCCGACGGTCGGGTGCGCGTTGCCGTCTGGAATGCCGCCGTCGATGGCGAGTGCCGTCGGCGCTGGTACGAGAAGGAGGGCAATGATGAGCGGAATTGCGAGCTTTCGGATCACCTGTTCTCCTTGTCACTGCGTCTGGGAATGACGGGGGTGGGCGGTGAAGAACGCCCATGTCACGGCCCGGTCGTCGGGCTCGCTCGTGTACCACTCGTGGCCCCGGTCCTTCGCCTTGATGAAGGTCACGGCGGTGCCGTTGTCACAGCTCTCCCAGGTCGTCTCGTGGATCGAGGCGTCGTCCGTCACCATCGGGTCTCCGGTGCAGCCGTCGATCTGGCGCCAGCGCTCCATGGTGTCGTCGAACGCCGGACATGGCGCGTCCTGGCAGCCAGACCCGCCACCGTCGATGGGGATCCCGGTATCGGCCGTGCCGTGAATGGCGATGACGGAGACCGGCTGGCTGGGATGGCATTCGACGAGGAGGGCGCCGATCACGTCCGCGATGGCCGCGACGCGGTCCGCGAGCTCGCAGGCGGCACGCTCGGCCATCTGGCCGCCGTTGGACCCGCCGACGATGAACACCCGCCCCGGATCGATCGGGTAGTCGGCCTCCATCCGGTCGATGAGCGCACGGAAGAACCCGACGTCGTCGATGTGCTCGGTGCTGGCCCGCCCACAGCACGCGCCGGCATTCCAGCTCCCCTCATACCCCTGCGGATAGACGACGACGGCACCGGGGTCCATCGCCATCGCGTCGAAGCCGCCGGTCGATTCCGCTTCGAACATCGTCGAGGGAAACCCGTGCAGCGCAAGGAGGAGCGGCAGCGGGTCGCGGTCGGCTGCATCGGCGGGCGCGACCATGTGATAGGCCCGGGTTAGTCCGCCGACATCGATATGCGCCGTTAGCACGATGGGTACTGGGGCCGTCGTCACTTCGGGTGTCGGTCCCTGCGTGGCGGCGAGCGATGGCGTCGTCGTGGGGGTGGCCACCGTTGGTGCCCCAGTGGCGGCTCCGTTCCCGCTGCATCCCACCAGCATCACCGCGAGCAACGCGGTGACGATTCGGCCCTTGCTCTTCATCGAGGTCTCCTCCTCCCTGGACGCTGGAGTCGCACGACGCAGCTGCCCGCGGCTTCCATGAGTTGCCGGGATCGCGGAGGTTGCGCCGATCCAGCCGCGCATCGCCCACTCCCCAGCCACGCGACCCTAGGTCGCGGACGTAAATGAGCGCTAAACGAGACGGCTTGCGCGCCTACGCGGTCTCGAGGAGCTGGAGCTCGGCCTCCGCCTCGGTCGTCTCGATCGGGTACTTCCAGCGGTGCGCGATCTCGAGCGCCTCGTCCAGGAACAGTCGGGCTCGCTCGACGTCGCCTCTCGCGGCCTCCGTCCGGCCGAGGCAGGTATAGGCGGCGGCAAGTCCCCTCGGGTCATGTCGCGAGTGGAACTCCTCGATCCCCGTCCGGGCGGACGTCTCGGCGTCGTCGAGCTGGCCGAGAGCGATCTGGACGCGGGCCAGGCGGATGTGCGTCCAGCCCGCCTGGGCGCTGCCGCGCATCTCGAAGTAGCCGTCACGGGAGCGGAGCAGGTAGCTGCGGGCGCTCTCGAGATCCCCACGCAGGTGGCGGGCGACGCCCATCAGCTCGTCGGTGAAGTGGAGTCCTTCCGGATGCGCGAGGTCGTCGAAGATCCGGTGCGCGTGTTCGATCGCGTGCTCCGCCTCGTCGAGGCGTCCCTCCCCCATCAGCGTCTCCGACAGCGCGGCGAGCGCGAGCGCGAACAGCTCAGGGTCAGCGCGCTCGCAGGCAGCGACCGCGCTCGACGCGGTCGTGACTGCCTCCGGCGCACCGGCGGCGACCTGCAGGTGCAGCTTCACCATCAGGCCGCGGGGTCGCCACTGGCTCTCTCGTGGAGCCATGTCCAGCGCGCGCTGGAGAAGCTCGAGCGCTTCGCTCAGCTGGCTCGTGCGGTACCAGTAGACGCCGAGTGCGGAGGCCATCTTCAGCGAGGCCTCGCCGTCCTGGCGGTCAAGCGCCCACAACAGCGCGGCCCGGAGGCTCTCCCGCTCGATATGGGCGCGATCGAGCCACACCGCCAACCCCGGCTCGAGCAAGCGCCGGAAGAGCAGCTCGGCAAGGGCAGCGTAGTGGTCGTGATGGCGTCCGGCGGCGGTCGCGTAGGCACCCGTCGCGCCTGCGCGGTGGCGGACGAACGCGCGCACGGTCTCGAGCATGCGGTAGCGTGGCTCCCCGGCATCGAACGCGACCAGCGACTTGTCGACGAGCTGCGACAGCAAGTGAAGCACCAGGTCGCCGTCCGTCTCCTCGTCCGCGGCGACGGCACGGGCGGCCGGGGCGTCGAAATCGGCCGGGAAGACGGCGAGGCTGATCAGCACCCGACGCTCCTCGGAGCTCAGCTGCGCGTAGCTCCACTCGATCGCGGTCTCCAGCGTCCGGTGGCGTGCCGGAGCCGTGCGTTCGCCGCCGCCGAGAACCTCCAGCCGGCGCTCGAGGATCCGGTCAAGCTCGGGCAGCGGCAACGAGCGCAACCTGCCGGCCGCCAGCTCGATCGCAAGCGGCAGCCCATCCAGCCGTACCACGATCCGGGCGACGGCCGCCGCATCCGCGTCGCCGAGCCGATCCTGGTCCAGGGAATCTCCACTGCGGGCCAGGAACAGCTGCGCGGCCTCATAGTCCAGGAGTCGATCGACGGCGGGCGTGATCTCCGAGGGTGTCCGCAGCGGCGGCACCGGCTGGATCGCCTCTCCGCCGACGCGTAGCGGTTCGCGGCTGGTCGTCAGCAGGTGCGGACTCGTGGTCTCCGCGACCACGCGTGTCAACAGGGGCGCGACGGCTCCCACCACATGTTCGCAGTTGTCGACGATGAGGAGCATTCGGGCGCCACGCAGGCGCGCGATGACCATGTCGTCCGCCCGTACGCCGCCCGCCTCCTCGCGAAGCGACAGCGCGCGCGCAAATGCCGCCGTCACCGTCTCGGCGTCGACCGCTGCAAGATCGACCCACCAGATCCCATCAGGAAAGCTCGGCCGAAGCTGCGTGGCGACCTCGATGGCGAGCCGCGTCTTGCCCACGCCGGCGGGCCCAACCAGCGACACCAGCCGTTCCCGGCCCATGAGCTCGCGAAGCTCAGCAAGCAGGTCGTCACGACCGATCAGACTCGTCGCCGGTCGCGGCATCCCATGCATCCGACCGGCCTCGTCGTGGTCGAGCGTTCGCTCCTGCAACAGGATCAGCCGTTCCAGGCGGCGCAGCTCCGCTCCGGCATCGAGGCCGAACTCGTCCGTCAGGACGCGGTGGGCCTCGCGATAGGCGGCGAGCGCCTCGACCTGCCGGCCCGAGCGGTACAGGGCGAGCATCAGCTGCGCCCACGGTCGCTCCCGCTCCGGAGTCGCCGATACCCGTGCACGCAGCTCAGACACCAGCTCGCGATGCCGGCCCTGCTCGAGCCTGGCCTCGACGAGGTCGTCCTCGAGCAACAGCCGCAGCTCGACCAGCCGCTCCCGCTCGAACCGCACGGCCTCGAGATCCTCGAGACCGGCGAGTGGGCGCCCGCGCACGAGCGCAAGCGCCTCCGTCAGCAGCTCCTCCGCCTCCGCAGCCATTCCCTCCGACAGCGCCGATCGCGACGCCTTCGCCAGCGCCTCGAAGCGCTCCACGTCGAGCTCTCCAGCATCGGATGGCAGGCGGTAGCCGGTTGGCCCGCTGAGCAGCGGTGAACCGTCCTCGTCCGCAAGCAGCTTCCGCAGCCGCGAGAGGTATGTGCGCACGGTCTGGACCGCGTTCGCGGGGCTGTCTCCGGGCCAGAGCGCGTCCGCGAGCGCATCTGCCGAGACGGCCTCGCCTCGCCGGACGAGGAGCATCGCCAGCACCGTCTGCTGCTGCGGCGAGCCCAGCGCGAGCGGGCGACCGTTTCGCCATGCAGCCAGCGGGCCGAGCAGCCCGAACCGGAGTTGAGCTCGCTGCTCGAGACTCCGGCCCATGGGCGCCGCCCTCCTCGACTCGTCGCAACGATTGTCCTCCCGCGCAGCGTTCCCGCCAAGGCCGGCCTGCGCCGGCTCCGCAATTCGACACGCGGTGCCGGCGGGACGCCATTTCCTCGACCACCGACAATGGGCCGATGAGGGCTGTCGTCCAGGACCGGTACGGGCCGCCCGAGGTGCTGCGGATCGAGGATGTCGAGCAGCCCGCACCCAGGGACGACGAGATCCTGGTCCGGATCCGCGCGTCGACGGTCAGCCAGACCGATGCCCATGGCCGCGGCGCCCACCCCGTCCTGTGGCGCCTCGTCGCCGGGCTTCGCCGGCCGCGGTGGCGGACCCTCGGCGTGGAGTTTGCCGGCGAGGTCGCGGCCGCCGGCCCGGCCGTCCGGCAGTTCCACGTCGGTGACCAGGTCTTCGGATCCCGCTGGTTCGGCGCTCATGCTGAGCTCATCTGCATCTCCGAGACCGGGGCCCTCGCCCACAAGCCTGCCAACGTCAGCTTCGAGGAGGCCGCGGCGATCTATGACGGCGGCTCGCAGGCGCTTTCGACCATGCGCCAGGGCGATGTCCGGGAAGGCGGGCGAATCCTCATCTACGGTGCCTCGGGCTCGCTCGGAACCGCGGCGGTACAGATCGCGAAGCACCTCGGCGCGCACGTCACCGGGGTCTGCGGGTCGGATCACGTGGACCTCGTGCGGTCGCTCGGTGCCGACGAGGTCATCGACTACCACCACGAGGACTTCAGGAACAACGGCCAGGCGTACGACGCGATCATCGACGCGGTGGGCAAGTACGCCTTCCGCTGGGCGCGACGCTCGCTCGAGCCGGGCGGGATCTACGTCGCGACGGACGTCGGGCCGCGCCCGCTCGAAGCCATCCTGTTCGCAGTCGCGACACGCTGGGTCGGCGGCCGGCGCCTGAAGTTCGCATCCGGCCGGCGGAGCCGGGATGACGCCCGATACCTGAAGGAGCTGGTCGAGGCGGGTGCGTACCGCCCCGTCATCGATCGCGTGTACCCGATGAGCCAGGTCGCCGACGCCCACCGATACGTGGAGGCTTGGCACAAGGCCGGCAACGTCGTCTTGACCATCGAGCCAGAGGCCTGAGCCGACCGAGGCGCACCACCCGGGGAAGCTGCCCAGATCGACATCCGGGCGTGTTGGCGACGTGCACCTGGGACCTCGGGCCCTGAAACGGCAAGGCGGCGGGTTCTCGCTCCGTTCCCGCTCCGGCCCGGCTCGATCCCGGGCTACGCCTCCACGCCACGCTCGAGGGCCGCGCCGAGCGCAACCCCGATCGCTGCGCCGGCGACGAGACCCAACGGCCCGGCGCTGGCCATGATCGCCACGCCGAGACACAGCCCGATCGCGATTCCGACGCTGATCCCCTCGCCCTTCTTGAGCTTCCGCCGACCCATGACGTACCTCCATCCGAGGGACGCCATCGATACATCACCCATTGTCAAGCACGCGCGCGGTGCGGCGGAGCGCCATACCGCCTACCCGCCAGGGCGAGCGTCCCTTCCGGGGGGAGCGACCCGCGGGGACCAGCGGACGACCAGTGGACGACCAGGGGGGAGTTGAACCTGCTTCGAAAGCTCAGCTCGTCGGGACGATGATGACCCACTTGTGGAACCAGGCCTTGTTGTAGGTCGCGGTCGCATCGTGCTGGAGATACCAGCCGAAGGCGAAGCTGTCGACCGACGAGGAGCGGTGCTTGCCGACCGTCGCGCCAGTCGTGTACGGGTCTGACGTGTAGATCGACTTGAGCGTGAACGAACCGGCCGCGGGGTCGCCGGTCGCGATGTACCCGGTCATGACGATGGCGTGGCCGCCGTTCCAGACGATGAGCCCAACCGACTTGCCGTACGTCGCGAGCGCGACCGCGGCCGCGTTGAGCGCGGAGGTCTTGGACGAATACGCCTTCCATGCGTACGTCGTCGGGACCCCGGCGGCAGCCGAGAAGTGCGTTGCCGCCAGCGACCATCCGAGCGGGTCAGATCCATGCTGGACGCTGTCCTTCAGGGCATCACGCGGCTGCTCGTAGCCGAGGATCGTCATCTGGTTAAGGTTGAGATCCTTCTGGACGAGGAAGTTCATCATCATTGCCGTGGACGCCGCCGTGCAGGTCCGTCCGTCGATCTGGCGCTCGTAGCCGGCCGCGAAGTAGACGTCCTTCTTGAAGGTCGTGGCGGGCGGGGCCGGCGCAGCGGTCGGCTGCGGTGTCGGGGCTGGCTGAACATCCGCCTGCGGCGTGGCGGTCGGCTGCACGACCGGCTGCGGCGTGGCGACAGGGACGACGACGAGCTGCGGAGTCGCGGTTGGCTTGACGACCGGCTGCGGCGTGGGGGTTGCCTTCACGACCGGCTTCGGTGTCGCGGTCGCCTTCGGCTTCGGCTTGGGCGTCGCAGTCGGCTTCGGCTTCACGACCGGCTTGGGCGTCGCCTTCACGACCGGCTTCGGCGTCGCGGTTGCCTTTGGCTTCGGCTTGGGCGTCGCAGTCGGCTTCGGCGTCACGACCGGCTTGGGCGTGGGCGCGACGGTCGACGTCGGAGTTGGGGCGACCGTCGGCGTCGCGGTCGGCGGCGGGGAGACAGCCGGCGCTGGCGTCAGGACCGGCTTGACTGAGGGCGCCACTGAGGGCGCCGCGGCCAGGTTCGAAGTCGCGGCGTCAGGCTGCGTCGCGGTCGAGAACGTGATGGGCGCCGGAGCTCCGATCGGGTTCGCGGCGAGCGCCGCGCCGGACACCGCGAGAAGCAGCACCGCTGCGCCGACGATGAGGACGTACGTCCTACGGCTGCGGATCCCTTTGGGCATCGGGTCGAGCCACTTCTCTCTGCCGGGCGATCCCGACGCTGCTAACGGTGCGTCCCGGGTGAGTGCGGGCTGCCGATCGGGCACGCTCGGCCCGGCAGTCCGCCGGTCACGGAGGGACGAGCCAACCCACGTTGAGCCTGACCCGACAAGGGCGTGGTCAGCGAAGTGGTATCGGCCATGGCTCGAATATCTGCCGGTGAGGACGCTTGGGCAACGGAGTGAGGCGTGGCATTCGGCTTGTCCCGAACGGCATTCGTCATCGTGTGGGCGGTCAGGCACGCGGAGGGGTGGTTGGTGGGGGTTGACGCCGCATTCACCTCCTGCGCCGGACCGCGCGCCGGCGCGGTGTCACGATCCGATGGGTCGCTGCGTCAGTGAACCAGCGTGGGATCGATCCTGAAGATCCGAGTGCCGCCGTACTCCTCGACCCAGATCTCCTGACCCACCTGCTCCACGGTCCAGATCCTGGGGGCCAGCGTCACTGTGCCGGCGACCGCATTGGTGGTGGGGTCGATCCGGTACAGGATCCCGTCGGTGGCATTGGCGACCCACAGGGCACCGAAGGCGTAGGCGGGATCCCGCGGCGCACCACCCAGTGCAATGGACGCCAGGACCGATCCGCTTGTCGGATCGATACGGGTCACGCCACCCGCGTTGTCGGTCACCCACAGCGTGCCGTCGCCGTCTCCGAACCAGGTCGGCGTGATGCCCAGGCCGCTCGTCACCCGGAGATCGATCGCGCTGCCCGCGGCGTCCAGCCGATCGACCTCGTTCGCGGCCTGGACGGAGACCCACAGGTGACCGTCGACGACGGCCAGCCCGGTCGGCTGGGGCCCGGTGGTGACGGACCGATCGATGGCACCGGTCTTCGCGTCGACATGGATGACGCCCGGCAGCCCCCGGTCCGCGATCCACACACCGCTTTCATCCGGCTGGGCGTCCCATGGCTGACCCGCGAGCGCCGTGTCGTGGAGATCCTTTCCTGTATCCGGCGCAACCTCGTGCACGAGGTTCCCCGACAGGTCCGCAACCCACAGCGCGTCGTTGGCCCAGGCCAGTCCGCAGATCGTCGCCCCGAGGTTCGCGACGGGCGTCACGTCGCCGGTGTCGGGATCCACCCCGACCACGTCGCCGGTCCCGTACAGGGTCACGAACACGCGTCCATCCGGGCTGGACTCGAGGGCGCACGGACCGGAGCCCACCTCGATGGTCCCGATGATCGCGGCCGAGCCGGCGGTTGGCGATGGCGACGCCACGACCGTCGCGGCAGCGGACGGGGCGCTCGAGGGTGTCGCCCCGGCCGGCGTGGCCGGCGATGTCGAGGCAGGTTGTCCGCCACCGCACGCGGCCAGTGCTGACCCCAGCAGGAGCGTTGCGGCGGCGACGGTGCTGCGATGGATCAACATGGGAACGCGCTCCTCCGGCCCCAGCTGCGTCGGATACGGGCATCGGAAATCGTGGGCGCGATCGGCGACGGCTGTCAACGGCGCGCTGGCCTCCCCTCCCCCATGATTTCTCGGCAGTCGCGTGGGGCGCCGGGTAGCGACTGCTACCCTCGCCAGCGCGATGGCTTCTTGGCACGACGTCGATGCGTCAGTGACCGTCCGCGCGCTGATGCGGCAACCGACGGCGTATCTGCCCCTGCAGGCCGCGATGCTGATTCCTGCTGGCAGTCGCGCCCCTGTGGGCGCTCGGCGGCCTTTAGCCGCGGCGTCCGGGCCGGCTACGCCACTCGCACCAGCCTGACCACGGGGATCACGCGAGTCGTCTTCGTCGGGTAGTCCTTGAAGGCAGGATGCTCGGCGGCGTGTGCGGTGTACAGGCGATCCCGCTCCCCGCCCTCGACCACGGACGCGCGTGCCTGGAACGTCTCCTCGCCGAGCTCCACGGTGGCGACCGGGTTGGCGAGCAGGTTGAGATACCACGCCGGGTTCGTGGGAGCGCCGCCCTTGGACGCGACGATCACGATCGCGTCGCCGTCGCGGGTATAGGCCAGCGGTGCGAGTCGGGGTTCTCCGCTCCGCGCGCCCTTCGTCGTGAGCAGGAGGATGTTGCGGCCCAGGAACGGGCCCGACGTTGCCTTGCCGCCGTGGGCTCGAAAGTCCGCGACGAGGGCGTTGGTGAAGTTCGCGTAGTCGGAGCGGTCATCGGTAGTTGCCATGGCAACTATATTACCCCAGGGCGGGATCAATTCCCGGGCGGGGTTCACAGCGTTCCGGATCGGGGCGCGATGCGGAGGTCCGGGCTGCCTTCCGCCTCCGAGTGATCGACGCTGCCTGACCGGGTACGCTCATGGCGATGACGATTCGCACCGCCTACAGCATCTGGCCGAAGTACAACCGGCGCCTGCGCGATGGCGTGGCGTCACTGACCGAAGCGCAGCTGGCGATCCAGCCCTCGCCCGACCGATGGCCGTTGTGGGCGACGATCGGGCACCTGGCCTGCCAGCGCGTGTTCTGGCTGTGCGACTTCGCAGGTGAGTCGGGTGCCGAGACGACGCGGTTCACGAACGCCGGATCCGACTGTCCGGGCGACGACGACCTGGAGCACGTCCTGTCCCCCGGGCAGCTGACCGAGGCCCTCGACTCGACCTTCCGCATCGTCGAGCAATGCCTGGACCGTTGGACGGCGGACATGCTCGATGCGGAGATCCGTCACCCTGAGTGGGACGATTCCTGGGTGCATACGCGAGGCTGGGTCATCCAGCGAGTGTTCAGCCACGACATCTACCACACCGCGGAGCTGAACGAAGGCTTCTCGAGGGCGGGGCTGCCCCAGGTCGACCTGTGGCGCTGACGAACGTCACCCGAACGGTCGGTCCTTCTCCCCTGTCGCGGGGCTTGACGGCTCCCTAATACAACCGTATGGTTGTATCCATGGTTGCCACGTTCGATCCCGACCTCGCGTTCGCCGCCCTTGCCGATGCCACCCGGCGTGACATCGTGCTCCGGGCGTTGAACGGCAACGAGGGCGTCGCCGAGCTGGCCGGCCATTACCCCATGAGCTTCGCGGCCGTGCAGAAGCACGTCGCGATCCTCGAACGAGCGGGCCTCGTGACCAAGCACCGGGTTGGCCGCAGGAAGCTCGTGCGAACCGACATCGAGACGCTGCGCCTGGCGCGTGGCCTGCTCGACGAGTACGAGGCGTTGTGGCGCGGGCGCATCGACCGGATGACCGACCTCATCGCCGCCAGCATGGAGACACGGAAATGACGGTCACCTCGGTCCGCAAGGACCCGGACGCCCTGACGATGACCCTCATCGCGGAGTTCGACGCCACGCCGGAGCGCGTGTGGCAGCTGTGGGCGGACCCACGGCAGCTCGAGCGCTGGTGGGGGCCGCCCACCTATCCGGCGACGTTCACCCGGCACGACCTCAAGCCCGGCAGCCGGGTCGAGTACCACATGACAGGACCCACCGGCGACCAGCCCCACGGCTACTGGGACGTTATCGAGGCGGATCCGCCGCGGCGGATCGTGTTCCAGGACGGGTTCGCCCACGAGGACGGCACGCCGAACGACGACTTCCCGCGCAACGAGGGGCGCGTTTCCATCGAACCGATCGCCGCGGGCCGGACACGGATGTCGATCGAGAGCCAGTTCCCGAGCATCGAAGCGATGGAGCAGGTCCTGGCGATGGGCATGGAACAAGGTCTCACGGAGGCGGTGGGCCAGATCGACGCCATCCTCGCGGAAGGCGTTGCGGCATGACCGCGACGATCGAATCGACGACACACACCCTGGCTGTCCCGGGCGCCACGCTGACATACGATGTCCGCCCGGGCGGTGCTGCGGGCTCCCCTCGCCTGCTGCTCATCGGTTCGCCGATGGGCGCCGGCGGATTCGCGACGCTGGCGAGTCACTTCGCCGATCGCACCGTCGTGACCTACGACCCGCGCGGCATCGAGCGCAGCACCAAAGACAACCCGGCCAGCTCGTCCACGCCGGAGCAGCACGCGGATGATCTCCACCGGATCATCGACGAGCTCGGTGGCGGGCCGGTGGAGGTGTTCGCGAGCAGCGGCGGGGCGGTCAACGCGCTCGCGCTCGTGGCCGCTCACCCTGATCAGGTCCGGACGCTCGTCGCGCACGAGCCGCCGCTCGCCTCGATCCTCTCCGATTACGAGGGTGCAATGGCGGCTTGCGAGGCCGTCTCCGACGCGTACCAGCAGCACGGCTTTGGTGCCGGCATGGCTCGCTTCATCGCCGTCGTGAGCCACCAGGGCCCGTTCGACCCCGCCGAGGCCGGCCAGCCTGGTCCGGATCCCGCGATGTTCGGGCTGCCGACCGAGGATGACGGCAACCGAAACGATCCGCTGCTGTTCCAGAACATCGTCTCGTCCACGCATTACGAGCCGGACTTCGTCGCGCTGCGTGCGGCCCCGACGAGGATCGTCCTGGGCGCCGGTGCCGAGTCCGCGGGAACGCTGGCGCACCGCGGTGCGCTGGCCACCGCGGAGCAGCTCGGGGCGGAGCCCGTGATCTTCCCCGGCGACCACGGCGGCTTCCTGGGCGGTGAGTACGGCCAGCGGGGCGATCCCGATGGCTTCGCTGCGAAGCTGCGTGAGGTGCTTGCCTCGCCGCGAGACTGACCCGCCTGATCGTACGCACCCGGGGAGTCACAGATTGCGCCGAGTATGGATTAGCCTTCGCTCCCGCAGGCGCGGCCCGCTACGTCCCCAGCGGCGCGAAGCGTTCCACGTACTCTGCCCGCCATGCCGGCGCCTCGAACGGTGCGGCGTACCAGGACGTGGTCCTGGCGATCTTGCCTTGGCGAAGCTCGATGATCTGGATCAGCTGCCACGTTTCGCCGTTCGCGTAGGTCGCGGTCCCGACGTACGTGTAGACATCGCCCGAGCCCTCGATCCGCAACGCTGCGAAGGTCGGGGTCAACACCCAGCGGTCCTCTGCGCCGACGAGCCGAGTGCTCTGCCTATCGATCGTTCCGACTCCACCCGGGTAGCTGTGCAAGAGGGCGAGCTGGTTCGCCTTGCCCCGGATGCGTTCCCCTGACTGGGGCATCTCATCGACATAGTCGTCGGTGATGAGCAGCGCCAGAGCGTCGTGATCCTTGTCCTGCAAGGCGCGCGCGTAGCGCTCGACGATTGCTCGACCGCTGGGCTCAGTCATCCTGTCCTCCACCTCGCGCCCTCGCTGCACCAGCGAGTCGTGGCCATTCTATGGTGCAGCCGCCGACTCCCGGGTTCGTGTGATCGGCGTTCATTGCCTCGGCCACAGCCAGCCGCGCCAGACCACATTTCAGAGCGGAGTCACCTGGGTGACGACTGCGTGGAACTACTCCGCCTGGCCGGCGTCGAGGGCAGAGCGGCGCCCGGGGCGATCACAGCGGATGGAGCTCGAACACCCGGCGGCCCTCCGCCATCGCCTCGGGACGGTCCACGTCGACGCCGTCGATGGCGCGGATGAACCAGACGCCGAAGCGCATGCCGCGCGCGACGGGGCCCAGGACGTCACGGAAGAACGCGACCCGCTCCGGGAGGTCGAGCTCGGTCGCGCGAACCTCTTCGGTCTCGCGGCGAACGGTGATCGTCGCGTGGCCGGCGGCCCGCAGGTTCCGCACCCAGTCCGTCTCGCCCCAGGGGGACCACACCCAGCGCCGGTCACCGGCCTCGATGATCGCCAGCGGCGTGCTGCGAGCGCGACCGCTCCGGCGACCGGGGACGGTGAGGAGCACGTTGGGGCCCATCGGCATCCCGGCACCGAGCAGGCGCCTCGAGATGGGGTTGAGCAGCGGGACGATCCGCGGCAGACGTCCCGGCTGGTGCATGCCAGCGGTGCGGGAGTCGGCGGTCGTATTCGTCATCGGTCACATCCTTTCGGAATCTGGTGTCATCAAGGTGAACCCGCGCAACCGGCCGATGTGACAACGTGTCGCGCCGACGCTGCCGACGGATCGATCGGCACCGGGGCGGGCGATCCATGGTTGGATGTGACGCGATGACCGATCAGGACCTGCTGGCGCAGGAGTTCGAGGCCAACCGCCCGCACCTGCGAGCGGTTGCCTATCGCATGCTCGGTTCGCTGGCCGAGGCGGACGACGCGGTCCAGGAGGCGTGGATCCGGCTCAGCCGGTCCGACACCAGCGAGGTCGCGAACCTGCGCGCCTGGCTGACCACCGTGGTTGCCCGCGTATGCCTCAACTTCCTTCGCACGCGGAGGACCCGCCCCGAGGCGCCCCTCGAGTCCCACGTCGCAGATCCGATCGTGAGCCCTCCGGCGGGGATCGATCCCGAGCACGAGGCGCTGCTCGGCGACTCGGTCGGACTCGCGCTGCTCGCGGTCCTCGACACCCTGAACCCCGGGGAGCGCATCGCGTTCGTGCTCCACGACGTGTTCGGCGTCCCGTTCGACGAGATCGCACCGATCGTCGGCCGGTCGTCCGCCGCAGCCCGGCAGCTCGCGAGCCGGGCTCGTCGCCGTGTTCGCGGGGCGCCGGTACCCGATGCTGATCTGCGCGCGCAGTGGGCCGTGGTCGATGCGTTCCTCGCGGCCTCACGTGACGGTGACTTCGAGCGGCTGCTGGCGGTGCTCGATCCCGATGTCGTGCTTCGCTCCGATGGCGGCCCGGACCGACCCGGGCTGGTATCGCTGCTCCGCGGCTCGGACGCCGTCGCCGCGGGCGCGATGTCCTTCCGGCGGCTCGCGAAGACGGCGACGCGTGCGCTGATCAACGGCGTCCCGGGCGGCGTGGCGTGGACGCCGGACGGTCGCCCGTTCGCCGTCGTCTCGCTCACGGTCGCCCGCGGCCGGATCGTCTCGATCGACATCCTGGCCGACCCGCAGCGGCTGAGCCGGCTGGATCTCAGCTCGGGTGCGGACGGGGCGAGCTTCTAGCTGCGGGGTTGCGGCGTCGGCGTTGCCGCGGAGCTGCGCTGCTGGGGCACGATCGCCGCGGGGGCGATGTTGTGGTTGACCTTGAACACGTTGCCGGGGTCCCAGGTCCGCTTGAGCGCCGCGAGACGGGCGAGCTTCGCGTCGCCGTAGATCAGACGCGTGTGCTCGGGGCCTGCATCGGAGACCTCGTTCGCGTAGCGGCCGAGCGTCGCATCGGGCTCGACCACTGCCATCACGCGCCGGACCCACTCGCGGTTCTGGTCATCGTGCGCCGGGTCGGTCCACGCGGCGTCGGTGCTGAGGTCGAACACGGCCCTCCGTCCGGCGTACGCGGTCCCCTCCTCCGGGACGCGGCCGATCGCGCCACCCAGCGCCGTGATCGAGAAGGTGCCGTCGCCCGGCGCGGTCGCGACCAGCTCGACGAGCTCGTCGAGGGCGCCGGGACGCACGTCGTCCGCGTTGCACCCCTGGATGAACGAGCGGCTTCCCCATGCGAACACGAGGTCATGCGCGGTCTGGACGTCGAGATAGGGCCGGCTGCCGACGGTGGAGGCGGCCGGTTTCGGGCCGCTTCGCAGACCGGCCGTGTCCCGCTCGACCGCGTCCGCCGCGCCGCTGTGGTTGTAGGCGATGTAGACGATCGGCCGGCCGCGGAGGTCCTCCGGGTAGCCGTTGTCAGAACCCGCACGGTCGAGGCCGAAGATGACCGACACCGCCTCGGGCGCGTTCCGCGCGTAGTCGCTGAAGACCTCCCACACGTCGTGGACCTCGGTCGCCGGGTAGACCGTGACGCCGCGATGGAGGTCGGGTCCGAACGGCTGGAGCCGGAGTTCGAAGGCCGTTGCGATCCCGAAGTTCCAGCCCGCGCCGCGGAGGCCCCAGAACAGGTCGGGCTCCTCCGTCTCCGAGGCGCGCACGAGCCGGCCGTCGGCCGTGACCAGCTCGACTGCGGCGAGGTTGTCGATCGTGAGCCCGAACTGGCGTTGCAGCCGGCCGACCCCACCGCCCAGGGTCAGCCCAGCAACGCCGGTGTGGCCGACGACGCCGACGGGACACACGAGCCCGTGCGCCTGGGCGGCGACATCGAGCTCACCGAGGAGCGCGCCGCCGTTCGCCCGGGCGGTGCGGGATCGCGGATCGACCGCTACCCCGCGCATGGCCGACATGTCCACGACCACGCAGCCCTCGCGGCCGGTGAACGCGGCCAGGCTATGGCCGCCCGACCTGACGGTGATCTCGAGGTCGTGATCGCGGCCGAAGCGGATCGCTGTGGCGACTTCCTCAGGGCTCGTCGGCCGCACGATCATCGCCGGCCGCCGATCGTGGAGCGCGTTCCACAGGCGGCGGGCATCGTCGTATGGGGCGTCGGCGGGCAGGATCACCTCGCCGCTGAACGATCGGCGAAGCCGGTCGATGTCGCGCGAGCGGAGGCAAAGGGACGCCGCGGGCATCGTCAGCTCCAGGGGGACGAGAGATGCGTCAGCGGCTCGCGGTCCGGCAGTACGTCGGCCTGGAGGGCCGGGTCCGCCGCCGCCACGTAACGCTCGTCGAGACCCAGCTCCTTGAGGACGATGTTGCGTCCCTGCGCGATGCCGGTGGCCTTGAAGAAGGCGACGGTTCGGTTGAAGCCCTGGCGGCCGAACCCGCAGTCGCTCGAGAGGACCAGCTTGTCGGCCGGGATGACCTCGAGCGCGCGCCGGATCCGGCCGGCGACGACCGGCGGCATGTCGGCCTGGAGGCTGCGGTGGTTCACGACGCCCACGGCGACCTTCTTGCTCAGATTGCCGGCATACGGCTTGAACAGGTCGATCTCCGCGAAGTTGTTCTCGGTCATCTCGACCGTCCACACGTCGCCCTTGAGGCGCTCCAGGTAGGTCTCGATGGAGTTCGCGTACGACTCGCCGGTGTAGACCTTCTGCATGTTGGGGTTGCCCCAGCACGTGTGGATCCACAGCTCGACATCGTCCAACCCGTCGACCTCGTGGTTGAACGCGTCGACCATGAAGTCGAGCAGCTCCTTCTCCTCGGGGTGGAAGCACGCCGTGAAGTGGATCGTCGGCTCCTCGATCTGGATGACCCTCGCCCCGGCGGCCGCGAGCTGGCGCAGCTCGACGTTCATCGCGCCTGCCATGTCCCAGATCAGCTGCTTCTTGTCGTCCAGGTCGTACTCGGACGTGTGGCTGTCGAGGAAGATCGAGAGGACCTGCGACGAGCAGGTCCCGAACTTGACGGGCTTGCCCGAGGCCGCGCGCGCCTGGGCGATTCGCCACAGCTTGGCGTACTCGAGCGGGTTCTTCGGATCGGGCTCGACCTTGCCCACGACGCGCGGCCAGCGCCAGGTCGTCTCGATCTCGTTCATCAGCGTGCCCGGCGCGAACGCGAGCAGCGCGTCACGTGACCGGGCGTACTGCAGCTCCTCGTGCTCCAGTCCCTTCCAGCGCTGGAGCGGGTAGTGGTGCCACGAGCGACCCGCGAAGTCCTCGTCGAGGTGGTAGTCGCCGTTGGTCAGGATGTCGAGCCCGGCGCGCTCCTGGTCCGCGATCACGGTGGCGTGCGCATCGAGGAACTGTTCGCGGAACCGGACGTCCAGCAACGCGGTGTCGAGTGGCCGCCCCCACAGGCCGCCGTCGTACCAGCGCGGTCGCGGCCACGATCCGGTGACAGTCGCTGGGAGCATCAGGTCCTTGGTGGCCGTGAACATCGCGCATTGCCTCCTGTCGAGAACCGCGGTGTGGGGCGACCGCTGTCAGAGGCGAGTCTACGGACCGGCGGCGGTGACGTCGGCGTGCAATCCGCGCCGCGAGTCCGCATCGCGGCCATCGGCCTACCCACGCTTGGAGAGCCACGCCAGCCACGCATCGCGATCGAGCGGGTTCGGGCCGGAGCGTTCGCGGGTCGGCGGGTTGTCGCTGATGGGCTGGTAGCCGCCGGGTCGCATCTCCAGAATCCCCTCCCCCATCGACAGGCCGGGCAGCCGGCTCTGAAAGGTGCGGACGCTCGCGACAGGCATCACGGCGTCGACCCTGGAGACGTCGTTCGCGGAGAACTGGCCACGGACGCGCCCGCCGAGCCGCCCGAGCATCGCCAGCACGCCCGGTGCCGTCGACGACGGAACCTCGAGCGCAAGGTCCGCGAGCGGCTCGCACACCCAGGTGCCGGCGCGCCCGATGGCGGTCATCAGCACCAGCTGCGTGAGGCGGCGGTAGTCGGCGGGCGACGTGACCGGTGACATGTAGCCGCTGTCCGTCATCGTCACCCGGCAGTCGGTCACCTGCCATCCGGCCAGTCCCTCGGCCAGCGCCTCCTGAACGTACGCCTCCATCTGCCTGACGAACGTGTCGACCGTATGGAACAGGTAGAGCGGCACGAGCCGCGGCTCGACGGCGGCGCGGAATTCGATCCCCGACCCCGGCGCTGCCGGCTCGATGCGAAGGGCGAGCGTGGCCAGGAACGGGTTCGTGCTCAGCGGCGAGCTTCGTCCCGTGATGTTGGTGTGCGTCTTCGCGTAGATGACCTCTTCGGCTGCTCCTGCCCCGGCCGGGCGTTCGATGCACACCGTCGTCGTCTCGCGGAAGTCGGCGGCGATGCCGTAGTCGCGCGCCAGCGTCGCGCCGATGACCTCCTTCTGGACCTCCCCGTAGAGCGAGACCGAGATCTCGTGCCGGTGGTCGTCCTGGCGGACGTCGATGAGCGGGTCCTGGTCGGCAAGCTGCGCCAGCGCCGCTCGGAGGCTGCCGGACTGCTCCGGCCGGATCGGGTACACGACGGCCTCCAGCGCGGGTCGCGGGAAGCGCGTGGTGACCGCCTCGCCGGGTGGCGGCTCGCCGATGGCATCGCCGACCCGGACCGTCCCGAGACCGCGGACCGCCGCCATCTCCCCCGCCACCAGCACGTCGCGGCGCGGGGCGCCCGCCGGTGCGAAGACCCGGATCGACGTCGGCTTCGCCTCGTCTCCACCTCCGACGCGCACACGCTTGCGAGGACGAAGCGTGCCGGCGAACAGGCGGACGTACGCGACCCGCTCGCCCGACGCGGTGCGCTCGATCTTGAACACGCGACCGGAAACGGCGGCGTCGGGGTCGCCCGGGGCGCCCGACAGCAGCGCGTCGACGCCGGCCAGCAGCGCATCAATCCCGACACCCAGGACTGCCGATCCGAAGTACACCGGGTGGACCTGGCCCTGCTGCGTCTGCGCCGCGAGCTGTGCGCGCAGGCGGGAAGGAGAGAGCGAGACCTCGTCGCGCACGTACGCGCTGAGGATCGACTCGTCGTGCTCGGCCAGGAGCTCCGCCAGCCTCGTCTGGTGCGCCTCGTCATCCGCCGCGAACGGCAGGAACGTCGCATCCCGACGGCCGGCGTCGTGCACCGTTCCCATCGGCACCATGCCGGGCGACAGCCGGCGGGTCATCGCCTCGACTGTTCCCGTGGGGTCAGCCCCGGCCCGGTCGATCTTGTTGACGAAGATCAGGGTCGGGACGTGGAGCCGCTGGAGAGCGCGGAAGAGCAGCGGGGTCTGCGGCTGGACGCCCTCGACGCTGGACACGACGAGGACCGCCCCGTCGAGCACGCCAAGGACACGCTCGACCTCCGCGATGAAGTCGGGGTGGCCGGGGGTGTCGACCAGGTTGACCGCGAGGTCACCGACCAGGAACGAGGCGACGGCGGACCGGATCGTGATCCCGCGTTCACGCTCGAGGTCGAGCGAGTCGGTCTGGGTGGTGCCGGCGTCGACACTGCCGGCGCGATCGATGGCGCCGGCCGTGAACAGCAGGCGCTCGGTGAGGGTGGTCTTACCCGCGTCGACGTGGGCGAGGATGCCGAGGTTGAGCGTGCGCATGGGACCTCATGCCTTCCGAGGAGGTGATCACCTTCTGGCTGGACATGGGTGCTCCCATCTCGCTCCTTCCTCACGTCAACGCGTGCTGCGCGGCTGCTGTACAGAATGTCGCATGCAGGGTCAAGCCGGGCCGCACGTCCGGGCAAACCCTCACGGCTGATGCCGGGCTCACGCGGATGCCTCTTCCCGCTCGCCAGGCGCGGCAGCGCTTCGCTAGGCGCGCGGATCGAGCTCCCCAAGGCGCTCCGTGAGACGCAGGTTCTCGCGGTAGTCGATCGGCACCTCGACGAGCGCCGGGCCATCCACGGCGAGAGCATCAGCGAGGCAGGCTGCCAGCCCCGCCGAGGACTCGGGCCTGAACGCGGGCATCCCGAACGAGCGCGCCAGGGCCACGAAATCCGGGTTGCCGAACGTCACGCCGAACAGCCGGCCGAACTCGTTGCGCTGCTTCCAGTCGATCAGCCCGTAGCCATCGTCGCGCCACACCACGACCGTGACCTTGGCCCGCAGGCGCACGGCGGTCTCGAGCTCCTGGACGTTCATCAGCAATCCCCCGTCGCCGCACAGCGCGACCACGCGCCGATCCGGATGCACCAGCGAGGCGGCGATTGCGCCCGGCAACGCGATCCCCATCGAGGCGAAGCCGTTGCTGATGATCACCGTGTTCGGCTCGTAGGTCTGGTACAGCCGCGCGACCCAGATCTTGTGGGCTCCCACGTCCGAGACCACGATATCGTGCGGGCCGAGCGCCCGGCGCAGCTCGAGGATCGCCTTCTGCGGCTTCACCACCGGGGCGTCGTCATCCTCGAACGATCGGAGCTCCTCGAGCAGCTGCTGCCGCAGGTCTGCGTTGATCAGCGTCTCCTGCGAGGCGTGGCGCTCCGCCCCGCTTCGTCCGTTGATGCCGCGGGGCTCGACTGCCTCGAGCAGCCGACGGAGCGACCCGTCGATGTCGCCGATGAGCTCCACCATCGGCCGATACGAGGCATCCACCTCGGCCGGCTGGGTGTCGATGTGGAGAATCCGCTTGGTCCCATCCGGGTTCCAGCGCGATGGCCCGTACTCCACCAGGTCATAGCCGACGCAGATCACGAGGTCCGCCCGATCGAACCCGGACAGGACATGGTCGCGCGCCTGGAGTCCGACGGCCATCAGCGACAGGTGCGACCGGTCATCCATGGCGCCCTTGCCCATGAACGTCTCGGCGACCGGCACGTGGAGAACATCCGCGAACGTCCGCAGGGCACCGGCGGCGTGGCGGCGCAGGACGCCGTTCCCCGCGAGCACGATGGGACGCGACGAGGAAGCGACCAGCGATGCGGCGTGCGCGATCGCCTCGTCGGTCGGCTGGGGGAAGTAGGCCCGTGAGGGCGCGAGGGGCTGGAGCCGGGGATCCACGTGGGACGCGGCGATGTCCTCCGGGATCTCGATGTGGGTGGGACCCGGCTTCTCCAGGCGGGCTGTGCGGAAGGCCCTCGCCACCGTCTCGGGGATCGCATCGACCCGCCCGATCCGGGACGTCCACTTGGTCACCGGCTCCAGCATCCGCGGGATGTCGACCAGCTGGTGCGATTCCTTGTGCAGCTTGTCCGAACCGGTCTGGCCCGTGATCGCAACCATCGACGCGTGATCCAGGTACGCGTCGGCGATCCCGGTGACGAGGTTCGTGGCGCCCGGACCGAGGGTGGCCATGGCAACCGCGCACTGCCCGGTCAGACGTCCGTAGACGTCGGCCATGAACGCCGCCCCCTGCTCGTGTCGGGTCGTGATGTGCCGCACGCGCTGGTCATCGGCGAGGGCATCGAGGATGTCCATCGTCTCCTCGCCGGGAACCGAGAAGACCCACTCGCAACCCTCGGCCGCGAGGCAATCGACGAGGAGGCGCGACGCAGTGCGGCGAGTGTCGGGTGTCATGGGCTCAGTCTAGGCGCACGCCTCGATCCCGGCGGACGGGCGGTAAGATCGCCTCACCACGCTACGTGCGTGCCAGGAGCCAACGAGTCGTGAGCGTCGTCCATCGTCCCAAGAACCAGCTGATCCTGATCGCCGGCCTGGTCTGGTGTGCGGCTGGCGCGATGGTGTGCGTGATCGGGCTCCCCCTCGAGGTCACGCTCGCGCCGGAGCACCTGGTCCTGCTGCCGCTCGCGGTCGCGATCTTCCTCGCCTTCTACTACCTCGTCTTCTCGCGGCTCGTGCGCAGGCACACCAGCCGGATCCGCGCGCGGGAGGAGGAACGCCTGCCCTTCTGGCTCTTCTTCAACGCCTCGTCGTGGGCGGTGATGGCGGTGATGATGGCCGGTGGCATGGCACTGCGCCTCTCGCACATGATGCCGGACTGGATGATCGCGTTCTTCTACAGCGGGCTGGGCGTCGCGCTGTTCCTGTGCGGCGTCAGCTTCCTGGGCATCTTTGCCCGCAGGGAGGTGCTGGCGCTGGAGTCGGAGTTGCGCACCCGAGAGCGTTGATCCGCGCGAGCGGCTGATGTGGCCCGAGTGAGTGCCATCTTCGCGACCACCCGGCCCTCGTTTCGCGAAAGATCGAACCATCCGGCACCCATGCCGGTCATCTAGGTTGTGATCGGGATCAATGTCCAGGCAGAGGGCACCGGGGTGGATGACATCCGCGCCAAGCTGAGCGGGTCCGCCGACGACCGAGCGGACGCATTCACGGGCCTGCTCGACGACGCCCTCGACCGGAGCTTCCGGCTCGCCGCCGTGATCCTGGGCGATCGCGACGAAGCCGAGGATGCCGTGAGCGACGCGGCACTTCGCGCCTGGCAGCATGTCGCGTCACTCCGCGACCCGGAGAAGTTCCAGGCATGGTTCTCGCGGATCCTCGTCAACGTCTGCCGGGACCGGCTCCACCAGCGGCACCGTCCCTCGATCCTCGCCCATGCGACGCCTGACGTGGCCGATCCGTTCACCGCGTCCGTTGAGCGGGCCGCCCTTCGCGAGGCGCTGAGCGCGCTGACCCCCGATCATCGGGCGGTCATCGCGCTCCACTACCTCGAGGGCATGACGGCCGAGCAGGTCGCGGCCCAGCTGGATATGCCGGTGGGCACCGTCAAGTCGCGGCTCCACTACGGCCTGGGCGAGCTGCGAGCGGCGTATGACGCTGCGACGCGCGACCCCCTGGGAGCGATCCGATGACCGACGACCGTTTCGATCGCGACCTGACAGTCGTCCTGCGCGACATCGCGGGCGACGGGGCTCCCGCATCGCTGCGGTATCGCCTGCGCTCGATCACCGGTGCGCCCACCGCGCGCCGCCGGTCGTGGTTCGCTCCGCTGCTGCAGCTCTCGGCGGCTGCGCTCGCCATCGTTGCCGCCGTTGCGCTTGGCTGGACCTTCCTCCAGGGTCCGATCGTGGGCGTGAAACCGACGTCGTCGCCCGAGCCCACGTCCAGCGTGCCGGCGCCCACCTCAAGCCCGACCGACAGCCAGAGCCCGAGCGAGATCCCGAGCGAGTCGCCCCCGCCGACGCAGCCGCCCAGCGGCTGGACGGGGCTCGAGTGGTCGGATCCGGTCGTGCCGGCGATCCAGGGTGGTCTCCGGATCGTGGACGTCGTTCCCTGGGGTGGCGCATACGTCGCCGTCGGCGAAACGGGTGTCACCGACCCGGAGCGCAACCTGAAGGGCGTGTTCCTCACCTCGCCGGACGGGCTCCGCTGGACGGTCGTCCAGACCGTCGATCTCGTGCGGTCGGGCGAGTGGATGACGCACGTGTTCGTGCTCAACGGGCGTCTGCTGGCCACGGCCGAGGGTGGCGGGGTGGATTGCCCGCCAGACACAACCTGTCCCCCGCCCGATTTCTCGCCGGAGCTGTGGACATCCGGCGACGGAACGCACTGGACGCCCGTGGACAGTCCAAGCTGGCATGCCGCGTGGTCGGATGCCGGTGCCCCCATGTTCATGGTCGCAGGCGACAGCGGCATCATCGCGGTCGGCTACAAGGGCCAGGGTGTGGGTGAGCCGGGCCAGAAGCCACCGCCCGCGGTCCCCGTCGTGTTCCACTCGGATGATGGTGTGGCCTGGGAGCAGGCCGACCTGTCGCAGGGCTTCGGCCGCGCCGTGTTCCGGGATGCCGTCGCGTTCGGCGGCGGGTTCGTCATCGTGGGGCGAGACGGTGAGCCGGATCGTGGAACCGAGGTCGTCGACCCAGCGAACCCTATCCCGCGAGGCGTCGGACGACCGGCGGCCTGGACGTCGTCGGACGGGCTCCTCTGGACCGTGGCCACCGTCGACGGGATCGAGATCGAAGGCGGTGAGCTGAGCGACGTGGAGGCAGGGGCTGACGGTCTGTTCGCGATCGGCGCGGGCTCCCCGGTCGCCGGCGACGCCACCCCGAGCGGCTGGGCCTCGGCCGACGGCCAGACCTGGCACGTCGTGGGCCGGTTGGGCGCTGAGCTGCCGGCCGTCGACCAGGTCGGCGACACCATGCTGACGTCCGACGGCCGGCACATCGTCGTCCTCGACCGCGAGGCGCCCGGCTCGGAAACGATGGCGGCCTGGGTCTCGACCGACGGCGTAACGTGGGCCGGGCTGTCGTTCACCGGGTCGTCGTCGCCCCCGAAGATCGGCCAGTACGGTCCGCAGGATGCGCAGGTCACCTACGTCACGGGTGCGACGGTGCTGCCCGACCGAATCGTGGTCTCCGGCTACGGCAACGACACGTATTCGCTGTGGCTGGCGACGGCGGTCACGCCCTGATCCTGCGTCCCACGATCACGCCGAGGCGCCACCGCCAGGCGTGCGACGATCAGCACCATGCGCCGCCTCCTCGTCGTCGACTTCGCCAACATCGCCCACCGCGCGTACTTCGCGGGACGCGCGAATCCGTCGTTCGCGCCTGACGGCCGCCCGGTGTTCCTGGTGCGCACGTTCCTGCGCTTCGTGCTCGCGCGGATCCGCGAGGAGCAGGTCACGCACGTCGCGCTTGCGTTCGAGAGCACCACCGGCTCGAGGCGCCGAGAGCGCTATGCCGACTACAAGCCGCGCAAGGCGGAGGAGCCCGATGACCTCGCGGCACAGCTGCGAGATGCGAACATCGCAGCGGGCCGCATGGGCTGGGCGCGCTATCGCGCCGAGGGCTGGGAGGCCGACGACGCGATGGCGGGGATCGCGGACGCCGCCGTCGCCTCAGGCTTTGACGAGATCCTGCTCCACACCGGTGACCACGACCTGCTGGGGATGGTCGCCGACCGGGTGGCGGTGCTGATCCCCCGGACGGGTGGTGGGGTCGACAGGTTCGGGCCGTCCGACGTCGAGGAACGGAGCCCGTACCGCGTGCCGCCGGCGCGCGTGGCGGACGTCAAGGCGCTCATCGGTGACGCGACGGACGGCTACGGCGGCGTGCGGGGCATCGGGCCGTCGGTCGGGCCTGACCTGGTTCGACAGTTCGGCTCGATTGCCACCATCTACGAGCGGATCGAGGAGGTCGAGGCGACGGGCGTGCGCAACCGGCTGCTGGCCGGGCGCGAAGATGCGTTGAGATGCCTCGACCTTGCGACGCTGCGTCGTGACGCGCCACTCACGCCGGCATTCGATCCAGATGCCGGTCGTGTGGGCGCGCATGACCGAGCGCGCGCGTCCTCGTGGCTTGCGGCGAGGGGCCTGTCCGACATGTTGCGGCTCGCTGACTCGATCGACGAGACGACTGTCGACCCGTGAGGTACTCCGTGTTCACCCCGCTCACGGTCGGCGACGCAGCGGAGTCCCCGGTCGGCCCTTTGGCGGCCGCCCGCGCGTCGGGCTGAGACGAAGCTGCCGCTGCGGCGTCGAGACGCGCGACGAGCGACCGCGCCCCGAGCTCCTCGAGGATCGCACGGCCCTCCGGGATCAACCGGGCGCCGGGCGATTCTGGCGCGTCCATGCACCACAACATCAGGCCGATCACGCGGCTGTCAGGACGGATGCAAGGTCACCGCGCGACGATCGCGCGATGAAGAAGCCCGAATCGGCAGCTCGGCGTGGTGCTTGCCGCCGCCATTGCCCTTGTGGCGATCTCCATCCCGGTGCTTGCGGCATCGCCGTCGCCGTCCACGGATCCGGACAGTTCGGCCAAGCCTGAGAAGTCGGCGAAGCCTGAGAAGTCGGCGAAGCCGGACAAGAGTCCCGAGGTCGCGATCACGCTTAAGGGCACCGTCCAGAGCTCGACGGATGCCAACGGTCGCCCGACATTCACGATGACCGTGGACGGAAAGACCTGGTCGATCTCGGCGGGCCCGCCCTGGTTCTGGGGCGACAACAACCCGCTGGCCGCCTTCGTCGGCAAGTCCGTGACGGTCGCCGGAACGACGCGGACCGGTGACACCGAGGTCGACGTCGAAACGGTTGACGGGAAGGCGCTTCGCGCGGCGGGAAAGCCACCTTGGGCAGGCGGCCCGTGGGTTGTCGGCCCCACCCACCCGGGCTGGAAGTCCTGGATGGCCGGCGGCAAGCCCGGTAACGGCCACGGCCGAGACACCGCACCCGGGCAGCTCAAGAAGGCGACCCCGACCTCCTGACGCGGCCACGCCCGGCGGGGGCGTCAGGCCCTGACGCCGCCCCCGGCGGCGGGCATCACGCCCCGGCGGCGGGCATCACGCCCCGGCGGCGGGCATCACGCCCCGGCGGCATCCTCCCGATGATGGGTCGCGGCCACCGCGCCGAGATCGGCTGCATCGATCGCGTCCGCGCTGGTCTTCGCCGCCCGGACCCGGGTGATCGCGCGCAGCGTCGCCGTGCGAATCCCGCCCTCGCGGGCAGCCCGCTCCCCCACCACGGCGCCCGGACCGATCTCGGCCACCTCGTTGCCGTCGACCTCGACCACCAGGATCCCGTCCAGGACGAGGTAGACGTCGACCGCCATCTCGCCCTGCGTGATCAGGGCGTCGCCGGCCTCCACGGTCCGGATCTCGGGCTTCGCCCCGCCGTGCATGATCGTCGCCGACACGCGCCGCTCCATGGCGGTCTCGACCGCGCTCACGACGGCCGGCGAGTCGTAGGTGCCCCACGGCGTCTGGTCGCCGAACGAGTCGTTGAACCACTTCTTGAAGTCGACCAGGCCGGACTTCTGGACCAGCTCGCCCGCGTCGTCGTACACCCAGTGCCGGGGGAACGGGCTGGCTCCCACGAGGCCCCGGCTGGCGGTCCCGTCGGCGTTGATCGTCAACTCGAGGGTTGACCAGGCGATCGACGGCCAGAACTGCACGAACGGCTTGCGCGCCACCGGACGCGGCGTCGGCAGCCCCATTCGCCCGCCGACGGTCTGGACGAAGCGCACGGATGTCGGCCCGATCTCCGGATCATGCTGGATGTCAGGCAGGTGCACCGCCGGGAAGCGAATGGCCGCCGGGCCCATGCGCACCGTCGTGGCGCCGATGTGGCCCTGACCCAGGTACCCCTGGTCCACGATCCGGCCATCCTCGACCTCGATGAACGCCCGAAGCTCGTTCGCCTCGCGGAACCGGTCGGTCCGGCGCAGGTCCTCGAGATCCTCGATCCGCTCGGGCGGCGGCTCGTCGTAGTGGGTGATCCCGAGCTCGAACGGGATCTTCGGGGCGCCTGCGATGGCGTCTGAGGGGATCCAGGACACGGCCGTGACGCTGGATTCCAATCGGTTTCGGGTCATGGAGATGCACCTGTGTGGGGGACCCCGGCCGGCACAGCATGACCGGAGTCGCGGATCGGTGTCATGTGACCGGTGTCCCGATCCGACCGTACGGCTCAGCAGGGGCCGTCCGCGGCGGCTCGGTTCGACGCGTCCTCGCGGACGCATCCGTCGCGTAAGATCCGGCAATGGGCTTCGACGTCCCCGCCCAGGCCTACGAGAGGTACATGGGTGCGTGGTCGCGCCCGCTGTCGAGCCAGCTCGCCCAGCTGGCCGGCATCGACCGCGGCCAACGCGTTCTTGACGTCGGCTGCGGGACAGGCGCGCTGACCGCCGAGCTCGTGGCCCGGCTCGAGGCGCGATCCGTGGCCGCCGTTGATCCATCCAAGTCGTTCGTGGCTGCGGTCCGCGAGCAACTTCCGGGCGTTGACGTGCGACTGGGACGGGCTGAATTGCTCCCGTTCGGCGACGGCAGCTTCGACGCCGTGCTTGCCCAGCTGGTCGTCCATTTCATGGCCGAGCCGATCGTCGGCTTGCGGGAGATGGCGCGCGTGACCCGTGCCGGCGGCGTTGTTGCAGCCTGCGTCTGGGACTACGCGGGGGGCCGCGGCCCGTTGGGACCCTTCTGGGAGGCCGCGCGCGAGGTCGACCCTGACGTCGAGGATGAATCGGCCCTCCCCGGCGCGCGCCAGGGCCATCTCGCGGAGCTCCTGGACGCGGCCGGCCTCCGGGCCGTCGAAGAATTGGTCCTGGAAGTCAGCCGGTCGTTCGGCGGCTTCGATGACTGGTGGGCGCCGTTCACGCAGGGCGTCGGGCCGGGCGGCGCGTACGCTGCCGCCCTCTCCCCATCGCGGCAATCCCAGGTGCGCGACCGATGCCGATCGATGCTGCCCGCCGGCCCGTTCGCGCTCTCTGCCCGGGCATGGGCCGCCCGCGGGACCGTGTAGCGCAGCACGGTCCGCCAACGCCGGGCACATCGGCACCCGGGACCAGTGCCTTGCGTACTTGCGCAACCACGCAACGTGCCCATAACCTGATCTTGCGTGACCTTCCCCCGGCTACCGCGCGAGGCGCGCCGCCAACGAGGACCTACACCATGGAGATGACCATCGACTTCCCCGGAGGCGCCCGGGTCGACGCGCACTTCGGCGGCTTTGTCGTGCCGACGGACCAGCCGCCCGGCGGCGGCGGCGAGAGCTCGGCTCCGACGCCGTTTGCCACGTTCCTGTCGACGATCGGAACCTGCGCCGGGATCTACGTGCTCGGCTTCTGCCGCCAGCGGGGCATTTCCGCCGAGGGCATCCGCCTTGTCCAGAGGATGCAGGTCGACCCTGCGACCCACCTCGTGAGCGACGTCCAGGTCACCATCGAGCTACCGGCGGGGTTTCCCGAGAAGTATGCCGATGCCGTGGTCCGTTCCGCCGAGCAATGCGCGGTCAAGAAGCACTTCGAGCGCCCGCCGGTCATCCGAGTCGACAGCGTCATCGCCAGCTGACCTCGATCGGACCGGGCCACGCATCGGGTCCGCCTCACCGGCGCCGGACAGCTAGATCCAGCCGCGCCTGCGGAACCACAGGAGCATCCCGCCCGCGAGCACGACGCAGACGAGCCAGAACAGCGGGTATGCGATCGGTGAGCGGTTCTCCGGGATCGGCATGTTCATGCCGTAGACACCAGCGAGGAACGTGAGCGGGATGAAGATCGTGCCGATGATCGTGAGCACCTTGACCACGTCGTTGGTCCTGTTCGAGACGACGGACACGTAGGTCTCGGCAAGTCCGCTCGCGATCTCCCGGTAGGACTCCACGAGGTCGATGATCTGGGCGCAGTGGTCGTGGACGTCGCGAAGGTAGGTCTGCGCCGTCTCGGACAGCCCCTCGTGCGAGTCGCGCTGGAGCTGCGCGATCATGTCGCGCATCGGCCAGGCCGAGCGCCGGACATGCAGCAGCTCGCGCTTGATCCGATGGATCTCCTCGAGCGTCCGGTGGGTCGGATTCTCGAGGACCTCCTCCTCGAGGTCCGTCAGCCGCTCCGAGTACCCCTCGAGGACCGGGTAGTAGCGGTCGACGATCCCGTCGAGCAGCGTGTACAGGAGGAAGCTCGCATCGTTCGTGCGCAGACGTGAGCCCGCCGTCCGGATCCGCTGCCGGACCGCCTCGAGGTCGTCGCGCCGTACGTCCTGGAACGTCAGCAGGGTGGTGCGCCCGAGGAACAGGCTCACCTGGTCACTCAGGAGCCGGCCGCCCCGCTCGTTGACGGTGCGGGCGACGACGAACAACCGGCCGGGCAACCCTTCGGACCCCGGATAGTCCTCGGCCTTGGCGCGCTCCAGCGGCTGGAGCATGTCCTCGATCGCCAGCGGGTGGATCTGATACTTCTCTGCGAGCGCTCGGACGACCCCGAGATCCGAGATGCCGTCGACGTTGATCCAGCGCACGTGCGACCAGGCCGGGCGGTGGTCCGCCAGGAACGCGGGCATGTCCTCGATCTCCCGGATCTCGACCTCGTCCGCCGAGTAGTCGCAGCAGGTGACCGTCGAGGGCGTCGATGGGCTTGCCTCGACCGCCAGCGCGGCCAGTTCGGCCACCTCGATCCCGCCCGCCGTCCCGGCCGGCGGCATCCTGACGTGCGGCATGGCAACGATGCCGCGCGCGGCGCGGGCGACGAGGTCCCGGACGAGACGCACCGGCCCGTCGGAGCCGGGACTGCCTGGCGTCGGTGTGCTGGGATCGGTCATTGTGGGTGCCCTGGGGTTGCGGCGAGGACGTCGAACGCGACCGTTGGCACTCTAGCAGTGGGGCCTTCGGACGGGGTGTCAGGGTGACTTCCCGGAGCCGCCGTTGTCCATCTGGTCGTGCGCCATTCGTAGGGAGGTGAGAGGCTGGGCTGGCCAGCCGTCACGAGGTGCATCCCCATGCCGCGATACCTGCTGTCCATCCACACCGTCGAGGGCGAAGCCCGCGCGCCGATGAGCGAGGAGGAGATGCAGCGATCCTGGCAGGAGATCCAGGCCATCGAGGCCGACATGCAGTCGACCGGCACCTGGGTCTTCTCCGGTCGCCTCCACGACGCCGACACCGCCACGGTCGTGCGAGCCTCCCAGGGCGAGGTGCTGATCACCGACGGCCCGTTCGTCGAGGCAAAGGAGCACCTCGGCGGGTTCTACATCATCGACGCCGCCGACCTCGACGCGGCCCTCGGCTGGGCGACGCGGGTCACCCACGCGACATCCCGGCCGATCGAGGTGTGGCCATTCGCGGACACGGCCGGCGGCTGAGCGTTGCCCGCCGTCGATGAGGGCCGGATCGGCCGGATCTTTCAGGAGGAGTCCGGCCGATCGGTGGCGACGCTGATCCGGATCTTCGGCGACATCGACCTCGCGGAGGACGCCGTCCAAGAGGCGTTTGCCCTGGCGCTCGCGAAGTGGCCCGTGAACGGGCTGCCGCCCAACCCCGGCGGCTGGATCACCACGACCGCGCGCCACCGCGCCATCGACCATCTCCGGCGCGAGGCGCGTGGGCGCGAGCTGCGCTCGGCGGCGGCCGACACCTCGGGCGATGCCGCAGAGCAGGAGAGCGGCCCCGTGCAGGACGACCGACTCCGCCTGATCTTCACCTGTTGCCACCCGGCGCTCTCGACGGAGGCGCAGGTTGCCCTGACGCTTCGACTGCTGGGGGGCCTGAGCACCGCGGAGGTCGCCCGCGCCTTTCTCGTCTCCGAGCCGACGATGGCCAAGCGCATGGTCCGCGCCAAGCACAAGATCAAGGCAGCCGGTATCCCCTACCGGGTGCCGTCCGCGGCTGACCTGCCGGGCCGGCTCCGTCCGGTGCTCGCAGTCCTGTACCTCATCTACAACGAGGGCACCCGCGGGCCGACCGGCGATGCGCTGCGCCGGGAGGCGCTGCGGCTCGTGCGTGCGGTTGCCGGGCTCATGCCTGACGAGGCAGAGGTCTCCGGCCTGCTGGCGCTCCTCCTGCTGAGCGAGTCCCGCTGGCCGGCAAGGTTCACGGCCACCGGCAGTCTCGTGCTGCTCCGCGACCAGGATCGCGGGCGATGGGATCGAGCGATGATCGAGGAGGGTCACGCGCTCGTACGCGCCTGCCTCCGACGTAACCAGCCGGGCCCGTACCAGGTCCAGGCGGCGATCAATGCGGTCCACGCGGATGCCACGTCGATCGAGGCGACCGATTGGCGCCAGATCCTCGCCCTGTACGACCAGCTGCTCGCGTTGACCCCGACCCCGATCGTGGCCATGAACCGCGCGATCGCCTTGGCGGAGGTTCGGGGTCCGGAGGCGGCTCTGGGCATCCTCGACGTGCTCGGCCTCGACGAGCACCACCTGTTCCACGCCGCCCGGGGCGATCTGCTGCGCCGCCTCGCGCGGCCCGAGGACGCGGCCCGTGCCTATGCGCGAGCGGCCGCCCTCGCAACGAGCGAGGCGGAGCGCGCGTTCCTCACCGGACGGCTGGGCCAGACCCAGCCGTTTTGACGAGCGGTACCTCGCGCAAGTTCGCCGATTCGTGCGATGACGACGTCAGGCGCTGCCGAGCCACCACCAACCGATCGTCGTGCGGCGTCGTTCCGACAACGCCAGACCCTGGACGAGGCCGCCCCGCGCATTTCCCCGCTGCAAACGGTGCCCCACGCCGAGCGTTGACGCCTCGGTGACTTCCCCGTGATCCGGGCGTGACGGCCCGGTGACGACGGTCTCGTCAGCCTACCGGGTCCCGAACCGGTCTTCGGTCACCTGATGAGGCGGGACGGGGTGGAACAGCTGCGAAAGGTGGTCGTGATGGCTGAGCGGAAGGCTTCCGGGCTGAGCGGTCGGATCGAGCTGGAAGGCGTGGACGCGCGGAGCGCTCGTCCTGCGCTCGCCATCCACGCGTTGACCGCCGACGGGACGGTGACCGGATCGACCAAGGTCGCTGACGACGGCAAGTTTGCGTTGCCCGCGGGCGCGCTCGAGAAGGCCGTCCGGCTCGTGATCGGTGATGCATCGGCAGATCCGACCGCTGAGGGGGAGCGGTTCATCGGCTATCGAGTCGATGACGCCAGGGAGCTCTTCAAGGGCGAAGCGCTCCACCTGCCGGAATCGTCCTGGGGCACCCTGTTCGGATATTTCGAGTGCGTCTCCGGCAGCGTCCGGCGCTGCTTCCCCTGGTGGTCGCTGGTCGAGTACCTGCAAGCCTCGGCATCGATCTCGCCACTCGCCTCGATCTCGGGCGAGTCCAGGGCCGCGGATCTGGTCAACGTCTCCGTCATCGATCCCGCGATCGTCTTCCACCCTTACCGCTGCGCGACCATCTGTCAGGGTGTGGTGGAGGTCTACCGCCGGACGTGCTGCTGCGAGCCGCCGGTCATCATCGACCCAGGTGACATCTTCGACGGACCGGTCGTGTGGCCACCCCACTGGCCGCCGCCGGGCGACCCGCCATTCCCGATGCCGCACGATCCGCCCGGACCCCTGCCGATTCCCCCGGGGCCGGGCCCGGATCCGGCCCCATTCGAGCAGCTCGACCGGATCGCCTCCGATGGTGCGCTCGACATCCGCAAGCTCAACGCGGAGCGAGACGCATTCGCGCTCAAGACCCTCAAGGGATCGCAACTCTCCGCGTACGTCAAGCTCCGCCCCTACCTGTGGTGCACATGCGGTGTCGGGACCAAGGTCGCCGAAGGCCTGATCTCGGATGACGGATCGTTCTCCGTCTGCTGGCGGGACTTCCCGAGATTTCTCGCACCCGGCTGCAGCGACGAGTACGCCTACAGGGTCAAGCAGGTGATCAACGGTCTGACGGTGACCGTCTACGACGGTCCGGCTGCCGGGCAGTGGTTTACTGCGAACGCGAACCCGACCCTGACGTCGTACAGCCGCGTCGCGGTGTCGTGCACGGGCGATCCGGTGATCCCGGGAGCCGACGACGCGATCGTGCTGTTGCACGAGATCGGCTCGACCGAGAGCTGGCACCTTGGCACGCCCGCCCAGGATTCGCCGGACTCCGTCCAGGGGCTTCTGGCCAATTCTGGGCTGATCGATCCTGCGCCCATCGACGGTCCATCTGTGAACCGACCGCTCGGCTCCACCCTCGGGCTCCGCTACTTCTTCAGCAAGGGAATGCAGACGCTCGGCGCGCGGTTCTTCCGCGTCGATATCGCCTCCGCGAATGGCGCCGGGGATCCCGTCGGTACATGGACGGCGGTTCCGGTGCCGGCCTGGACGGCGTGGAAGTGGGTGTCGGGAACCGGATTCATCCGGGCACAGCACTCGCTCGGCCCGGATGCGAACGGCTTGTACGTCATCCCGTTCGGGACCGGTGGACCGCTCTCCGCCTTTGAGGAGTGGGACCCGGACCAGTTCCATGCACTGCTCGACACCACGCAACATCCAAACGGGAAGTACCTCGTTCGCGTGCAGGTCTTCGATGCCGGTGGCAACCAGATCAAGCCGACCGGCGCCATCGGACCGGGCACAGCCAAACCATTCACGTTCGGGCGGTGGCGGATCCCCGCGGGCCCGCCGGACGCCGTTCCGTACTCGGCCCTGACCCACGCGGTGTGGTGGGACAATCGGCCGGCAGGCGCCTCGATCGAAGGCGTTCGACTCGCGTCGGTCAGCGGATCCGCGACCTGTCAGTTCCTCGATGGGCCGCCGACGGCCGCGGTATCCATCGACTACCGCGCCTACCACCCGCACCCGACGAACACCGGCGAGCCGTCCTTCCTGGCTGGCTTCTCGCTGTCCGTGACGAAGGGCATCGGCGGCGGGACCCCGCTGTCCACCGGCGGCTTCCCCGAGCAGGGAAAGCCGCCCGGCCCAGCGGCCATCAACTCATCGTCCACCCTCGGGAGTCTTCTCGGCGCGGACACGAAGTGCGCGTTCGCCGTGACCGTGGGCGCCAGGGTCAAGACCACCAACGGGAGCGGGACGCTCCTTTCCCTCAATCGCTACGCTGTCGCGGCCTTCGCGGCCGAACAGAGCTGACCCGACAGGAGGGATCGACTCATGGCCGAGAACAAGCGCCCGCGACCGAGGCCGCGCGGCAAGGACGATCAGACGCATCGCGGTCGTTGCGGCACGATGGAGGAGCACCGCCGGCTGGTGAGGCTCGATCCGGAGTACCGCTGGCGGCGCCGCCACATCGAGGACGAGGTGCGGCAGTGGACCAGGCTCTACGGAGGCGAGGGCCTTCGCACGGGCCTCATCCGCATTCCGGTCGTCGTGCACGTGGTCTGGAACACGGCCGCGGAGAACATCTCCGACGCCAAGATCCAGTCGCAGCTGGACGTCATCAACGCGGACTTCCGCCGCCTCAACCTTGATGCCAGCTCCACCCCGGCGGCATTCGCGGGTGTCGCCGCAGACGCCCGGATCGAGTTCGCCCTGGCCGTCCGTGACCCGAGCTGCGCCACGACGACGGGGATCACCCGCACACACACGACCGCCACCGGCTGGACTCGATCCCAGACGGGCATGCTCACGACTGCCGGCGGCGGTCACGACCCGTGGGACGTGACGAAGTACCTGAACATCTGGGTCGTGAATTACACGGACGGTCTGCTTGGGAAGGGATCCTTCCCGGGCATGCCGGCCGGACAGCAGGGCGTGCGCTGCCACTACCAGGCATTCGGCACGGTCGCACCCGTCATGGCCACCTACAACCTGGGTCGTACGCTGACCCACGAGATCGGGCACTACCTGAACCTGCTCCACATCTGGGGCGACGACGGCGCGCTGTGTACGGGCTCGGACCAGGTCGACGACACGCCGAACCAGGCGGACGAGACGTACACGCCGCCCGCATTTCCGGCGATCTCCTGCTCGAACGGCCCGAACGGCGACATGTTCATGAACTACATGGACTACACCGATGACGTGGGCATGAACATGTTCACCGCCGGTCAGAGCGTGCGGATGGACGCGACGCTGCATACGGCCCGGGCGAGCCTCCTGGCCTCTGACGGTCTGGTGCCGGCGACCGCAGTCCCCGGTTCGGACCTGTGGTCGAAGGACGTCTCTGACGACTTCGGCGCTGAGCCCGACACGTCGGCGCAGCCGATGTACATCAGCGACGACATCTGGGTCCGGAACACAAACGACGGCATCGCCAACCAGGATCACCAGAACCCGGAGTTCGGCTCGTCAACGACGTTCGTCTACGTCCGCGTCCGCAACCGTGGGTGCTCGGGAAGCGCCACGGGAACGGTCCGCCTCTACTGGGCCAAGGCATCGACCGGCCTGTCCTGGCCCGCACCGTGGGATGGCAGCGTGACCACGCCCGCCCTGATGGGCGGTTTGATCGGCGCTCAGCCCGTCTCCGTCGCGGCCGGCGACGACGAGATCCTGGCCTTTCCGTGGACACCTCCAAATCCTGCCGACTACGCATCGTTCGGTGCCGACGCCGGCCACTTCTGCCTCCTGTCCCGGATCGAGACCGCGGCCGGACCAGGCTTTGGGATGACGACGATGGAGACGGGCAACCTGTACGCGAACGTGCAGAACAACAACAACATCGCCTGGAAGAACATCACCGTCGTCGACGAACAGCCCAACGGTCGCCTCAGCGCCGCGGTTATCGCCAACTTCAGCAGGGAAGGACAACGGGCGTGGCTGGTGTTCTCCACACCGAAGGACGAGCCCGTTTCAATCTTTGACTGGGGCCAGGTGTGGTTGGAGGCTACGCCCGGGCTGCGCCGGCTGTTGAAGCGATCCGACGCGGACCTGAAAGGGATCGAACAGGTTGACGAGACGTCGTATCGGGTGCTTGAAACGGGCGCCTCGATCGGACCCATCGATCTCAAGCCGCGGGACCTGGCGGCGCTCCGGATCTGGTTCGTGGCCAGGTCACCCGATCCCGTCGGGGTCCGCGTGCTGTCCCTCGACCTCCAGCAGGTCACGGATCATGGTGTGGTGGGCGGCCAGCAATTCGTCATCAAGACTCGGCCGGATCGAAGGGGCGTGGCTCCGGACCGCCCGGCGACGGTCTTCGATGGCGTCGACTGGCTTCCGGTCGCCGACGGATGCGAGGCGCCCTGCCGCTGCTGACCCGGCGGCGGCTGCGCTGCCCGGGGCGCCTGGCTGCGGCGCACCGGTACCTTTTGGCGACCTCCGAAGCCGATCGGCTGGTGGCAATTGTGGACAAGCCGGTTGCGGTTCGTTCCGCGGCGGGACTACGATCGGTCGTGCCGCGTCCCCGATGCACGCCTCGTGGGGACCTCCAGAAAGGAGGTGGCCGTGCTTCAGCCCCCCATCACGCTGCGCATGCTGGGCCCATTCGTCCTGCGGGCGGCCGGTCGACGGATCGTCCTTCCGCCGGGGGTCGAACGTGTGGTCGCATTCGTCGCCCTCCAGAACGGGCCCGCCTCCCGCAGCAGCGTCGCAGGCAATCTCTGGCTCGATACGCCCGAGGACCGTGCCATGGCGAACCTGCGGTCTGCCCTGTGGCGCCTCCGCCGTCCCGGCTTGCCGATCCTGGAGGGGAGCGCCGAATCGCTCACCCTGTCGCCACACGTCGGCGTCGACACCGAGGAGCTGATCGTCGTCGCGCACCAGCTGCTGGACGGCGTGGCGGGCGTCGACGGGCGCAAGGTCGACCAGCTCGCCAAGAGCAGCGATCTCCTCGTGGACTGGTACGACGACTGGGTCGTCGTCGAGCGCGAGCACTTCCGCCAGATCCGGCTGCAGGCGCTCGACCGGCTCGCGGTCGAGCTCGCGGCCCGCGGCCAGTTCGGGCGTGCCGCGGAGATTGCCCTTGCCGCGGTCGCCAGTGAGCCGCTGCGAGAAAGCGCCCATCGCGCGCTGATCGCGGTCCACCTTGCGCAGGGCAACCGAAGCGAGGCGATCCGCCAGTACGCGGTCTTTCGCCGCATCATGCGCGACGAGCTGGACCTGGAGCCGTCACGTCAGATGGACGAGCTGATCGGTCGGGTTCCCGATGCGGCGATTGCGCGGGTCCTGCGGCCAGTGTCGGCGCGATGATCCGGCCGGGGTGCGCTGGATCGCTCGCCCGATCTCTTCGCGGCCCCGAACTTCCGATCCTGGCTCCGGGCGTCCAGGGCGTCGCGGTCGGCCACCGCGACCGGAGCTGACCAACGGCACCTCGCGAAAGTCCGCCGATCGTGCGATGATCACACGAGGCGCAGCCGGGCAGAGGACGCGTAAGGAAGCGTTGCCGGGCGGCACGGAACGGATGCCTGCGACACCGCGGGCCGGCCGGTTGACCGCCACTGGCGCCTGATCACACGACGTGTGACCATCCACAAGCGCCCGCCCTGCGCCGACGCCGCGAGACCCATCACGTCTCGCACCGATCCCCCGGGCATGCGAACCATCCACGGCGCCGCGGCGCCACCCCGGAGTCACCTTGACCTTCAACAACCTCGGCCTCTCGGCCAACCTCCTCGCCACCGTGGCGCGGGAGGGATACACGGAACCCACCCCCGTCCAGGCGCAGGCCATCCCGCTCGTTCTCGCCGGCCGCGACGTGCTCGCAGCCGCCCAGACGGGCACCGGCAAGACGGCGGCGTTCACGCTGCCGATCCTCGAGCGCCTCGCGAAGCATGCAAGCTCCAGTCCCAGCCCGGCCCGCCATCCGGTGCGGGCGCTCGTCCTCACCCCGACCCGCGAGCTCGCGATGCAGATCGACGAGAGCGTGCGGACGCTGGGCAAGGGCACGAACCTGCGCTCGACCGTGGTCTACGGCGGCGTGCAGCAGGGCCCCCAGGTCAAGGCGCTATGGGCCGGCGTCGAGATCCTGGTCGCGACGCCGGGGCGGCTGTTCGACCTGATCGGCCAGAAGGCCGTCAACCTCACCCAGGTCGAGGTCCTCGTCCTCGACGAGGCCGACCGCATGCTCGACATGGGCTTCATCGACGACGTCCGCAAGGCCGTCGCCCTGCTGCCGCGCGGGCGCCAGACACTGATGTTCTCCGCGACGTTCTCGGACGCGATCCGCAAGCTTGCCCGCGAGTTCCAGTCCAACCCGGAGATCGTCCAGGTTGCCCCGCGCAACGCGACGGCCGACAACCTGACCCAGGTCCTCTACCCGGTCGATGCCGAGCGAAAGGCAGATCTGCTGCTCCACCTCGTGCGGCGGGACGGCATCGAGCAGGTGCTCGTGTTCACGCGCACGAAGATCGGCGCAACCCGCCTCGCGTCGTACCTCGACCGCCGGGGCGTCGCCGCGATCGCCATCCACTCGGACCGGACGCAGGGTGAGCGGACCCGTGCCCTCGCCGCCTTCAAGGCGGGCGAGGTGGTCGCGCTCGTCGCCACCGACGTGGCCTCGCGCGGGCTCGACATCGACACCCTCCCGCACGTCGTGAACTTCGACCTGCCGTTCGAGCCGCAGGACTACATCCACCGCATCGGACGGACCGGCCGGGCCGGCGCCTCGGGGACGGCGATCTCGCTGGTGTCCCCCGGCGAGGTCGACGCGCTGCGCGGCATCCAGCGGCTGCTCAAGCGGGCGATCCCCTGCCAGGTGGTGGAGTCGTTCCTGCCCGCCGGGGCATCCGCCGCGTAGGTTCGTCGCAGGGCGCCCGGCCTTCGTCTGACGCCGATTGCACCGGTTCCCGCCCGTCACCCGGGGTCGCCACCAAGCGACTTGACCATGATCTGGATCTCGAGGTCGGCCCCCTGCCGAAGCGGATGCCGCCCCCCGGTGTCCACGTAACCGAGACGCTCATAGAACGCGATCGCCCGCCCGTTCGTCGTGGTGACGCCGAGGCCGATCTGTCCGTAGCCGGCCGCTCGTGCCCAGTCCTCGACCAGCGCGACGATCTCCGCCGCCACCCGGGTGCCGCGGACTGCCGGATCCACCCACATCGCGTACAGCCCGGCCGCGCAATCGCTGCCCGGGGCCGGGCCGCCGGCCGCGAGGCCGACCAGGCGCCCGCCGGCCTCCGCGACGACGATGCCGCGATCCGGCCGCGACGCCCAGTCCCGCCACGCATCGTCGTCTCGCACCACCTCCTCGGCGAGCGTGGAGCCGAACGCATCCGGGGCATCGGTCAGCGCCAGCAGCCGGATGTCCCGCAATGCCTCCCACTCCTCGGGCAGTAGCCGTCGGACGATGACCCCATGAGCATCGACGGGACTACGCCCGGAGTCCTGGACGCTCATCTACGGCTCCGACAGGCTGTCCGTGATCGCGGCCCGGAGGTCGTCGTGCTGCGGACCCAGCGCGGTCGCTTGGTCATGCCACCGCTCCACGGGGTACAGCCAGACGGGGCGCGTCCGAAGCTCTCCCGGCTCCCAGTCGTACCGGGGCCAGATGTGCGCGTGCAGGAACGCGTCGGCGTTGCCCAGGATCTCGACGTTGACCCGGCGAAAGGCGGGATCCGCCGCCGCACAGGCACGTTCGACGGCGGCCGCCAGCCGCGCCATGCTGTCCAGGTAGGCCGAGCGCTGCCCGGGCGCCAGGTCCGACAGGCGTTGTGCGATGGGATCGTCAGCCAATAGGACGCAGTATCCCGGCAGCCATTGGACGTCGCCGATCACCGCGAAGCCCGCCGGCAGGCGGGCAAGCACGGTCGGGTTCTCGCCCCGCAGCGCCGATCCGATCCGGTCCGCTCTCCAGTCGCTCACCGGCCCATTCTGATCCGCAACCTTCTTCTGCGCGTTCGAACACCTCCCACGCCCGCGACCCATAGACTGATCGCCCACACCGGCAATGCCCGGAAGGAGGCGCGTTGAGCAGCGAGGTTCTCGTAGGACAGGCGCCGTCGACGCTCGACCACGACAACCCCGAGGCGTACATCCCGCGGGATCGCCGGCGCGCCCTGTCGCAGTCGCTGGAGATGCCCGACCGCATCTCGGGTGCCGCGCTGTTCGCGGACATCAGCGGGTTCACTCCGCTCACCGAGGCCCTCACCCGGGAGCTGGGGCCCCAGCGCGGGTCAGAGGAGCTGACGGCGAACATCGGCCGTGTCTTCCACGCCGTGATCGGCGAGCTCGATGCCTTCGGCGGCGACGTCATCTACTTCTCGGGCGACGCCATCACGTGCTGGATCGACCGCGACGACGGATCGACCGCGTGCGCCGCGGCCCTCGCGATGCAGCAGGCGATCGCTCGGTCCGGCCTGATCACGACACCGGGCGGCTCCGAGGTCCGGCTGGCGATGAAGATCGCGATCGCCGTCGGGAACGCGCGTCGCTTCCTGGTCGGCGACCCGGAGATCCAGCTGATCGATGTCCTTGCGGGCCGGCTGATCGACGATCTCGCCGAGGCGGAGCACCACGCGGAAAAGGGCGAGATCGTGCTCGAGACGTCCGCGATCCGGAGCCTCGGCGACCGCGTGACGCTGGGCGAGGTTCGCCGCGACGATGAGACCGACCACGACTACGCGGTCCTCAGCTCGCTCGACATCGAGGTCTCGCGCACGCCAGTCGTGGAGCCCCCTCCCCTCCCCGAGGACCTCGTCCGCCCGTGGCTGCTGCCCGCCGTCTACGAGCGGTTGCGGACCGGCCACGGCGAGTTCCTGACCGAGCTTCGGCTCGCGATCCCCGTGTTCCTTCGGTTCGGCGGGATCGACTACGACGACGATCCCCAGGCCGTGTCCAAGCTGGACGCCTTCGTCCGCGGCGCGCAACGGATCATGACCGCGTACGGGGGCAACGTCCTCCAGCTCACGCTGGGCGACAAAGGCGCCTACCTCTATGGCGTGTTCGGCTCGCCGATCGCGCACGAGGACGACCCCGTCCGGGCCGCGGCCGCGGCGCTCGAGCTTCGCGACCTCGAGAAGACGACCGCTGCCCGGGACATCCAGATCGGCCTGACTCGCGGGACGCTGCGCAGCGGCACCTACGGCCACGCGATGCGCCGGACGTTCGTGTGCCTGGGCGACGAGGTCAACCTCTCGGCCCGCCTGATGTCGGCCGCGCCGCCGCGCCGGATCTATGTCAGCGAGCGGATCCAGCAGGGCGCCGGCGACTCGTTCATCTGGGAGCCGCTGCCCGACATGACGGTCAAGGGCAAGGCCAAGCCGGTTGCCGTTCGCTCGCTGATCGGCTCGCTCGCGCGGGCATCGAAACGGCGAACCAGGTTCGAGACGCCGATGGTCGGCCGGCGCGCCGAGCTTGCAACCCTCGACGGCGGGCTGGAATCGGCCATCGGGGGCCAGGGCCGCGTGGTGGGCATCTCGGCCGAGGCCGGGCTCGGCAAATCGCGCCTGGTCGCGGAGTTCATCCGCAACGCGCGCCGCCGGGGCAGCCTCGTTGCGTACGGCGAGTGCGAGGCGTTCGGCACCAAGACCGCCTACTTCGTGTGGCGCGAGGTGTGGCGCCGCCTGCTTGGCCTGGAGGATGAGGATCCCGAGGCGCGGCAGATCCAGGCCATCGAGGACAGGCTTCGGGCCATCGACCCATCGCTCGTTCCCCGCGCCCCCCTGATCGGGCCGGTCGTCGGGCTCTCGATCCCCGACTCCGACCTCACCCGGTCGTTCGACGCCAAGCTCCGCAAGGGGTCGCTCGAGGACCTGCTCTCGGTTTGTCTGCGCGCGCGCGCAACGGATCGCCCGTTCGCCGTCGTCCTCGAGGACTGCCACTGGATCGACGAGCTGTCGCGCGATCTGCTCCAGGTGCTGGCGCGGGTCGCGGTGGGGCTGCCGGTGCTGTTCGTCGCGGCGTATCGCCCGGCCGCCGAACCGGGCGGCGGCCTCGGCCTCGAGCACCTGCCCAGCTTCTCCGAGCTGTCGCTCGACCTCATGGCACACGACGACATTGCGAAGATCGTCGAGGGCAAGGTCGCCCAGCTCGGGGGTGACGGACGGGACGTGTCGGACGCGCTGGTCGAGCTGCTCGCCACGCGCTCCGAGGGCAACCCGTTCTATGTCGAGGAGCTGCTGAGCTACGTCGTCGCGCAGGGGATCGACACCTCCGATCCCGCCGCCCTTGCGGCGGTCCGGTTGCCGGAGAGCCTCCAGAGCCTCGTCCTGAGCCGGATCGACGCGTCCGCCGAGGCGCCCCGCCAGACGATGAAGGTCGCCAGCGTCATCGGGCGCACCTTCCTGGCGCCGATGCTGCCTGGCGCCTACGACGAGCTGGGAGCGCTCGAGACCGTGGTCGACCACCTGGATTCCCTGCGCACCCTCGATCTCGTCGCCCTCGACCGCGAGGCCGAGCAGGCGTGGATGTTCAAGCACGCCGTGACCCGCGATGTCGCGTATGACAGCCTGCCGTTCGCGTTCAGGGCGATCCTCCACGGGCGCGTCGCCGAGTACATCGAGCGGACGCAGGCCGACGACATCGAGCGCAACATCGCGCTCCTCGAGCACCACTACTGGCGGAGCGATCGCGAACAGAAGAAGCGCGAGTACCTGACCCGGGCCGCCGAGCAGGCGCAGGACTCGTACGCCAATGCCTCGGCGGTCGTGTACTTCGAGCGGCTGGTTCCCCTGATCGAGGGGACGGACCAGGTCGACGCGCGACTCAAGCTGGCCAAGGTCCTCCAGCTCACCGGCGAGGTCGGGCGCGCCGAGACGATCCTTCTCGATGCCCGAGAGCAGGCCGCCGCGCTCGACGACACCCTCCGCATCGCACGCTGCGACCACGCGCTGGCTGAGACGGCGCGACGACTCGGCCGGTTCGATGACGCCGTTTCGCGGCTCGACGGCGCCCTCGAGGCGTTCACGGCCGTCGAGGATCGCGCCGGCATCGCCGACGTGTTCCACCTGGGCGGAACGATCGCGAACCAGCGAGGCGATGCGGCAGCGGCGCGCGACAGCTACGTCCGCGGTCTGGAGATTCGCGAACGGCTCGGTGACCAGGCGGGCATCGCGAACCTGGTCACCAACCTCGGGATCGTGGCCACGGGTGGTGGCGACCTCGACCAGGCGCTCGCGTATCTCGAGCGGGGGGTCTCGATCTATCGCGAGCTCGGCGATCGCCGCGGCAGCTCCATCGCCGCGAACAACCTGGCCTGGGCGAGCATGATCGGCGGCGAGCCGGCGGCGGCGCGTCGCTACTCCGACGAGGCCGTTGGGCTCGCCCGTGAGATCGGCGACCGGTTCAACATCGTCGTCGGCCAGCACAACCTCGCGAACGCGCTCCGCCTGCTCGGTGAATGGAAGGCGGCGGGCGAGCAGTACGCCGCGGCCATGTCCGCGTATCGCGAGCTCGACGACCGGTGGGGCCTCGCGTTCCTGCTCGAGGATGTGGCGCTTTTCGCGGCCGGCTCAGGGCTGGCGCAGGAGGATGCGTTCCGCCTCATCGGCGCGGCAGATACGCTGCGCGCCAATATCGGAGCGCCGCGAGAGGCATCGCTCGAACAGGACCTCGAGTCGCGGCTTGCGCCGGCTCTGGCCTCCATCGGCGATGAGGCGGTCGCGCGCGCGACTGATGAGGGCGGTGCGCTGAGCCTGGACGACGCGCTCGCGCTCGCGCTCCGGGTCTGCGACGGGGCCGAGAGCTGACGGTGGTGCGACAGCGCACCACGACCGGGACGTATGGGCCATGCAGCCCTGCCCAGCCGTACCATTCGGCCCCCGGACGCGATAGAGTGCCCTGAACGCGCGGGAAGCGCGAATGAGGCGACGATGGCGGTCGACGGGGGTCGCCGGACAGCCGAGCTTCCTGCACATCGGAGGCGTCAACGTGTCCCTATTCCCTCGGAAGCGCCGAGACCGCCACGGCCTGAGCACGTCCTCGAGCTCCGGAACCTCGGCGCGTGAGCGCGCACGAGCCTTCTTTCTTGCCGCCCTCATCGGTTCGCAGTTCATCAGCTTCGCCGCCCCGGTTGCCGTCAGCGCCGGCCAGACGGTCGCCCCAAGCCTCGCGGTCGGCCTCTATCACGGCAAAGGCGGGTCCAGCTACCAGGGGTTCAACGGCAAGGGATCGGCATACCCGAACCCGCAGAACCTGACCCAGTGGGGTGGCGGGGACTGGCGCCTGTGGGGAGCCGGCGGCGATACCACGGTCACGGGCATCGGGCAGGCGCACGGACGCTCCCTGATCAGCAACCTCGGTGTGATTCCGCCGACCGGCGGATCGGTCAATGGCCTCGCGGGGGCAGATGGCACGCGACCGTTCACCTTCCAGTGGACCGACGGCAGCAACACACCGGGCGGCACCGGATCCGACGTCCTCGCCGGCGTCAAGCCGGCCAGCGCGGGAGCGGGCTCCGGCTTCTCGCTCGCGGTTCCGCTCGCCAAGGACGTGGAGCGGGTCCGGCTGTGGGTGTCTGCATACGAGGGAACCGGTGTCCTGACGGCGACGGTCCCGGGTCTGCCCGCGCAAACCAACTCGGACATGGTCGGCAAGACCAACGACCACGGCGGCGTGTTCGAGATCGACGCCAAGGGATCGGGCGACATGACCGTCACGTTCACGTTGACGTGTCCCCAGAACGGGGGCTGCACGGCCGACTCGCACGTGACCATGTACGCCGCCGCGTACACCTGGACGGGCGAGCCACCGGCGTTCTCGGTTGACGTTGCCAGCGGCCAGCCGGATGCGTTCACGCTTGTCCAGGGCAACACTGACACGGACCAGAACGGCATCCCGCTCACCAGCGGGGTGACCACGACCGTCATCAACGGTCCGGTTGCCTCGGTCGACCTTCTGCCGGCCGTGACCACCGACGATGGTGGATCCGTCCTGACCTGCGGGTCTTCGGGCGTCGATCCCTGCCTCACTGCGTCGGTCACGCCCAGCCCGGTCCAGAGCTTCCCGGCCACATCGGCGGTCATGCTCCACGCGGCCACGGATATCGCGGCCGGGATCTACCACGTCACGGTCACGGGAATGGAGTCCGGCGGCGCGGCCGACGTCAACACGGCGAACTTCACCGTCACGGTCCTGCCACTCACGCAGGTGCCGTTCCTGTATCGGGCGTTCCCCAACGACACCGGAGGCGTGACGGTCACCGGCGTGATGCACGGCGATGCGAACCAGACGTACCGCATCCAGCTGTCCTCTGCCACGACGTGCGACGCGAACCGTGTCGCGGGCGGCACCGTCACCGCCGGGCCGATCGTCGAGGTCCCGACGGATGACAGCGGCCTCGCGTTCATCGGACACGCGGTCTCCCTGGCGCCAGCGACCGCGTACGTCACCGCCCAGGCCATCGCCTATGAGACGACCGCCCCCGACGGCACGACGTCCTGGACCGATATCACCAGCACCACCGACCGCGGACCGTGCATCGTCGTCAGCGACCCCAACGAGTCCTGGCCATGGGCCAAGCCGATCACGGCGGGGTCGAACGGCCTCGTCAGCTTCAGCGACAACCAGTACGTGGACGACTTCGGTCGATCGCGCTGGTACATGTTCCAGGTCCGGCCCGGCAGCAAGGTCCACGTCACCATCTCGGGGCTCCCCAAGGACTTCGACGTCTACCTGTTCCGCGACATCCTCCAGGCCTACCAGGCCGGCGGCAGCCTCCTGCAGCAGACCGCGTCGTATGCGCCGCCGAGCTATGCGCCGCCGAGCTACGCACCGCCGAGCTACGCACCGGATTCGTACGCACCCCCGAGCTATGCCCCGCCGAGCTATGCGCCGCCCAGCTATGCACCCCCGAGCTATGCGCCGCCGAGCTACGCGCCGCCGAGCTACGCCCCGCCCAGCTACGCCCCGCCCAGCTACGCCCCGCCCAGCTATGCCCCGCCCAGCTATGCCCCGCCGAGCTATGCCGCGGACGCGTGGGCCCCGCCGAGCTATGCGCCCCCGAGCTATGCGCCGCCGAGCTATGCGTCGACAAGCTACGCGAGCGCGCAGACCGCGAGCCTGATCGGGTGGAACGTTGACGGCGGGACGCTGACGGCAACGATCGACGCGAACACCTGGACGAACACGGGCAACTTCTACGTCCGCGTGAACGGCAAGTCCGGCCTGTACGACATCACGCACTCATTCCACATCGGGATCACGACCGACCCGAGCGTCTGCGAGGGCGTCGGGCCGCTCAGCGCCGGCACCCCGGCCCGGCCGAGCCTCGACCCGTCGTCGACCGCCGAGTCGCTCATCCTCTGGGACAGCAGCCGGATCACCGGCAACGCCGACCCCGCTCAGCCGCAGGCTGCCGCTGTCGACGCGCTCCGCGCCAAGCTCGCCGAGCTCGCCGCTCGGTCCGACGTCAACGGCGCCGTCGTCGACCTCGCCTCCGACACCCGCGTGCAGACGCTGAACGCACAGGCGGACGCCCATGCGTCGTGCGTCTACGCGAAGAACCTTGTCGCGGACGAGATCAAGGACATCGTCAGCAAGCACCGCGAGGGCAACCCCGCCTTGAAGTACGTGGTGCTCGTCGGCGGGGACGGCTCGATCCCCTTCTTCCGTTACCCGGATCCGGCATATCTCGGACCTGAATCCGCCTACGTGCCGCCCGTCAAGGCCGGCAGTGCATCGGAAGCGTCTCTCGGCTTCAACTACGTCCTCGGCCAGGACGAGTACGGTTCGACGACCGTCCTGAGCGTGGGGTCCGCACGCATCCCGATCCCGGACCTCGCAGTGGGCCGTCTGGTCGAGACGGCCGCCGATGCGATGGCCATGATCGACGCCTACTCCCCCGCGACGGCGGGCGCTGCACTCAAGACCCTGACGCCGACGTCCGCGCTCGAAACCGGTTATGACTTCCTGGCCGATACCGCCCATGCGGTTTCCGACCAGCTGACGACCGGGATGGGAGCTGGCGCGACCAACACGGAGCTGATCTCCGAGTACGGCGCGCCTCAGACGCCATGTCTGGCCGGCGCAACCCCCGGCAGCACATGCAGCTGGACCGCGGACCAGCTTCGCACAGCCCTCCTTGGCCAGCGCCACGACCTGATCTTCCTGGGTGGCCACTTCTCCGCCAACGAGGCGCTCGCCGCGGACTTCACCACGCGCGTGAACGTGTCGGAGCTCGCCGCCTCGACAGTGGACCTCAAGAACACCGTCGTCTTCAGCAACGGCTGCCATTCCGGGTACAACATCGTCAACGGTGACGCCATCACCGGCGTGACCGAGCCGCTCGACTGGGCAGAGGCCTTCGCCCAGAAGGGTGCGACGCTGATCGCCGGCACGGGCTACCAGTACGGCGACACCGACTTCCTCGAGTACAGCGAGCGGATCTACAGCGAGTTCGCGCACCAGCTGCGGGTCGGGACCGGACCGGTGGCCGTCGGCGATGCGCTGGTCGCCTCCAAGCTCCTCTACATGAGCACGACCCAGTCGCTCTCGGGTCTCCACGAGAAGGCGATCCTCGAATCGGCGTTGTTCGGCCTGCCGATGTTCAAGGTCGACATGCCGGGACGCGACACCTCTCAGGGGTCGGGCCCGCAGTCGCTCACGTTCAACGCCGGCGATGCGACCGGCGGCGGGCTCACCTGGACCGAGCTCAATACCGCGACGAGCACCGCGCAGCACAACAAGGCTCTCAGCGTCCTCAATCCGGACGGAACCACGAGCAGCTCCATCTGGACGACATGGTTCTCAGGTCCCAGCGGCGAGAGCATCAATCCCGGTGATCCTGTCCTTCCGCTCGACGTCCGCAATGTCACCCAGGCGAGCAAGGTGCTCCGGGGCGTCGTCTTCCTCGGCGGGAGCTACACCGACAAGACCTCCGTGCCCGTGGCCGGGGGCAACGTCCCCGTCGTGCCGTTGACGGCGACGGCAGGCACGGAGCTCGGTGGGACCCACCTCGGGTTCGGCTCGCCCACGTTCTATCCCGAACGTCCGTGGAGCGTGAACTACTTCGACGAGCTCGCCGGATCGGGCGGTGTCACGAACCTGCTCCTGACGCCGGCGCAGCACCGTGCCCTCGCGGCCGGTGGCGACAGCGCGCTGCTCCGGCTGTACTCCGACCTCGATGTGCGCATGTACTACCTGGATTCGAGCGTAGACCCCGCCGCCGCGGTATCGACGGCGCTCGCACCCAGCATCTCCGACGTGTCCGGCACGTTCGTCGGCGATGGGCAGGTGACCTTCAAGGCGAAGGCGATCGGCGACCCGTTCGCCGGCACGCTTCACGCGTGGATCACCTACACGCTCGGACCTGACTCGAGTGGCCACGGCACGTGGCTATCGGTCCCGCTCACTGCCCCGACCGACGGCTCGAACGTCTGGACCGCAACCGCAGCCTCGGTCCCCGGGGTCACCACGGCGAACCTTGCCAACCTCCGGTTCATGGCCCAGGCGGTGAGCACGGGTGGCGCGGTCTCGCTGGACACCAACTTCGGCCAGTACTACGGGGCCGGCGAGGCCCCGCCGCCGAGCTCGATGAGCCTGGCGCTTGCCGCTCCGAGTGGCGCGTACGGCACCTCGGTGCATGCGACGGCCACGCTCTCCCCCGCCGTCTCCGGCAAGACCATCATCTTCAAGCTCGGGTCGTCGACCAGGACGGCGACGACGGTGAGCGGCACCGCCTCTGCGGACCTCCCGCTCCTGGCCACTCCTGGCGACTACACGGCGACCGCGAGCTTCGTCGGTGACGACACGCTCGGCTCCAGCCTGGCCGTTCAGCCGTTCACGATCAACAAGATCCCGACCACGACGACCATCTCCCATAACGCCGCGTATCCGCTCCAGGCGGGCGCGGAAAGCGGCGTCACCGCCGTCGTGAAGGACGCCAACGGGGACCCGATTGCCTTCCGCACGATGCTGTTCGTCGTCGATGGCTTCCGCGGAGACCCCATCGATCCCGGCATCGCGCCATTCGGCTACACCGTGGCGCGACTCACGGACGCGACGGGCACCGCACACCTCGGCCCGATCCCGACCCCGTTCGCCGGCGGCAAGGACTACGTGATCACGGCGTACTACGCGTCGACGTTCACATCCGTTCCCGACGGGAGCCAGGTCGACGCCAGGGATCTCGTGTACAACGGCAGCAGCGCCCCGCTCCCGGTCGAAGGAACGATCACGATCGCGAAGGGCGACCAGACCATCACCTTCGATCCGATCTCGTCGAAGACCTTTGGGGACGCTCCGTTCGACGTGAGCGCAACCGCCTCGTCCGGGCTGGCAGTGAGCCTGTCCGCCTCGGGCGCCTGTTCCGTCGCGGCGACGGCAGGTACGTGGACGGTCACCATCAACAGCGCCGGGAGCTGCGAGATCACCGCATCCCAGGGCGGCGACGGCACGTGGAGTCAGGCACCGGACGTCAAGCGGACCTTCTCGACGGGCAAGGCCCTCGCCACGGTCACGCTCGGCGATCTCCAGCAGACGTACGACGGCACTGCCGAGCACGTGACGGCGACAACAACGCCGGCCGATCTCGCTGTCACGCTCACCTACGACGGGATCGCGACCGAGCCGATCCATGCGGGCACCTACGCGGTGGTCGCCACCATCAACGACACCAACTACCAGGGCACCGCCACCGGGTCCCTCATCATCGACAAGGCGGGCTCGTCGGTGACCATCGACTGCACGACCGGCGCGCCGTTCACGTATACCGGCTCGGCCATCGAACCGTGCACCGCCCAGGTGACGGGCGCGGGGCTGATCCCGTTCTCGGTGCCGGTCAGCTATGGCAGCAACGTCAACGCCGGAACTGCGACCGCGGGCGCGAGCTGGGGCGGCGATGCCGACCACACCGCGAGCAGCAGCTCGACGACGTTCAACATCGACCCGGCTCCGTCGACGACGACCGTGACCTGCACCGCGAGCTCGTTCCCCTACACCGGCCTCCCGATCACCCCGTGTTCGGCCACGGTGACCGGTGCCGGCGGATCCAGCCAGAGCGCCCCGGTGACGTACACCGACAACATCAACCCGGGCACCGCGCACGCGTCCGCATCGTTCGCGGGCGATGCGAACCATGCCGGGAGCAGTGATTCCAGGACCTTCAGCATCACCTATGCGCCGATCTCCCTGACCGTCGCGGCTGCGCCGAAGGGACCCAACCCGGCGATCCAATACAGCGACACGATCACCCTGACCGCCAGCGCGCAGGCGACGGCGAGCGGGTCGATCACGTTCACGTTCGCGGGCAAGTCCTACCCGTCGGTCACCATGACCGGCGGCTCCGCGACGCTCGACGTCCTGATCGACGACACCGTCATCCCGATCGGCGCGGGCGCGTACCCGCTGTCAGCGTCGTACACACCCACCGGTGGCGGCTTCCTGGCCGGCTCGTCGTCCACGACCATCGACGTCCTGCGCGAAGGCGCGGCAGGAACACCCGCGGCGCCCTATGCGGACGGATCCTCCCGGATCGACGCGCCCCCGGTGGCGGTCGCCCACAACACGGAGCCGGTCCTGACGGCAAGGATCGTCCAGGGCCAGGCGCCGGAGGCTGCGGACGTCAGCCCGGTCGACTTCACGAAGACGCCGGTCTCCGTCGTGTTCCAGGTCTTTGACGCTGGCTGCGACACCGGTTGCGAAACGACCCCGTTGTTCACCTCGGCACCGATCCCGGTGTCCGCCACCGGCGACGCGTCCATCGTCGCTCCAAAGTTCGGTGACGGCGTGTACCTCGTGGTCGTCAAAGCTGTTGCCAACGGGTATATCCGGCCACTGGTCGCGGAAACGGCCCTGACCATCTCGACTCCCAGCGGCACGTTTGTGACGGGCGCCGGGTTCGCCACCACTGACTCGACCTCCAACGCCGGCAACAAGCGCGGCCAGTTCGGGTTCAACGTCAAGGGCGGCTCCAACCCGGCCGGCAGCGCGATCTACATCTACAGGATGTGGCTCGACGTGACCCACTCCACCGCAACCAGCCTCGTGACCTGCACGACGCTTGGCCCGATCCCGGCCTCGTCGGGCGACTGCCGCGCCGTGGATGTCCTGATCCGCTCGACATCGATCTCCAGCGAGACGCTGGCCAAGGGGAACAACTACCCGCTCACCGGCTACGTGATCGGCAAGGCCCTCATCCAGTACGTCGACGCGGCCGACGGGTCCACGATCTACCCCTCGCTGGGCATCACCGGCGGCGACCTGCGCCTCGACGGCTCCGACAGCGGCAACGCCGGCGGGGCCGGTGACAAGTTCGGCCTCTCGCTGTACCAGGCGTCCGGCAGGAGCTACACACTTTGGCACCAGGCGAACCTCGGCTCGGGCCAGACGGGCCCCACCAAGAGCACCAACCAGCTCGTCATTGGTGGCGGCGATATCACCATCCACAAGTAGCAGCGCGAGGCGGACGGCATCCCGTCCGCCCTGTCACCCGCCGTCAGCAGAACCCCTTCCGGTCATCGGGAGGGGTTCTCGTTGAGATCGGGTGGTCTCATACGGCGGCGCTGCCAGCCCGCGTCACGCCGATCATCGTCTATCGCGTCCCCACCGATTCGTTGCGTGCTCGGGTGGCCATCTGGCGGGATCTGAAGCGCCTCGGCGGGCTCTACCTCCAGCAATGCGTGTGTGCATCGTCCCGCAGACCACCGAGACGACGCAGAGCATGACCGCGATCAAGGAGCGCATCGAGGAGCTGGGCGGCACGTCCAACCTGTTCGATGTCGCGATGGATGGCTCGCAGCGCGAGCATCTCATTGCCGACTTCCGCGGTCTGGCCCAGCGGGACTACGCCGAGATCGTCGAGGAGTGCGAGACCAAGTTCGTCAAGGAGATCGAATTCGAGCGGTTCCGCAGCAACTTCACCTTCGAGGAGGTCGAGGAGATCCGCCACGACCTCGAGAAGATCCGCCGCTGGTTCCGTCGGGCGAGCGCGCGCGACTGGTTCGGTGCGCCGGGCCGCGCGGAGGCGGAGACGTGGATCGAGCAGTGCGCCGCCCTCCTCGACGCGTTCGAGGAGGATGTCTTTACGCACACGTCGGGTGACGATGCCCCCCGGGCCGAGGCCGGGCGGCCGAAGCCGGCCCCCGAGCCTATCCCGTCGTCCGGCTCAGCGAAGTCCCAGAGCTAGCTCCAGAAACGCGAGCACGTCAGCGCGCTCGTCGATCAGCTTGTGGACCGGCTTGCCCGCCCCGTGGCCGGCATCGGTGTCGATCCTGATGATGATCGGCGCATCACCCGATTGGGCAGCCTGGAGCGCTGCCGCGAACTTGAACGAGTGCCCCGGCACCACCCGGTCATCGTGATCACCCGTGGTCACGAGCGTCGGCGGGTACGACGTGCCCGGCCTGACGTTGTGGAGCGGTGAGTACGCGAGCAGTGTCCCGAACTGCTCCGGGTCCTCCGCGCATCCGTAGTCGCTGGTCCACGCCCACCCGATGGTGAACTTGTGGAACCGCAGCATGTCCATCACGCCCACCTCGGGAACGGCCGCGCCGAACAGCTCGGGGTGCTGCGTGAGCGTGGCGCCGACCAGCAGGCCCCCGTTCGAGCCCCCGCTGATGCCGATCCGCTCACGGCGGGTCCAGCCGGATGCTGCCAGCCAGCGCAGGCACGCTGCGAAGTCGTCGAACACGTTCTGCTTGTTGTCCAGCCGACCCGCGTCATGCCACGCCTTGCCGTACTCGCTGCCGCCACGGAGGGCGGCGACCGCAAGCAGGCCTCCACGCTCCATCCAGGCGAGCCACGCGGCCTTGTACGTTGGCCCGATCGCGATCTGGAAGCCGCCATATGCGTAGAGCAGGGTCGGCACCTCGCCGTCAGGAGCGACGTCCCGGCGATGGGTCAGGAACAGCGGCACCTGCGTCCCGTCCGCCGACGTGACGAACACCTGCTCGGTCACGAAGTCGTCGGGATCCCAGGCCAGCGACGGCCGTCCCACCTCGCGCACGGTCCCATCGGCCATGCTCACGGCGAGCACCGCCGGGGGTGCCGTGAAGGTCATGAACGCCAGGTACAGCTCGTCATCTGACCGACGGCCCGTCATCTCGCCGATCGTGCCGATCGCGGGCAGGCGAACCTCCGCGACCGGCGTGCCATCAAGCTCGAACATGGCCAGGCGATGGTGAGCATCGTGGAGGTAGACGGCTGCCAGCCGGTTGCCGACGAGGCGGACGTCCTCAAGCGCGTCTGCACCGGCCCCGATGATCTCGCGCGCATGGTCGGGATCGTCCACGTCAAGCGCGATCACCCGGCCCAACGGCGCATCCCGGTCGGTGAGCAGGTACATCGTGCCGTCGACCGTATCGATGTGGTGGCATCGGGCGTCCGCGGCGTCCAGGAGCGGCCGGACGATCGCGGCGTCGACGCCGTTGGCCAGGTCCGCGACGTAGATCCGGTTCTCGGGGTCCGTGCCGCGCGCGACGGTCAGCACGAGGAGCCGTCCGTCATCGGCCACGGCCGGATCGAAGAACCACTCCGGATTTCCCGGCGACGAGAACACCAGGAGGTCGTCGGTCGCATCGGTCCCCAGCCGGTGGTAGCGCAGCTCCATGTCCCGGTTCGGCGCAGCGAGCGGAGCGTCGGGCGGCGGCTCGGGAAAGCGGCCGTAGAAGAATCCCGCGTCGTCGGCCGTCCAGGCCGCCGCGGTGGCCTTGCCCCACGGGATCCGGTCGGGCAGCGTCTCGCCGGTCTCGACCTTGCGAACCTCCCACGTCTGCCAGTCGGACCCGGCATCGCTCATGGCGCAGGCGACGAGCTCGCCCGTCTCCGATGCCGCCAGCGTGCGCAGGGCGGTCGTGCCCTGATCGTTCAGCGTGTTCGGGTCGAGAAGCACCCGGCCCTCGGCTTCGGGCCCGTCGGCCGTCCACAGGACATCCTGGTCCTGCAGGCCGGTATTGCGAAGCTGGAACCACCGCTCGCCCCGACGCCAGGGCGCGCCCGCCCGCGGAACGTTCCACAGCTCCCCCAGTCTCTGCCGGATCGCGGCCCTGGAAGGCGCCTCGCCCAGGACGCCGGCGGTCAGAGCGTTCTGCGCCGCGATCCACGCACGCGACGACGGAGCATCTGCGTCCTCGAGCGGGCGGTACGGATCCGCGATCGCAGTGCCGTGATAATCGTCGACCTGGTCGGCGGTCGGGGCCGGGGGGTATGTGAGCCTTGGCATCGGCCAATCCTACCGGCGCCCGGCCCGGCGCGGCCTTGCCGGCGATGTCGTGGCACGATGACGGCGTGTCGTCCCCTTCCGGGCGCCCACGCACCACCGTCCAGATGCCCGAAGGAGTCCCCAGTGACCGAGCAAGAGCATCACCACGAACACCACCACACGGTGTCGTACCCGGACGCCGTCATGGAGTTTCGTGCCGACAAGGACGCGTACTTCAAGACCGCGAACGGGAGCCCGATCCCGGCTGCCGAGCGTGCGACCTTCAGTGGCCTCCCCTACTACCCCGTCGATGAGGCGGCTCGCTTCGACAATCTCGGGCTCGTTCCGTACGAGGGCGGGGAGCCCGTGCGGTTCGAGATCCCGACGTCCGACGGCCGGTTCAAGCCCGCCGAGCGCGCCGGTGTGTTCCACTTCGAACTCGGGGGCACGGATTGCTCGTTGACCGCCTACCGGATGGCCGGCGGTGACGGTGAGACCCTGTTCGTGCCGTTCCTTGACACGACCAGCGGCACCGAGACGTACGGGGCCGGCCGGTACCTCGACCTGGAGGCGGAGGACGACGGCACGTACACCCTCGACTTCAACCTCGCATACCACCCATCGTGCGTCTACGACCCACGATTCTCCTGCCCGATCACCCCTGCCGAGAACCGGCTGCAGGTGCGAGTCGAGGCCGGCGAGCGGCTCGCGCCAGGGCACGAGTGATGGTTGCGACCCGAGCCGGCGAGCGGCTCGCGCCAGGGCACGAGTGATGGGTGCGACCCGAGCCGGCGAGCGGCTCGCGCCAGGGCACGAGTGATGGGTGCGACCCGAGCCGGCGCGCCGACCGCGCCGACGCCGACCGCGCTGACGCCGATCGCTCCGGCGCCGATCGCGCCGGCGCCGATCGCGCGCTCTGCCCGCTTTCTGTCACCTAGCACCCACGCGGCTACAAGACGGCCCCTGGACGGTCGGGAGGCTCACGCTGGCGCCAAAGTGCGGTCACGTAGCACTGACGTGGTTGGATGACGCGATCTGCGACCCGGAAGCTGCGCGGCTGATCCCCAGCAGCCGCCTGGGTGCTCAATGACACGATCCGGGCCCGGGGCCGTGGGGCGTGAGCACGATCCGGGCCCGGGGCCGTGGGGCGTGAGCAGGAGCCGTGTAGGCCCGGGGCCGTGGGGCGTGAGCAGGAGCCGTGTGGGCCCGGGGCCGTGGGGCGTGAGCAGGAGCCGTGTGGGCCCGGGGCCGCGCGAACGCGCGCCACGGTCGCTCAGCCGGCGTCCACCATCGGACGGACCTCGCCGATCCAGCGCTCAAGCGTCTCGTCATCATACGGCGCGGCCAGCTCGGCGATGAACGTGTGGAACCCGAGCGCCTTGTACTGAAGCATCTGCCCGGCAATCTGCTCCGCCGTGCCCGGCCAGAACGTGTCGTCGCCCGCGATCTCGGACATCGGCGTCCGGTTGTGGGCCATCTGCGCCTTCCATACGCGACGCGCCCCGTTGGCGGTGTCGCGGATGATGGGTTTGCAGCCGAGCGTCATCTCGATGGTCGCGATGTCCCGTCCGACCTCGTCGCAGTGGCGCTGGAGCACCTCGATCTTGTGCCGCATCACGTCGACCGGCCCCATCGCGTTCCACATGTCGGCGTATTTCGCCACCGTGCGCAACGTCTTCCGCTCGCCCGAGCCGCCGATCATCACCGGCAGGTGGGCCTGGACCGGCGGCGGCAGCAGCCGCATCTCGTCGAGGGCGTACCGTCCGTCGGTGGGCGAGGTCACGGTCTCCCCGTCGAGCAGCCCCCGGATCGCGGCGATCGACTCGTCGAACCAGTCGAGCCGCTGGCCGAACCCCGTGCCGAAGTCGATGCCCGCCGCCTGGTGTTCGAGGTCGAACCACGCTCCGCCCAGACCGGCGATCGCGCGGCCATCGCTGATGTGATCGATCGTGGTCAGCATCTTGGCCACGAGGGCGGGGTTACGGAACGGGTTGGCGCCGACCAGCAGGCCCAGCCGGACATGCGACGTGACCTTGGCCCAGGCCGCGAGCGTGGTGTAGGCCTCGAAGATCGGCTGGTACGGGTCTCCGAAGATCGCGTACAGGTGGTCCCACGCCCACAGGTGGTCGTAGCCGAGCGCGTCGGCGCGGATCGCGACCGCCTCCTGGTCGCGCCACGAGGTCGCCTGGTTCCACAGCAGCACGCCCAGTCGAGTATCCATCAGGTCGATCGGCCTCCGTGTCTCGCGATACGTCATATCTCCTCCACCGTACAGGCTCGCGCCCCTGGGCGCGTGCCTCGCTGGCGGGCGACCGGCGGGCGGACGAACGTCTCGGCGAGGGAAGATGGGCCAACGCACATCCGCCCGGATATCCAGGAGCGCCCGGACCCATGGCCTTCGACCTCGATCGGTTCGTCACCGCGCAGCACGGCACCATTGACAGCGTGCTCGACGAGCTGCGGCGCGGCCGCAAGACCGGTCACTGGATCTGGTTCGTCTTTCCGCAGGTCGCCGGCCTCGGGAGAAGCGAGTTCTCCCGGTTCTACGCGATCGCCTCGCTCGACGAGGCGCGCGCCTACCTGGCCCATCCTGTGCTTGGTTCGCGCCTGCGGGCGTGCACATCCGCCGTCCTCGCAACGCGCGACCGTACGGCGGAGCAGATCTTCGGTTCGCTCGACGCGATGAAGGTCCGCTCCAGCATGACGCTGTTCCACCGGGCCGATCCCGACGATCCCCTGTTCAGCGAGGTGCTCGATCGCTACTTCGGCGGGATCGCGGACGCGGCCACGGACGCGCTGCTGGCCTACGGAGCCCCTGCGACTCGGCGGCCGTAACGCTCGAGCCCGGCGGCGCAGCTCCCCGATCCCACTGCGCCCATGGCGCCGACCGCCGGCCTCAGCGTCCCGACAGCAGCCGCTGGAGATTGCGGACCGTCTGGTCGAGGAGACGCTCGATCTCCCCGGTGTCGGCGTCATCGCGAACATGGAGGCGCAGGGTCACCTGTGAGGTGCTGGCCGTGCCCACGCTGACCGTGGCCGACCCTCCATAGTCGCGGTCACCCATCCCCCACTCGACCCGCCGGGCTGCCGCGTCCGCAAGGAACCGCGCCTCGCCGACCGGGCGGATCTCCGCATCGTCGAGCTCGGCTTCCGGGTCACCGTCGACCGCGATCGCCTCGTCGAAGTGCATCGCCGTCACGTAATCGGGCACGCGGCGAGGGTCCGACAGGAACGCGAAGGCCGCATCCGCGCCCACGCCCACAGTGGTGATGCGCTCGAAGTCCGCCATGCTCGCCCTCCTGGTGCTCGCCCGCCGAAGCGGCCGCCTCCGACTCTAGCGCGCCCGCCCGGACCGCGCCGCGACATTCGCCCACGTCGCGGAGCCCGTCGGATCCGGACGACGCCGACTCAGGTGAGCTCCTCGATGCGGAAGCCGATCGTCTCCGCGATGACTGTGGCCTGTTCGACGTCGATCCTGGCGCCCCGGATCTCGGCGTTGAGCGGGTCGAGCGACGACAGGTCGCTGCCCCGAAGATCCGTCCCCTGGAAGGTGGCGCGATGGAGCCACGCACCGGACAGATCGACGTCCCGCACCGTTGCGCCATCGAGCTGCGCCCCGGTGAGATCGGCCTCCCGCATCCGGACCCTGCTGAGCGATGCCTTGCGCAGATCGGCACCCGGCATGCCCACCAGCGACCAGTCACCCTCCTCGACGACGAGCAGCTCGTAGCTGCAGCGCTCGAAAGTGCTCCCGACGAGCTTGCAGCGCGTGAACCGGGCATCGAACAACGTGCACGCGACGAAGGTGCAGCCGACGAACGCCGAATCGATCAGGGCCGAAACGTTGAACCGTACCTCGCGAAACGTGCACCCGGTGAACGACGCCGCCCGCACCACGAGGTCCGACAGGTCCGTCCCCGCGAACAGGACCGAGTCGTGCGTGGTCCCCGAGAACGGCGCATCCGCCCAGGCGGCCGCATCGAACGTCGATGTTGTCGGCGTTGCCGGGACTCCGTGCGTACGCTCCGTCATCGATCGAGCCTCAGCTCGCCTCGTCGGCGTAGGCGGCGCGGAGGGCGGCGACATCAAGCCGGCGCATCTGGAGCATCGCCGTCATCGCGCGGGCAGCACCGTCCAGGTCCGGGCCGGCGAGGATCTCCACAAGCTCCCTCGGAATGACCTGCCACGACACGCCGAAGCGATCCTTGAGCCAGCCGCACTGACCCTCGACTCCGCCATTCGAAACGAGGTCGTCCCAGTAGCGATCAGCCTCGACCTGGTCCGCGCAGTCGATCTGGAATGACACGGCCTCGGTGAACGGGAACTGGGGGCCTCCGTTGAGGCCGGTGAACGGCGACCCGGACAGCGTGAACTGCACCATCAGGACGTCCCCCGCCGCGGTGCTCGGGTTGTCAGCCGCGGCTCGGGAGACCGAATCGATGCGGCTGTTCGGAAACACCGAGACATAGAACGCGGCAGCCTCCTCGGCGCGGCCGTCGAACCACAGGCAAGGGGTGATATTGGACATCGTCGCTCCTCGTTGGCGGGTCATCCGCCCTGGGATCGTAGTCGCCTCCGCGCGAGAGGGTGATGTCGGTCGCGCCGGCGACCCGGAGGACTCACGAGCGGGCGAACGTGATCGCTGGCGAAGTCCCTGGTTGGAGACGCCATCGCAGGGACCCAGAGTCTGCGAAGATCCGCCGCGTGAGATGGAACAGGCCGCGGCAATGACCCGTCGCGGGATCGTGCTGTTCGCCCTGATGTCGGTGATCTGGGGCATCCCATACCTGTTCATCCGGGTCGCCGTCGACGAGATCTCTCCCGCGACGCTCGTGCTCGCACGCACGGGGATCGCCAGCCTGATCCTGCTGCCGGTCGCGCTCGTGCGCACCGACCTCCGAGCGGTGCTCGTCCACTGGCGGTGGGTCGCCGCGTTCGCGATCGTCGAGATCGCGATCCCGTGGGTGCTGCTGGGATCCGCGGAGCAGCAGATCTCGAGCTCCCTCGCGGGCCTCCTCGTCGCCGGCGTCCCGCTCGTGGGCGTCGCGATCGCGTTGACTACGGGCGGCGCCGATCGCGTCAGCGGCCGCGGTCTGGTCGGGCTGCTGATCGGGCTTGCCGGAGTCGGCGCGATCGTCGGCGGCGACTTCGAAGCCTCGAATGCGATCGCGCTCCTCCAGGTGGGCATCGTGGTCGTCGGCTACGCGATCGGACCCGCGATCCTTTCCCGGCGACTCAAGGGGGTGTCGTCCCTGGGGGTCATGGCGGTCTCGCTGGCAGCGTGCTTCGTCGTGTATGTGCCCGTTGTCGCCGTCGACCCGCCGGCGACCATGCCCGGCGGGGACGTCATCGCGTCGATCCTGGTGCTCGGCACCCTGTGCACCGCGGCGGCGTTCATCCTGTTCGCGGCGCTGATCGCCGAGATCGGCCCGATCCGCGCCACGGTCATCACGTACGTCAACCCCGCCGTTGCGGCCATCCTGGGCGTGGTCGTCCTGAACGAGACCTTTACGGTCGCGATGGCGGTCGGCTTCGCGCTGGTCATCCTCGGTTCGACGCTCGGCACGCGACGATCGTCCATCGGTGCCGATTCGGAAGCTCCCGAAGCGACGCTCGCAGGCCCGTAGCCCCCCTGCGGAGGCACGGGTGTTGCCCGGGGGCCGCGGCGGGATCGCCGGGGGGCCGTTGCGGCTTCGCTGGGCCGGGCGGAACACCATCGGGACGGGACATCGGCAGGCGAAACGGCCTGCCGAACTCGGGCTCGAGGACATATTCACCGCGTTACAGGCCGGGCACCATGCGTGCTGAAGCGCGTCCCCGAATCGTAGAGGTGACGCGCGATGACTCCCCGTCCGATGCTGTTCGGCGTGAGCCGCCTTGCCGTGACTGGACGAACGCGAGCGCTCGATCTGGCCTTGGCGGGTTCGTTGCTCATCGTGGCCGGCGGGGTGATCCTGATGGGGATCATCAGCGCGGAGGCGCTCTACCCGGCCGCATACGCCACCGGCGCGAACGAGATCAGCGATCTCGGTGGTACTCGCCCACCGGCCGCGGTCGTCCTCCAGCCTTCGGCGGCGATCTTCGATGCGTCGATGATCCTCGTCGGCCTGCTCCTGGCAGCGGGCGCGGTGTTCGCCCACCGAGCGTACGGGCTGCGATCGGTATCGCTCCCGATCGGCGTCCTCGGCGTGGCGGCGTTCGGCGTCGGCGTCTTCCCGGGCAACACCGGTACGCCACATGCGATCTGCGCGATGGTCACATTCGTCGCCGGTGGCATCGCCGCACTGACCTCCGCGCGGGTCGCGAGCGGGCCGTTCCGTCTGCTCATGATCCTGCTCGGGACGATCACGCTGGGCGTCCTCGTCACGTACCTGCTTCTCGGCGATTCGCACCCGATGACGCCGCTCGGCGTGGGCGGGATCGAGCGCTGGATCGTGTACCCGGTCGTGATCTGGACGATCGCCTTCGGCGGCTACGTGGCTGGCCGCGCGCCCTCGCACGAACGCTGACCGGTCAGAGCACCCGGCCGTACTGGCGCGCGGGCAGGACCAGATAGCCGAGCTCCAGCCAGAATGCGACCCCATCCTCGTTGTCGTCGAGCACGATGACGTTGACCTTCGGACAGCCGAGCACCCGGAGCCGCTCCTCGATCATCGCGACGAGTCGCTTCGCCGTCCCACGATGCCGGTAGTCCGGATGGGTCCCGACGTGGTAGATCCATCCGCGCCGGCCGTCCCAGCCACCCAGCGCGGACCCGACGATCTCGTCGCCGACCGTCGCCACCAGCAACAGCCCGGGGTTCCGCCGGGCCATGGCCGCAAGGCCGGCATCGTCGTCACCCAACGATCGGAGGTCGAGCAGGTCCCATAGCCGGCGCAGCTCCGGTCCGTCGGCAGCCCGCCACTCCCGGACCTCGACCGGCGGCTCGGGAGCAGGTGCCGGCTCTGGGGGTGGCGGCGCCTCGGGCGCGGACACGGGTGCAGCCGCCACGCGTGGCGGCCTCGGCGGCAGCGCGGCCATCCGGGCGGCCAGATCCGACGTCGGAGCGGGCCCACCTCGCACAACCTCGGCCGCTGCTCGCGCCGCGGCCAGCGTCGCAAACGGCCCCCGGACGAGCGGCATCCCGAGCTCGTTCACCTGCTCCGCGTCGGTGAGCATCCAGCCGCCCGACGCCTGCTCGATGGCGAACCGGCCGTCCTTCGTTGCGTACAGGCCGGCACCCTGTCGCTTGAATGTCGCGGGCGTGACCGGTTGCCTTGGCATGGGCCAATCATCGCCGGTCGTGCCGCCTTCGTGGCGAGCGCCCGTCGATACCGTGGGGCGTACAGTCGGGCCATGGCTTCATCGACTCGCGCCTTCGTGCTCCGCCACACGCGGCTGCGACCCGTACCCGGGCTCGAGGACCTCAACCTCCATCTCGCCGATGAGGTGCTCCCGCTGTGGCGGGCATCGCAGCTGGAGACCGGCGACGAGGATGCGCCGCTGCCGTACTGGGCCTTTGCCTGGGGCGGCGGCCTCGCGCTCGCGCACTACCTCCGGGAGCGTCCGGGTGCCGTCGCCGGCCGGCGAGTGTTCGACCTCGCGTCCGGTTCCGGCCTGTGTGGCATCGCGGCGATGCGCGCCGGGGCCGTGGAGGCCACCTGCGTCGACATCGATCCCTTTGCGATGGCGGCAATCGCGCTCAACGCGCGGGCCTGCAGGCAGCGGGTCACGCCGGTTCGCCGCGACGTGCTCGACGATGAGCCCCCGGATGCCGACGTGATCCTCGCCGGCGACTGCTGGTACGACGCGCAGCTCGCGGCACGAGTCCTGCCCTGGCTGGCACGAGCCCGCGCACGCGGCATCGACGTCCTGGTGGGTGACCCGGGGCGCCGGTATCTGCCCACCGGCGACCTGGTCGAGCTCGCCCGGTACGAGGTCAGGACGACCACCGAGCTCGAGGACCTGGAGCTCAAGGATGGTCGCGTGTACGCCGTCAGGGCAGCTGACGAGCGGGCACGAGCGAGCGTGCCAGCTCCGTGACCCGTGCGCCCTTGCCCTGGGTGCGATGATCCGCACATGGTCGAGTACGGGCAGGGTGTCGGGCAGGCGACGGGCGTCGGCGGTCAGACGGGCGGGGGTGGGACCCAGGACCTGGGTGCCGGGGCCGCGGCGTTCGTCAGCAACGCCATCCACACCGTGTCGGCGCTCCCCCCGGAGCAGCTGCTGCTGCTCGTGGTCGCCGTGTTCGCGGGCCTGATCATTCTTCGGCGGGCGTTCTGACCTCCGGGGCGGATCGATCGTCTGGCGCTCCATTTCCCGCCAGCACCGTCGATCCCTCCACCTCCGGGCCCGCGCGCAGGCTGCGAACGCTCGGGATCGCAAGCATCGCCAGCGTGATCACGATGTTGAGACCACCGGCGAGCAGGAGGCTCTCCCCGACGCCGATGACATCCGACAGGGGCCCGATCAGGGCGTAGCCGATCGGATTGAGCGCGACGGACCCGAACCAGTCGAACGAGCTGATCCGCGAGATGGCGTGTTCGGGGATCTTCTCCTGGAGCGTCGAGAACCAGACCGCGCCACCGAACGCGAAGCCGCCCCCGCTGAGGAACGCGATCGCGGTGATCGCCCACAGCGGCGCACCGGCGCCCAGCAGGAGCACCTGGAGGCCTGCCGGCAGGACCAGCAGCAGCAGGGCGACCAGCGGTCGCGAGAAGCGGACGCGGAGCGCGACCAGACCGCCGAGCAGCGACCCCACCGACTGCACCGCCAGGATCGCACCCCACGCCCCGGCCCCGCCCAGCTCCGTCTTGGCGACGAATGGCCCGAGCACCAGGAGCGCGGGGAAGAACGTGAGCTGGAACAGCGAGAACGAGGCAACCACGGCGACCAGCCAGGACCGCGACGTGAACTCCCGCCATCCCTCCCGGAAGTCCGCGATCACGCTCCGCCCCGAGAGCCGCATCGTGCGCGGCATGTCCAGCAGCGCCAGGAAGGTCGCGCTGACCGCGAACGTGAGCGCGTCAGCGGCGAGTGCCCAGGCCGGCGCAGCGGCCGCCACGATCACGGCACCGATCGCCGGTCCTGCGATGGAGGCGGTCGAGCCGGACAGACCCAGCATCGCGTTGGCCTGCTGAAGGCGTCCGGGTTTGACGACCTGCGGGAGCAGGCCCTGGTAGGCCGGGCGTCCGAAGGCGTTCACGCCGCCGTAGACCACCTGGAGCAGCGCGACCGCGAGCAGTGACGCATTGCCCGTGAGGAGCAGGACGGCGGTCAGGCCCTGCGCGACCCCGCGCAGGACGTCCGCCGAGACGAGGACGAGATGCCGGGGCAATCGGTCGCTCCACACACCACCGAGCAGCAGCAGCACGACCAGCGGGATCTCGCGCGCCATGATCACCAGCCCGAGGTCCGCGGGCCCGCCGAAGTCGAGCACGGCGAACGCGAGCGCGACGTTGGCCATCTGGCTGCCGAAGGTGGACACCGTGCGGGCGCCGAACAGCAGCCGGAAGCGGCGCTCGCGAAGGGGATCCAGCTCGGCTGCCAGGCGCATCGGGCGACGGTACTACACGGGTCGCCACCGTCAGAGTCCGGGCCGCGAGCACATCGTGCCGCACGGACGTGCAGAGGTCGTGTCGGCCGTGCATCATCGCGGTCTATGTCGCCCCAGGGGCGCACCGCGCCAGCCAGCATGGACCCTCGATGACCGCCCGCGCGCCGGTCCCGGCGTCCCTCGACGCGCTTGCGCGGTCCGGGCGTCGCGGTTCGCGGTGGGTGGTGATCGGCGCTCTGGGAACGCTCGGTCTCGTCGTTGTTGCCGGTGCCGCCCTGTTCCTGTGGGACGCAGGCTACGGCGGCCGGGTCCTGCCGGGGGTCCGCGTCGGCACCACGGACCTGTCCGGGCTTGATCGTGCTTCGGTCGAACGGGTGCTGGAAGCTGCCTACCACCCGGGACAGGGACGCCTGGTCCTGCACGTGTCAACGAGCGAGATCGCGATCCCGTATTCGACGCTGGGGAGGCGCGCCGACATCGGGGCGATGGTCGAGGAGGCGCTCGACGCCGGGCGATCCGGATCCGTCATCGCACGTGCCTTCGCGGAGGTGATGCAGGCGCTCAACGGGACGTCCGTCCAGCCTCGCCTGCTGGTGGACCGAGACGCGCTTGCGCTGTCGATCTCCCGTGTCCTGCGAACGCTGGATCGATCGCCCGTGGATGCCACGATCGCGATCGGACCCGATGGATTCGTCAGCACGGCGGCCCATGCCGGGCGCGCCGTCGACCCCACCCCGGTCATCGCCGCCGCGATGGAGAAGCTGGGACGAACTGACGCTCCGGGCGAGGTGGTCCTCGACGTCGACCTGCGGTCGGTGGCGCCGGCGCACGACGACTTCGCGGTGACCGTCGCTCGGGTGCGGGCGAGACAGCTGATCGGTGACATCGAGGTCGTCTTCGGCAAGAGCTCGTGGACGATCCCGTCCGCGACCGTCCGCCAGTGGGTGCGCTTCATCGCAGGCCCCGACGGCTCCGTTTCGCCGGCCGTCGACGCCGCGCAGGTGAGCGAGGCCCTGGGAGCCATCAGCAAGGGGGTGCAGCTCAAGCCCGCGTCGGCGACGTTCCTGACCGCGAGGAGCGGCACGGTCGTGGGCGTGGCAGCCGCCAAGGACGGACGCCGGCTGGAGGTCGATGTCACGGTCGCCCGGATCGTCGACGAGCTCATGGCCCGCAGCCGCGGCCGGCCCGCGACGCCGGTGACGGCGATGGCGGTGTCGGTCGCACCGGAGCTGACGACCGAGGCGGCCACCCAGACCGCGCCCCTGCTGACCAGGCTCGGCACCTGGACCACCTGGTTCCCGGTCGGCAGCAGCAACTACTACGGGGCCAACATCTGGCTGCCGGCCCAGATCATCAACGGGACCGTCCTCGCACCCGGCCAGACGTTCGACTGGTGGCGGGCCGTGCTGCCCGTGACCACCGCTCGCGGGTTCGGCCCGGGCGGCGTCATCAAGACCGATCACACCGAACCCACCGGTGCGCTCGGCGGCGGCATGTGCTCCAGCTCCACGACGCTGTTCAACGCCGCCCTCCGCGCCGGTCTCCGGATGGGCGCCCGATCCAACCACCGCTACTACATCTACCGCTACCCGCTGGGCCTTGATGCGACGGTGTCGATCATGGGCGGCGGCCGCCAGACCATGACCTTTACCAACGACACGGGGCATCCGATCCTCATCCGCGGGTTCAAGATCCGTGGATCCGGTGGACGCGGCTACGTGCGATACGAGATCTGGGGCGTTCCCGACGGGCGCCAGGTGACGATCGGGCGCCCGGTGGTCACGAACCTGCGCAAGGCGACCACGCGGACCGTCCTCGTGAGCATGCTCCGCCATGGCGTGCGGAAGCAGGTGGAGTACCCGTCCAACGGCCAGGACGTGTCGGTGACACGGGTCGTCCGCGACGCCCAGGGCAATGTCATCCACCGGGACGTCTACCGCTCGCACTACGTCCTGTGGAACGGGCTGATCGAGGTTGGGGCCTAGCGCGATCAGCCCCACGGGTACCATCGCCGCATGACGCGACGCCGCTCGCTCTCCCCTGTACCTGGAGCCTGAGATGCGCTTTGGCTACGGACTGCTCACCGCCCAGCACCATCCGTCTGATCCTCGCTCGCCCGCCGAGCTGTACCGGGAGGCCGTCGAATACGGTGTGCTTGCCGAACAGGCCGGGCTCGACAGCGTCTGGACGAGCGAGCACCACTTCGTCGACGACGGCTACATGTCGGCACAGCTGCCCGTTCTCGCGGCGATCGCGGCGCGGACCGAGCGCATCCGCCTCGGGACCGGCGTGCTGCTCGCCCCGCTGTTCGATCCCCTGCGGCTCGCGGAGGATGCCGCGACGGTCGACCTGATCTCCAATGGCCGGCTGATCCTGGGCCTGGGGATCGGGTGGCGCGATGAGGAGTTCGAAGGCTTCGAGCTCTCGACGCGCTCGCGCGCAGCGAGGCTGGAGGGAGCCATCGGGGTGCTGCGCCAGGCCTGGGGCGACGGCCTGGTGACCGGCGACGGCCGGTCATTCCGGTATGCCGCCCCGGGTCTGAACGTCACGCCCAAGCCGGTCCGCGGGGCCGCGACGCCGATCTGGATCGGCGCGGGTGCCGAGGCGGCGGTCCGACGTGCCGGACGAATCGCCGACGGCTACCTGGGCAGCGGCGCCTCGTCTGCGGCCCTTGCCGACCGGGCTCGATGGATCCGCGAGGAAGCTGAAGCTGCGGGTCGCGATCCAGCCGCAATCGAGATCGCGGTTCACCGGATGGCGTTCGCCTGGCGGGATGGCGACGCATGGGAGCGCGTCGGCGACGCGGCCCGGTACATGACATGGAAGTACGCGGACATGGGGGCTGCGCGGGGATCGCGACGCCGGTCGCTGCCGAACCCAGGGGACGCACCCACGCCGGAGGACGTGCGATCCCGGATGGTGGTGGGATCCCCCGACGAGGTCGCGGACGAGATTCGCGCCTACGCCGGCACGCTCGGCGCGTCGGGCTCATTCGTGTTCCGGACCCACTTTCCGGGGCTCGATCCCGGCGTCCAGCGCGAGGCATTCGACGTGCTCGTGGCGGACGTGCTGCCCTTGCTGCGTGACGCGCGCTAGGTGCGGGTGATCCGGGCACGCGACGGGCGTTCCCTCGTCCTGGTCACGCTCGTCGCGGGCATCCTCATCACCGCCGCGGTCGTCCTCGCGACCCGCCCCCACCCCGCCTCGCAGCCGGTGGGAACGGCTACGGAGACCGCTCCGTCGGCGCCGCCTGGATCGCCCGGCTCGTCGATCGCTCCGACGGCCCGGGCCACTCCCTCGCGATCGCTCTCGGGCGGCGAACAGGCCTTCGCGGACGCGTTCCTGGCGCTCGCGGACACGCACAACCGGGCCTGCACGGAGATCCTGCTCTCAAACCCGCTGTCCGAGTTCGACCTCGTCGGCAGCCGGCTGATCGCCCAGGTCGTCGAGACCCGGGCCGGGCTCGACAGCCTGCCCCCCACGTCGTTGACCGCCGGGCTGGCCGGCGACCTTTCGGATGCGATCGCCGACACGATCGCGCTGCTGGAGGCCGTCGATCCACATGGCCCCAGGGTCGACCAGGCAACCGCCTACCAGGCGGCGCTCGACCAATGGGTCGCGCAGGTGCAGCCCGTGGCCGGCGACATTCGCGCAGCGCTGGGACTCCCGAACGCAACGACCGGCGACCTGCAGCTGTAGCCGCAGGCCGCCGGACGCCCTCCTCCCTGGGATCGCGTCCCGGCTAGCGGGACGGCAGGGGTATCAGCGCTCGTTCAGCGACGTCATCGATGACACGGTCGCGACATCGGCGGCATGCCCCAGATGGCCGCGATGCCGGGCCGCCTGATGACGAGCTATGAGCCCGGGTTCACGAGGTCGGTCATGCGGTGCACGTGTGCCTTGTCGCATGTCGCCCCGAGGCAACCCAGGTGCCAGGCATCCTGGATCGTTCCGAGCAGCGAATAGTGGTTGTAGGCGCGGTCGGACTGGCGTGCGCCGGTGTGCGTCGACGAGATCACGAGCGTGACGACATGGCCACCACCCGGATTCGCCGTGCAGCAACCGCTGGTATCGCCGAAGCCGAAGTCGCTCGCTGAGCCCGTGTAGTCGCTCTCGTCCCAGGTGACGAAGATGACCGAGTTCTCGCTCCAGGCGGACGAGCCCATGATCATCCCGACCGTGTCGCTGAGGAACTGGTCCCCGGCGGCGATGAGGCCGTGGTTCAGCTCGCCCGCCGGCGGATAGCGGCAGTCGGTGTCGGGCCCGACGTCAAAGCTGATGAAGCGCCCGTGCATGTCGCGGCACTGGTCCGGGGCGATGAAGTTGTAGTTCGCGACGGTGCCGCTGGTGAGATCCGTGGCCAGCTGCGAGAAGTCCACCACGTTCGCCATCCGGGCCGTGTTCCCCTGCACGTCCAGGTAGGAGACGAATGGGTTGTGCTTGCGCTCGTAGAGGTCCTGGTCGTTGGTGCCGGCGGCACCGCAGGAGTGGGCGAGCTTGTCCCCGTTGCACAGGTCGAGACCCTGCTGGTAGTCGGTCCACGTCTTTCCGTGCGACTCCAGCTGGTCCACGATGTTCACGACATTCAGGTTGACGTCGTTGTCATCGGCCACACCGTGGACGGCCCCGGAGGTTACCGCGACATAGTTCGGCTGGCTCGGGTGCGTCACGCCGTAGTAGTTGGCTGCGTAGCCGTAGGTCGCGGCCGCCATGTTGATCCACGGCGCGTCGGCCGTATTGCCGATCAGGCTGTCGGAGCCGGTGTTCTCCATCATGATCACGAACACGTGGTCGAAGTTCTGCCACGACTGGCTGTGCGCGGCCGACTGACTGTTCGCGGCCGACACCGCACCTGCCTGCGTTGCAAGGACGCCGCCGATCATCAGAGCGATCGCGGTTCGCTTACGTATGCCTGCCCGGCTGGTTCTGGGACGCATGAGCTACCTCCTGGGGTCATCGCGGTACAACCGCTGGGGACGGGGACTCGGGTCTCGATTGTCCGCTGGCCAGGTGCCCTGACTCATTGCAACTCCATAACAGCGGTACTCGAAGGGCAACCGCGACAACATTTCATTTCCGTTGCACCGGTGACGGCGCGCACCGGTGTCGCCGAGCACCGGTGCGGGTGGGCACCGGTCAGGCGAGGAGATCGGCGCCCGCGAGCGTCGCCCGCTGCGAGCCGCCCGCGGCGGGCACGTCGCCCGGGATCGGTCGCTCGGCGAACTGGAGGCGGTACAGCCGCGAGTAGACGCCGCCGCGCGCCAACAGCTCGTCATGCGTGCCGAGCTCGGTCAGCCAGCCGTCATCGAGCACCGCGATCCGCGTCGCGCCCCGGATCGTCGACAGCCGGTGGGCGACGATCAACGTGGTCCGCCCGACCATGAGACGGTCGAGGGCCTCCTGGACGAGCCGCTCGGACTCGTTGTCCAGCGAGCTGGTCGCCTCGTCGAGCAGCAGGATCGGGGGGTCCTTGAGGATCGCGCGAGCGATGGCGATCCGCTGCCGCTGTCCACCCGAGAGCCGCGATCCGCGATCGCCGACGGGCGTCTCGTACCCCATCTCCATCGCGCTGATGAAGTCATGGGCGTTCGCGAACCGAGCCGCAGCCTGAACTTCAGCGTCGGTTGCATCGAGGCGCCCATATCGGATGTTGTCGACAACCGATCCGCCGAACAGCGTCGCCTCCTGCGGCACCAGACCGATCTGGCTGCGCAGGCTTGCGGTTGTGACCTCGCGGATGTCCTGCCCGTCGATCCGGATCGAACCCGAGCTCACGTCCCATAGCCGCGGCAGCAGCCCGACCAGCGTCGTCTTGCCCGATCCGGACGGCCCGACCAGCGCGATGACCTCGCCCGGAGCGATGTCGAGCGTCAGGTCGCGCACGACCTCCCGCCTGCCGTCGTAGCTGAACGACACGTCGGCGAGCTGGATCCGCCCCGTGACCGGCCCGATGGGTGCGGTGCCGGGACCGTCGACGATGGTCGGGACGGTATCGATGATCTCGAACACCCGCGCGACGGCGCCTGTTCCCTCGCGGAACTGGCCATACAGGCTCGCGATCGTCGCCAGGCTGGCGCCGATCGTCACGCCGTAGAGGAGGAAGCCCGTGAGGGTGCCGATGCCCAGGGTCCCGTCGATCACCTGGTGCCCCGTGAACCACAGCAGCACGGCGATCGCGCCGTAGCCCAGGAAGCCCATCAGCCCGCCGAACCCCGCCCGCCACAGCGCCAGGCGTGACCCGGCCGCGACGACCCCCTGGAGGTCCGTCTCGTACCGTTCGAGCTCCCACGCCTCGCGGACGTAGCTCTCGACGACCCGGATGCCGGACAGGGCCTCCTCCGCGGTCGCGGTGCTGTTGGCGATCGCGTCCTGGACCTCCGTGCTGACCCGCTGCAACGGTCGCCCGAACACGAGCGCGACGAAGATCAGCGCGGGCGCCAGGACCAGCGCGATCAGCAGCAGGGTCGGGCTGAGCGTGAACAGGATCACGATCGCGCCGATGAGCCCGATCAGGGACGACAGCAGTGCGGTGGTCGTCTGGGTGAGCAGCGTCCGGATGAGCGTCACGTCGCTCGACAGCCGCGATACCAGCTCGCCCACCCGGTTGCGCGCGTGGAAGTCCAGCGACAGCGTCACCAACCTCCCGAACAGCTCGCTGCGGAGCTGGGCCACCACCCGCTCCCCCACCACGCCCAGCAGGTAGGACTGAACGAAGCCGCCCAGCGACTGGGCGAGGAACAGGATCACCAGGCCGACGAGCAGCCGGTCGAGCCCGGCGGCGTCGCCGCCGGCGATGACGGACGTGACGAGCCCGGCCACGACGAGCGGCACCATGAGCGCAAGGCCGGACCCGAGCAACAGGCCGCCGATCGCCACCGAGAACGGCAGCAGGTGCGGACGCAGGTAGCCCAGCAGTCGCCGCCAGGGCACGCCACCCAGGCCGCGAACGCGGCGCGCGACCTCCCCCGGCGTCGGCGGGCCCATGACCGGGGCCAAGGGGTCCATGTCCGTGATCATGCCACGCGCCGGGGCGTGAGACCGCGCGTCCCCGTGCCGGGCAGCCCGACGTTGCCCGATCCCTCATATGATCCGAGCGCCGGCGTAATGGATACGGCAGCGGCGCCATCGACGGCCATCCGCACGGCCGTCTGGACCGGCCCGGCGA
>CAVYXU010000065.1:0-23777 GCA_963772565.1 uncultured Chloroflexia bacterium
ACGCGCCTCCGGTCTGCCGGGGGCGCGTTTCGATTCAGACCGGGCCCGCCGCATCCGCGGCTTTGCGGCGGGGTTGGCGAGCGGTCCCCGATGGGTCCCCGCCCGCTCGGATAGGGCAGTCTGCCGGGGCTGAACGGCCAGGGGCCGCTGCTATACTCCGCCGGTGCCCGACAACCAGTCGATAGCAGGTCGGACCATGCCCGGAATACGCCCCGAACCCCTCGTCGTCGCCGTCGTCGGTGCCACCGGCGCCGTCGGCCGGACGATGACCCAGGTGCTCCTCGAGCACGACTTTCCAATGCGCGAGCTGCGGCTGCTCGCGTCCGAGCGATCGGCTGGGAAGACCGTGACCGTCGGCAGCGCTCCGTATGTCGTGGAGCTCGCCACGCCCGAGGCCTTCGAGGGCGTCGATATCGCGCTGTTCAGCGCCGGCGGCGGCATCTCGAAGGTGCTGGCGCCGGAGGCTGCCGCCCGTGGGACGGCCGTCATCGACAACTCCAGCGCCTGGCGGATGGATCCCGCCGTGCCGCTGGTCGTATCGCAGGTCAACCCCGACGATCTCGAATGGCACGAAGGGATCATCGCCAACCCCAACTGCTCGACGATGCAGCTGATGCCGCCCCTGATGGCACTCCGCGACGCCGTGGGCATCGAGCGGATGGTCGTGGACACGTACCAGGCGGTCGCCGGGACCGGCCACAAGGCGATCGTCGAGCTCGAGGAGCAGATCCGCGCCCACGCCGAAGGCCGGCCCAAGGTCGCCAGCGTCTACCCGCACCCGATCGGCTTCAACGCCATCCCGCACATCGACACCTTCCTCGACAACGGCTACACGAAGGAGGAGTGGAAGGTCGTCGCCGAAAGCCGCAAGATCCTCCACCTGCCCGACCTGCGCGTGTCCTGCACCGCCGTCCGCGTGCCGGTGTTCGTGGGCCACTCCGAGGCGGTCCACGTCGAGACTCGGGACCCGATCACCCCGGCCGAGGCGCGCGCGCTGTTCGCCGCCGTGAAGGGGGTCGTGGTCCAGGACGACCCGGCCGCGAGCGTGTACCCGCTGGCCACCGAGGCCGCCGGGTCCGATGACGTGTTCGTGGGTCGCGTACGACAGGACGCCTCGATGCCGGGCAACCGCGGGCTCGCGTTCTGGGTGGTCTCGGACAACCTGCGCAAGGGTGCGGCCTCCAACGCCGTGGAGCTCGCCGGGATCCTGGCCGAGCGCGGCTGGGTGCGGCGTGCCAGCGAGCGAGTGGCCGTGGGGGCCACCGGGGGACGGCCCGCGTGACGCGCGACGAGCGCCGGGTGGCGCTCGAGGCGATCGCCACCGAGGTCCGCGCATGCACCCGTTGCCGGCTCCACGAGGGCCGCACGACAGCGGTTCCGGGCGAGGGTGAGCCGGACACCGAGGTCGTGTTCGTCGGCGAGGGCCCCGGCTTCAACGAGGATCGCGAGGGCCGGCCGTTCGTCGGTCGCGCGGGCGGCCTGCTCGTCAGGCTGCTCGGGACGATCGGATGGCGCCGCGAGGACGTGTTCATCACCAACGTCGTGAAGTGCCGCCCGCCCGACAATCGGGATCCGGAGCCCGACGAGATCGCCGCCTGTGCGCCCTATCTGCGACGCCAGCTCGAGGTCCTCGATCCGGCTGTCGTGGTGACCCTGGGCCGGTACTCGATGGCGACGTTCATGCCCGGCACACGGATCGGTCAGGTTCACGGCACCACCGCCCCGGCCGACCCGGACACCGGCGCGCGCGACGCGCTCGTGTTCGCGATGTACCATCCAGCCGCGGCGCTCCGGTCGCCCGCGGTCGAACGCGACAGCCTCGAGGACGTCGCCAAGGTGCCCGGCGTCCTGCTTCGCTCACGCGACCTTCGGGCAACGCACGAGGCGGACCGGGCGGACGAACCCCACGCGGCGGCCCGGGCGGACGCACTCACCGACGCGACCGACCCAGACTCGCCAACGACCGACGCTGCGCCGGTCATCGCGACCGGCCCCACCGACGACCCGGCCGCCGTGGACGCCAACGAGCCGCCCGCCCGCGTGGCCGCGGGCGCCAGCGGCCCAACCACCGACGACGCGTCCCAGCTCACGCTCTTCTGACCAACCCGTACGGACGAAACACCTGATGGCTGATCCCAACACGCCGCTCCGAATCATCCCGCTCGGCGGGGTGGGCGAGATCGGCAAGAACTGCTACTGCTTCGAGTACGGCGATGACATCGTCGTGATCGACTGCGGTCTCATGTTCCCCGACGAGGAGATGTTCGGCATCGACCTCGTCGTCCCGGACGTCACCTACCTCAAGGAGAACCGCGACAAGGTCCGCGCATTCCTCATCACCCACGCCCACGAGGACCACGTCGGCGGCCTGCCGTACGTGCTGCCCGAGTTCCCCGGGGTGCCGGTCTACGCCAGCAAGCTGGCGCGCGGCCTGCTGGGCAACAAGATCAAGGAGCACCGGCTCCACAACAACCCGCTGATCTCGCTCGAGCCGGGCGACGAGCTCGAGATCGGGCCATTCACGGCGATTCCGTTCCGGGTCGGCCATTCGATCCCCGATGCGATGGGAATCGCGCTGCGAACCCCGGTCGGGATCGTCGTCCATACCGGCGACTTCAAGTTCGACCACACCCCGGTCGATGGCAGGCTCTCCGATTTCCACATCCTCGCCCGCCTGGGCCAGGAAGGGGTCATCTGCCTCCTGTCCGACTCCACGCGCGCCGAGAACCCGGGCTACACCCCCTCCGAGCGAACGGTGGGTGATGCCTTCCGGGAGATCATGGAGCCGCTCGACGGCCGGGTCATCGTGGCCACCTTCGCCAGCAACATCGCGCGCATCCAGCAGGTCCTCGATGCCGCGGCTGAGATGCATCGCAAGACGACGGTCATCGGGCGATCGATGGAGCAGAACTTCCGGATCGCGACGGATCTCGGCTACCTCAAGTACGAGGCCTCCGCGATCGTCGCCAAGGACAAGATCAAGGACGTCCCGGCCGACAAGCTCGTGATCGCGACGACCGGTGCCCAGGGCGAGCCGATGGCCGGCCTCGCCCGGATGGCCAACCGGGATCACCGCTTCGTGGAGATCCAGCCCGGCGACACCGTGATCGTGTCGGCGAGCCCCATTCCGGGCAACGAGGAGTACGTGGCCCGCACGATCGACAACCTGTTCAAGGCCGGCGCCAACGTCTTCTACCACACGATCAAGCGCGCCCACGTCTCCGGCCATGCGAGCCAGGAGGAGCTCAAGCTGATGCTGGGGCTCACCAAGCCGACGTACTTCATCCCGATGCACGGCGAGTTCCGGATGCAGGTCCAGCACGGGCGGCTGGCCACGGAGACCGGCGTACCGGCCGAGAACGTGTTCATCATCGAGAACGGGATGCCGATCGAGATCTTCGAGGACGGGAGCGCACGACGCGGACAGCCGGTGTCGGCGGGGTACGTGTTCGTGGACGGGCTGTCGGTGGGCGAGGTCGGAGATGTCGTGCTGCGTGACCGCCGCGCGCTCGCGAACGACGGCATGTTCATGATCGTGGTCCAGGTCGACAAGCAGACCGGCCGGATCGTCGGGCGGCCCGAGATCATCACTCGCGGGTTCGTCCACGGCAACGAGGAGGACCGGATCATCGAGGAGGCGATCCGGCGGATGCACGAGGCGGTCGACCAGCCCGGTGACCGGATCAGCGAGATCGCGATGATCAAGTCGCAGATCAAGGACAGCCTGTCACGCTTCCTGTACGAGCAGACCAAGCGGCGCCCGATGGTGTTCCCGGTCGTGGTGGAGGTCTAGCGTGGCCCAGCGCCGGCGCACGACATCGCGAACCACGACCACCCGGCGGTCGCGCGCTGGCGCGCACCGCCGGGGCGGCGCCCTGCCGCTGCCCCGGATCTCGCTCGGGCTTTCGCCCGCGGTCGCTCGCTCGCTGGTCGGAATCGTGCTGCTGGTCATCGGCGCAGTCACCCTGATCGCCCTCGCGCTGCCCGGGCAGGGGGCGCTGACGGACTGGTGGCGCAATCTCGCCGTTCCGTTCTTCGGCGCCGGGCGATGGCTGTTGCCGTTCGTCCTGCTGCTGGCCGGCTGGTACCTGGAATGGGGCCCCGGCCACGACCCGGGCGCCGCCTGGGGCCGCACGCTGCTCGGCATCGGGCTGACCTACGCGGGCTTCCTGGGGATCCTCCAGATCATCGGGTTCTCCGGGGAGTACAGCGGTGGTCGGATCGGGCGTTTCCTTGCCGGCCTGCTCGACCCCGCGCTGACGACACCGGGTGCGTTCGTCATCCTGGTGGGCGCGTCGCTCGCCGGGCTCCTGATCGCGTTCGACCTGCCACTCCGGACCATCCTCGCGCCGATGGTTGACGCCGGTCGCACGGCGGCGGCATCGCTCCAGGATCGCGCTCCACGCGCGACAGGGGCGACCAGGCCGGGAGCTCGTGCCGCGGATGGACGGAGCGGCGCGGACGCTCGAGGCGCGGGCGCAGTTCCGGCACCCCCCGCCGCGGGCCCAGAGGGCGGCCGTCGGGGTCGCGCCGCGCGCATCCCCGCCGTCGACACGCCGGGCCAGACCGGCATGTGGGGTTCGGATGCGCCTGCGTCCGCAGGTGGCGCCGGTGCCGTGTCCCCGACATCAGCGACGTTCGCTCCGGCCCGCCCCAACGGGGCTTCGGTCGTGGCCGCGCCGTCCAGCGATCTCCGGTCGACGCGCGAGGCGCGTCCCGTCGAGCGCGACCCGGAGGACGTCACCGACGCCTCGGACTCGCCGCCCAAGCAGGACATCGAGTGGCGTCTGCCGCCGCACGACCTGCTCGAGGCCGGCGAGGCGCTGGCCCCGACCGCCAACCAGGATGCCGTCCACGCCTGGAACGAGGACCGGATCATCGAGAAGCTGGCCAGCTTCGACATCGACGCCCGGATCATCGGCCGCAACGCCGGCCCCGTCGTGACCCAGTACGAGGTCCAGCCGGCACCGCACATCAAGCTCAGCCGGATCGAGGCGCTCTCGGACGACCTGTCGATGGCGCTCGCCGCGCGGAGCATCCGGATCGAGGCCCCGATCCCGGGCAAGGCCGCGGTCGGGATCGAGATCCCCAACCGGGAGTTCAACGTCGTCGCCCTGCGCCGGATCCTGGACGAGGTGGACTTCCCGGCCTCGGGATCGCGGCTGACCTTCGCGCTCGGGCGCGACGTGGCGGGCCGGGCCCAGGCGGTGGACCTCTCGAAGATGCCCCACCTGCTGATCGCGGGCGCCACCGGCTCCGGCAAGAGCGTCATGGTCAATGCGCTGATCACGAGCCTGCTGTGCAATGCGACCCCGGACGACACGCGGATGATCCTGATGGACCTCAAGCGGGTCGAGCTCGCAGGCTACAACGGCCTGCCGCACCTGCTGGTCCCGGTCATCACGGAGCCCGAGCGGGCCAAGGCCGCGCTCAAGTGGGCCGTGGGCGAGATGGAGAACCGCTATCGCCGGTTCGCCGGTGCCACGGCCCGCAACATCAAGGCGTTCAACGAGACGCGGGTGGACCCGGCGGACCGCCTCCCGTACATCGTGATCGTGATCGACGAGCTCGCGGACCTCATGATGCGCGAGGGCAAGAACGTCGAGGATCCGATCGTCCGGCTGGCCCAGAAGGCGCGCGCGACCGGCATCCACATGGTCCTCGCCACGCAGCGCCCGTCGGTCAACGTGGTGACCGGCCTGATCAAGGCCAACTTCCCGAGCCGGATCGCGTTCGCGATGGCGTCGCAGATCGACAGCCGCACGATCCTCGACGCGCCGGGCGCCGAGGACCTCATCGGGCGCGGCGACATGCTGTACCAGCCGAGCGACCTGCCGCGCCCGATGCGCCTCCAGGGCGTGTTCGTCTCCGATGCCGAGATCGGCAAGGTGACCCAGCACTGGCGGGACCAGATCGGCGACCCGCACTACGACCTGTCCATCGTGGACTCCGGGGACGAGTCCCAGGGCAGCATCGAGGACACGCCCGACGAGGATGCCGACCGGCTGCTGCAGGATGCCGTCGCGGTTGTTCGGGAGTACGATCGGGCCTCGGCGTCGCTGCTCCAGCGACGGCTGCGGATCGGCTACGCGCGGGCGGCACGGATCATCGATCAGCTCGAGGCGCGGGGATACGTCGGGGCGTTCGACGGCTCGAACGCCCGGGTCGTCCTTCGCCGGGACGACGGCCCGGCCGACATGGACGAGGTCAGCGGATGACGGCACGAGACGAGGCGCGAAGGGCGCGCGGCGAGGCCCGCGACTCCGAGCGCGCCTACGCCACCGAGGCCGGTCCGGATCTCCCGGAGCGGCTGATCGCCGCGCGCGAGCGCAAAGGCGTCGACCTGTACCGAGCCGAGCGGGACACCAAGATCCGTGCGCACTACCTCGCCGCCCTCGAGCGCGGGGAGTATCGCGACCTGCCCGGTGCCGTGTACACGAAGGGCTTCCTGCGCAACTACGCGCTGTACCTCGGGCTCGACCCGGACGACGTGATCCGTCAGTGGAAGCGCGAGCGCGGAGAGTCCGCCGTTCCCCCGGAACCCGTGCTGGCCGTCCCCAAGCCGTTGACGGCACCGCGACCCGGGCTCACGTTCTCGCCGGTCGTCATCGTCGCCGCGTTGCTGACCGTGCTGATCGGCGTGTTCGCCGTGTACATCGGGATCCAGCTCGTCAGGTTCGCCAAGCCGCCCACACTGGCCGTGACGAGCCCCGCCCAGGCCGTGATCGACGTCCCCGAGGACGCGACCTCCTACACCCTGCGCGGGACGTCGATCGCGGGCGCGACGATCACGATCAACGTCGCCGGGCGCGATCAGCCGTACCGGGTCTCGGCGGATGCCAGCGGGAAGTGGACCGCCGACGTGGACCTTCGCCGTGGCCGCAATCAGTTCGACATCAGCGCCCTGGATCCGGAGACGGGCAAGGAGGCCGAGACACCGGCGCGCGTGTTCATCACGGTGCCGTTCCTTGTCATCGAGGCGCCGACGCTCACCGTGGATTCACCGGCCGAGGGCTCGCAGTTCGAGAACGGGGCGATCCCGGTCAAGGGCACCACGACGAATGCGACGACGGTCACGGTCTCGGCGATCCTGCTGGCGGACGCGACCGGCGTGCCGACGGCCACGGCCCGGAACCATCGGCATCGCCCGCGGCACCCGCGGTCGGTCCCGTGACCGTCGACGTGGACACCGACGGGTCGTTCGACTCGCCGCTCGACCTGTCCGCCGGCCAGTGGCAGATCGTGATGACCGCCACGTCCGCCGAGGGCAAGGCGGTCACCCTCACCCGCAACGTGTCGATCAAGTACCAGGGCGTGAACCTCGTGATCACGATCCAGTCATCGCGTGCATGGCTCAAGGTCTGGGTCGACGGCAAGGTGTCCACCGTCACAGGCCAGGCCGGCACGATCTTCCAGCCGGGCAAGGTCCTGACCTTCACGGCCAAGGACTCGATCGAGGTCCGGACCGGTAAGTCGAGCTCGACCTACTTCACGCTCAACGGCAAGGACCTCGGCCGGATGTCGACCAAGGGCAACCCGGAAACGTGGCTGTTCGCCCCGCCGGCCGATCCGGTCAAGACCAACCGCACCTGATCGTGCCCGACGACGAGCTCGTCGATCTGGCGCGGCGCCTGCAGGTCGCCTGCGTCTCGCGGAGCCTGACCGTGGCGACGGCCGAGTCATGCACCGGCGGGCTCGTCGCGCACGTGCTCACCGAGGTGCCTGGCTCCTCCGCCTACCTGCGCGGCGGGGCAGTCGCCTACGCGGACGAGGTCAAGCGCGAGCTCCTGGGCGTACCGGTTGCCGTCCTTGCCGGCCATGGCGCGGTGTCGGCACAGGTGGCCGTCGCCATGGCGGAGGGGGTCAGGAACCGGCTGGGCACCGACCTCGGGGTTGCGGTGACAGGTATCGCCGGGCCCGGACGGAGGCACCGAGGCGAAGCCGGTGGGGCTGGTGTACATCGCGGTCGCGGGCATCGGGCCGACCACGGTGCGGCGGTTTCAGTGGAATGGAGATCGGTCGGCCAACAAGCGCGACAGCGCACGTTCGGCGATCGACCTGCTGCTCGCACAGGTTGAGCTTTCCGCAGGCCGCCCGCGGTGAGCGTTCGCGGCGCTGCAGCGATCGGCGCGGGCCTCGAGCCGGCCCGCGAGGCACGACCGATCCGCACCGGCGAACGGCTACACGTGGTCGGTGCTGCAGGCGCCGGCGCGTCTGCGGCGGCACTCCTCGCCCAGTGGTCCGGAGCGGTGGTCGACGGGTGCGACCCGGCCGGCCCCGGGCCATATACGCCGCCGCTGGACGCCGCGGGCATCCCGCTCGCGCCGGAGCATAGTCCGGCGCACGTGCGCACCTCGCCGCCGCCTGCGCGGCTCGCGGTGACCAAGGCGCTGACCGCGATCGACCCCGGCAACGCCGAGCTCGCCGCCGCGCGCGCCGACGGCATCGCGCTCGAACCGTGGCAGCAGGTCGTCGCGGACGCGGCATTTGGTCGCACCCTGGCGGCGGTTGCCGGGACGCATGGGAAGAGCACGTCTGCAGGGTGGCTCGTTCACGTGCTTTCGGCAGGCGGCGCCGACCCCGCGGCGTTCGTGGGTGCGCTGTTGCCGGAGTCCCTGACCGCGATCGGGCTGCCGGCCACGGCGCGACGGGGCGACGGCGCGCCCTTCGTAGTCGAGGCCGACGAGTACGCCGGCAACTTCGATCCGTATCGCCCCGACGTCATCGTCATGACGTCAGCGGAATGGGACCACCCGGACGTGTTCGCCGATGGCGCCGCGGTCATCGCCGCATTCGAGGCATGGATCCGGCGGGCGGGGGAGTCGAGCCGCGCCCGCGGCCGGGTGCCGGTGCTGGTGGCGAACGTGGCCGACGAGGGGGTCGCCGAGCTCGCCGGGCGCCTGGCGGACTGGCCGGGCCGGATCGTCGCCACCGCGTTGGCGGACGTCGCGCCGCAACGGCTGGGGGGATTTGCACGCGGGATCGCGGACCGGTTCGGCACGCCGGTCGGGCCGGCATCCGCGCTCCTCGGACGAATCACCGCCGCCAGGCCCGAGGCAACGCTGATCGAGATCGCGGGGCTCGACCCCCTCGCGGGGCCGCTGCCCGTCCGGATGGCGACGGCAGGCCGCCACAACGTCGCCAATGCACTGGGCGTGGCAGGCGCGGCGGCCGCCCTCGGGCTTGGGCCTGCGGCCATCGTCGACGGCCTGGCTTCGTTCCGGGGTGTCGGCCGCCGGCTCGAGCGCAAAGGCTCGGCTCGGGGCATCGTCGTGTACGACGATTATGGCCACCACCCGACCGCGATCCGGGCGACGATCGCCGCCGTTCGCCAGCGCGAGCCGGGCCGGCGAGTCTGGGCGGTCTACGAGCCGCTGACCTACCATCGCACGGCGGCGCTGCTGGACCAGTTCGCCGAGGCGCTCGCCGGTGCGGACGCGGTCGCGATCGCCGACATCTGGGCCGGCAGGGATCCCGACACCACGGTTGCGTCCGCCGCCGGGCTCGCGCAGGCGGTCGCGGCGCGGGCACCCGGCATCCCGTGCGCGGCACCGGGCTCGGTCGAATCGACCGCGCGCTGGCTCGCGGGCGAGGTCCGCCCGGGTGACGCGGTCCTCGTCATGGGCGGCGGGCGCTCATACCGGATCAGCGAGCTCCTGCTCGAACACCTGGAGGACGAATGACGATCAGCTATGCGCAGGGCCACGACATCCTCGATGCCCTCGTTCGTGCGCGGATGGGCTACGACGGGGACGGCTACACGGAGCTGTTCGATGCGACCGCGGAGCTCGTCCTCGACCCGTTCACCCCTCCGCTCGCCGGGCACAACGCGCTGCGGGCATACTTGCTCCAGGCGGCAGAGGACGAGCGCTACTACGACCAGGCCATCGAGCGCCACTGGGTCGCCGGCGCCACGATCCTCGCCGCGTGGCACGCAAGCTGGACTCGTCGCGCCGACGAGGCGAAGGTCCGGCAGGCCGGCTTCCTCTCCGCCGAGGTGGGGGAGGACGGACGCATCACGCGTCTGCGACTTTGGACCGTTGCCCGCGAGCACCTCGCGGGCTGAGCAGGAAGGAGGAGAGATGGCGGGCGAGGTCTCGTTCGACGTCGTCTCGGACTTCGATCAGCAGGAGCTCCGGAACGCGCTCGACCAGGTTCGACGCGAGGTCATCCAGCGCTACGACTTCAAGGGCGCCCACGTCGACCTGACGCAGGAGAAGGACCAGCTGGTGCTGGTCACCGACAGCGACATGCGTGCGCGCGCGATACGCGACCTGATCGAGTCAAAGGCGGTCAGGCGCAGCCTGTCGCTCAAGATCTTCGACTGGGGTGAGGTCGTGCCGGCCGGCGGCAACATGGTTCACCAGGAGATCGGGCTTCGGCGCGGTCTTCCGGATGACCTCGCGCGCAAGCTCGTCAAGCTGATCCGCGATGACTTCCCGAAGGTGCAGCCACGGATCCAGGGCGATGCCATCCGCGTCGCCGCGAAGAGCAAGGACGAGCTCCAGCGCGTGATCGTCCGGTTGCGAGCGCTTGACGAGGCCGTCCCGCTCCAGTTCGAGAACTACCGCTAGGAGGTTGCCGTGCCCGGAGCCCGCGCGGCCCGTATCGTCATGATCATCGTCGCCCTGTTCGTGGTCGCCGGCCTGCTGGCGGCCATGCTCGGAACGGCAGCCATCGCCCCAACAAACTGATCCGCCGCTCGCCTCGTCCCACTCGCGTTCGCAAGCCCCGGCACCGGGCGGACCGCCGCCCACGCCGGACACCAGGAGGTCGCGATGCACCCCCAGCCCGACCAGCCGCTCGTTCCCGATCCGCCGTCCATCGACCAGGATCCCAACCCGGCGGACGTCGCACCCGGCCCGGAGCCGGCGGCCGAGCCCGAGCCCGCGGCCGAGCCCGATCCGGAGCCCGATGAGCCTGCGGCGCCAGCGATGGAGCCGGCCGAGTCCGACGCGCCGGCTGCCGAGCCCGAGCTGCGGGCCGATGAGCCCGCCGCGCCAGAGGGGGAGCCGGAGGAGCCGGCTGCCGAGCCCGAGCCCGCGGCCGAGCCCGAGCCGGCGGTGGAGCCCGATCCGGAGCCCGATGAGCCTTCGGCGCCAGCGGGGGAGCCGGATAACGACGAGCCCGAGCCGGCGGCCGATGAGCCGCCGGCCGATACAGAGCCAGCGCCTGCACCGGAGAAGCCTGCCGCCGACGCCGTCGCACCGGAGGAGCCCGGTCCCGACGCCGTCGCAGCGGAGGCCCCGCTCGTCCCGCGAACCGTCGCCGAGCTGATCGCGGCAACCATGCGTGCCGCCGGCGTGCGTCTCGCGTTCACGGTTCCCGGCGAGAGCTTCCTGCCCGTGCTCGACGCGTTCGAGGCCGTCGGGATCCGCGTCGTGGCAACCCGCCATGAAGGTGCCGCCGCGTTCGCGGCTGAAGCGTACGGTCAGCTCACGGGTCGGCCCGCCGTGTGCCTCGGCACCCGCGCGGTCGGTGCCTCGAACCTGGCGATCGGGGTGCACACGGCAACGGCCGACTCGACCCCGATGTTCGTGCTGATCGGGGACGTGACCTCGAGGATCAAGGGTCGCGAGGCGTTCCAGGAGGTCGACCTCGTCGGTACCGTGGGCCGTCTGGCCAAGTGGGCGGGCAAGATCGTGGACCCGGCAAAGGCGGCCGACACGCTCGAGGAGACCGTGCGCGCGACGGTCGAGGGACGCCCCGGCCCATCCGTGCTCGCCATCCCCGAGGACGTTCTGGAGCTGCCGATCCCCGAAGGCACGGTCGCACCGGTCGTTCGCCCGCACCCTGAGGTGCCGGACGCTGCCGACGTGCGAGCCGCGCTGCATTTCCTGGCCGGGGCCGAGCGTCCCCTGATCCTGGCCGGTGCCGGAGTCCTTCGGGCGAGATGCTCGAACGATCTCGTCCGGCTGGCCGAGCTGCTGCACGTCCCCGTCGTGGCCAGCTGGCGGCGCGGTGACGTGATCCCCAACGACCACCCGCTGTACCTGGGCATGACCGGGTTCGGCAGCCCGTCGATCGTGCGCGAGCGGATCGAGGCGTCGGATGCATTGCTGGTGCTCGGGTCGAGGCTCAACGAGCCGACGACCTCCGGCTATCGGGTCCCGGCACCCGGCCAGCGCTGGATGCACGTGGATCTCGAGCCCCATCGCGAGGCTGCCGGCGACACCCCGGCACCGGAGCGCGCGATCCGCGCCGACGCGCGGGCGTTCGTCCGGGCGGCGCTCGTGAGGCTCAAGGACGCCGTGCTGCTGGCCGAGCCGCTTCAGGCGAGGGATCGGTACAACGCGGACGATCGGGCAGCCTGGGAGGCCGCGACGGTCGTCGACGACAGCGTGTGGGAGGGTCCGGGCATCCATCCGGGCCGGATGGTGGCCGAGCTCCGGCGTCTGCTGCCGGAGGACGCGATCATCACGACCGACGCCGGCTCGTTCTCCGGCTGGGCGGCCCGCGGCTTTCGGTTCGGCCGGCCGGGGACGTTCCTCGGGCCCACCTCGGGCGCGATGGGCTACGGGCTCCCGGCGGCGATCGCCGCGGCGCTCGTCCACCGCGAGCGACGCGTCGTCGCCCTGCTTGGTGACGGCGGCCTGGGCATGACCCTCGCGGAGCTCGAGACGGCCGTCCGGATGGATGCCCACGTGGTCGCGATCGTGTTCGACAACGAGTCGTACGGAATGATCCGCGCCCACCAGGATCTCATCGGCAGCCCGACGGCACCCGGGACGAGCCTCGGTCCGATTGACTTCGCGGCGGTCGCGCGCGCGTGCGGAGCCCGCGGCGTGCGCGTCGACCTGGATTCGGCTTTCGAGCCGGCGCTCCGGACCGCGCTGGCGGCGTCCGGGCCGACCGTGATCCACCTCGCGCTCGACCGGCGCTGGGTCTCGGTGGACGATCATCCGGGGACGCCACCCGAGGCATGAGCCGCCCGACGCTGCACCTGGTTCCGGAAGCCGTCTGGGACGCACACGACCCTTCGGCGCCGTACCTGCCGTCCGCGTACGCGGAGGATGGCTTTGTGCACTGCACGGACGGGGACGTGCTCATGGTCGAGGTCGCGAACCGGTTCTACCGTGACGACCCGCGACCGTTCCTGCTACTGACCCTTGACCTCGAGCGGACCGGGAGTCCGTGGCGGTTCGACGATGACGGTCGGAGATATCCGCACGTGTACGGGCCGATCGAGCCCGACATCGGTGCTCGAGGTGCGACGGATGACTCGCGATCCCGACGGCACATTCCGGGGCATCGCCGAGCGCTGACCCAACGAGACCGGTCCGCCGCGTCTCAGGGTCGCGTGGCTGCCTCCCGTGGCGGGGTCCGCGGGATGAGCCAGAATGCCACGAGCGCGCCCAGCGCAGTCGCGCCCACGGCCACCGCGAGCGCCGCCTCGATGCTGATCCCGACGAGCACGCCGCCGATGGCGGCGCCGAACGGGTAGCCCATGAAGTTGAGCGACATCGATACCGCGAACGCGCGACCCAGCCAGGCCGGATCCGTCCGGCGCTGGCGGAGCGTGAACAGCGCGACATCGAGCGGGCCGTTGAGGAAGCCGGTGACCGCCATGATCGCGATCAGCACGGCGAGGGTGGGGGAGGCGAGCAGGACGGCCGTGGCCACGGCCATGCCGGCCATCGGCAGCATGAGCATCTGGCGCTCGCGTCCCTGCGTGCGCCACCGGCCCGCCAGCAGCGCGCCGGCGCCGCCAGTGATCCCGGAAACCGCGAACACCGCGCCCACGACCGCTTCGCCCTGGCCCAGGCGCTGGAGCACGAGCACCGGCAGCGCGATCGTCACGATGCCCCAGCCCACATTGAGGATCGCGAGCGAGATCCCGAGCGCCCGGAGGGTCGGGTTGAGCAGCGTGTAGCGCAGCCCCTGCCAGGCGTCGACGAGCAGCTTGCCCGTCGACTCGGTCTCGTTATGCGGATCGGCCACGCGAACGAACACGACGGCCGCGAGCCCGAACAGCGCGCCGATCACGAGCAGTCGTCCGTGGCCCGCCGGCCAGCTGGACAAGAAGCCCGGCCGCGGGCGGCCCGATGAGCGTCGCGATGACGTAGCCGTTGGAGTCGAGCGCATTGACACGCTCCCACAGGCGCCGCGGGACGATCAGCGGAAACAGCGTGCGCAGCCCGACCGAGCTGAGCGGTGCGGTGAGCCCCGCGACGGCGGTGACCAGCACCAGGATCACCGGGGTGAGGGCGTCGGTGAGTGCGAGGCCGGCGATCAGGATCAGCGACGCGGCGCCGACGAGCTGGTCGATGACGATCAGGCGCGCGCGCCCATGCCGGTCGAGCAGCGCCCCCGCGATCGGGCTGACGATCAGGCCAGGGCCGACGCTCGCGAACGTGACCAGCCCGGCGAGGGCGGGGGAGTCGAACCGGTCGAGGGTGAACAGCACGATCGCGACGCCGAACATGCTGCCGCCGATCCGGCTGAGCGCCATCCCCAGCAGGATCCGTCCGATCGTGGGGATGCGCAGCAGCTCGCGATACGAGGCGGGTGCTTCGGCATGCGGCATCGCGAGCACGCTAGCAGACGTCGGGCCCCGTTCGACACCCGCTCGGTCAGGCCCGGTCGCGTCCCCGGCGTCGCGGCAGGTCGTCGGCGTCACGCACGTGGCGGTCGGTGATCTGCTTGAACACCTTGCCCATCCCCGGACGCATCAGGGCGCGACGCTCCGCCTCGGCCTCGCGGTCCCGCCGGCGATCGCGCGCGGCCTCGCGCGGGTCCAGCCCCGTGTCCAGGTCCTCATCGTCCTCGTCGCCGTCGTCCGGCTCGAGGATCGCGTCATCCGGGTCCTCGTTCACGACGGCATCGTGGGCGCACGCAGGGTTGCCGTCAATCCCGTCGCGCGACCACCGAGAAGGACAGCGGTACGCGCCCTCGCTCCTCCGGCCGCACGTCACGGTGCCCGGCCCACCAGTCGACCGGATGCTCCGCAACCTGCTCCAGGCGCAGGCCGGTGCTGAGCAGCGCCGTCACGATCTCACCCAGGGTCCAGGCACGGGCGAACTTCCACGACTGGTCGTCCTCGGCCACTGAGATGTGGTCGATGTATTCCGGCGCCCATCCCCGCGACGCCTCCGGACCCGCGAAGTAGTCATAGTCGGTGACGATCCAGCGGCCATCGGCGTCCGCGTCGAACAGCCATTCCGCCGGGTGGCCGTCGAAGATCACGAGGCGCCCGGTGGGGGAGAGGAGCCGCCGCAGCACCGCCGCCCAGGCGTCGAGATCCTGGATCCAGATAATCGCGCCGCGGCCCGTGTACACGAGGTCGCCGGTGCCGTCGAGCTCGTGGGGGGTGTCGAGCACGTCGCTCTGGATCCATCTCGCGGGTGCGGCCGTTGCCGCGGCGAGCCTGGCCGCAAGGTCCAGCATCCGCGGGCTGAAGTCCACGCCCACGACCTCGTCGGCGCCGAGGTTCCACAGCGAGAGCGTGTCCCGCCCGCCGGCGCACTGGAGGTGGATCGCCCGACGGCAGCGGCCGTGGAGGTCGCCGATGAGGTCGGCCTCGACCGGAAACAGGTTCGAGCCCCCGGACCGGATCAGCGCGACGGCCTCGTCGAACCAGCCTTCGTATCGCTCCGCGGCTTCGTCCCATGCCGCACGGTTCGCAGCGTGCATCGCCCGGACGTCGCGGCCCTCGGCCGGCGTGGCTGGGCGGACGTTGCACGTCCCATCCGGATTACCGTCGCTCATGCCAGGGATGGTAGCGACCGGACGGCCCAAGCCGCGCCCGGGTCAGGGCATGCGAAAGGCCGTCGCCTTCGCGACGGCCTCAGGTCTCGCGGCAGCGGGCCAGCACGCGCTCGGCCCTGCCGGGTCGGGGGGATCGTGGGTTCATCCCCGCGACCGCGCCAGAGTGCCCGCGCGTGTGTCGCTCGAGATGTTCCCCGCGCGGGGGACCGTCGCCATATTGGAAGCACCGCGCGATGCGTCTTCGCTCGCGGTCAGCCGACGCCATGCCTGCCGGCGCCGTTGCGAGCCTGGCCAACCGGCCGTTCGCATCGTCATGTCTCGGTGACCTCCCGGGGACGACCTCCGAGGGGAGGGAGGATTGAGGAATCCATTATGCGCGCGTCTGCAACAGGTGGCCATAGCTACCGCCATGGGCCGGCGCTCTCGCGGGCCGGCGCTCGTGCTCGCGGGCCGGTGCTCGCAGCGGCGCCACGCTCCAGGCCGGCATCGGCGGTAGGCTCGGCGAAGGAGGTGACACCGGTGACCGAAGCGCCCCACATCGTCGATGACCTGCTTGCCGAGGTGTCGCCGCCTCCGCACGGGATTCTCAGCCTGACGGTCCATGACGGCGACGGTCTGCGGCTCGTGCTGTTCGGGTTTGCGACGGGCGAGGAGCTATCCGAGCACACCGCTGCCCGTCCCGCGGTGGTCCACGTCCTGACCGGCGATGCCGACATCTCGGTCGGCGGCGTGCGGCGCTCGCTGGGCCCTGGTGCCTGGATCCACATGCCGGCCGATACACCCCACTCGATCAGGGCCGTCTCGCCGCTCACGATCGCGCTCTACCTGCTCGGCCCGACTGCCGCCGCCGGCACCGCCCGGCAGGACGGAGACTCACCGACGTGACCTCGCAGCTCCCGGTGCACAGCAGCTCCGGCATCCACCTCGCCGATGCCTTCGGGATGCCCGGCTGTCCGCTGTGCCGCGAGCGCCGGCGTACGGAGGCCGCGTTCCTCGAGGCGATCCTCGCGGAGAGCGTCAATGACGTCGGGTTCCGCGGCGACCTTGATGCGGGGCGTGGCTTCTGTGCGAGGCATTCGCGGGCGATCCTGGATGCCGACCGGCGGCGGGCGGGCAGCCTCGGGGCGGCGATCCTGCTCAGGGCGACGCTCCGGGTCCGGCTCGCGGAGCTGGATTCGGCGCACAAGGGCGGGGGGCGATCACGCGCAAAGCGGCTCGAGGCGGCGGCGCGCCCGCCGGCCTGCCCGGTCTGTGCCCGGATGGCGCGCACCGAGGCCGGGCTGATCGAGGGCCTCGTCGGGCTGATCGCCGATCCGTTGTGGGCCGAGGCCGTCGCGGTCGCGCCGCTGTGCCTGGACCACCTGCTGCCGCTGATGCACGCGGGGACGGGCGCCGAAGCGTGGCCGGGGATCGAGGCGCGGCACCTGGGCAGGCTCCACGAGCTCATGACGAACCTGGCCGGCTACGCGCATGCGTCGAGCCACGATCGACGGCACCTGCTCACGGATGCGCATCGGGCGTCGGTTGACGCGGGTGCGGACTTCCTGTCCGGCGAGATCGGCCCAGATGACGGGCCCGCGAGCTCCGCCCCGGCATCCCCGGCCGCTGGCCCGCACGCCGCGGCCGTCCTGCTCACGGGTCCGTACGGCGCCGGCAAGACGACGGTCGCAATCGAGCTGGTCGACGTGGCCAGCGCGGGCGGCGTAGGCGTGGCGGCCGTCGACCTCGACTGGCTGGGCTGGTACGGCGCGGATCTCGGCCATGACGAGCACGAGGATCCGCGGATCACGCTCGCGAACCTTCGCGCCGTCCGCGACACGTACGTGCGCGCCGGCGTCGACCGGCTGGTGCTCGCGTACGCGCTCCCGAGCGCCGGGCAGCTTCAGGCGATTCGCGACGCCGTGGCAATGCCCGTCACGGTGGTCCGGCTCGACGTTCCCGAGGCGGAGATCGAGCGGCGGCTCACCGGCGACCCGAATGGCTCGCGCGCCGACGATCTTGCGGTCGCGCGCCGCTGGTTGCGAGATGGCGTGGGCCTGGGCCTGGAGGATGCGACCGTTGCCGGCGATCGCCCCCCGACGCTGATCGCGCAGGACATCACGGGCATGCTCGGCTGGTCCTCGGGGGGGCCGGCTGCGGACGCCTGATCGGCACCGCGGGCGGCGCCGATGATCCCGAAGCGCCCGGGGACGTGCCGGCGGTCACCCGAGTCCGGACGAGCCCGGTATCAGCGCGTGACGAGCGACGCCACCAGGAGCCCGTCGCGGTCCTCGAACGTAAACCCGTGCTCCGCGAGCAGCTCGTGCATCGGGGCGTTGTCCGGTGACAGCTGGGCGACGACGCGGGCAACATGCTCCTTGCGGCTGACGGCGATCGCCGACCGCACGAGCTGGGCCCCGATCCCTCGCCGCTGCCAGGCGTCGGCGACCACGAGGGTGAGGCTCTTGTCGTCGCTGGCGTGGACGCGCGACAGGCGGGCGACAGCGGCGATCTCGGTGCCGTCGGCGTCGGGCACCTCGGCGACGAGCACGATCTCGCGGTCGTAGTCGACGAAGCAGCTCCTCGTCAGTCGCTCGTGCGCGGTTCGCTCGGCGAGCGCGAAGTCGGTGCCGTACCGCGCCTGGACGGTCTCGGTGGACAGCGTGGCGTGGAAGCGGGCGAGCGCCGGCTCGTCCTCGGGCCGGATCGGGCGCACCTCGAACGGGACGCCGTCGCTGGTCACGTAGTCGCGGGCGTAGTCGTGGGGGTACGGGCGGATCGCGAGCCGCGGCAGGTCCGCGTCGTCGACCGAGGCCGGGTGGAGGACCACGCGGGCGTCGAGGGCGATGATCCGCTCCGGCGATGCCAGCAGCGGGTTGATGTCGATCTCGGCGATCCGCGGCTGCTCCGCGACGAGCTCGCTGAACCGGACGAGGAGCGCGGCGAGGACGTCGATGTCGATCGGCTTTCGGCCGCGGACGCCGTGCATCGCGGCGGCGATCTTGGTGTGCTCGATCAGGCGCCGGGCCAGGGTCGTGTTGAGCGGGGGAAGGGCGAGCGCCCGGTCCCGGAAGACCTCGACCAGCTGGCCGCCCATCCCGAACAGCAGGACCGGCCCGAACTGCGGATCCGGGCTGCTGCCGACGATCAGCTCGTAGCCGCTCCAGTTGATCATCGGCTGGATCGTGACGCCTTCGAAGTGCTCGGCACCGGCCTTGGCGGTGACCAATTCGCGGATCGTCTCGAACGCCTCGCAGACGGCCTCGGGCGTGCGCAGGTTGAGCACCACGCCACCGACGTCGGTCTTGTGGGTGACCGTCCGGCTCAGCAGCTTGGCGACCACCGGGTAGCCGATGTCTGCCGCCGCCGCGCACGCCTCCTCCGGGGTGTGGGCGAGCTCGGTGTCGGTGATCGGGATCCCGTACGCGGCGAGGACCTTCTTGCTCTCGTACTCGGTCAGCAGGGTCCGGCCCTCGGCGCTGACCTCGGCGATGATGCGGTCGACCTCCTCGCGGAACTCGCCGCGCTCCGGGGCGACCGGCAGCGATGGCGTCTCGTACAGCGCCTTGAGGTTGTTCGCGTAGCGCCACATGTGGTTGAACAGGACGCACGCCGTGTCCGGGTAGGCGAATGTCGGGATGCCGGCCGCGCGCAGGATCGCCGCGCCCTCCTCGACATCGGCGCCGCCCATCCACGACGCGAGGACGGGCTTGCCCGCGATATGGGCGTGCTTGACCAGCGCCCGGGCCGTGGCCGTGGGGTCGGTCATGGCCTGGGGGGTGAGGATCACCAGCAGGCCGTCGGTCTCGGGGTCTGCCGCCGCGACCTCGAGCGCCTTCGCGTAGCGCTCGGGCGGCGCGTCGCCGATGATGTCGATCGGGTTGTTGTGGCTCCAGACCGCGGGCAGGACCGCATTGAGGCGGTCCATCGTCTCGGGCGTGAGCTCCGTGAGCTCGCCGCCACCGGAGATCAGGGCGTCGGTCGCGAGCACGCCCGGACCGCCCGCGTTGGTCACGATCGAGAGCCGGCGCCCGGCGGGCCGGGGCTGCTTGGCCAGGATCTCCGATACCTCGAACAGCTCGCTGATCGAGTTCACGCGCAGCACGCCGGCCCGCCGGAACGCGGCGTCCAGCACGTCGTCAGACCCGGTCAGGGATCCGGTGTGCGAGGCCGCCGCCTTGGCCGCCTGCGCCGTGCGACCGGGCTTGATCACGATGATCGGCTTGGTCAGGGCCACCTCGCGCGCGGACGACAGGAACGCCCGGGCGTCGCCGATGGTCTCCATGTAGATGACGATGCTGTCGGTGTTGGGGTCGTCGCCCAGGTAGTCGATGACGTCACCCCAGCCGACGTCGAGCATCGAACCCAGGGACACGATCGAGCTGAAGCCGACGTCCTCGTGCGCCGCCCAATCGAGGATCGCCGTCAGCAGCGCGCCCGACTGCGACACGAACCCCACCCGCCCGGGGGCCGCGATCCCCGCGGCGAACGTGGCGTTGAAGGCGCCAACCGGGTTCATCACGCCCAGGCAGTTGGGGCCCACGACGCGGATCCCGTACCGGCGGGCCGCGGCGAGCACCTGTCGCTCGAGCTCCACGCCCGCCTCGCCGACCTCCTTGAACCCGGCGCTGATGATGATCACGCCGCGGACGCCGGCCTCGCCGCACTCCTCGACCAGGCCCGGCGCCGTCGCGGCCGGGGTCACGATGACGGCCAGGTCCACGGGCTCGCCGATGGCGCCGATCGATGCGTACGCCTTGACGCCGAGGATCGCCGGGCGCGTCGGATTGACCGGGTAGACGGTGCCGCCGAACGGTGATGACAGCAGGTTCCACAGGATGGTGCGGCCCACGGAGCCGGCCTTCTCGGTCGCGCCGATCACCGCGACCGACCGGGGATGGAAGATCGCGTCGAGCGGGTGGCGGTCGACATGGAGGATGTCGGACGACGGGTCGGTGATCCTGGTGACGACGGGCATCGGTACGGGCCTCTGGTCAGGCGCCCCGGCGGGCGCGGCTTGGCGGCGATGGGCGGCGCGACCCGCGGACGCGGGCGGATCGTGCGCTGTCAAGCGTCGGTCAGATCCCCGTCGATCACAAGGGGCCGGATGGCGAGTCGGGGGTCGATGCGGCCCCCGTGCAGGGGGCCGATCTGCCGGTCGCGTCCGGGACCGCCGCGGCCGGCCAGCTGCGGCCGGCGGGGTCAGCCGCCGGAGACCGCGGGGATCACGTGGATGTCGTCACCGGGCGAAACGGGTGCGTCGAGACCGGCCCGTTCGCCCGCGACGAACACGTTGAGATGCGTGCGGATGGCCGGGCCCGCATCGACGAGGCGGTTGCGCAGGCCGGGCACCAGTGTGTCGAGGTCGTCGATCACCTCGGCCAGCGTCGCGCCGTGTGCCTCCATCCGACGCTCGGCTCCCGGAAACAGCGCGACCAGCGACCGAGGCAGATGGACCAGCACGCGCGGCGGCGCGTCGGTCAAGGACTGCGGCGGTCCCTGCGGCGGCGCGTCAGTCAAGGACTGCGGCCTCTGCGGAGGCGGCGTCTGCGGAGGTGGCCTCGACGGACCAGATCGGCGGCAGGTTGCCTGCCAGCAGCGACCAGCTGCGACCTTCGTCGACGCTGCCGTACACCTGCCCCGTGCTGGTCCCGAAGTACACGCCGACGGGGTCGCGGTCGTCCACGGCCATCGCCTCGCGGAGCACGCCCAGGTAGGCGTCCTGCTGCGGCAGCCCGTCGCCGGACCGGATCCACGAATCGCCGCCGTCGTGCGTGCGCCACACCGCCGCGCTCGCGTCGGGCATGTAGCGCCCGCGGTCGCCACCATTGAGCGGGATCGTCCAGGCCGTCAGCGGGTCGCGCGGATGGCTCGTCATCGGGAACCCGAAATCGGACGGCAGCCCGTTGGTGATCTCCTCCCACTGCAGGCCGCCGTCGGATGAGCGGTACACGCCACAGTGGTTCTGCTGGTACAGGTGCTCACCGCCGTCGGCGGCCATCACCAGCTTGTGCACGCACTGCCCGAAGTCGGGGTACCTGTCGGGGTGGAACTCGGCCCGGACACCGCGGTTGCGCGTCTCCCATGTCCGCCCGCCGTCGCGGGTCTCGAACGCGCCGACTGCGGACGCCGCAACCCACATCCGGTCGGGATCCTCCCGGTGGGGGACGATCGAGTGGAGGCACAGGCCGCCTGCCCCGGGCTGCCACTCGGGGCGTGTCGGATGGTTGGTCAGCCCTTCTACGTGCTCCCAGGTGTTGCCGCCGTCGCGGCTCCGGAACAGGCCCGCAGGCTCGACGCCCGCGTAGATCATCCCGTGAGCGGCCGTGACGTTCCACACCGTTGCGACCTTGGGGCCGGCGTCACCGTAGGTGAGACCCTCGCTCGAATGCGTCCAGGTCCGGCCCAGGTCATCGCTCCGCCAGACCGCGGGGCCGTACCACGGGCTGCCGCCACCGGCGAGGATGGCGCCCGACGCTGCGTCCCGGGTGACGTCGTGGATCGGCCAGCCATCGCACAACGGCCCGCGAAGCGACCAAGACCGGCGGTCACCGTCCCCGTCGAGGACGAAGGCGCCCTTGGGGGTTCCGAGCAGCAGCGCATGTCGCGTGGCCATCCTGTCCTCCTGCCGGCGGGAAAGGCCCGCCCGTCCGTGCGTCTGGACAGGGTACGACGCCGCGTCCAGCCCCAGGATGGACGCGGCGTCGAGATCGCCTGATGTCGCCGGCCGCGACCGGCTGGAGACTCGCCGGCGAGAGCCGGGGGCGTCGCTCAGGCGATGCCGAGCCAGGTGGCGACCTGCTCGCGCGTCGGGATCCTGCCCGCCATCACGACCTCGCCGTCGATGACCAGGCCCGGCGTCGACATCACGCCGCGCGACGCGATCTCCGCGTAGTCCGTCACGTGACGGACCTCGGCCTGGATCCCGGCGGAATCCACGACCTCACGGACGACCTTCTCCACGTGCTGGCACTTCTGGCAGCCGGATCCGAGGACTTCGATGACGCGCACGGTGATCTCCTTCAGGCGAGGAACAGGTTGAAGCCGTAGCCGACGGCGAGGATGCCGGCGGCCACGATGACGACGAAGACGGCGATCAGTCGCGGCTTCATGACCCGCCGCAGGATGACCAGCTCGGGGAACGACAGCGCTGTGACGGCCATCATGAAGGCGAGCGCCGAACCCAGCGGCAGCCCTTTGCCCAGCAGCGCCTCGATCACGGGGATCGTGCCCGCCGCGTTGCTGTACAGCGGAACGCCCAAGGCGACCAGCGCCGGCACCGCGACGGGGTTGTCGCGGCCGCCGAGCTCCACCACCAGGTCGGTGGGCACGAACCCGTGGATCAGCGCGCCCACGGCGATACCGACGATGACGTACGGCCACACGCGCCCGACGATGTCGAGGGTGGAGCGCCATGCCTCACGGATTCGCTCGTCGAGCGTGGGCCGGACGTCGGCGATGCCGGCGCCTGCGCGGATCGCCCACACGTAATCCTCGACGTAGCGCTCGAGACCGAGCCGTCCGATGAGCAGTCCGGCGGCGATCGCGACGGCGAGGCCCGCGGCCATGTAGGCGAGCGCGACGCCGGGTCCGAACAGGCCCCACAGCAGCACCAGCGCGACCTCGTTGACCATCGGGCTGGCCACCAGGAAGGCGAACGTGACGCCCAGCGGGACACCGGCCTCGACAAAGCCGATGAACAGCGGGACCGCGGAGCAGGAGCAGAAGGGGGTCACAACACCGAAACCGGCCGCGGCAACCGTGCCGGGGAGGACGCCGCGTCCAGCCAGGACGCGCCGAACGCGCTCGGGGGACACGAACGACCGCATGAACGACACGATCGTCACGATCCCGGTGAGCAGCAGCAGCACCTTGGGTACGTCGTACAGGAAGAACGCGATCGCGTCGCCCACGTGGGACCCACGCTCGAGCTGGAACCCCTCGTACGCCAGCCACTCGGCGGCGGGGAGGTTGACCTGCCAGGCGGCGACCCACGCGACTGCGGCCACGGCGACCACCAGCCCCAGCGGGACGTTCGGGCGGCGCGCCGCGAGCGCCGTCATCGCAGGACCTCGTCGAGCGCGGCCCGA